>NZ_JBIVED010000003.1:547356-1049022 GCF_044747445.1 Streptomyces sp. NPDC090083 | reverse complement strand
GCGTCCGACAGCGGGCTGTAGGCGAACCAGCCGAAGTCCGCGGCACCCTGCGGGGTGAGGAAGCCACCGACCGCGATGGTCGAGCCGAACAGGTAGAGCCAGTAGGCGAACATGTTCAGCCGCGGGAACGCCACGTCGGGCGCGCCGATCTGCAGCGGCATGATCCAGTTCGTGAAACCGGCGAACAGGGGCGTCGCGAACATCAGCAGCATGATCGTGCCGTGCATCGTGAACGCCTGGTTGAACTGCTCGCTCGACAGGATCTGCAGACCCGGCCGCGCCAGCTCGGCACGCATCAGCAGCGCCATGACGCCGCCGATCAGGAAGAACGCGAACGACGTGACCAGATACAGCGTGCCAATCGTCTTGTGGTCGGTGGTGGTGAGCCACTTGATCACGACGTTACCGGGTTGCTTGCGCCTTACCGGCAGCTCGTCCGCGTAGTGGGACTCTGCTGCCGCGGCACCCTGAGGTTCGTTGAGGATGCTCACAGGTTGTTCGTCTCCCGGTTCTTCTCGTGGCTCGTCTGCGCGATGCCAGCGGGGATGTAACCGGTCTGCCCCTTCTTGGCGAGGTCCTTGAGGTGCTGCTGGTAGCGCTCCGGCGAGACGACCTTCACGTTGAACAGCATCCGGGAGTGGTCGACGCCGCAGAGCTCGGCGCACTTGCCGAGGTAGGTGCCTTCCTTGGTGGGGGTCACCTGGAAGGCGTTGGTGTGCCCCGGGACGACGTCCATCTTCATCAGGAACGGCACCACCCAGAAGTCGTGGATGACGTCACGTGAGGTGAGGACGAAGCGGACCGTCTCGCCCTTGGGGAGCCAGAGGGTCGGACCCGGGTTGCCCGTCTGCGGGTTCTTCGTGGCGGGCGTGCCGACGTCGTAGACGCCGCCGGCGTTCGCCGGGAACTCCTTCTTGAACCGGTCCGGGATCGCGGCCAGGTTCTTGTCGGTCGTCGCGTCACCACTGACACCGTCGACGTTCTCGATGTAGTTGAAGCCCCAGCTCCACTGGAAGCCGACGACGTTGACCGTCACATCGGGCTTCTTGTCGAGGCTCAGGAGCTTCGTCTCATCGCGGGCCGTGAAGTAGAACAGCACCGAGACGATGATGAGCGGAACAACCGTGTACAGCGCCTCGATGGGCATGTTGTACCGGGTCTGCGGGGGGATCTCGACCTTGGTGCGGCTGCGCCTGTGGAATACGACGCTCCACATGATCAGGGCCCATACCAGGACGCCGACGGCGAGCGCGGCAGCCCAGGATCCCTGCCACAGGGAGAGGATCCGCGGACCCTCCTCCGTGGTCGGGGTGGGGAAACCAAGGCGAGGGAAGTCCTTGGATGTGCAACCGGTCGCGGTCGCCAGGACCAGGCCCGCAGTCATTGCCTGCAGCAGCTTCCGCCGCATCGGGCGCCGCGGCGAGCGGTCGGAGCCGTTGGGACTCACGTAGCGCCTTCCCGAGAGTCTCGCCCGCGCGGATTGGCTGCGGCCTGCCTTCACGCGGGTCGGTCGCCGCCCTGCGTCGGGCAGGGGTTTGGATGTTTATGCGGACCAAACCCTAGCCGACGCCCTCCGGGGGTTCGCGGGGAGGGTGGCATACGCGCCGCGGGTTACTCCGTGCGTCTAATAGCTCGGGGGATCAGGTGGTTTGGGCGGGTGCGGGTGCGTTGTGGTTGCTCGCGCAGTTCCTCGCGCCCCCATGGAAAGCTCCCGTCCGCTTTAACGTTGGCGTGTGTCCTACTTCGATGCCGCATCCAGCCATCCCCTTCATCCCGTCGCGCGGCAGGCGCTGTTGGCGTCCCTGGACGACGGGTGGGCCGATCCCGCCCGGCTGTACCGGGAGGGGCGCAAGGCGCGGCTGCTGCTGGACGCGGCGCGGGAGGCCGCCGCCGAGGCTGTCGGGTGCCGGGCCGACGAACTCGTCTTCACCTCCTCCGGAACCCGGGCCGTGCACAGCGGTATCGCGGGAGCGCTGGCGGGACGGCGGCGCGTCGGGCGTCACCTGATCGTGTCAGCGGTGGAACACTCTTCCGTGCTCCATTCGGCCGAGACGCTGGTCGCGGACGGCGGTTCGTCCACCGAGGTGCCGGTGGACCGTACGGGTGCGGTGAGCGTGGAGGACTACGCCGGCTCCCTCCGTTCGGACACCGCGCTGGCCTGTCTCCAGTCGGCCAACCACGAGGTGGGGACGGTCCAGCCGGTCGCCGAGGTGGCGGAGGCGTGCCGGGCGGTCGGGGTGCCGTTGCTGGTCGACGCGGCGCAGTCGCTGGGGTGGGGCCCGGTCGAGGGCGCCTGGTCGCTGCTCACGGCGAGCGCGCACAAGTGGGGCGGCCCGGCCGGCGTGGGCCTGCTGGCGGTCCGCAAGGGCGCGCGCTTCGCACCCCAAGGCCCGGTCGACGAACGGGAGTCGGGACGCGCCCCCGGCTTCGAGAACATCCCCGCCGTGGTGGCCGCCGCCGCCTCCCTCCGCGCGGTCCACGCGGAGGCGACCCAGGAGGCGCTACGGCTGCGGGAACTGACGGACCGAATCCGTGCACGGGTGCCGCGACTGGTGCCGGGCGTGGACGTGGTCGGCGATCCCGTCCGGCGCCTGCCCGGGATCGTCACCTTCTCGTGCCTCTACGTCGACGGGGAGAGCCTCCTGCACGCGCTCGACCGCGCCGGGTTCTCCGTCTCGTCCGGCTCGTCCTGCACGAGCAGCACCCTGACGCCCAGCCATGTGCTGAAGGCGATGGGCGTCCTGAGTGAGGGAAACGTGCGGGTGTCGTTGCCGCTCGGCGCGACGGAGGAGGACGTCGAACGCTTCCTCGCCGTGCTGCCGGACGCGGTGGCCGGAGTCCGCGAGGAACTGGGGGCGCGGACCCCGGTGACCGCCGTGGAGGAGGACGTCCTGGTCGTGGACGCCCTCGGCAAGCGCTGCCCGATCCCCGTCATCGAACTGGCGAAGGTCATCGGCGATGTGCCGGTGGGCGGGACGGTCCGGGTCCTCTCGGACGACGAAGCGGCCCGCCTGGACATCCCGGCCTGGTGCGAGATGCGGGGCCAGGAGTACATCGGCGAGGAGGAGGGCCCGGCGTATCTGGTCCGCCGGGCGACCTGATCCCCTGCTCCGATCCCTGACCCGATCCCCTGGCCCGATCTCCGCGAGGGGCGGAGATCAGCCCAGGTGCCCTCGCACCTCAGCCGCGGCGTCATGCCCGTACGCCTTGGTGAACCGGTCCATGAAGTGCACGCGCCGCAGCTGGTACTCCTGCGTGCCCACCGTCTCGATCACCAGGGTGGCGAGCATGCAGCCGACCTGCGCCGCCCGCTCCAGGGAGACCCCCCACGCGAGGCCCGAGAGGAATCCCGCGCGGAACGCGTCGCCGACGCCCGTGGGGTCAGCCTTGCGCTCCTCCTCCGCGCAGCCGACCTCGATCGGGTCGGCCCCGACGCTCTCGATCCGGACACCGTGCGCGCCGAGCGTGGTCACCCGGTGCCCGACCTTCGCCAGGATCTCCTCGTCGCTCCAGCCGGTCTTGGACTCGATGAGCCCCTTCTCGTACTCGTTCGAGAAGAGGTACGCCGAACCCTCCAGCAGGATGCGGATGTTGTCGCCGTCCATGCGCGCGATCTGCTGGGAGAAGTCCGCGGCGAAGGGGATGGAACGGGTCCGGCACTCCTCCGTGTGGCGGAGCATCGCCTCGGGGTCGTCGGCGCCGATGAGGACCAGGTCGAGGCCGCCCACGCGGTCGGCGACGGTCTTCAGCTCGATCTGCCGGGCCTCGCTCATGGCGCCGGTGTAGAAGGAACCGATCTGGTTGTGGTCGGCGTCCGTGGTGCACACGAAGCGGGCGGTGTGCAGCGTCTCGGAGATCCGGACCGAGTCCGTGTCCACACCGTGCCGGTCAAGCCAGTCGCGGTACTCGGCGAAGTCGGAGCCGGCCGCGCCGACCAGGATCGGCTTGGTGCCGAGCTGGCCCATGCCGAAGGCGATGTTGGCCCCGACGCCGCCCCGGCGCACGTCGAGGTTGTCGACCAGGAAGGAGAGCGACACCGTGTGCAACTGGTCCGCGACCAGCTGGTCGGCGAAGCGGCCGGGGAAGGTCATGAGGTGGTCGGTGGCGATGGAGCCGGTGACTGCGATGCGCACGGCGAGGACTCTCCTGAGGGAGGCTGCGTTGACAGTTCACGCTACCCGGTCGGCACGGTGGCTCTGAAGCGGCCAAAACTACCCGATAGTAGATCTTTCTTCGCGGGCTGAAGCGTGTCTACGGTGCCGTTATGGCGAACCTTGATGTGCACACCGCCCTTCCGGTCCGTTTCGACGGCGAGGGCGAGACCGGTCTCGCGGCGCTGCGCGGCGACTGCGCCCGGATGGCTCCCCACTGGACGGTTCCGGACCGGATCGTCTCCCGTCCGGTGTCGCCGTCCCGCATCAACGGCGTGACCGTGCCGCCGGCATCGGCCCGGCTGCTCGACGGAATGTCCGAGTACGGCGACTGAGCGGAGCCTCTCGGCCGGATCGGCGCGTTCGGGGGAACCGTGCGCCCCCTCGCTGCGTCCCATCGCCGTCCCCCGTAAAGGGGATGCGGGATACGACCCTTCCGTCCGCCTCTTTGACAGGGGCGGGTCAGGGTCACGGGACAGTTGCGCAGCCGAAGGAGCGATGCGGTGAACACCGAGCGACCCGACAACGACGACACGACCGGCACGCCCGGTGACGTGCGGGGTGCGAGGGGCTCCGCCGCGGGGATCGAGGGGGCCGGGGCCGACGGGGCCGAGGTCGGCAAGGCCGGGGAGGACCGGACCGACACCGACACCGACACCGACACCGACACCGACACCGACCGCACCGGAACCGGCCGAGCCGAAGTGGACGGCCGTAAGGAAGAGGACGGTCGTAAGGAAGAGGCCGCCGCAACGGCGTCCGGCGCAGAGGCCGGTTCTACGGCGTCCGGCGCGGCTGCGGCTTCCACCGAATCCGGTGCCGAGGCCGGGCCCGGTCGGCCGGACGGGACCGAGTCCACCGGGTCCGACGCCGAGGTGGGCCGGCCGGAAGCCGCCGAGCCCACGTCCCCCGGGACCGACGACCCGCACCCCCGGCGGTCCCGCTCCCCGCTGGTCGTCGCTTCCGTGGCCGCCGCCGTGCTGCTGGTCGGTGGCGGCGGAGCGTATCTCGCGGCGTCCTCCTCGTCCGGCGCGGGGGACGGGACCGGGAGCGGGACCGGCTCGTCCGGTGCGGACGGTACTCCCCCGCCGCTCGCGCTCGACGGCTACTCCTCCGGCGGGACCGGCGGGATCGCGGCCGGTGAGCCGAATCCGTACGGCGTGACCTATCAGGCCGCGGGGAGCCTGCCCGGCGGACCGGAGTCCGCGGCCGTGTACGCCCCGCAGGGTGACGTCACCAAGGACGCGGTCGTCCGGCTCGCGCGGGCGCTCGGGGTCGCGGGAACGCCGGTGGCCGAGGGGCAGGTCTGGAAGGTCGGCGGACAGGACGGCACCGGGCCGAGTCTCCAGGTGAACAAGGCCGCGCCGGGCATGTGGACGTTCACCCGCTACGCCCCCGGCACCGACGACTGCACCGGCACGGTCACCTGCCGGAAGGACCCGGCCGCGCCCGCCGTCGACCCGGTGAGTGTCGCCGCGGCGAAGCAGGCCGCCGCCCCGGTCCTCAAGGCCGTCGGTCAGGACGACGCGAAGGTCGACGCGAGCCAGCTCATGGGCGCGCAGCGGGTGGTGAACGCCGAGCCGGTGATCGGCGGGCTGCCGACGCATGGCTGGACCACCGGGCTGACGGTCGGCGCCCAGGGAGAAGTGGTGGGCGGCAGCGGGCAGTTGGCGGCGCCGGTGAAGGGTGACGTCTATCCGGTGCTGAGTGCGCGCAAGACGCTGGACCTGATGAACGCGGCGCCGGGGTCGGATCACCGTATGGGCATCGGGGGGTGCGCCAGCCCCGTACCGCTGAAGGACCGGCTGGAGGCCCCCTGCGGTGCGTCGACCGCCTCCCCCGCCACTCCGACGCAGGCCCCGACCGTCGTCGAGCACGCGGAGTTCGGGCTCGCCGTGCACTCCGTGGGCGGGAAGCAGACGCTGGTGCCGTCCTGGCTGTTCGAGGTGCGGCAGCCGGGCGGGCAGGACGGCTTCACGGTGACGTACCCGGCGATCGACCCGAAGTACCTGACCTCCGCCGCCACGCCCGCCCCTACGGCGAGTTCGTCGGCGACGGCGGCTCCGCACGACGTCAAGGCGGACGGTTACACGGCCGACGGGAAGAGTCTCACCGTGGCCTTCACCGGCGGGGTGTGCGCCGACTACCGGACGTCGGCCGTGGAGAGTTCGGGCCGGGTGACGGTCACGGTGACCGCGACCCCGTGGCCGAAGAAGATCTGCGTCATGATCGCCAAGGTCTACCACCAGACCGTGCAGCTGAAGGCGCCGCTCGGCGACCGGAAGGTGACGGGCGCGGACGGCAGGGCGATCCCCGTGGAGCAGAAGGTGGAGGTCGGCGCCGGGCCCTCGCTCGCGCGGTAGCCACGGCACCGGAAGAGCACGAAGGCGGCGGCCCTGTCGGAGGGGGCCGCCGCCTTCGTTCCGCTCAGTCGCGCGACGCGGCCTGTCGGCCACGCGCGACGCGTCCGGTCTAGCTGAACGAGTCGCCGCAGGCGCAGGAGCCCGTCGCGTTCGGGTTGTCGATCGTGAAGCCCTGCTTCTCGATGGTGTCCACGAAGTCGATGGAGGCGCCGCCCAGGTACGGGGCGCTCATGCGGTCGGTGACGACCTTGACTCCGCCGAAGTCCTTGACGACGTCGCCGTCGAGGGAACGCTCGTCGAAGAAGAGCTGGTAACGCAGGCCGGAGCAGCCGCCGGGCTGGACGGCGACGCGCAGGGCCAGGTCGTCACGGCCTTCCTGGTCGAGCAGGGCCTTGACCTTCGCCGCGGCGGCGTCGGACAGGATGATGCCGTCGGTGACGGTGCTGGTCTCGTCCGATACGGACATCTACATCTCTCCCGGGTTGTACGGAGACTGCTTGCCGACGATGTCAACCGCCGGGGCCGGGGATTCATTCCGGACCATCTCCGGTGTCTTTCCCCTGGCTCCTCTCTCCATGCTCGCACACGCCCGCAAGGTCCCCCCGCCGAGCGGCCGGAGGGCGTCCGCCGGGATTGATGTCACATCGACGACATCGCCATCGTCAAACTGACGTGAAGCGGTTATGATAGATAACGTCAATTCGACGAAAAGGCACGTTCTCTCCACCGGAACAGCCGGCAGAAGAGCCCAGCCCGCAGAACAGAAAGGGTGCGTGTCGTGACCACCGCCCAGACCCAGGAGCTCGACGTACAGCCGACGCCCCTCGCCCTGCTCCTTCTCGGCCGTGCGGCCGACCCGAGCAGCGAGCGCGGTGTCGAGTGCCCCGGCGACCTGCCCTCGCCGTCCGACCCCGACCTGGTCGAGCGGGCCCGCGCGGCCAAGGAGAAGCTCGGCGACAAGGTCTTCGTGCTCGGCCACCACTACCAGCGCGACGAGGTCATCCAGTTCGCCGATGTCACGGGCGACTCCTTCAAGCTGGCCCGGGACGCCGCCGCGCGCCCCGAGGCGGAGTACATCGTGTTCTGCGGTGTGCACTTCATGGCGGAGTCCGCGGACATCCTCACCGGCGACGACCAGAAGGTCGTGCTCCCGGACCTCGCGGCCGGCTGCTCGATGGCCGACATGGCCACCGCCGAGCAGGTCGCCGAGTGCTGGGACGTGCTGACCGAGGCCGGCGTGGCCGACCGGGTCGTGCCGGTGTCGTACATGAACTCGTCCGCCGACATCAAGGCGTTCACGGGCAGGCACGGCGGCACGATCTGCACCTCGTCGAACGCCGAGCGCGCCCTGGAGTGGGCCTTCGAGCAGGGCGAGCAGGTGCTGTTCCTCCCCGACCAGCACCTGGGCCGCAACACCGCCGTCCGCGACCTGGGCATGAGCCTCGACGACTGCGTGCTCTACAACCCGCACAAGCCCAACGGGGGCCTCACCACGGAGCAGTTGAGGTCCGCGAAGATGATCCTGTGGCGCGGCCACTGCTCGGTGCACGGCCGTTTCTCGCTGGAGTCGGTGGAGGACGTGCGGGCCCGGATACCGGGTGTCAACGTCCTCGTGCACCCGGAGTGCAAGAACGAGGTCGTGGCCGCGGCCGACCACGTCGGCTCGACGGAGTACATCATCAAGGCACTCGAAGCCGCCCCGGCCGGTTCGAAGTGGGCCATCGGCACCGAGCTGAATCTCGTACGCCGGCTCGCGCATCGTTTCGCCCCCGAGGGCAAGGAGATCGTCTTCCTCGACAAGACGGTCTGCTTCTGCTCGACGATGAACCGCATCGACCTCCCCCACCTGGTGTGGACCCTGGAGTCCCTCGCCGAGGGCAAGCTGGTCAACCGCATCGAGGTGGACAAGGAGACGGAGGCGTTCGCCAAGCTGGCGCTTGAGCGGATGCTGGCACTGCCGTAGCCGTACCGGGCTACTCCACCCGCGGCCGGACCAGCCCCGACTCGTAGGCGATGACGACGAGTTGGGCCCGGTCGCGGGCGCCGAGCTTGGACATGGCGCGGTTGACGTGGGTCTTCACCGTCAGCGGGCTGACCTCCAGGCGTTCGGCGATCTCGTCGTTCGAGTGGCCGCCCGCGACCTGGACGAGGACCTCGCGTTCGCGGACGGTGAGGGCGTCGAGCCGTTCGGCGCGGGCCGGGTCGCGGTCGTCGTCCAGGTCACCGCCCTGGGCGAGGAAGCGGGCGATCAGGCCCTTGGTCGCCACCGGGGAGAGCAGCGCCTCGCCCGCCGCCGCGACCCTGATCGCGCTCAGCAGTTCCTCCGGCTCGGAACCCTTTCCCAGGAAGCCGGACGCGCCCGCGCGCAGGGACTGCACCACGTAGTCGTCGACCTCGAAGGTCGTCAGTATCACCACCCGGACATGGGCGAGCGACGGGTCCGCGCTGATCATCCGGGTCGCGGCGAGGCCGTCCGTGCCGGGCATCCGGATGTCCATCAGCACGACGTCGGCCCGCTCCTCCTTGGCCAGCCGCACGGCCTGCGCGCCGTCCGAGGCCTCTCCCACGACCTCCATGTCCGGCTCCGAGTCGACGAGCACGCGAAAGGCGCTGCGCAGCAGGGCCTGGTCGTCGGCGAGCAGGACACGGATCGTCGTCATACGGGGTCCCCCGAGGCACGTGGGCGGGTCTTGACCGGCAGGATCGCATGGACGCGGAAGCCGCCTCCGTAGCGGGGACCGGTGGTGAGGGTGCCGCGCAGGGCGGTGACGCGCTCGCGCATGCCGAGCAGGCCGTGGCCGCCGCCGGAGTCGGGAGCCTCGTCCTCGCCCGGCTCACCGGGCTCGCCGGAGCCGTTGTCGAGGACGGTGACCTCCACGTTCGGGCCCACCCTGACCACGCTGACCTCGGCCTTGGCCTCCGTACCGGCGTGCTTGCGGACGTTGGTGAGGGCTTCCTGGATGACGCGGTAGGCGGCCAGGTCGACGGCCGCGGGCAGTTCGGTGCCGTTGTCGGCGCGGGCCACCTCGACGTGCAGGCCCGCGCTGCGGAAGGTGCCGGCGAGTTCTTCGAGACGGTCGAGTCCCGGTGCCGGTTCGGTGGGGGCCTCGGGGTCGCCGGACTGGCGCAACAGGCCGACGGTGGCCCGGAGTTCGTTGAGCGCGGACCGGCTGGCCTCGCGCACGTGCGCGAGCGCCTCCTTGGCCTGGTCGGGCCGCTTGTCCATGACGTGCGCGGCGACTCCGGCCTGGACGTTGACCAGGGCGATGTGGTGCGCGACCACGTCGTGCAGGTCCCGGGCGATGCGCAGCCGCTCCTCGGCGACCCTCCGGCGGGCCTCCTCCTCCCGGGTGCGTTCGGCCCGTTCGGCACGCTCCCTCATGGCGTGCACGAACTCCTTGCGGCTGCGTACGGCGTCGCCCGCGGCGGCGGCCATGCCGGTCCAGGCGAAGATGCCGAGGTTCTCCTGGGCGTACCACGGGAGGGGGCCGCCGAGCATCGCGGCGCCGGTCAGCACGGTCATCGTGAGCAGGGCGACGCGCCAGGTCGTGGAGCGGTCGGTGGTGACGGCGACGGTGAACAGGGCGACCACGGCGCACATCGCGACCGGGGCGCGGGGGTCGCTGGTGACGCTCTCGACGAGGGACGCGGTGGCCGTGACGGCGAGCACCAGCATGGGGGCGCGGCGGCGCTTGACCAGTGCGACGGCGCCGACCGCCATCAGGATCAGGCTGAGGGTGTCGGGGGTGCGGACGCCCCAGCTGACGCCGTGGTCGCCGTGCGGGTCGACGAAGGAACCGACGACCATGCAGACCAGCACGGCTGCGGCGAGGGCGACGTCCAGGGCCGAGGGGTGGGCGTTCGCCCGGCAGCGGGCTCGGTCGAAGGCGGTCATTCCGGCAACGGGGTTCCTGTGGTGGTGCGGAGTGGGCGTGGGCGTGCCGGGACCCGCGACGGCAACCGAGGCCGGCGCCGTGGAAGGACGCGGAAGGCGCCGTCCTCTACCCCGGGATCAAACCGTCGTCGCTCAGCAGGTCCCGGACCTCCTCCAGAGTGGCGTCCGGGGACGGGAGGATCAGCTCGGAGGGTTCCAGGGAGTCGTCCGGCAGCGGCTCGCCCAGTTCGCGGACCTTCGACAGGAGTGCCTGGAGGGTCTCGCGGAAGGCGGGGCCGTCTCCGTTGCGCACTTCTGCCAGGAGTACGTCGTCCAGCTTGTTCAGCTCGGTGAGGTGGCCGTCGGCCAGCCTCACCTGCCCCTCCCCCATGATCCGTACGATCATGTCGCCCTCCTCAGGCGTGGGCCTACTGCTTGTCGAAACGCGGGGTGTCCTGCGGCTGCTGCGGCTGCGCCTTGTCGGTGCCGCCCTCGATCGCCTGCTGCGGAGCGGACGAGCCGCCGGCCAGCTCCGCCTTCATGCGCTGGAGTTCCAGCTCTACATCCGTACCACCGGACAGGCGTTCCAGCTCGGCCTGGATGTCGTCCTTGGCCATGCCGGTCGGGTCGTCCAGGGCGCCGGAGGCGAGGAGCTCGTCGATCGCGCCGGCGCGGGCCTGGAGCTGCTGGGTCTTGTCCTCGGCCCGCTGGATCGCCAGGCCGACGTCGCCCATCTCCTCGGAGATGCCGCTGAAGGCCTCGCCGATCCGGGTCTGTGCCTGGGCCGCCGTGTACGTGGCCTTGATGGTCTCCTTCTTCGTGCGGAAGGCGTCCACCTTGGCCTGGAGGCGCTGGGCCGCGAGGGTGAGCTTCTCCTCCTCGCCCTGGAGGGTCGTGTGCTGCGTCTCCAGGTCGGTCACCTGCTGCTGGAGCGCGGCGCGGCGCGAGAGCGCCTCGCGGGCCAGGTCCTCGCGGCCGAGGGCGAGCGCCTTGCGGCCCTGGTCCTCCAGCTTGGAGGACTGCGACTGCAGCTGGTTGAGCTGGAGCTCCAGACGCTTGCGGGAGGTGGCGACGTCGGCCACACCCCGGCGCACCTTCTGAAGCAGCTCCAGCTGCTTCTGGTACGAGTAATCGAGGGTTTCGCGCGGGTCCTCGGCCCGGTCAAGGGCCTTGTTCGCCTTCGCGCGGAAGATCATCCCCATACGCTTCATGACACCGCTCATGGGCTTCGCGCGCCCCCTTCTGACGGACTCCAGCTCCAGCGACTGCAACAGAACCCACAGTACGGGCCCTGCATCCATTACCGCACTGTTCGGGGACGGATGCGCTCATCCCCAAGGACGACTGACCCCGGTTCCGATCCGGCGTAAGGAGTAGGTGCTCCCCTGGGAGGACCCCTCACGACGTCCTTCTCTGTCCCCCTACAGACGACTGGTGTTGCCGGATCGTTCCCCACGGGGCTGGGGTCCAACCCCATTCACCCCTTACCCTTGGGTTTTGTGTTCCGTAGCCGCGCCAAGGAAGAGAAGGCGGCGACCACCGACAAGGTGTCGCTGACCGACTCCAAGATGCCCCGAGACCCTCAGGCCCCGAAGGGTCGGCCCACGCCCAAGCGCAGTGAGTCACAGACTCAGCGCCGCAGCGTCGCCAACTCCTCGATGACGCGCAAGGACGCCTCCAAGCGCCAGCGCGACGAGCGGCGCCTGGCGATGGAGAAGCAGCGCCAGGCGCTCGCCGGCCGGGGCAACGAGCGGGACCTGCCGCTCCGTGACCGGGGCCCGATCCGCAAGTTCGGGCGCGACTACGTGGACTCGCGGATCAACATCGCCGAGTTCTTCCTGCCGCTGGCCGTGGTGATCCTGGTGCTCAGCGTGGTGCAGATCCCCGCGCTGCAGAACATCGCGCTGCTGCTGTGGCTCGTGGTGATCGTGCTGATCGTGGTCGACTCCTTCTGGAGCGCGTTCAAGCTGCGCAAGCTGCTCGCCGAGCGCTTCCCGGGTCAGGACACCAAGGGCACCGTCCGTTACGCCCTGATGCGATCCCTCCAGATGCGTCGACTCCGGCTGCCGAAGCCGCTGGTCAAGCGCGGAGAGCGGCCCTGAGCGCGGACTCCTTCTCCGGGGGCGCGGCGGACGCCTGGCTGAGCAGGCTGGGCGGGCTGCGGGATGTCGTACGCCAGGAGCTGGTGGCCCGGCAGCTCGACGAGCAGATAGCCGGCCGGTATCCGGTCGGACAGCGGCTGCGGGTGCTCGACGTCGGGATGGGCCAGGGCACGCAGGCCCTGCGGCTGGCCCGGGCCGGGCATCAGGTGACCGGGCTGGAGCAGGAACCGAAGATGATCGCCACCGCCCGTGCGGCGCTGGCCGGTGAGCCCGAGGGCATCCGGGAGCGGGTGCGGATCATCGAGGGCGACGGCCGGGACACCGGCGTGCACTTCCTGCCGGGCAGTTTCGACGTCGTGCTCTGTCACGGCGTCCTCATGTACGTGTCCGAGCCCGATCCGCTGCTCGCGGGGCTCGCCCGGATGCTGGCACCCGGCGGACTGCTGTCGCTGCTGGTGCGGAACGCCGACGCGCTGGCCATGCGGCCCGGACTGTCCTGGGACTGGGCGGGCGCGCTGGGCGCGTTCGACTCCACCGCCTACCGCAACCGGCTCGGTCTCGACGTGCGGGCCGACCGGCTCGGCACCCTGACGGCCACGCTCGCCGGGATCGGGGCGCCGCTCCAGGCCTGGTACGGCGTGCGGGTCTTCACCGACACCGCTCCCGAGGGCGTGGAGATCCCGGCGGACGTCGAATCGCTGGTGGCCGCCGAGGAGCGGGCCGGGCGGACCGACCCATATCGCGCGGTGGCCGCGCTGCTGCATCTGTGCGGCGTGCGGGGCTGAGCGCGCGCCCCTCCCCGGGGCCCGTTCGGGTCAGCAGTACGAGCCGGACATTCACCCCGAAGAGACACTCGCGGTATGGACTCCTCCCGCACCCGCTTCCGCGCCCCGCGGCCGGTCGCCCTGCTCGCCGGTCTCGCCTGTTCCCTCGCGCTGGTCGCCGGATGTTCCGGCTCCGGTTCACCGGCGGCCTCCTCGTCGAAGAAGGACGGCTCGACCACCCAGGCCGCCGAGGCCGCCGTACCGATGGCGGGCGGCGACCTGCAGAGCGACTACCTGAAGGTGATCAAGGAGGTCCTGCCGTCGGTCGTGCAGATCCAGGCCAGCAGTGACCTGGGATCGGGGATCGTGTACGACGGCCAGGGGCACATCGTCACCAACGCGCATGTCGTCGGGAACGAGAAGACCTTCAAGGTGACCACCGCGAACAGCGAGGACGTGCTCACCGCGAAGCTCGTCTACTCCTACCCCGAGCAGGACCTCGCCGTCGTCAAGCTGGACAAGGTCCCGGACGGGCTCAAGGCGGCGACCTTCGCGGACTCCTCCAAGGTCGAGGTCGGGCAGATCGTCCTCGCCATGGGCTCACCGCTCGGACTCTCCTCCAGCGTCACCCAGGGCATCGTGTCGGCGACCGGGCGGACCGTCAGCGAGGGCAGCTCCGGCGGCGGTACGGGCGCGACCATCGCCAACATGGTGCAGACCTCGGCGGCGATCAACCCCGGCAACAGCGGGGGCGCGCTGGTGAACCTGAACGGGCAGGTCATCGGCATCCCGACGCTCGCCGCCACCGATCCCGACCTCGGGGGCAGCGCCGCGCCCGGCATCGGGTTCGCGATCCCGTCCTCGATGGTGAAGACGGTCGCCGGCCAGATCGTCAAGGACGGCAAGGTCACCGACTCCGGGCGGGCGGCCCTCGGCATCACCGGCCGTACCGTCGTCGACGACAGCTATCAGGCCGCCGGGGTCGCCGTGGTCGAGGTGAAGGACGGCGGGGCCGCCGACAAGGCGGGGATCCGGCCCGGCGACATCATCACGAAGCTCGGTGACACGGGGATCACCACGATCACCTCGCTGTCGGAGGCCCTGGCCGCCGACAAGCCGGGGCAGCGGACGACGGTGACGTACACGCGGAACGGGGCGTCGACGAAGGCCGACGTCACGCTGGGCGAGCAGTAGCCCTCCGGGGAACGGGGCGGGGGCGGCCGGTGGTTCTCCGGCCGCCCCCGCCCCCTGTGCCCACGACGGGCTACGCGTCCTCGGCGTGCAGGCTCATCGGACCGTAGATCTGTGTGCCGTCCTCGAACAGGAACACCTGGTCCGCGCCGCCGGCGACGAGGTCCTTCCACACCTCGCCGAGCCAGGACTCCGCGTCGCCCTGGGTGGTGAACTCCTCGGGCTGTACCGCGGGTTCGACCTCGGTCCCGTCGGACTTCTCGAACCGCCAGATCCATGCCGCCATGTATGCCTCCCGTGTCTGAGCGCATGCAGACCTGCAGCGTATGCGCTCCGCCGGGTTCGTTGTGATCATGTTGCGGAAGTTTGTCGGGTGCGGCTGAGCGGAGGCTTGTCGCGCCCCTCAGGGGGTCAGGGCGCGCGGGTCTTCCCGTGAGCGGTGAAAATCGACCCGTGGAACTCACTCTGCTCGGCACCGGTGCCCCTGCTGGACTCCCTCGCCCCGGCTGCCCCTGCGCGGCCTGTGCCGTGTCGCTCGGGCCGGACGCCCGGGCGGCCACCGCGGTGCTGGTGGACGGGACCCTGCTGCTCGATCTGACGCCGGGGGCGGCCTTCGCCGCCGCTCGGGCGGGGCATTCGCTGGGCGGTGTGCGGCAGGTGTTGCTGTCGCATCCGCATGACGGTCCTGCGGTGGAGGTGCCCGCCGGGTTGCCGCAGCCGGGGCGGGTGCCGGACGGGCAGGAGCTGGCGTTGCTGACGGGTCACCGGGTGCGCGCGGTCGCCATGGACGCGCCGGGTACCGGGTACGCCGTGACGGGGCCCGACGGACAGCGGGTGCTGTATCTGCCGCCGGGTGGTGCGCCCGCCGGGCTGGAGGAGGGGCGGGTGGAGTCGTACGACATGGTGCTCGCCGACGTCGTGGGGCGGCCGGACGCGCTCGCCAAACTGCGGGCGGTGGGGGCGGTGGGTCCGGCCACCGATGTCGTCGCCGTCCATCTGGACCACGACGTGCCGCCGGGCGCCGAGTCGGCGCGGCGGCTGGCGGCGGTGGGGGCGCGGGCCGTGCCGGACGGGACGACGGTGACCGTGGGGGTGTACGAGGACGTGCCCGATGTGCCCCGGCGGACGCTGGTGCTGGGCGGGGCCCGGTCCGGGAAGTCGGTGGAGGCCGAGCGGCGGCTTGAGGCGTTTCCCGACGTGCTGTACGTCGCCACGGGCGGCTCGCGCAACGGGGACACCGAGTGGGCCTCCCGGGTGTCCGCGCACCGGGACCGGCGGCCCGGGTCGTGGCGCACCGCCGAGACCTGCGACCTGGTGCCGCTGCTGGCGGAGGACGGGCCGCCGCTGCTCATCGACTGTCTGTCGCTGTGGCTGACCGACGCGATGGACTCCGTGGGCGCGTGGGACGACGCCGAGTGGGGGGACCGCGGGGAGAAGCGGCTGCGGGAGCGGGTACGGGAGTTGACCGCCGCCGTGCGCGCGACCCGGCGGACGCTGGTCGCCGTGTCCAACGAGGTCGGCTCGGGGATCGTCCCGGCGACCGCGTCCGGACGCCGGTACCGGGACGAGCTGGGCCGGCTGAACTCCGCGATCGCCGGCGAGTGCGAGCACGTGCTGCTGGTGGTGGCGGGTCAGGCGCTGGCGTTGCGGGGCGGACGGTAGCGGACCGCAAGGACCGGACAGGCCCTAGAGCTGTCGGTTTCTGCGGGCGATCAGGCGTTGCGGGGGCGGGAAGGTGTCCGGGAGGCTGCGGGCTTCCGTGACGAACTCGACGGCGTGGGGCTCCAGTCGGGGGCGGAGGGTGTCCGGGGGGCCTTCCAGGAGGAGGAGGCCGCCGGGGCGCAGGACCGTGAGGGCCGCGTGGAGTTCGGCGTCGGGGTCGGGGGCGGGTGAGCGGTCGCGGAGGAGGGTGACCACGTCGTAGCGGGCCCGGAGGGCGGTCGTGAGGTGCGGGTCCGAGAGGTGGCCGGCGTGGGCCTCCTCGATGCGTTCGGCGGCGCGGGCGCGGACGACGCGGGGGGTGGGGTCGACGCCGTCGAAGGAGGTGTACGGGAAGAACGCCTTCGCCGTCTCCGGGAAGCGGGCGTCGCCCGTGCCGACGTCGAGCCAGCTCTCCGGTTCGGGCAGGAGCCGCAGGATCGCGCGGGCCAGCGCGCGGTGGCGGCGGTACGCGTCGAGAGTGCTGACACGGGTGCTGACACGGGTGCTGACGCGGGTGCGCAGGCTGTTCATGGGCGGCTCCCGAAGACGTACGGCAAAACGGTGCAAAACGATACGTACGGGATCTTGATCTTCGGGGCAAGGACGTCGGGGGCGCGTGGTGGCCATGTGGCTCCGTGGTGTTCGACCACTGCCGGTACTGTTCGGCGAATGAGCTCGCTTAATCTCGACGACTTCACCGATCTGATCGAGCGCCCCGACGGCGGTGTGCGCCGTGACGCCGAGGCCCGGCGGGAACGTCAGATCGTGCCGCCCGGAGCGCTGGGCCGACTCGACGACCTGGGTGAGTGGCTGGCGGCGGCGCAGGGCGCCGTGCCGGTGCGGCCGGTCGAACGGCCGCGCGTGGTGCTGTTCGCCGGCGACCACGGGATCGCCTCGCTCGGTGTGTCGGGCCGGCCCGCGGGCAGCGCAGCCGAGCTGGTGCGGTCCGTGCTGGAGGGCGGCAGCCCCGCCGCAGTGCTCGCCCGGCGGCTCGGCGTACCGGTGCGGATCGTGGACATGGCCCTGGACTGCGAGCCGGACTCACTCCCGGACGCGGTCGTGGAGCACCGGGTACGGCGGGGCAGCGGGCGGATCGACATCGAGGACGCGCTGACGCCGGAGGAGGCGGAGGCCGCCTTCAACGCCGGTGTCGCCGTCGCGAACGAGGAGGCCGACTCCGGTACGGATCTGGTGGTGCTCGGCGATGTCAGCGTCGGCGGCACCACCCCGGCGTCCGTGCTCATCGCGGCGCTGTGCGGCACCGACGCCTCGGTCGTCACCGGGCGGGGCGGGCTCGCGATCGACGACCTGGCGTGGATGCGCAAGTGCGCCGCGATCCGGGACGCGCTGCGGCGGGCCCGGCCGGTGCTGGGCGACCAGTTGCAGCTGCTCGCGACGGTGGGCGGCGCCGACCTCGCGGCGATGACCGGGTTCCTGCTGCAGAGCGCGGTACGGAAGCTTCCGGTCATCCTGGACGGCGTCGTGGCCGCCGCCTGCGCCCTGGTCGGCCAGCGGGTCGCCTTCCGCGCCCCGGACTGGTGGCTCGCCGGCCAGAACAGCGGCGAACCGGGCCAGGCGAAGGCCCTCGACCGGATGGCCCTGGAGCCCCTCCTCGACCACGGCGTGACCGTCGGCGAGGGCGCGGGCGCGCTGCTCGCCCTGCCGCTGGTGCAGGCCGCGGCGGCCCTCTCGGCCGAACTGCCGCTCCGGGCGGAGGAGTCGGCGGAGTCGGCGGACACGGGCACGGAGGGGTCCGTGGAGCCCGCGGAGGCCGGAGAGTCCGCGGACCAGGCCCTCGCGGCGGAACCGGCCGTCGACGCGGAAGCCGTCAAGAACCCCGAGTGACCTCGGCGGGGACGAGCACGGGGTCCCGCCCGGGCGGAGGGGGCCGGTCCGCACAGGGTGCCCAGGTGGCGAATGACCGTCCGCCGCGTCGACGCCCATATGATCCTCCTTCATGGGAGATGTCCGGGTCGGGTCCGTTCAGGAACGTCACAGCTCAGCGGCCTCGCGGCGGGCCGCGGCCTTCGCCGTCTGGTATCTGCGGGCGGTGGCGTTCATCAACTTCCTCAGCGCGGCGTGGGTTTCGCTGGGGCAGGACGTGCGGCGGCACAACCAGGAGAACTACTTCACGCCGTACCTGCTGACGGCGGGCTTCGCGTCCGGGGTGTTCACCGCGTTCCTCGCCATCACCATGCGGCGCCGCAAACGCGCCGCGTGGATCCTGAACCTGGTGGTCAGCGGGCTGTTCCTGGCGTTGTTCGGGTTCGCGATGTCGTTCCCGGAGATCCGCAGGTACCCGCAGAACTGGATCTCCCTGGTCCTGACCGCCGCCTTCGTCGCCTCCCTGTTCGTGGGGCGCCGGGAGTTCTACGCGAAGGGCGACCGCTCCAACCCCCGGCTCGCCGCCGTCGTCGCGGTCGCCGGAACCCTGGCCGCCTCGCTGCTCGCCGGCCTGCTGGTGACGGTCACCAACCAGGCTCGGGACGCGTCCCGTTCGACCTTCGTGGAACGCTGGCACTACGGCGCGTTCCGGCTGGTCTCCATCGCCGCCCCGGAGAATCGCTTCCCCGGCATCTGGACGCCGAACTGGGTCAACGTCGCCATCAACGTCCTCAGCACCCTCCTCGTCCTCGCCGTCTTCTACGCCGCCTTCCGCTCCCGGCGCGCCGTCGACCCGCTCACCGAGGACGACGAGAAGCAGCTGCGGGCACTCCTGGAGCGCCAGGGCGAGCGGGACTCGCTCGGGTACTTCGCGCTGCGCCGGGAGAAGAGCGTGGTGTGGTCGCCGACCGGCAAGGCGGCCGTCGCCTACCGGGTCGTGGGCGGGGTCTCGCTGGCCTCCGGCGATCCGATCGGCGACCCGGAGGCATGGCCCGGCGCGATCGAGCCGTGGCTCGCCGAAGCCCGGGTGCACGGCTGGATCCCGGCCGTGATGGGCGCGAGCGAGGAGGCCGGCACCGTCTACGCCCGGCACGGCCTGGACGCCCTCGAACTCGGGGACGAAGCCCTCGTCGAGGTCGCCGAGTTCACCCTCGAAGGACGCGCCATGCGGACCGTCCGGCAGGCCTACAACCGGGTGAAGCGGGCCGGGTACACCGTGCGGATCCGGCGCCACGAGGACATTCCGGCCGACGAGATGGCGTATCTGCTCAAGCGCGCCGACGACTGGCGCGACGGGGCCACCGAGCGCGGGTTCAGCATGGCGCTCGGACGGCTCGGGGACCCGGACGACGGGCAGTGCGTGATGCTCGAATGCACGGACGGGGAAGGCGAGTTGAGGGCGGTGCTGTCCTTCGTGCCGTGGGGGCCGCACGGGCTCTCCCTCGACCTGATGCGCCGTGACCGCGACTCCGACAACGGGCTGATGGAGTTCATGGTGATCGAACTCCTGCGCCGCGCCCAGGAGATCGGCATCACGCAGGTCTCGCTCAACTTCGCCATGTTCCGCTCGGTCTTCGAACGCGGGGCGCGGATCGGCGCCGGGCCGGTGCTGCGGCTGTGGCGGTCGCTCCTCAGCTTCTTCTCGCGCTGGTGGCAGATCGAGTCGCTGTACCGCGCCAACGCCAAGTACCGGCCCATCTGGGAGCCCCGCTTCCTCCTCTTCGAGAAGAGCGCGGACCTGCTGCGCATCGGCCTCGCGTCGGCGCGCGCGGAAGGGTTCCTGGAGGCTCCGGGCCTGCCGAAGTGGCTGCACCGCAAGCACCTGGAGACGCACAGATGAACCGCCTCGCCCGCTGGGCCCGCGCCGAATGGGGACTGCTCCACGTCACCGTGCGCGAGCCGCTGGTGAAGCGGCGCTGGCGGGCGATCCCGATGACGATCGGCGCGGTGCTGCTGACGGCGCTGCTCCAGTTCGTGCAGAACCGGTCCTGGGGCTACCAGTTCGTGCAGAACACGGGCGCGGTCAGGGCCGTGGACCCGCTGTGGCTGGCCCTTCTCCGCACCCCGCTCTCCCTGTTCGTCCCGGCCCTCGACCTCCCCGTGTGGGGCGCGCTGGCCCAGATCCTCTTCGTGTTCGGCATCGCGGAGATCGCCCTCGGCCGCTGGCGCACGCTGGTCATCGCCTATGCCGCGACCCTGGCCGGCACGCTCTACGCCCGCCTCGGCATCCGGCTCGGCTTCGACAACCCGTTCGGACTGCCCGGATCGGACCGGCTGGTCGTGGACACCGGCCCGTCCGCCGCGGTGGTCGGCCTCGCCGTCTTCGTCGCATGGCGCTACGGCGCGTACGTCACCGCCCTCGCGGTCACCGCCGCGATAGCGGTCGAGGTGATGCTCAAGGGCAACCTCGCGGGCAAGGAACACCTGGCGGCGATCATCGCGGTCGGCCTGCTGTGCCTGATCTCGGCGGTACGGCACCGCGGGCTTCCCCTGGCCTAGGCGGCGGGCGGCTGCCCGCGGCCGGGGATCCGCACCGGCTCCGGGTCCGGTTTGCCGCCGATCCAGTCCTGGACCTTGCGGCGCGGGCCCGCCCAGCGGCGGTCGTGGTGGTAGGCGCGGAGGGTGGAGCGCGCCCGGGCCCGGTGGCGGCGCTTGCGGTAGAAGCGCTTGGCCCAGGGGGAGCCCGGGCGGGCCAGCCGGACCGCGCCGACGAAGGCGACCAGCGGGACCAGGACGCCGAAGACCGCCATGCGGGCCTTGCCCTTGCTCAGGGCGATGAGGGAGAAGAAGAAGTTCACGGCGACGCTCACGATCACGCTGGCGCGGTCGTGGAGTTCGGAGTCGGTGAGGTCGTTGACGCCGAACGGCGAGAAGCCGGCGAGGACGAACCCGACCAGGGCCGCCGTGAGGACCACCGCCTCGACGCTCTTGCGGCCCGCCTCGGTCCAGTACACGTCGTCGAGGTAGAGGATCAGCGCGAACTCGTCGAGCACCAGGCCCGCGCCGATCCCGAAGACGATCGCGAAGATCGCCGATCCGACGCCGTAGCGGGTGCTGGCCACCGCGCCGAACCCGCCGAGGACGCTGAGCACGACCCCCGGGACGACGTGGTGGATGTGCACGTCACCGGCCTTGATGTTGCCGAAGGGGCCCTTGCCGGCGCGGATCATGCGGGTGATGACACGGGTGACGAGGAAGGTCAGGACGAAGGCGGTCAGCGCGAGGAGGAGCGGGAGCTTGCCCGGCTCGACGATGTTGCGGTACAGCCAATGTCCCATATGGGCACTTTAGCCACGGCCCGCTCGGGTGCCCTCCCGATCGCCGGGTAGCCTGCGCCGGTGTCCAAGACCCCGCCTCTCGACGGCCTCCGCTTCGCGTTCGGCACCCTGACCGTTCTGCCGGTCACGGTGACCCGCTGGGACCGGGAGGCCGCGCGGGCGGGGATGCTGGCGGCACCGGTGGTGGGCGTGGTCGTCGGTGGCTGCGCGGCCGGGGCCGGACTGCTGCTGCTGTTGCTCGGAGCGAGTCCCCTGCTCGCCGCCGTCGGAAGTGCCGCCGTGCCCGCCGTGCTCACGCGCGGGCTGCATCTGGACGGGCTCGCGGACACGGCCGACGGGCTGGGGAGCGGGAAGCCGGCGGAGGACGCGCTGCGGATCATGAAGCAGTCGGACATCGGGCCGTTCGGGGTGCTGGCCCTGGTCTTCGTGGTGCTCGCGCAGGTGGCCGCGCTCTCCCAGCTCTACGGCGACTCGTGGGGCCGGGGTGCGGTCGGGGCGGTCGTCTCGGGGGTCGTGGCCCGCCTGGCGCTCACCCTCGCCGCCCGCACGGGGGTGCCCGCGGCCCGGCCCGAGGGGCTGGGGGCGGCGGTCGCGGGGGTCGTGCCGGTTCGCTCCGCGGTGGGGCTGGCGGCCGGGGTCGTGGTGGTGGGCGGGGTGTGCGGGTGGGGGCTCGGGGTGTACGGGGTCGTGCCCGCGGTGGTCGTGGCGCTGGTCGTCGCGGAGCTGCTGCTGCGGCACTGCCGGCGGCGGTTCGGCGGGGTGACCGGGGACGTGTTCGGGGGGCTCGCGGAGAGCGCGGCCACGGCCGCTCTCTTGGTGCTTTCACTAAACGGCTGAGCGGCCGAGCGCGGGATCGTCCCGGCCGGTCGCGCGGTTCCCCGCGCCCTTCGGGCAGCTCGCCTTTGCTGTACGTCGACGGGACCGGCGTGCTCGGAGGGCCCACCCGGACGGACCCCGTTCCGCCGCTCCGCGGACCCCGCGGGAATGAGCCGGTGGGCACACGCGCGTAGGCTCGTCCCGGGTGCTCGGCAGCCCCCTGTTCCCACCACCGCCGCAGGTCGGAAATAGGGTCGTCCGTCGGGCCCGGTCGACCCACCCCGATCGACCACAGCAACTCAACATCGGAAGCGAGATTTCACCACTGTGACTGCTCTCACTCTCAGCACCGCCGCGGCGCCCGGCCTGCGGGCCGACGCGATCGTGATCGGTGTCGGCAAGGGCGGCAAGGGCCCGGTCGTCGCACCGGGCGCCGACGCCGTGGACAAGGCGTACGACGGCAGGCTGGCCGGCGTCCTGGAGACCCTGGGCGCCACCGGTGCCGAAGGCGAGATCACGAAGCTGCCCGCACCGGCCGGCTTCAAGGCCCCGCTCGTGCTCGCGGTGGGACTCGGCGCGGAGCCCGAGGAGGGCGAGGCCTACGACGCCGAGGCGCTGCGCCGGGCCGCCGGAGTCGCCGCCCGCGCGCTCACCGGCGCCAAGAAGGCCGCCTTCGCGCTCCCCCTCACCGACGCCGCCGACGCCGGCGCGATCGGCGAGGGCGCGCTGCTCGGCGCGTACTCGTTCGACGCGTACAAGGGCAGCGCCAAGGACGCCAAGGCGGGCGGCAAGGCCCCCCTCGCAGAGGCCGCCCTGCTCGGCGGCAAGCCGCGCGACAAGGAGTACAAGGCGGCCGTGGAGCGTGCGCTCGCGGTCACCGAGGAGCTCAACCGCGCCCGCGACCTCATCAACACCCCGCCGAACGACCTCGACCCCGAGGCCTTCGCCGCCGTCGCCCAGACCGCGGCCAAGGAGCACGGCATCAAGGTCCAGGTGCTCGACGAGAAGGCGCTGGAGAAGGGCGGCTACGGCGGCATCCTCGGCGTCGGCGCCGGGTCCGCGGCCGGTCCGCGGCTGGTGAAGCTGTCGTACACGAACGCCAAGGCCACCAAGCACCTCGCGTTCGTCGGCAAGGGCATCACGTACGACTCGGGCGGCATCTCGCTCAAGCCGGCCGGGCACAACGAGACGATGAAGTGCGACATGAGCGGTGCGGCCGCGGTGTTCGCGGCCGTCGTCGCCGCCGCGCGGCTCGGCCTCGAGGTCAACGTGACCGGCTGGCTGGCGCTGGCCGAGAACATGCCGTCCGGCTCCGCGACCCGTCCCGGTGACGTGCTGCGGATGTACAGCGGCAAGACCGTCGAGGTGCTCAACACGGACGCCGAGGGCCGTCTCGTCCTCGCGGACGCGCTGTGGGCCGCGTCCGCCGAGAAGCCGGACGCGATCGTGGACGTGGCGACGCTGACCGGCGCGATGGTGCTGGCGCTCGGCAGCCGGACCTTCGGCGTGATGGCGAACGACGACGCGTTCCGCGCGGCGATCGTCGACGCGGCCGAGGAGGTCGGCGAGCCGTCGTGGCCGATGCCGCTGCCCGAGCACCTGCGCAAGGGCATGGACTCCCCCACCGCCGACATCGCGAACATGGGTGAGCGGATGGGTGGCGGGCTGGTCGCCGGGCTGTTCCTGCGCGAGTTCGTGGGCGAGGGCATCGCCTGGGCGCACCTCGACATCGCCGGGCCCGCGTTCAACGAGGGCGGGCCGTTCGGCTACACCCCCAAGGGCGGGACGGGCTCGGCCGTGCGGACGCTGGTACGGCTGGCGGAGCTGACCGCCGCGGGGGATCTGGGCTGACGTTCTCCGCCCAGTGGCTCGGTTCCCCGGGTGCGCGGGCGGCTGCGGGCCGGTTGTGGCCGGTCGCGCAGTTCCCCGCGCCTCCCGGGGGATCGCGCCCGGGTGTCTCACCCGTGCGCCGTCTCTCATGTGAGCGTGTGGTGTCTCACACCCCGGCCCGGCGTCTCGTCGGCCTCCGACAAGTGCGAAGATGGGCTCGGCAGGACAGGGCCCCCACCACAGGGCCGAAGAAAGAGCGGCCGGACACCAGCCGCCGACCGGTCACCGCTGACCGGCGTGGCGCACATGCATGGAGGACGTGACGTGGCGAACGACGCCAGCACCGTTTTCGACCTAGTGATCCTCGGCGGTGGTAGTGGCGGCTACGCCGCGGCCCTGCGCGGGGCCCAGCTGGGCCTGGACGTCGCCCTGATCGAGAAGGACAAGGTCGGCGGCACCTGCCTGCACCGGGGGTGCATCCCCACCAAGGCCCTGCTCCACGCGGGCGAGATCGCCGACCAGGCCCGCGAGAGCGAGCAGTTCGGCGTCAAGGCCACCTTCGAGGGCATCGACGTACCGGCCGTCCACAAGTACAAGGACGGCGTGATCTCGGGCCTCTACAAGGGTCTCCAGGGTCTGATCGCATCCCGCAAGGTGCACTACATCGAGGGTGAGGGCAAGCTCTCCTCCCCCACCTCCGTCGACGTCAACGGCCAGCGCATCCAGGGCCGCCACGTCCTACTGGCGACCGGCTCCGTGCCGAAGTCGCTGCCGGGCCTGGAGATCGAC
This sequence comes from Streptomyces sp. NPDC090083, assembly GCF_044747445.1. Lineage (NCBI taxonomy): Bacteria > Bacillati > Actinomycetota > Actinomycetes > Kitasatosporales > Streptomycetaceae > Streptomyces > Streptomyces sp. NPDC090083. Next base: position 1,024,279 of record NZ_JBIVED010000003.1, on the reverse strand, counting down.
GGCAACCGGATCATCTCCTCGGACCACGCCCTCGTCCTGGACCGCGTGCCGCAGTCCGCGATCATCCTCGGCGGCGGTGTCATCGGCGTGGAGTTCGCCTCCGCGTGGAAGTCCTTCGGCGCCGACGTGACGATCATCGAGGGCCTGAAGCACCTCGCCCCCCTCGAGGACGAGAACTCCTCCAAGCTTCTTGAGCGCGCGTTCCGCAAGCGCGGCATCAAGTTCAACCTGGGCACCTTCTTCTCGAAGGCCGAGTACACCGAGAGCGGTGTCAAGGTCACCCTCGCCGACGGCAAGGAGTTCGAGGCCGAGGTCCTGCTCGTCGCCGTCGGCCGCGGGCCCGTCTCCGCCGGTCTCGGCTACGAGGAGCAGGGCGTCGCCATGGACCGCGGCTACGTCCTGGTCGACGAGTACATGCGGACGAACGTCCCGACCGTCTCGGCCGTCGGCGACCTCGTCCCCACGCTCCAGCTCGCGCACGTCGGCTTCGCCGAGGGCATCCTGGTGGCGGAGCGTCTGGCCGGTCTCAAGGCCGTCCCGATCGACTACGACGGTGTCCCCCGGGTGACGTACTGCCACCCCGAGGTCGCCTCCGTGGGCATCACCGAGGCCAAGGCCAAGGAGATCTACGGCGCGGACAAGGTCGTCGCTCTGAAGTACAACCTCGCGGGCAACGGCAAGAGCAAGATCCTCAACACCTCGGGCGAGATCAAGCTCGTCCAGGTCAAGGACGGTGCCGTGGTCGGCGTCCACATGGTCGGCGACCGTATGGGCGAGCAGGTCGGCGAAGCCCAGCTGATCTACAACTGGGAGGCGCTGCCCGCCGAGGTCGCCCAGCTGATCCACGCCCACCCGACGCAGAACGAGGCTCTCGGCGAGGCGCACCTGGCACTGGCCGGGAAGCCTCTCCACTCCCACGACTGACCCCCTCGGTCGGACGACGACACAGACTTCCGCAATTCGTAAGGAGCAACCGAAACCATGGCGGTTTCCGTAACCCTTCCGGCGCTCGGTGAAAGCGTCACCGAGGGCACTGTCACCCGCTGGCTGAAGGCCGAGGGTGAGCGAGTAGAGGCCGACGAGCCGCTCCTCGAGGTGTCGACCGACAAGGTCGACACCGAGATCCCGTCGCCCGTCGCCGGCGTGCTGGCCTCCATCAAGGTGGCCGAGGACGAGACCGTCGAGGTCGGCGCCGAGCTGGCCGTGATCGACGACGGCACCGGCGCGCCCGCCGCGGCTCCGGCGCCGGCCGCCGAGCCCGAGGCGGCTCCGGCCCCCGAGCCCGCTCCGGCCCCGGCCGCCGAGGCCCCCGCGGCTCCGGCGCCCGCCCCGGCCGCCCCCGCCGAGACCCCCGCCGCTCCGGCGGGCGGCGCCTCCGGCACCGACGTCGTGCTGCCCGCCCTGGGCGAGTCGGTCACCGAGGGCACCGTCACCCGCTGGCTGAAGGAGGTCGGCGAGGAGGTCGCGGAGGACGAGCCCCTCCTGGAGGTCTCGACCGACAAGGTCGACACCGAGATCCCCTCCCCGGTCGCCGGCGTCCTGCTGGAGATCCTGGTCGGCGAGGACGAGACCGCCGAGGTCGGCGCCAAGCTCGCCGTCGTCGGCGCCCCGGGTGCCGCTCCCGCGGCTGCCCCGGCCCCGGCCGCCCCGGCGCCCGCTCCGGCGGCTGCCGCTCCGGCTCCGGCCCCCGCACCGGCCGCCCCCGCGGCTCCGGCCGCTGCGCCCGCCCCGGCCGCGCCCGCGGCTCCGGCTCCGGCGCCCGCCCCGGTCGCCGCCGCTCCGGCCGCTCCCGCCGCCCCGGCGCCCGCCCCGGTCGCCGCGGCTCCGGTCGCCCCGGCCGCTCCGGCGCCCGCCGCCGCACAGCCCGCGGACGACGGCGCCTACGTCACCCCGCTGGTGCGCAAGCTCGCGTCCGAGCACGGCGTGGACCTGTCCACCGTCAAGGGCACCGGCGTCGGCGGCCGTATCCGCAAGCAGGACGTCATCGCCGCCGCCGAGGCCGCGAAGGCCGCCGCCGCTCCGGCTCCGGCCGCGGCTGCCGCACCGGCCGCCGCCAGGAAGGCCCCCGTCCTGGAGGCCTCCCCGCTGCGCGGCCAGACCGTCAAGATGCCCCGCATCCGCAAGGTCATCGGCGACAACATGGTCAAGGCGCTGCACGAGCAGGCGCAGCTGTCCTCGGTCGTCGAGGTCGACGTCACGCGGCTGATGCGGCTGCGCGGCCAGGCCAAGGACTCCTTCGCCGCGCGCGAGGGCGTCAAGCTCTCCCCGATGCCGTTCTTCGTGAAGGCGGCGGCCCAGGCGCTGAAGGCCCACCCGGCCATCAACGCCCGGATCAACGTCGAGGACGGCACGATCACCTACTTCGACACCGAGAACGTCGGTATCGCGGTGGACTCCGAGAAGGGCCTGATGACCCCGGTCATCAAGCACGCGGGCGACCTGAACATCGCCGGTATCGCCAAGGCCACCGCCGAGCTCGCGGGCAAGGTCCGGGCGAACAAGATCACCCCGGACGAGCTGTCCGGCGCGACCTTCACCATCTCCAACACCGGTTCGCGCGGCGCGCTCTTCGACACGATCATCGTGCCCCCGAACCAGGTCGCGATCCTCGGCATCGGCGCCACGGTCAAGCGCCCCGCCGTGATCGAGACGGAGGACGGCACGGTCATCGGCGTGCGCGACATGACCTACCTGACCCTCTCCTACGACCACCGCCTGGTCGACGGCGCCGACGCGGCCCGTTACCTGACGGCGGTCAAGGCGATCCTCGAGGCCGGCGAGTTCGAGGTCGAGCTCGGCCTGTAGTCGGCCGCCAGGTCCGTTGTCTGTACGGTGCCCCCGTTCCGGAGTCCTCCGGGCGGGGGCACCGCGCGTTTCCGGGTGCGCCGCCTCGCCCGCCGTCCCGGGTCCGGGCGTACGATCCCGTCGTGCGCGCGCCGATGCCGCCGCCGCGACGCGGGGACCCCGGCCGACTCGGCCGGACTCCCGGGCGCCGTCCGGTCTCACGAAGTCCCGGACGCCACCACCGCCACTCCCGCCCCGAGCCCCCTGTTCCGCGGCGCCCCCGACGCCCCGGACGGCCATCGCGCCGATCGTGCCGTCGGCGTGTAAGTCTCGTCTCACCTGCATGAAAGCGCCCCCGTGCGCCCCTCCCGAGCGGGCGTGCGGCCTTATTGTCTAAACGTCAAACGCCCTTAAGGAGCTCTCATGACCGCGCCCGTCGTCCACTCGCTGCGCGAACAGATCCGCGAGCACATCGTGGAGGGGATCGTGAGCGGTCGCTGGAAGCCGGGCGAGCGGATCGTGGAGCGGCGGATCGCGACCGAGCTGGAGGTGTCCCAGACGCCGGTGCGGGAGGCGCTGCGCGAGCTGGAGTCGCTGCGGCTGATCGAGTCCGCGCCGAACAAGGGCGTACGGGTACGGAATCTGACGGCGGCCGACCTGGAGGAAAGCTATCCGGTGCGGGCCGGTCTCGAGGCCATCGCGGCGGAGCTGGCGGCGGGGAGGCTGGCCGAGGACTGCTCGGCCCTGGAGCCGCACGTCGCCGCGCTCTACGACGCGGACCGCGCCGCGGACGGCACCGGCCAGGTCCGTCACACCGTCGGTTTCCACCGCGAGCTGGTGCGGGCGGCGGGCAACTCCGTGCTGCTGCACACCTGGGAGGGCCTGGGCATCGAGGTCTTCACGGCGCTGTCGATCCGGTGGCTGGGGACCGTGCAGCAGTCGTACGCGGAGGAGCACGAGGAGTTGGTGGCCGCGTTCCGGCGCCGGGATCCGCGGATCGCGGAGCTGGTGAAGGCGCATGTTCTGGGGTGCGCCCCGCGCCCGTGACACGGCCGGGCACATCTGCGCACACCCTGGCTCACCTGCGAAAACCCCGGATTTCCACGACACCCTGTGCCGCCGCTCAAGGCACCCCGTGCCGACTTTCCGGTAATCAAGATATTTTGCCCGGGAACCTTTGATCGATCATCGATCAGGGAGTTACAGTCACGGACGGGCTCCCACCACAGAGCCCGCCGCCCTGTCCTGCCAAAGACCAAGGGCACCCCCGACATCCCCTTGCCGACGAGGGAACCCCCCTTCGACTGAGGAAGGCGGCGTTATGACCGACCCCTACGCCATCCAGCCGAGCGAGCTCGACCAGCTCCCGGACCGCGACCCCGAGGAGACCGCCGAATGGCAGGCCTCCCTGGACGCCGTCGCGAAGGCCGCTGGCCCGCACCGCGCCGCGTACCTGATGCGCCGCACGCTGGAGCGCGCGGAGGGCAACGGCCTCGCGCTGCCCAAGTTGCTTGAGACGGACTACGTCAACACCATCCCGACCGCCGCCGAACCCGCCGCCCCCGGCGACGCGGCGCTGGAGCGCCGGATCACCGCGTGGAACCGCTGGAACGCGGCGGCGATGGTCACCCGCGGTGCCAAACACGGCGTCGGCGGCCACATCGCGACCTTCGCGTCCGCGGCCTGGCTGTACGAGACGGGCTTCAACCACTTCTTCAAGGGCAAGGAGGCCGACGGGTCGGGCGACCAGCTCTACATCCAGGGCCACGCCTCCCCCGGCATCTACGCCCGCGCCTTCCTCGACGGCCGCCTCACCGAGACGCACCTCGACAACTTCCGCCAGGAGGCGGGCGGCAACGGCCTCCCGTCGTACCCGCACCCCCGCCGGCTGCCCTGGCTCTGGGAGTTCCCGACGGTGTCGATGGGCCTCGGCCCGCTGTCGGCGATCTACCAGGCCCGCTTCAACCGCTACCTCACCGCGCGCGGCATCAAGGACGTCTCCGAGTCGCACGTCTGGGCGTTCCTCGGCGACGGCGAGATGGACGAGCCCGAGTCGACGGCGGCCCTCGCCCTCGCCTCCCGCGAGGGTCTGGACAACCTGACCTTCGTCATCAACTGCAACCTCCAGCGCCTCGACGGCCCGGTCCGCGCGAACTTCAAGATCGTGCAGGAGCTGGAGGCCCAGTTCCGCGGCGCCGGCTGGAACGTCATCAAGTCGCTGTGGGGCAACGCCTGGGACGAGCTGTTCCGGCTCGACACCACCGGCGCCCTGGTACGCCGGCTGCGCGAGGTACCGGACGCCCAGGTGCAGACGTATCAGACGCGTGACGCGGCCTACATCCGCGAGGACTTCTTCGGCAAGGACCCGGCGCTCGTCGAGCTGGCGAAGCTGCTGAGCGACGACAAGATCCTGGAGTGCTTCCACCTCTCGCGCGGTGGCCACGAGGCGTCCAAGGTCTACGCCGCGTACAAGGCGGCCGTCGAGCACAAGGGCGGCCCGACGGTCATCCTCGCGCAGACGGTCAAGGGCCACACGCTCGGCGAGGGCTTCGCGTCGAAGAACGCCAACCACCAGATGAAGAAGCTCTCCACGGACGAGTTCAAGCAGATGCGTGACCTGCTCGAACTCCCCATCAAGGACAGCGACTTCGTCGACGGTGTGGTGCCCTACGGCCACCCCGGCGCCGACTCCCCCGAGGTCCGCTACCTCCAGGAGCGCCGCGCTGCGCTCGGCGGCCCGGCACCCGCTCGCCGTACCCACCCGCTGCCCGCGCTGCCCGCCCCCGCCGAGAAGGCGTTCGCGTCCTTCGACAAGGGCTCCGGCAGCCAGAACGTGGCGACGACGATGGCCTTCGTCCGTCTCGTCAAGGACCTGGTCCGCGACAAGGAGACCGGCAGGCGCTGGGTGCCGATCGTCCCCGACGAGGCGCGCACCTTCGGCATGGAGAGCCTGTTCCCGTCGCTCGGGATCTACTCCCCGAAGGGCCAGACGTACGAGCCCGTCGACCGCGACCAGCTCATGTACTACAAGGAGGCCAAGAACGGCCAGATCCTCAACGAGGGGATCACCGAGGCCGGTTCGATGGCGGACTTCATCGCCGCGTCGACGTCGTACGCGACGCACGGCGAAGCGATGATCCCCTTCTACATCTTCTACTCGATGTTCGGCTGGCAGCGCACCGCCGACCAGATGTGGCAGCTCGGCGACCAGCTCGGCCGCGGCTTCCTCGTCGGCGCGACGGCCGGCCGTACGACCCTGACGGGCGAGGGCCTCCAGCACGCCGACGGCCACTCCCCCGTCATCGCGGCGACGAACCCCGCCGCCCTGTCGTACGACCCCGCGTTCGCCTACGAGGTCGCCGCCATCGTGCGGGACGGCATCCGCCGGATGTACGGCGAGGCGGCACCGGGCGAGGACCCGAACGTCTTCTACTACCTCACCGTCTACAACGAGCCGATCCCCCAGCCCGCCAAGCCGGCCGGCCTCGGGATCGACGAGGGCATCGTCAAGGGCCTGTACCGCTTCAACACGGCCGAGTCCGCCGGGCTCTCGCCGGTCGCCAACGCGGCGCGGATCCAGCTGCTCGGTTCCGGTACGGCGATCCACTGGGCGCTGAAGGCGCAGCGGATGCTCTCCGAGGAGTGGGGTGTCGCGGCCGACGTCTGGTCGGCTACGTCCTGGACCGAGCTGCGGCGGGACGCGCTGGACGCGGACGCGGCGCTGCTGCGGGGCGAGGAGCGGGTGCCGTACGTGCGGCAGGCGCTGCACGGGGCCGAGGGGCCTGTCCTCGCGGTGTCCGACTACATGCGGCAGGTTCCCGACCAGATCGCGCAGTGGGTCGAGCAGGACTGGTCCTCGCTGGGCGCGGACGGGTTCGGCCTGTCCGACACCCGGGACGCGGCCCGCCGTCACTTCGGCGTCGACGCGGAGTCGATCGTCGTGGCCGCGCTGGCCCAGCTCGCGCGCCGCGGCGAGGTCAAGGCGACGTCGGTGAAGGAAGCGCGGGAGCGGTACGGGCTGTAGGGCTGTCTCCTCGAACGCCGGAGGGGCTGGAGCATCAGCCCGTCCGGCGTTCGAGGACGAGGCCGTCCAGGCCGAAGCGGGGGTCCGGGGGCGGCGGCCCCCAGGGCCGGGTAGGGGCGGCGGGGGCGAGATCCCTCATCATGGGACGTATGCGCGCTGCCCGTCTCATCAAAATGGTGCTGCTGCTCCAGTCCCGCGCCACCATGACCGCCGCCGAACTGGCCCGGGAACTGGAGGTCTCCGAGCGCACGGTCACCCGGGACGCGCAGGCCCTCTCCGAGGCAGGCGTCCCGGTGTACGCGGAGCGGGGCCGCGCCGGCGGCTACCGCCTGGTCGGCGGCTACCGGACCCGCCTCACCGGCCTGGCCCGCAGCGAGGCCGAGGTCCTGTTCCTGAGCGGAGTACCGGGCGCCCTGCGCGAGATGGGCCTGGAGGACGCGGCATCGGCGGCCCGCCTGAAGGTGTCCGCCGCCCTCGTCCCCTCCCTCAGTGACGCCTCGCACACGGCGGCCCAGCGCTTCCACCTCGACGCCCCGGCCTGGTTCCGCGAGCCGAAGACGCCCGAACTGCTGCCCGTCGTGGCCGACGCGGTGTGGGACGACCGGCGCGTGGTGGCCCGCTACCGGCGCGGTGACACCGTGGTCGAGCGCCCGCTGGAACCGTACGGCCTGGTCCTGAAGGCGGGCGTCTGGTACCTGTGCGCCCGCGTGGCCGACCGTGACGCCTTCCGCGTCTACCGCATCGACCGGTTCACGGCGATGGATCAGGCGGAGGAACGTTTCGTACGGGACGAGGACTTCGACCTCCCGGCGTTCTGGGACGAGCGGGCGGAGCAGTTCGCGCGGTCGATCCTGCGGGCCGAGGTGGTCGTGCGGCTGTCCGAGGACGGCGCGCGAAGACTTCCGTACGCCGTCGATCCGGCCGCCGCGCGGGAGGCGCTGAAGGCGGCGGACGCGCCGCGGAACGAGGGCGGCTGGGTGACGGTGACCCTCCCGGTGGAGTCCGAGGAGGTCGCCCGCGGCCAGCTCGCGGAACTGGGCCCGGAGGTGGAGGTGCTGGCACCGGAGAGCCTGCGGGCCCGGTTCGCGAGGGACGCGGCCCGGCTCGCCGAGCTGTACGGGACCTGACCACCCGCGCCACCCCCGTCACACGGCCCCCGTGCCTCCGCCGATAACGATCTGCCCCGCTCCAGGTGACAATCCGCTGCACTCCACGTGCGTACCACCCCTCAAGGACCGATGCTTGACCCGTGATGGACGAGACGGAGTTCTGGGAGCTGGTGGACGGCACCCGCGAGGCCGCCGAGGGCGACCCCGAGGAGCAGGCCGACCTGCTCGTCGACCGGCTGCTGCTGCTCGACCCGGAGCTGGTCCTGGACTTCGCCCGGCACTTCGAGGCCCGTTACAACCGCGCCTACACCTGGGACCTGTGGGGTGCCGCGTGGGTACTGCTGGACGGCGCGAGCGACGACGCGTTCGACTTCTTCCGGTGCTGGCTGATCGGCCAGGGCCGTGAGGTGTACGAGGGTGCCGTGCACGACCCGGACTCGCTGGCCGAACTCATCGACGACTTCGACGACGAGATCGACGGCGACGGGGAGGAACTGGGCTACGCGGCGGACGAGGCGTACGAGCAGCTGACCGGTGCCGTCGCCCCCGACCTGGGGATTCCGGCCGCGCCCGCCGAGCCGCTCGGGGCACCGCTCGACCTGGAGAACGACGCGGTGCTCGCGGAGCGCTTCCCGAAGCTCAGGGAGAGGTTCCGGCAGGACTGAGCCGGGGTACTGGCGTGGGTGCCCGCTCTCCGATCGACCCGATCCCAGTGAGGTCACCGTGGCCCGAATACCGTACCCGGAGCGCCCCGCCAAGGCCGTCGACGCGCTTCCCACTCCGTTGAACGCGTTCCGCATGCTGTCCCACGCCCCCGATCTGACGGGCCCGGCGATCGACCTGGGCATGGCGGTGCTCGGCACCTCGCTGCCGGTGCGGCTGCGCGAGCTGGTGGTGATGGCGGTGGCCACGCACACCGACTGCGCCTACGGGATCGTCCAGCACCGCCCGATCGCGCTGCACGCGGGGCTCACCGTCGAGCAGTTGGCGTCGGTGGTGGAACTCCGGCCCGAGGACGGCGAGTTCGACGAGCTCGAATCGGCGCTGCTGACCGCGTCCAAGGAGCTGGTGACCCACCACGCGCTCACGGACGGCACGTTGGGCGCGCTCCGCAAGCATCTGACCGACCGTCAACTGGTCGAGGTGATCACGACGGTCGGCTACTACACGATGCTCGCCGGTCTCCTGAACGGCCTCGGCGTGGACATCGACCCGGTCGGCGAGAAGTACCTGGACCTCGGCAGGAGTGTCACAGAAACGTCCTGATGCCACCGGGGCCAGAACCACTCCGGGACCGTGAACCTCCAACTGGGCGACAACGTAAGCCAGTTCACCCCTCGGAGGGGTCATGTTCCCGATCGTCCGCACGCGTTCGATGATCCTGCTCGGTGCCGCCGTCGTCGTCGTGGGGGTCGCCGCGCTGGGCGGCGCGCTCCTGTTCGCCGGGAAGGACGCCGAGGGCTCGAACCTCGCCGACCCGGACCCGCAGGCCGTCAGCGAGGTCGCCGTCTGCTCGGACGTGAAGGTCCACGCCTGGGTCACGATGAACATCGGCACGGTCTCCGAGCCCGACGACAAGTTCGTCGACTACGACGTCGACGCCACCCGCCACGACCACGACCCCTTCGGCCGCACCCTGGCCAAGGGCTGCAACAGCGCCGCCGGGGCCTTCGGGTCCCGGATGCAGTTCAAGGCCCCCGGCCTCAACAAGGGCCGCCCCCTCTACGTGACCGCCCCGGCCGACCGCCGGCACGTCCTGGTCCTCCGTCTCACCCAGCACCCGGACGGCACGGTCACCAGCACGCAGCAGACGGTCGCCGCCCGCTGACGCGACCGTCAGGCGGCGGTACGGCGGCGGCTGGTGTCCGCCGGGATGTAGGCCTGCGGCTGCTCGACCTTGACCGCGTGGCGCATCGGGGCCGCGTTGGCCTGGTCGAGCGCGGAGGCCGTGACGGCGGCCGGGCCGAGGATCACGGTGGCGACCGCGCAGACGACCGCCCAGGGGCCGCGGGCGGACCTGGCCCAGCCGGCCGACTTCTCCGTGGTGTCGGAGTCACTGCTGTTCATCTTCCCCACCTCCAGCTCAGTGCGTGTGCATGACGATAGGGAGGCCGGCCAGGGGAACCCGGTGAGTGACCTGCGAGAAACCTGTGAGCGTGGCGGGCCACGTGTTCGCCCGCTGCACAGACGTGAGGTCTTGACCGGCGGCGTCACACCCGGCGTACGGTGGCCGCCGCCGAACAGGAGCGCGCGCCATGACCAGCCCGTACGTGAAGGGCATCACCCGCGAGGAACACCTCGCGCATCTCCGGCTGCACCCCGACGCGAGCCACCTCCAGATCCCCGAGTGGGCCGACGTGAAGCCCGACTGGACGGCGGAGAGCGTCGGCTGGTTCGAGGGGGAGGCGCTGACGGCCGTGGCGCTCGTCCTGTACCGCGCGTTCCCCGGCACCGGGCGCTGTCTCGCGTACCTCCCCGACGGTCCCGCGATCGACTGGCGCGGCCAGCGCCCCGAACGGTACCTGGACCCGCTGATCGCGCATCTGGAGAAGGAGGGCGCGTTCTCGGTCCGCATGGGCCCGCCGCTGGTCGTCCGCCGCTGGGACCCGGCGACCGTCGCGGCGGGCGTCGCCGACCCCTCCGTACGGCATCTGCGCGATCTCCCCACGGACGGCATCGACGGCTACGCGCTGGACGCGGCGGAGCGGCTGCGGCGCCTGGGGTGGCGCCGGTGCGCGGAGGAGGACGAGAGCGGCTTCGGCCTCGGGCAGCCGCGCTACGCCTGCCACATCCCCCTGGCCGGACGGTCGGTGAACGAGCTGCGTGCCGCGCTCTCCCCCCACTGGCTGCAGTCGCTGCAGACGGCGGAGGCCGGCGGCGTCGGGGTCTTCTGGGGCTCGGCGGACGACCTCCCCGCGTTCCACCGCCTGTACCGGGCCACGGCGGAACGCGACGGCTTCAAGCCCCGGCCCCTCGACTACTTCCGCCGTATGTGGCAGGCGCTGAACGCCGAGGAGCCGGACCGGCTCCGCCTCTACCTCGCCGAGTACGACGACGAGGTCCTCTCCTCCGCCCTGATGATCAGCACCGGCCCCCGCGTCTGGCACTCCTACCCCGCGTCCGCCCGCCGGGGCCGCGAACTCCGGCCCAGCAGCCTCCTGTTGTGGCGCATGCTCTGCGAGGCCCTGGACTCGGGCGCGGACACCTACGACCTCCGCTCCGTCACCCCGTCCCTACGGGCCGAGGACCGCCTGGTGGCCCGCCTCCTCTTCAAGACGGGCGCGGGCGGCCAGGCGGTGGAGTACCTCGGAGAATGGGAACGCCCGGTGGGATCCCAGGGCAAGGTCCTGCAAAAGGCGTTGAGCGTCTACCTGTCCCGCAGATAGCAGCGCCCTGGAGGAGCGCTCCCAGGGGCGCGGGGAACAGCGCGACCGGCCCTCACCGGCCCGCGCCCGGCACGCGACCGTCAGCGTCCCTGCAACCGCGCCGCCTCCGCCCGTACCTCGGGTAGCCGAGCCAGCAGAGCCGCCCCCGGGCAGCTCGTCATGTACCCGTCCTTGTGCCCCGCCAGCACCGGCAGCACCGCGGTCGTACCGGAGGCATACCGGCTGAGGCTGTTGCTGGACACCAGCCGCGCCTTCCCCCGCGGATCGACGTCCGCGAGCCCCAGCTTCCAGGCAGCCAGCGCGGCGATCGCCTCGGTCATGGCCCGCGGAACGACCGACCCCGCCGTGAACGTCCCGATCGCCGCGATCCCCGCCGTCCGATGGTTGAACCCCTGCGTGTGCGCCCCCGTGACGGCCCGGTCGACGCCCCCCGCCCGCCCTTCGTAGATCGTCCCGCAGTGGTCGACGAGGAAGTTGTACCCGATGTCGTCCCAGTCGCGGACCCCCGTCTGGCCGGCGTACAGGTAGCGGATGATCCGGGGCGCGTCCGCGCAGTCGTACCCGTTGGGCGAGTCCGTGTGGTGGACGAAGACGGCGACGACCCGGTCGTCGTACCGCGGCGGCGGCTGCGCGTGCCGGGAGAGCGCGTCGAGCCAGGCGGACCGCGGGACGATGCGCGGCCTGGGCGCGGTGTGCGGCGCGGCGGCGGGCCGGGCCGCGACGGGCGGCCGTACGGCGGCGGTGGCCCGGCGTCCGATGCCGTCCGCGCACAGGGCGAGGACCAGGACCGCGGCGAGGCCGGGCAGGCAGGCCAGCAGGACGAGCGCGGAGCGCGGTATCCGTACCCGGCGGCGACGCCGGGCACCCGGCGTTCTTCTCAGGACACGCATGGTCACACTCTCGGCCGGATTCGCGCCGCCCGCGATGTGTGCTGTGCCACCCGGTGGAACCATCGTCCTGGTCGGGCACGTTTCTGGGGGTACACGCACGCGTGGTGGGTTCCCGGGGGCCACGCGTGCGGGACTGATCAGTGGGCCCGTTCCTCGCGTACTAAGGGTTCCGAGAGAAAGGCGGCTCCGTGGACCTGCTCGACCTGCTGTTGTTGCTGGTGATCCTCGCCTACGCGGCGTCGGGGTACCGGCGCGGCCTCGTCGCCGGATGTGTGTCGCTCGCCGGGTTCGTGGGCGGCGCGGTCGTCGGCGTGTGGGTGCTGCCGTGGCTGATGGACCTGGTGACACCGGGGACGACGGCGGCGACGGTGACGGCCGTGCTCACCGTCCTGACGCCGGCGGTGGTCGGGCACGAGCTGGCGGGGCGGCTCGCGCTGAAGCTGCGCAAGGAGCTGGACCAGGGCCCGCTGCGGGTGGCCGACGGCATCGGCGGGGCCGCGGCGAACTCGGTGGCGGTGATGCTCGTCGCGTGGGTGGCGGCGAGCGTGCTGGGCGCGTCCTCGTCGGCGACGGTGACGACGGCGATCCAGGACTCGAAGCTGCTGGGCAGCGTGCAGGAGCTGATGCCGGACACCACGCCGACGTGGTTCTCGCGGGCCACCTCCGCGCTCACCGAGGCGGGCTTCCCGCAGGTCTTCAACCCGTTCGAGAACGAGTCGACGGCGAAGGTCGCCAAGCCCACCGGCGACTCCGTCACGGCCGCCGCGACGGACGCGGCCAAGCTGAGCACGGTCAAGATCGAGGGCTCCTCGGGCACCCAGGGCCGTGAGGGCAGCGGCTTCGTGTACGCGGCACGGCACGTGATGACGAACGCGCACGTGGTGGCCGGCATCGACAACCCGACCGTCCGTGTCGGCGGGGTCGGGCGGTCGTACGAGGCGCGGGTCGTCCTCTTCGATCCGCAGAAGGACGTGGCCGTGCTGTACGTGCCGGGGCTGTCCGCGCCCGTGCTGCGCTTCGACGACAGCGCGGCGCGCGGTGACTCGGCCGTGGTCGCGGGCTATCCGCAGGACGGCGACCTGAACCTCCAGGCGGCGACGGTCGCCAACCGGGTGAACGCGACGGGCCAGAACATCTACAACAACGGGACGGTCACCCGCGAGATCTACTCGATCCGCTCCACCGTCCGCCCGGGCAACTCCGGCGGCCCCCTCCTGACGACCGACGGCAAGGTCTACGGCGTGGTCTTCGCGCGCTCCACCTCGGACAACGAGACGGGGTACGTGCTCACGGCGGACGAGGTCTCCGGGGACGCGAAACGGGCGGCGACCGCGACGGCCCGGGTGGACACGGGCGACCTGGTCACCTCGTAGCGGCTCAGAGGGCGCGGCCCATGAAGACGTCGTCGACGTACCGCCCGTCGAGCAGGAACTCCTCGGGCAGTACGCCTTCCACGGCGAAGCCCTCCGCCTCGTAGAGCGTGCGGGCGGGGGTGTTGTGGCCGAGGACGCGCAGGGTGAGGCGGCGGGCGCCGCGGCGCCTGGCCTCCTCGACGGCGGCCCGGACCAGCGCGCGGCCGACCCCGTGCCCGCGCGCCTCGTCGGCGACGGCGAGGCCCTGGATCTGCCGGACGTGCGCGTTGCAGGCCAGCTCGGTGGCGAAGGCGAGCCGGATGTACCCGACGATGCGGCGGTCGAGTTCGGCGACGAGATGGTCACCGGGCGCGTGCCGCTCGTCGAAGAAGGGGCGGTACGGCGGCTGCGGGCGGGGCATGACCGCGTGCAGGTGGGACCAGGTGGCGCGGTCCAGTGCGCCCAGTTCCTCGTCGTCGTCGGGCAGGGCTGTACGTATGTTCGGCTCGGACATGTGGGCCAGGGTACGGCGGGCGCGCCGTGGCCCTCATGGGGGTTTTACGGATCAACGGGGCAGGATGGGCAGCATGGAACGCTCGCGAATCGCGGTGACCGGCGCCTCCGGTCTCATCGGCAGCGCACTGGTGCGGTCCCTGACCGCCGACGGCCACGAGGTGGTGCGCCTGGTGCGGCGCACCGCCCGGAGCGCGGCGGAGGTGTGCTGGGACCCCGAGGGGCAGTACGTCGACGCGGCCGGGCTCGACGGCTGTGACGCGGTGGTCAACCTCGCCGGTGCGGGGATCGGCGACCGCCGCTGGTCGGACGCGTACAAGAAGCAGGTCCGCGACAGCCGCGTCCTCGGCACGGCGGCCCTCGCGGAGGCCGTCGCCGCGCTGGACCGGCCGCCGCGCGTGTGGGTGAACGGCAGCGCGATCGGCTTCTACGGCGAGACGGGCGACCGCGCCGTGGACGAGGACGCGCCTCCGGGTGACGGCTTCCTGCCCTCGCTGTGCGTGGAGTGGGAGGAGGCGACGGCACCCGTGCGGGAGGCGGGCATCCGTACCGCGTTCGCACGGACCGGTCTGGTCGTGGCCCGCGAGGGCGGCGCCTGGGCCAAGCTGTTCCCTCTCTACAAGGCGGGCCTCGGCGGCCACTTCGGGGACGGCCGGCAGTACTGGTCGTTCATCGCCCTGCACGACGAGGTGGCCGCGATCCGCCATCTCATCGACACGGAGGGCCTGTCCGGCCCCTTCAACCTGACCGCCCCGAACCCTCTGACGAACCGTGAGATCTCCGCGGCCATGGGCCGGGTACTGCGCCGCCCGTCCCTCTTCACGGTGCCTGCCCCCGCCCTGAAGATCGCGCTCGGCGAGATGTCCGCCGAGGTGCTGGGCAGCCAACGGGTGCTGCCGAAGCGGTTGCTGGAGTCGGGGTTCACCTTCGCGTTCCCGGAGATCGAGGGGGCGATTCGGGCGGCGGTGTGAGGGGTGGGGTACGCCCTCTGAACACCTCAGTCCCACAACCCTTCACGTGATGACACACGGCGACCGTATGCGACCGTTGTGCGACCGTGCCCTGTCGATGCGCGACTTCCCTTGACCGAGCGTGGCCCTAACCTCGACCCGAACTCGGGTATCCCTGGAGGCTGTTGGGGGCATGACGCCTTCACCGGCCGCGCAACCCTGAGGAGGGGCACGTGCTTGAGCCCGCGTACCAGGCGGACGTCGTCGTCGTGGGAGCCGGGGTCGCCGGACTCGCCGCGGCTCATCGGCTGATCAGCGCAGGAGTAACGACCGTAGTCCTGGAGGCCGCCCCTTACGTGGGGGGCCGTATGTCGACCGAGAAGGTCGACGGGTTCCGGCTCGACCGGATCGGACAGTTCCTGTCCACCTCGTACCCCGAACTGCGCCTGACCCCGGGCCTCGACGCCCTGCTGCTGCGCCCCTTCGCCCCGGGCGTGCTCCTGCACAGCGACGGCCGCCATCACCACGCGGGCACTCCGGCGCCCGGAGGGAGCGCATGGGGCGCACTCCACGCGGTGCGCGCCCTGGCGAGCGCCCCCAGGCAGGGCACGGTACGGAGGGAACCCCTGTGGGGCGGCCCGGCAACACGGGGCCGAGCGAGTTCGCCGTGGGGCGGTCGCACGCTCAGGGACCGGAGCGCACCCACCCTCAGGGCCCGCCCGGACTCCTCCTGGGGTGGCCCCACGCTCAAGGAGCGCGCGGCCGACACCCGGGCCACCGCCGTACCCAGGCCCCGGTCCGGCGCCCCGCTCGGCGGCCCCGTCGACCAGGCCCGGCTCGGCACCGCGCTGACCCGGCTGGCGACCACTCCCGTCGAACGCCTCCTCGCCCGCCCCGAGTCGGCCGCGGGGCAGGCACTCGCCGCCCGTGGCGTACCGGCCCGCACCATCGACGGCTTCCTGCGTCCGCTGCTCGCCGCGCTGCTCTGCGACCCGGAGCTGACCACCTCTAGCCGCTGCGCCGACCTCGCGCTGCGCGCCTTCGCGGGCGGCCGGCTGTGCCTGCCGGAGGGCGGCGCGGAGATGCTGCCCGAGGTGCTCGCCGCCGCGCTGCCGCCGGGCACCGTGCACACCGGGGTGCGTGCGACGGCCGTGGCGACGACGTCGGTGACCACGGCCGAGCACGGCGAGATCCGGTGCCGGGCGGTGCTCGTCGCGACGGACGCGCGCGCGGCGGCCGAACTCCTCCCCGGCCTGCGCGTACCGGACTTCCACCCGGTGACGGTGGTCCACCACACGACCGACGACCCGCCCGCGACCGGCGCCGCCCTCCTCCTGGACTCCGACCGAGGCGGCCCGGTCGCGCACACGGCGATCGTCAGCGAGGTCGACCCGAGCCGCGCGCCCGCGGGCCGCGCCCTCGTCTCCTCGACCGTCCTCGGCCCTCCCCCACCGGACGTCGAGACCGCCGTACGCACCCATCTGTCCCGCCTCTACGGCACCTCGACCGCCCGCTGGGAGACCCTCGCCGTCCACCACACCCCCGCCGCCGTGCCGGTCATGCGCCCACCGCACGATCTACGGCGCCCCGTACGCCTGCTGGCCGGCCTCTACGTCTGCGGCGACCACCGCGACACGAGCACGGTCCAGGGTGCGCTGCATTCGGGGCACCGGGCGTCGACGGCGATCCTGAAGGACCTGGGCGCGGCGACGCCGATGCACCGGGCGGACCCCCTCCCGACGGCACGGGCCGCCTGAGACCGAGGGCGCGGGGAACTGCGCGACCGGCCACGACGGCGCCGCGCAGTCCCCACGCACCACCAGCCACCACTACGCCCCACCACGCCCCGCGCTCACCCGTACGCGGCGACCTTGTCGCGATACCCCCGTACCGGCGCCGCGTCCTTGTACGGCTCCAGCCGCCGCTCGAAGTCCCGCACGTACTCGATCGCCCGCACCGACCGCATCTCCGCGGCCTGCCCCGCCGCCTCCGCCCCCAGGACACAGGCCTGATCGAGCTCACCGAGCCCGAGCCGGGCGGAGGCGAGGACGACCCGGCAGAACAGCCGGCTCCGGGCGAACGCGGGCGCCCGCAACTGCAACGACCGCTCCGCGTGCTGCGCCGCCGCCCGGAACTGCTGCAGATCCCGGTGCGCGTGCCCGAACTCGTCGGCGAGCTGCGCCTCGTCGAAGAACCGCGCCCAGTACGGCACCTCGTCCCCGGTCCGCGCCGTCTCCAGAGCGCGTTCGGCCCGCACGAGCGCCGACGTGCAGGCCCGCACCTCCCCCAGCACCCCGTGCGCCCGCGCCTCCACGGAATGCAGCAGCGACTGCACGACGGGCGGCGCACTGGTCCCCACCCCCTGCTGCGCCACCCGCGCGAGCTGCACGGCCTCGCGCCCGTGCCCGAGGTAGACGGCCTGCCGGCTCATGGTCATGAGCACGTACGAGCCGTAGGCCCGGTCCCCCGCGGCCTGGGAGAGCCGCAGCGCCTGCACGAAGTACCGCTGCGCGAGCCCGTGCGCCGCGATGTCGTACGACGTCCAGCCCGCGAGCCGGGTGAGGTCGGCCGCCGCCGCGAACAGGCGCCGGCCGGTCTGCTCGCCGTAGGTGCCGCGCAGCATCGGCTCGGTCTCGTGCTCCAGGTAGCGCACGAGGGCCTGACGGGCGTGGCCGCCGCCGTAGGCGTTGTCGAGGGTGCGGAAGAGTTCGCCGACCGAGCGGAGGGCGGAGATGTCGCCGCCGGTGACCTTCTGTCCCGGCCCGCGCTCGGCGCCCTGGCCGCGCTGGCGGGGGACGACGGGGCGGCCCTGCGGGGGCACCCGGTTCGTGGCGTCGGCGCGGCCGACCCGGTCGTCGGCGCGGCCGATCAGCCAGTCCCGGCTGGGCACCACGAGCCCGGCCGGGGTGAAGGCGATCTTCCGCAGTTCGGCGTGGCTGCCGGAGTCCTTGCGCCACAGCCCGCTGACGATGTCGACGGCCTCCTCGGGGGTCGCGGCGAACTCGAGCCCGGCGTACACCGGCGCGCACGCGTCGAGCCCGAGATCCTGGGCGGTGAGCCGGCGGCCGAGCCGTCGGGTGAAGACCTCGGCGATGAGGGCGGGCGTGGTGCCTCGGGGCTGCTGGCCGCGCAGCCACCGGGTGACGGATGTCTTGTCGTATCTGAGATCGAGTCCGTGCTCCAGACCGAGCTGGTCCACGCGACGGGCGAGACCTGCGTTGGAGAACCCCGCTTCTGCGATGAGCGCGGCGAGCTGGCGGTTGGGCGTGCGCTGCGCGGGTCGTTCCGTCATCTGCGGTGCGGTCTCCTGCCTTTCGGGCCTCACAGAGGCCGATGCGGCCACTGCCTGCCCGGATTGCCTGTGAGCAGCCCTTTTGGCCTCGTGAACGGCGCGAATGTAGCGGAGCGTAAGCATCACGTCGCACATTCCGACGTGCATTCATCCGATCGTGTGAGGATTGGTTGCAGGGCTGACGGCCCCGGCCGCCCGGTGGGCCGTCAGCGGCCGGTCGTACAGTGGCGTAGGCATGTTTCGTGCCTTACGACTCGTAGGTGCTGCTGAGGAGGCGCTTGCCGTGGGTGAGTTGCGGTTCGTCCGGTTGGGCTTCGGCGCGGAGGCCGTCGAGTACCAGGAGGCGTGGGACGAGCAGCGCCGGGTGCACGCGGCCCGCTTCGCGGACGAGGTCCCCGACACCGTGCTGCTCCTGGAGCACCCGCCGGTCTACACGGCCGGCCGCCGCACCCAGGACAACGAGCGCCCGCTCGACGGCACCCCGGTGATCGACGTCGACCGCGGCGGCAAGATCACCTGGCACGGCCCCGGCCAGCTCGTCGGCTACCCGATCCAGCAGCTGCCCCGCCCGGTGGACGTCGTCGCCCACGTACGACGCCTGGAGGAGGCGCTGATCCGGGTGTGCGCGGAGTTCGGCGTCGAGACCAGCCGGGTCGAGGGCCGCAGCGGGGTGTGGGTGCTGGGCGACCCGGTCGAGCAGCGCCCGTCGATCGGTGGACTCTCCCTCGACTTCGACCCCCGTCTGCACGACGAGGAGTTCGACCCGCGGATGAACGGCCCGGAGTACGCGCCGTCGAACGCCGGCCAGCGCCGCGAGGACCGCAAGATCGCCGCGATCGGCATCCGCGTCGCCAAGGGCGTCACGATGCACGGCTTCGCCCTCAACGTGAACCCGGACAACCGCTGGTTCGACCGCATCATCCCGTGCGGGATCCGTGACGCGGGGGTCGCGTCGCTCGCCGCCGAACTGGGCCGGGACGTGACGATCGCCGAGGTGCTGCCGGTGGTCGAGCGGCATCTGAAGGACGTGCTGGAGAACGCGGACCTGAAGCCGCGGGAGATCGAGAAGCGGGACGCCGCCGCCCCGGCCGGCGTTGCGACGAAGGCGGGAGCGTAGGCCGGCCCGCGCCGGCGCCTCCGGCTTTCCGCCAGGGCGCGGGCATAAATCAGGCCCTCCGGCGTTGCTTCGGAGGAGGGCCCGCGCGAAAAAGCCTGTCCGGCGTTCGAGGACGAGGCCCTTCCGGGGCCGACGCGGGGGTCCGGGGGCGGCAGCCCCTGGAGGTCAGCACCAACTCGGAACCACCAAATCAACGGGCGTACCCTGGGTCACGCCGAGGAATCAATCGCTAGGGAGCCCATCGTGTCCGCAGTCGCACCCGACGGACGCAAGATGCTGCGCCTGGAGGTCCGGAACGCCCAGACCCCCATCGAGCGCAAGCCCGAGTGGATCAAGACCCGGGCGAAAATGGGTCCCGAGTACACGAAGATGCAGGCGCTCGTGAAGAGCGAGGGCCTGCACACGGTCTGCCAGGAAGCCGGCTGCCCCAACATCTACGAGTGCTGGGAGGACCGCGAGGCGACCTTCCTCATCGGCGGCGACCAGTGCACCCGGCGCTGCGACTTCTGCCAGATCGACACCGGCAAGCCCGAGGCCCTGGACCGCGACGAACCGCGCCGGGTCGGCGAGTCCGTCGTCACGATGGACCTGAACTACGCCACGATCACCGGCGTCGCCCGCGACGACCTGGAGGACGGCGGCGCCTGGCTGTACGCGGAGACGGTCCGCCAGATCCACGAGCAGACGTCGTCCCGCGAGACCGGCCACACCAAGGTCGAGCTCCTCGCCCCCGACTTCAACGCGGTCCCGGAGCAGCTCGCCGAGGTCTTCTCCTCCCGCCCCGAGGTCTTCGCGCACAACGTCGAGACGGTCCCCCGCATCTTCAAGCGCATCCGCCCCGGCTTCCGCTACGACCGCTCGCTGAAGGTCATCACCCAGGCCCGCGACCACGGCCTGGTCACGAAGTCGAACCTGATCCTCGGCATGGGCGAGACCCGCGAGGAGGTCAGCGAGGCGCTGCGCCAGCTGCACGACGCGGGCTGCGAGCTGGTGACCATCACGCAGTACCTGCGGCCGTCGGTGCGGCACCACCCCGTGGAGCGCTGGGTGAAGCCGCACGAGTTCGTCGAGCTCAAGGAGGAGGCCGACCAGATCGGCTTCTCCGGGGTCATGTCGGGCCCGCTCGTGCGCTCGTCGTACCGCGCGGGACGGCTGTACCAGATGGCGATCGAGAAGCGGGGCGCGTACGTGGCCTCGCAGGCGGTCTGATCCCGGCCGATCCCGGTCGGCCCCAGACCGTGTGAATTCGCGCACAAGCGGCTACTCGCGGGTAATAGGCATCGTCGGCGCGGCCCTGACCGTCCTCGCAGCTGAGGGCGCCCATCAGGGCCGCGTCAGCGTTCGGGCCCTCCGCATCAAGGCTTCATTGGTGTTTGACCGGTCGGTCACGCCCTGGTAACACCAAACAGTGACACTCGACTTACCGCACGTAGACCCTTACCCAGAGCCGTTCCGAGGGGGGACCTCCACCATGCAGGCCGCGCCCGTTCGCGCCACCGCCATCCCGTCCTTCACCGACGCACTCCGCGCGGTCGAGTCCCTGCTGCTGAGCAGCGGCCAGCGGACCGCCCGCCGCAACGCGTGGACCTCCGTCCTGGAGGACCGCCGGCGTGCCAAGGACCGGGTCGAGGCACAGCTCGTCATCGACCAGGCCCTCACCTCCCACTCCTGATCCCGCTCCTGATTCCCGCTCCTGATTCCCACTCCTGTTTCACCGTCCTTCGGGCACCGCCGTCGTCGGCGCTCCGGGAGCCACGTAGACTCTTGGCATGGCGAGGAAGGACACGACAGCGGACAACGCTGCGAACCCCGGGCGACTCAAGCAGATCGCTCTGACCTACAAGATGACCCGCAAGGCCGACAAGACGATCGGCCTTGTACTCGCGGCTGTCGGAATCGTCACCTTCGGTGTCTTCCTCGCGATCGGCTTCTTGCTCGGGCACCCCATCTATCTGGGCATTCTCGGTCTCCTGCTCGCCTTCCTCGCGTCGGCGATCGTCTTCGGACGCCGGGCCGAGCGGGCCGCCTTCGGGCAGATGGAGGGCCAGCCGGGCGCGGCCGCCGCGGTACTGGACAACATCGGCCGAGGCTGGACGACCACTCCGGCGGTGGCGATGAACCGCAGCCAGGACGTGGTGCACCGCGCGGTCGGCAAGGCCGGCATCGTCCTGGTCGCCGAGGGCAACCCGAACCGGGTGAAGTCCCTCCTCGCGGCCGAGAAGAAGAAGATGGCCCGCATCGTCGCGGACGTCCCGGTGCACGACGTGATGGTCGGCACGGGCGAGGGCCAGATCCCGCTCAAGAAGGTCCGCACGACGATGCTGAAGTTCCCGCGCGTCCTGACGGGCCCGCAGGTGACGGCGACCAACGACCGCCTCCGCGCCATGGGCGACCTGATGAGCAACATGCCCCTCCCCAAGGGCCCGATGCCGAAGGGCATGAAGCTCCCCAAGGGCGGCGGCAAGGCCCGCTGACAGCCTCCACCTCCCCACTTCCACGGCGAGGGGCGACCGGATCCGATCCGGTCGCCCCTCGCCGTCGTCCTGAGGCGCTCACCCGCCCCCGTCAGGCCAGCGTCCGGAAATCCCGGTCGTAGTACACCATCGGGGAGCCCTCCCCGAGGCGTACACCCGTCACCCGGCCGATCAGGACCGTATGGTCCCCGGCCGGGTGTCGTGCGTGGGCGGTGCAGTCGAGTTCGGACAGCGCGCGCTCGACCGTCGGCAGGCCGGCCGGGCTCAGGCCCAGGCCGCCGGCGGCGAACTTGTCGCCGCCCTTGGTCGCGAAGCGCACGGCGAGCGGGCGGTGGTCCGGGGCCAGCACGCTCACGGCGAAGCGGTCGCAGCGCTCGAACGACGGTGCCGAATCAGCGGAGTTGGCCAGGCAGACCAGGACCATCGGCGGCTCCAGCGACACCGAGCAGAAGGAACTGGCCGTGAAACCCCGGGGAGTTCCGTCCTCGCAGCACGTGGTCACGACCACGACACCGGAGGGGAAGCGGGCCATCGCCGCCCGGAAGTCCCCTGGTTCCACCGCGGGTCGGGCTTCCAGTACATCCTGACGCTCCGTCATGACGGGCACCACCTGTCGGGCCTCCGAAGAGGCCTTCGCGGGTTCGGCGGCCACGGACACGGCTCACCGACGGTGATCGAAATCGTCACCCGGGTTCAGATCGACTATGCGGCCCGCGCCCCCGACCGGCAACCGGGAACAGGAACGGGACAAGGGGACGGCCGCCTCAGCGCACGGCCGCCGCCCGCTCCCCTTCCGCGCCGGACAGCGCCCAAGCGCCGTAGGCCGCGCCCGTGGTCTCGAAGGAGAGGGCCACATGCGAGGCGGCGCTGTTCACATCGCGCCAGAAGCGCTGCACGGGGTCGGCCGAGGACTGGCCGGACGTGCCGCCCGCGCGGAAGACCCGGTCGACGGCGGACACCAGCAGTTCCACCGCGAGCGCGAGGTCCCGGGCGCCCCGCACCGCGGCCTCGCCCTCCGATGGGCGCTCGGTGCCGTCGGCGACGGCCGCCGTACGCAGGATCAGGAGTTCGGCGGCGTCCACCTCGGCCGCCGAGCGGGCCAGGGAGACCTGCGTCGCGGGCTTCTCGGCCACGGCCTGTCCCCGGCGGTCGACGCGCGGCCCGGTCCGCGCGATCCAGGTCCGCAGCGCGCCCCGGGCCGCGCCGACCAGCGGGGCGGCGAACGGCAGGGCGTTCACGGCGTGCATCGGGACGAGGTGGCAGCGCGCGTCCGAGGCGGGCGCCCGGCCCGCGTGCACCGCCGACCGGGACAGCGTCCGGTGCTCGGGCACGAAGGCGTCGGTCAGCAGGAGGGTGTCGCTGCCGGTGCCGCGCATCCCCACGGTGAACCAGCTGTCCTCGATGGTGAAGTCGGCCCGCGGCACGGCGAAGAACCGCACCTCGGGCCGGGCGTCGGCATCCACCGGTCCCTCGGCGGGCACGGCCGCGCAGGCGAGCGCCCAGTCCGCGAAGTGCACCCCGCTGATGTACTTCCACTCACCGCTCAGCAGCCAGCCCCCGGCCACCGGCTCCGCCTTGCCGGACGGCATGAGCGCCCCGGCCAGCAGCGCGTCCGGCCCGTCCGCCCAGATCTCCGCCTGCCCCTCCTCGGGCAGGAACGCCCCGTACCGCCCGGCGTAGGCGGCCAGCGACGCCGCCCAGGCCGCCGAGGTGCAGCCCTCCCCCACCAGGCCGACCGCCGAGGTCACCTCGGCGAAACCGCCGGCCTCGCCGCCGTGCGCCGAGGGGACGAAGTGCCGGGCGAACCCCGCCTCCCGTACCGCCTCGACCACCTCCGGCGAGAGACGCCGCGCGGTCTCCGCCTCCTCCGCGCACCGCGCCGCGATCTCGGCGACCATCGGCGCCCGGGTCACGATCGTCGACGTGTCGACTGCCGGCATCCTGCTCTCCACTGCGCACCACTTCCGTCGGGAACGGCGCCAGTGTCCCGGCCGCGGCCCGCCGGTTCCCGGACCCCGGGCCGAGCGCGGCCCACCGTCACCCGCCCGGCACGGCAGTCGTACGACAGGACCGCCGTCAGATACGCACCTCGACCGTGCGCGCCAGCCGGTCGTGCAGCCCCCGGCCGTCCCGGTCCCAGACCAGGGCCGGGATCGCGATGCACAGGAGGGCGGTGCGGAGCAGGGTGCGCAGGAGGTGGGGGCGGCCGGTGTCGAGGGCGAGGACGCGGAGGCCGAAGAGGCGCTTGCCCGGGGTGAAGCCGATCGTGCCGACCGTGAGGACGCTCAGGACGAAGAAGACGAGGAGGGCCCAGTTGCCCGTCGCTCCCGGCTTGTAGCCGTGGGTGACCAGGCCGTATGCGATCAGCAGGCACAGTGCCCAGTCGACGGCGAGGGCGCCGAGGCGGCGGCCGGGACGGGCGATCGAACCGGGGCCCTGCTCGGGCAGACCGAGCTGCTCGCCGCGGTAACCGAAGTCGACGCCTGCTCGCTCCGCGGCCTCGCGGGGCCCGGAGAGCCATGAGCCGATTGCATCCCTGTTGTCCACCCGTCCACGGTACTGCCCTCGTACTGCCATGCGGACAGGAGGGGCCCGAGGGGCCGGGACCGGTTAACTTGGGCGAAACAAATGGGTCACGCCAGAGAAATCCCCCGTCCCTAAGGTCGGGTCCAGCGTGTGCCACCGCACTGGCCGCACGAACGAACTACCACCCCGGCACGGACGGTCGGGAGTAGGAGGAGTGGATGTTCCAGAACGCCGACGAGGCCAAGAAATTCATCGCGGACGAGGACGTCAAGTTCGTCGACGTCCGATTCTGCGATCTGCCGGGTGTGATGCAGCACTTCACACTGCCGGCCGCGGCCTTCGACCCGGACGAGGAACTCGCCTTCGACGGCTCCTCGATCCGTGGCTTCCAGGCCATCCACGAGTCCGACATGGCGCTCCGCGCCGACCTGTCGACCGCGCGCGTGGACCCCTTCCGCCGCGACAAGACGGTCAACATCAACTTCTTCATCCACGACCCGATCACGGGCGAGCAGTACTCCCGCGACCCGCGGAACGTGGCGAAGAAGGCCGAGGCGTACCTCGCCTCCACCGGCATCGCCGACACCGCGTACTTCGGTCCCGAGGCCGAGTTCTACGTGTTCGACAGCGTCCGCTTCGAGACCAAGTCGAACGAGTCCTTCTACCACATCGACTCCGAGGCAGGCGCCTGGAACACCGGTGCGGTCGAGGACAACCGCGGTTACAAGGTCCGCTACAAGGGCGGCTACTTCCCCACCCCGCCGGTCGACCACTTCGCCGACCTGCGCGCGGAGATCTCCCTGGAGCTGGAGGCGTCCGGCCTCCAGGTCGAGCGCCAGCACCACGAGGTGGGCACCGCCGGCCAGGCCGAGATCAACTACAAGTTCAACACGCTGCTCGCCGCGGCCGACGACCTCCAGCTCTTCAAGTACATCGTGAAGAACGTGGCCTGGCGCAACGGCAAGACCGCGACCTTCATGCCGAAGCCGATCTTCGGTGACAACGGTTCCGGCATGCACGTCCACCAGTCCCTGTGGGCCGGCGGCCAGCCCCTCTTCTACGACGAGGCCGGCTACGCGGGCCTGTCGGACACCGCCCGCTACTACATCGGCGGCATCCTCAAGCACGCCCCGTCGCTGCTCGCGTTCACCAACCCGACGGTGAACTCGTACCACCGCCTGGTGCCGGGCTTCGAGGCGCCGGTCAACCTGGTGTACTCGCAGCGCAACCGCTCCGCCGCGATGCGCATCCCGATCACGGGCTCCAACCCGAAGGCCAAGCGCGTCGAGTTCCGCGCGCCCGACTCCTCCGGCAACCCGTACCTCGCCTTCTCGGCGCTGCTGATGGCGGGCCTGGACGGCGTGAAGAACAAGATCGAGCCGGCCGAGCCGATCGACAAGGACCTCTACGAGCTGGCCCCCGAGGAGCACGCGGGCGTCGCCCAGGTCCCGACCTCCCTCCCGGCCGTCCTCGACCGTCTTGAGGCCGACCACGAGTTCCTCCTCGCCGGCGACGTCTTCACGTCCGACCTGATCGAGACGTGGATCGACTACAAGCGCACGAACGAGATCGCTCCGCTCCAGCTGCGTCCGCACCCGCACGAGTTCGAGCTGTACTTCGACGTGTGACCGGACCGGTCGAACCGATCGTCGGGTGCCCCCGTCTCTCTTCGGAGAGGCGGGGGCACCGTCGTGCACGGACTGAAGTCGGGATCGGGATTGGGGAGGGGTGACGGGGATGGGACAGGAGCAGGGCGACGAGGAGCGGGAGTTCGACCTCGCGTGGGCGGACGGGGCCGAGTACAAGGAGCCTTCCGCGCGGGCCCGGATGCTGGCGGCCCGGTGGAAGGAGAACCCGCCGGAGGCCGTGCCGTTCCGCGGCGAGCCCGAGGGGTCGGGGCCCCGGCGGTCCTCGTGGCTGTCGACGGCGGTCGTGCTGGGGAGCGTGGCCGCGGTGATCGTGCTGCTGGGATACGTCAACTTCCGCGCGCCGTAGCGGAGCGGCGGCGGGAGGCCGGGCCGCCGGGCTGACCTGCCGCCTCGCCCTCATCCGATTCTCACCCGCCCCGAGGAGCCTTTGCCCCGCCTAGGCCCGATCGGGACCGCTTCATGGGAAAGGGCGGGTGCACACTGGGCGGTGGGACGAGTGCCTGACTGCGGGGTGATGGCAGATGCAGAGCCGCTTCCGGAGCGACCGGCGGTTGACCATGCGTATGGGTCTGACGCTGTTCCTGCTCGGGCTGTTGTACGTGGCGTTCGTGGCCGCGCTGATCGTGTTGCTGAAGTCCTGGGTGCTGGTCGTGGTGCTGGCGGGCGGGCTGCTCGTCGCGCAGTACTGGTTCTCCGACCGGATCGCGCTGTACGCGATGCACGGGCGGATCGTGGAGCGGGAGGAGTTTCCCGAGCTGCACGGTGTGATCGACCGGCTGTGTGCCGTGGCCGACATGCCGAAGCCCGTCGTCGCCGTGTCGGACATCGACATGCCGAACGCCTTCGCCACCGGGCGGAACGCCGATCACGCCGTCGTCTGCGTGACCACCGGACTGCTGCGGCGGCTGGAGCCCGCCGAGCTGGAGGGTGTGCTCGCGCACGAGCTGTCGCACGTGGCACACAAGGACGTCGCGGTGATCACGGTGGCGTCGTTCCTCGGGGTGCTGGCCGGGCTGATGGTCCGGTTCGCGTTCTACTCGCAGATCTTCCGGGGGCGCAAGGACCAGAACACGCTGGCCGTGTTCGCGGGGATCATGGGGATCTCGGCGGCCGTCTACGCGATCAGCTTCCTGCTGATCAGGGCGCTGTCCCGGTACCGGGAGCTGGCGGCTGACCGGGCCGCGGCGCTGCTCACCGGCAAGCCCTCGGCACTCGCCTCCGCGCTCACCAAGGTCGACGGCGACATCGCCCGGATCCCGACGAAGGACCTGCGGACCGCGCAGGCATTCAACGCCTTCTACTTCAGCCCGGCGACCGGCACCGAGCCCGGCATCTCCCGGTTCTTCTCGACCCACCCGAGCCTGGAGCAGCGGCTCGACCAACTGGGGCGGATCTCCGCCGAGTTGGGTGAGGCGGCGGTGCCCGGCATCGGGAAGGCGGACTAAGGATGGGGCTGCTGGACATCCTGCTCGGCCGTACGAAACCGGTCGCCCCCGATCTCGACCAGCTGTTCGCGCTGCCCTCGGCGGCGGTGACGCTGGAGGCGGCGGCCGGGTTCCGGGCGACCGGGCGCGGTGCAGTGTGCTTCGCGACGGTGGAGGGCGGGGCGTTCGAGCAGACGCACCGCGAGGTGCAGGCGCTGCTGGACGCGGACGCCGAACGCACGGGCCCGCCGGTGGAGTTGACCCAGGATGCCTACGGCTACTCGTGGCTGGTGTCGCGGCGCGCGCCGGATCAGCTGTCGGCCCTGGTCAACGATCTGCACGCGGTGAACAGCGCGATGGAGGTCAACGGCTTCGGGCCCCAACTCCTGTGCTCGCTGGCCGGGTTCGAGGATGGAGAATCCGGAGAGGCCGGAGAGGCCGCAGAGGTCCGAGGGGCCGGCGGCGGCCGGCGGCTGGCGCTGGTCTATCTGTACAAGCGCGGCACCTTCTTCCCGTTCGCGCCGCTGGCCGGTGACGGTCAGCGGCGCGACAGCGCACTGGAACTCCAGGTCAGGTCGATGCTCGGCAACGACCTGCGGATCGAGCAGGACCTGAGCCGGTGGTTCCCGGTGTGGGGCGCGCCCGGGTTGTGACGGGCGGGCCCCGGTCTCCTACCTGCTCTTCTCACGCGCCTGACGGCGCGACTCCAGGGGACGTTCGCGCTGGTAGCGGCGCTCCCACTTGGCCTGCCTGTCACGGCGGTCGCGGTAGGCGCGGTAGCTCGACGGGCTGCTTCCCGAGGAGGAACCGCCGCCCGACGAGGACGACGCGGACGCGTTCGGCGAGGACGACGAGGACGACGAGGTGGACGACTCCGAGTCCCTGCCGTACTGGACGTAGAGGAAGAGCACGGCGACGGCGGCGAGCCACCAGACGTGGTTCCCGAATCCCAGAACGACCAGGACGACGGTCCCGGAGATGACGATGGTGCCCATGACGGGCCTCCGTGGGCGTGGGTGTGGTGTCCGAGCGGTGTGAACTGCGTCCCGACAGGGCGCTGGGGTGGGCGGCCGACCGTCGGTGGGTTGGGTGCGTCAGAGACTAGCGCCGACTCCGCAGGGTGACGCCGGTCCTGCGTGAAGCAGTGGTGACCTGCTCCGCAATGCGTCTCCAGCGTAGGGAGCCGGTCACTCGGTGTGCATCTTCTTTTCCGCGCGGGGCCGTCAGATGCCCGGTGCCGTCAGATGCCCGGTGCCGCCGTGACCACGCCTGCCGTCACGGCCGCGTCGAGGGCCGCGTGGTCCGCGGTGGTCTGGGCGGCGTAGGCCAGGGCGAAGTCGGCCACCGCGCGTTCGAAGGTGTCCGTGCCGCCCAGGTACGCGGCGATGGCGACGCGGTCGCCGGAGCGGGCGTGGGCGCGGGCCAGGGCGGTGCCGCAGAGGCGGGCGTACGCCGTGAGCGCCGCCGGGCCCATGCCGACGACGTCCGCGGAGCCCTTCATGTCGCGCAGCTGGCGCCAGTAGAAGGCCCGGCCCTGCGGGCCCGTCATCCAGCCGAGG
Organism: Streptomyces sp. NPDC090083; assembly: GCF_044747445.1. Taxonomy (NCBI): domain Bacteria; kingdom Bacillati; phylum Actinomycetota; class Actinomycetes; order Kitasatosporales; family Streptomycetaceae; genus Streptomyces; species Streptomyces sp. NPDC090083. Next base: position 995,230 of record NZ_JBIVED010000003.1, on the reverse strand, counting down.
AAGATGTCGCTGGCCGCCTGGAGGAGGCGCTGGCCCGCCACGACCCGGTGGCCCGGGTGGACGTAGGGGCCGTTCGGCAGATGCTCTTCGAGTACGGACTTCCGCGCCTCCTTGATCTGCAGGAACAGCGGGTCGTCCTGGTCGCGGCCGGCCAGCAGCACGATGAAGCAGCGGGTGCCCACACTGCCGACGCCGACGACCTTGCGGGCCGCGTCGACGAAGCGGTAGCGGTCCAGGAGGAGGCGGCGTTCCTCGGAGAGCGTGGAGCGGTAGTCGCTGAAGATCTTGCGCAGGGAGGCCATGTCGGCGGCGCCGGCCGGTTCGAGGAGGGGCGGGTCGTGGACGATCCGGCGGCGGCCGTCGACGGTCTCGGTCAGCTTGCCCACGGCGTGCAGGCTGGTACGGCGGCGGGCCCTGGTGAGGGTGGACTCCACCCGGCGCCGGTGGCGGGCCGAGCGCACCAGCGGCAGCAAGCTGTCGGCGTCGATCCGCTCGTACCAGACGGCCAGTTCGCCCTTGCGGGCCAGCTCGCGCAGAGCCGTACGGTACGCGGCCGTCGCCTCCCGTGCGGCGCGGTGGGCCTTCGTGTCGCTGTGGCCGTTCTCGCGGGCGGCGACCGCGACGCTCGCGGCGAGGCGCTTGACGTCCCACTCGAACGGGCCCGGGAACGTCTCGTCGAAGTCGTTCAGGTCGAAGAGCAGGGTGCGTTCCGGGGAGGCGTACAGCCCGAAGTTGAGGAGGTGGGCGTCGCCGCAGAGCTGGACGGTGAGGCCGGTGTGCGGCTGGGACGCCAGGTCGGCGGCCATCACGGCGGCCGAGCCGCGCAGGAACGCGAACGGGGAGGCGGCCATGCGGCCGTACCGGATCGGGAGGAGTTCCGGGAGTCTGTCCCGGCCCTGCCGTTCGAGTACGGCGACGGGGTCCGGGCGGTCCACGGCGGGGATCCAGCCCGCGTGGGCCGAGCGGGAAACGCGTTTGCGCGCGGCACGACCCCGCTCCGCCCGGTCGGCCGGGCTGGTCATGTGCCGAGTCTCTGCATGCCGCCGCCTTCCGGGAGGGCACCGCCTGTTGCTTCGCAGTGAAACCGGGCCGGCGTGGGGGTGCATTCCGGGGACGTCGATCGGGTGAACGTTTACTGTCGGTCGACACGTGAACGTCGTCGAGGCGAGGTCGAGATGAGTCCCACCCCCCGTCACATCCCCGCCCCCGAACGCCGGGCCCGCCTCGCCCTCCGCCACCGCCTCGCCCCCGGTGCGCACGCCACCACGCCCGAGGAGGTCGCCGCCTCCCTCGTCGCTCTGCACGGCAGCGACCCCGCGACGGTCCACCTCGCCGTGGGCGCCCGTCTCGCCGACGCCTCCGCCACGGTCACGGAGACCACCCGCGCCCTGTACGAGGACCGCACCCTGATCCGCGCGCACGGCATGCGGCACACGGTGTTCGTGTACCCGGCCGAGCTGACCGCCGTGGTCCACGCGTCCACCGGGCTCGCCGTCGCCGCGCGGGAACGGGCCAACCTGGTCAAGGACATGGCGAAGGCGGGGGCGCCGGACGCGACCTGGCTGAAGGCCGTCGAGGAGGCGACCCTGTCCGCTCTGGCCCGGCGCGGACAGGCGACGGCGTCCGAACTCGCCCTGGACGAGCCGAGGTTGAAGGAGCAGTTCGCCTACGCGGCCGGGAAGCCCTACGAGGGCGTGCACACCGTCTCGTCGCGTCTGCTCAGGGTGCTGGGTGTGGAGGGCAAGGTGGTGCGGGGGCGCCCGCTGGGCGGCTGGACGTCGAGCCAGTTCCGCTGGGCCGTGGCCCCCGCGCACCCCGAACTGGACACCGCCGAGGCCCAGGCCACCCTCCTCGGCCGCTGGCTCACGACCTGCGGCCCCGCCACGGAGGCCGACCTCAAGTGGTGGACGGGCTGGCGCGTGACGGACGTCCGCCGGGCGCTGGCGGCCATCGGCGCGGAACCGGTGACCCTGGACGAGGGCACCGGCTACGTCACCGCCGGCGATCTCGCCCCGGTGACCGACCCGGCCGAACCCTGGGCCGCCCTCCTCCCGGCACTCGACCCGACGGCGATGGGATGGCAGCACCGGGACTGGTATCTCGCCCCGGAGCTGCGCCCCGCGCTGTTCGACCGGAGCGGCAACGTGGGCCCGACCGTGTGGTGGAACGGCCGGGTGGTGGGGGGCTGGGCCCAGCGCCCCGACGGCGAGATCACCTGGCGCCTCCTCGGCCTCGAAGACATCGGCCGTGAGGCGGAGGCCGCGATCGGGGCGGCGGCGGAACGGCTGCGGGGGTGGGTCGGCGAGACCCGGGTGACACCGCGGTTCCGGACGCCGGTGGAACGGGAGTTGTCGGCGTGAGGGGAGTCGGCCGCTGGCGCAGCTCCTGGAGACGCGAGCAATGACGCCGGGCACCCGACAGCACAGGGCACCCGGCGCCACGGTCAGCGCGAGTACCGCATCAGCGCCCGCACCATGTGACACGTCGTGTCCGACGGCGCATGGACACCGATCAGCTCGGCGGTGCTGCGGATCGTCTCGTTCCGCGCCTGGTTGGGGACGAACACCCCGGAGTCGAGCAGGGCGATGGCCAGCCGCATCGCCTTGAGACGCCGGTTGTGCGTGACGTACCACTCCCGCGGACGCCCCGGCGGCAACGGGCGCTTCTCCACGGGCACGTACGGCAGATCGAGCTGGACGGAGCGCTTCGCGGTGGACTGGGTGGGCAGTGGCTTCTGCTTCAGTGCGGCAGCGGGCACGGGCATCCTCCTGTCGCGATCAGGGCACCGCCGGACCCCCCGGCGGCACCCTCGAACACTTCTTCCATTCTACTGCCCGGCACTGACAATCGCCCCTGGCCACAAGGCCTTTGAGGGTGTTGTGACGCAGGTGGAAGACGGGTTCCGGCGTACCGTGAGGGGCATGGAGATCTGGATCAACCCGGCCTGTTCCAAGTGCCGCAGCGCCGTGAGCCTGCTCGACGCCGAGGGGGCGGAGTACACCGTCCGCCGCTATCTGGAGGACGTGCCGAGCGAGGAGGAGATCCGGGCCGTCCTGGAGCGGCTCGGCCTCGAACCCTGGGACATCACGCGCACGCAGGAGGCCGCGGCGCGGGAGCTGGGCCTCAAGGAGTGGGCGCGGGACGCGCGTTCACGGGACCGGTGGGTGGCCGCGCTCGCCGCGCACCCGAAGCTGATCCAGCGCCCGATCATCACGGCGGACGACGGCACGGCGGTGGTCGCCCGCAGTGACGAGGCCGTACGGGACGCGCTGGCCCGGTAGCGGGGCTGCGTCCACTGATCAACAACTCTCTTGTGGCGTACGTCACTTCAGTGACTTGTGTGTCGGGTGAGTTACCTCGTTCGGTATCCCGTACATACCGGCGAACGGTCCCCTACCCCACAGGAGCCGCGCATGTCGCGCAGGAGAACTGCCAGCACGAAGAAGAAGCTGGCGTTGCTGGTCACCGCAGCGGCGGTCGCCGGAGGCGGGGCCTTCGCTCTCGCCACCACGTCGAACGCGTCGCAGCCGTCGGCCCAGAACGCCAGGACGCTGTCGGCCGCCGACTCGACGGTCTGCCAGGGCCTCGCCACCGCCCTGGGCAACAACCAGAAGTTCATCGACGGCCAGCGCGCGGCCCCCGACGCCCAGTCGAGCGCGCGGATCGCCAACCGCGAGGCGGTCATCGCACAGATCAAGGTGCAGCAGAAGGCGTCGGGTTGTGCGGTGGGGGAGTCGGCTCAGGACTCCCAGGCCGCGCCGCCGGCGCAGTCGGCTCCCGCGGGCTCCCCCGCCACCTCGGCCGCGACCCCGCCGGCCGCGACTCCGCCGGCGGCGGGCAACAACGGTGGCGGTAACGCCGCCGCGGGCAGCCAGGTCTGCAACGGCTCGACCGTCACGCTCTCCGGCGAGGCCGGTGCGCCCGCCGCGTCCAGCAACCAGTTCCCGGCCGGCACGACGCTGAAGGTCACCAACCTGGACAACAACAAGTCCACGACGGTGAAGGTCACTTCGGTCTCCGGCAGCTGTGTCCTGCTGAACAACGCGGCCTTCGAACAGGTCCGCGAGCCCGGCAAGTTCCTCATCCGCCGTGCTCTGATCCAGAAGGTGGGGTGACGCTCAGGGTCCGAGACAACCGGTGAGGTGACGGCCCTGTCGCTCGGGCCGCCGCCAGGTATGTGTCACAGGTCCCGCCGCCTCCGGCCAGAGGCGGCGGGACCGGCGCGTCCGGGCCCAAGGTCTCACGGGCTCACGGGCTCACGGGCTCACGGGCCAATCCCATCGCATACGAGCCACCGGGACCGCGGGCCTCGCCGCCCGTCCGCGGCCGCGCACGGCTCTCCCCCCGGTACGGCGGGCGCGGGACGCGTGAATCGCGCCACAGCACCACCAGGTAACACGGGGTTCACACTCGGGCAATGGCCGGGAAATCGCCTGTTGACAGGCTGCCCGGCATGAATCGTGGCGCCTCAGTGCCGCTGCGCCGCAGCACCGCGAGTGCGACCGAAAGACCCACCCCGAAGGATGTGGCCCGTGACCTTCAAGGCTGAGTACATCTGGATCGACGGCACCCAGCCGACGGCCAAGCTCCGTTCCAAGACGAAGATACTGGCGGACTCCGAGAGCCCGGCGAACGGTGCCGAGCTGCCGATCTGGGGCTTCGACGGGTCGTCCACGAACCAGGCCGAGGGGCACTCCTCGGACCGCGTGCTCAAGCCGGTCGCCAGCTTCCCGGACCCGATCCGCGGCGGCGCCGACATCCTCGTCATGTGCGAGGTCCTCGACATCGACATGACGCCGCACGAGTCCAACACCCGTGCCGCGCTCGCCGAGGTCGTCGAGAAGTTCGGCTCGCAGGAGCCCGTCTTCGGCATCGAGCAGGAGTACACCTTCTTCGACGGCTCGCGCCCGCTGGGCTTCCCCGAGGGCGGCTTCCCGGCCCCCCAGGGCGGCTACTACTGCGGTGTCGGCGCCGACGAGATCTTCGGCCGCGACATCGTCGAGGCCCACCTGGAGAACTGCCTCAAGGCCGGTCTCGCGATCTCCGGCATCAACGCCGAGGTCATGCCCGGCCAGTGGGAGTTCCAGGTCGGCCCGGTCTCCCCGCTGGAGGTCTCCGACCACCTGTGGATCGCCCGCTGGCTGCTCTACCGCACCGCCGAGGACTTCGGCGTCTCCGCGACCCTCGACCCCAAGCCGGTCAAGGGCGACTGGAACGGCGCGGGCGCGCACACCAACTTCTCCACCAAGGCCATGCGCGAGGGCTACGACGCGATCATCACCGCGTGCGAGTCCCTCGGCGAGGGCTCCAAGCCCCTCGACCACGTCAAGAACTACGGCGCCGGCATCGACGACCGCCTGACGGGCCTGCACGAGACCGCCCCGTGGAACGAGTACTCCTACGGCGTCTCCAACCGCGGTGCCTCGGTCCGTATCCCGTGGCAGGTCGAGAGGGACGGCAAGGGCTACATCGAGGACCGCCGCCCGAACGCCAACGTCGACCCGTACGTCGTGACGCGCCTCATCGTCGACACGTGCTGCTCCGCCCTGGAGAAGGCCGGCCAGGTCTGATCCACCCCGCACTCGCGAGAGGGGCGCCCGCCGTCACGGTGGGCGCCCTTCGGCGTTGTCAGTGGCGCGTGCCATCGTGGGGGCATGGAGATCGACGGGGGTCTCGGCATCAAGGTCGAGACGGAGAACGGGCAGGCCCACAGCCGCGTTTCGGCGGCCGGGCTGCGGGAGCTGGTGGCACGGATCGGCGGCGCGGGCGACCGTTTCCTGGTCGTGCAGCGGATACCGGACCTTCCGCACGTCTTCGCGCAGGTGTGGCACGAGAAGGGCCGGGAGGACGGGGAGGACGGGGGCTACCGCCTCGAACACCGGCTGAGCGAGAGCGAGTTCCGCGGCACGGACGTCGACGGCGCCGACAGGACGGCCGAGTTGCTGACCGGCTGGGCCCGGGAGGCGGCCGGGTGGGACGCGGGGGTCGTGTGGGAGCCGGTGGACCTCGGTCCCCGGGAAGAGGTCCCCGAGCTGCCGGACGAGGTGCGGGAGAAGGTCGAGGAGCGGATCCGGGTCCGGCTGCGCTGCGGCTACGACGACCGGCGGACCCTGACCGCCCTCGCCGAGGAGTGGACGGCCGACGGTGACGAGCGGCCGGTGTCGCGTGCGCAGGCCGCGCGGCTGGTGGACCGGCTGTGGCTGGACCGGGTGGCCGAGCAGGCGCGGTGGGAGGGCGTCACCGAGCCCGAGCTGCTCACCGGCGCCTTCGAGGTGCTGGACGCGAGCGGCATCACCGCCCGGGAGAACTTCACCTGCTGCCGGGGCTGCGGCCTCGCGGAGATAGGCGCCGAGCGCGAGGGCGCCCGCGGGTTCGTCTTCTTCCACCAGCAGGTCACCGAGCACGCCGCCGAGGGGCACGGCCTCGCGCTGCACTACGGCGGGTTCGACGGCTCGGCCGGGACCACCGAGGCCGTCGGGCACGAGGTGCTGGCCGCGCTGCGCGCCGCCGGGCTGTCCGCGCACTGGGACGGCGATCCGGACAGGGCGATCGACGTCGGACCGCTGACCTGGCGCCGACGGCTGGTGGGCTGAGGGCCAGGGCGGCCGGTTCACGCCAAGGAAGCGTCCAAGCTGTGAGAGGAGGGTCCTGTCCCGGGCCGGTGTCTGCTTCAATGGGCTCATGGCCAGCCACCAGAAATGCGCCGCGACGGGTCGCCGTGACCTTGAGCCATTCTGGCCTTCCCGTCAGCACCACGACTTCGACCGGGTGTGTTGTCGCGCGATGAACGCGCCGGCCCTCTAAAGCCGAAACACCCTCGGCCTCCGGCCCGCGCGACTCGACGTACGTCCCCCTGACGAACCTCTCGCGCGAAAGCTGACCTCTCATGGCGATCATCCGTTCTCTGTCCTCCGCCACGCTCGACACCGCCACCCCGACCGCTCCGAACGCGCCGCGGCACCATCTGCGCGCCGTGGACCGGGACGAGGTGATCGACGTCGCGGAGTTCCTGCCCCCGGGTGCCACCTGGCTGCCCGCGCCGCCGCACACGCTGCCCACGCTCCCGGGGCAGCCGCCGATGGTCGGGTACCTCGTCCTCATCCCGGCCGACAGCCCACACCTCGTCCGCAGCGCCCCGGTCGCCCCGGCCCCTCCCGCCGGGGCCGAACCCCTCGTCCGGATCGACACCGTGCAGCGCACCGCGCAGCTGAACGGCGAGGAACTCGACCTGACCTACCTGGAGTTCGAACTCCTCGCCCATCTCGTCGCCCACCCCAACCGGGTGCACACCCGCGACCAGCTGGTCACCACGGTGTGGGGCTACGGGCATGTGGGCGACGGCCGCACGGTCGACGTCCACATCGCGCGGCTGCGCCGCAAGCTGGGCGTCGAGCACCGCAAGGCGATCCAGACCGTGCGCCGGGTGGGGTACAAGTACACACCGCCGACCGCGCGCTGACCGTCTGCCGAGGGCAGATCGGCGTTCCCTTCCGCAGGCCCGGCGGGCAGAGTCGTCGGTATGAGACTTCTGGTGCTGGGCGGTACGGAGTTCGCGGGGCGGGCCGTCGTGGAGGCGGCCCTCAGGCGGGGCTGGGAGGTGACCGTCCTCAACCGGGGACGGCACGAACCCCCGGCCGGGGTACGGGCGTTGCGGGGTGACCGCACCGCGCCCGGCGGGCTCGCCGCGCTGGCCTCCGGCGAGTGGGATGCCGTGGTCGACACCTGGTCGGCGGCGCCGCGGGCCGTCGACGACGCGGCGCGGCTGCTCGCCGACCGGGTGGGGCGGTACGTGTATGTGTCGAGCTGCTCGGTGTACGCGTGGGCTCCGCCCTCGGGGTACGCCGAGGACGCGCCCGTCGTCGAGGGTGCCGCTCCCGACGCCGACAGGACGGACTACGCGCGGGACAAGCGGGGCGGGGAGCTGGCCGCGCTCGGGGCGTTCGGGGCGGAGCGGTCCGTGTTCGCGCGGGCCGGGCTCATCCTCGGGCCGTACGAGAACATCGGCCGGCTGCCGTGGTGGCTGGGGCGGGTCGCCCGGGGCGGGCCCGTACTGGCGCCGGGGCCACGGGAGTTGGCGCTGCAGTACGTGGATGTGCGGGATCTCGCCGCGTGGCTGCTCGGTGCCGTGGAGCGGGAGTCGAGCGGGCCGTACAACGTCATCTCGCCTCGGGGGCACGCGACGATGGGGTCCTTGCTGGACGCGTGTGTGCGGGTCGCGGGCGGGGCGGGGGCCGAGCTGCGGTGGACCTCGGCGGAGGTGGTGCTGGGGGCGGGGATCGAGCCGTGGACCCAGTTGCCGGTGTGGGTGCCGGCGGGGACTGACGGGTACGGCGCGTTGCACGGTGCGGATGTGTCGCGGGCGGTGGAGGCGGGGTTGAGGTGTCGGCCTGTCGAGGAGACGGTGGCGGACACCTGGGCGTGGTTGCGGGAGGTGGGCGGGGTCGCGCCGCAGCGGGCCGATCGCCCGGCGGTGGGGCTCGACCCGGCGGTCGAGGCGAGGGTGCTCGGGGTTCCGGTGGAGTCGTAGTCCGCGCTCCGTGGCCCGTAGCCGCCTGAGGACGCCCGCACGAGGCGGGGGGTGTTGCCATCGACACCCCCGTCACGGGGGCCCGGCCCCGTGACCCCGGGTGCTCCGCTCGGTGAGACTGGGCGTATGGAAATCAGCCGTGAGCGGGTCCGGGATGTGGTGGTCGCCGGGGTGCGGGGGCTCGGCCTCGCGCTGCTGTCGCTCGGCGGGTCACTGACGCTCTTCGTGCTCGTCGTCGTGTCGCTGGCGCTGATTCCCGCGGGGGTCGGGCTGATCACCACCCCCTGGGTGCTGGCCGGGGTGCGGGCGCAGGCGGACCGGCGGCGGGTGTGCGCGGCCGAGTGGTGCGGGGTGCGAATTCCGTCCGCGTACCGGGCGGTGCCGGACGGGGCGAAGCCATGGACGCGGACGTTCCGGATGCTCGGTGACCCCGCCACCTGGCGGGATCTGTGGTGGCTGCCCGTCGACATGACCGCCGGGTTCGTGACCGCGCTGCTGCCCGCCGTCCTGGTCTTCTATCCGCTGGAGGGCTTCGCGTTGGCGTTCGGGCTGTGGCGGGTGTTCACGGACGGGACGCGGGTCGGCTGGTGGTACGGGTTCGTGCCGGTGAGCGGGCAGGGCAGTGCGCTGCTCGCCGGGTTGCTGGGGGCCGGAATCCTTGCCGCCTCCGCTGTCCTCACGCCTGCGCTGCTGCGGGCGCACTTCCTGCTGACGCGTGCCGTGCTCGCCCCGGGAGCGGGTGAACTCGCCGAGCGGGTACGGGTGTTGACCGAGACGCGGCGGGACGCGGTGGACTCCTCGGCTGCCGAGCTGCGGCGCATCGAGCGGGATCTGCATGACGGGGCGCAGGCGCGGCTGGTCGCCATGGGGATGGATCTCGGGACGATCGAGGCGCTGCTGGAGAAGAACCCGGCGAAGGCCCGGGAGTTGCTGGCGCGGGCCCGGCAGTCGTCCGCCGAGGCGTTGGGCGAGTTGCGGGACCTGGTGCGCGGGATTCATCCGCCGGTGCTGGCGGAGCGCGGACTCGCCGATGCCGTACGGGCGTTGGCGTTGCGGATGCCGGTGGCGACGGAGGTGGGTGCGGAGCTGGGGGGCGGGCGGGCCGACGCGCCGGTCGAGTCGGCCGCGTACTTCGCCGTCAGCGAGCTGCTCACCAACGCCGTCAAGCATGCGGGCGCGGACCGGATCTGGGTCGATCTGCGGTACGCGGAGGGCGCGTTGCGGATCTCCGTGACGGACAACGGCACAGGTGGTGCCGTGGTCGGGGCGGGGTCGGGGCTGTCCGGAGTGGAGCGGCGACTGGGTACATTCGACGGCGTCCTGGCCGTCAGCAGCCCCGCGGGCGGTCCCACCATGGTCACCATGGAGATTCCGTGCGCGTTGTCCTAGCCGAAGACCTGTTCCTGCTGCGGGACGGGCTGGTGCGGCTCCTGGAGGCCTACGACTTCGAGATCGCCGCGGCGGTGGAGACCGGGCCCGAACTCACCAGGGCGCTGGCCGAGTCGGCGCCCGACGTGGCCGTCGTCGACGTACGGCTGCCGCCCACGCACACCGACGAGGGGCTGCAGTGCGCGTTGCGGGCGCGGCGGGAGCGGCCGGGGCTTCCGGTGCTGGTGCTGTCGCAGCACGTGGAGCAGTTGTACGCGCGGGAGCTGCTCGCCGACGGGACCGGCGGGGTGGGCTATCTGCTGAAGGACCGGGTGTTCGACGCGGAGCAGTTCGTGGATGCCGTGAGACGGGTGGCGGGGGGTGGGACGGTGATGGATCCGCAGGTCATCCAGCAGCTGCTGGCGCGGCGGGCGGCCGACGACCGGCCGCTGGGGCGGCTGACGCCGCGGGAGGTCGAGGTGCTGGAACTGATGGCGCAGGGGCGGTCGAACGCGGCGATCGCCGGGCAACTCGTCGTCACGGAACGGGCGATCGGGAAGCACACGTCCAATATTTTCGCCAAACTGGGACTAGAAGTCTCGGACGACGACAATCGCCGCGTACTGGCGGTACTGGCCTATTTGGATCAGGGACGCTGAGCACTACCTGTGAGTCGATCACAACTGCTGGTGTTTAAAGGGCAGTTGAGAGGGGACTTACCCAAGAATCTCTCATCAGTTTCTGAGCTTGCTGAACACTCCTGGGACCTCCTGCGTATCAATGGGCGCCGCTTCACTCCTGTCGGGCGCCTCGCTGCCCCGCAAGGAAGTCAGAGGAGTTCCATGGGACGCAATGATCGTAAACGCCGTACGCCGCTGGCCACCAAGGCCATTGCCGCATCGGCTGCCCTAGTGCTCGGTGGGGGCGGGCTGCTCTGGGCGCAGATGAACGCTTCGGCGCACGAGTCCAACTCGTCGGGCCAGAACGAGACCAAGGCCGCCGCCGCTTCGGCGCAGGTCGCGACGATCGCCTGCCCGGACGTCGGCCAGCAGCTGACGAACGTGCCGCAGAAGGCTCGTCAGGGTGTCGCCGTCGAACTGGCGAACCTCGACAAGCAGATCACCGAGGCCTACGCCCGGCTCGCGTCGACGCGTCAGGCCCAGGCGAACGACGCGAGCTTCGTGCAGAACGCGATCGTCGGTCCCCTCAAGGAGAAGCGGGCCGCGACGATCGACCGCATTCGCATCGACATCCAGCGAGTGGGCGGCTCCGTCAACGCGAACGCGCTGAAGCAGCTCGCCGCCTGCACCACGCAGAACGCCAACAACACCACCGCCGGTGGTCAGAACAACAACGGCGGCGGACAGAACAACAACGGCGGACAGAACAACGGCAACGGCAACAACGGCGGCCAGAACAACGGCAACACGGCCGCGCCGAGTGCCAGTGCCTCCGCGCCCGCCAACATCGGCGGCCAGGCCGGCAACGGTCCGGTGGCCGCGGACTTCGTGGACATCACGAAGGTCGCGAACAACGTCCTGGCGAAGCCCCAGAACCAGGCTCAGGCCTCGAAGGGCAGCTTCACCACCCGGTGCGGTGTCAACGCCAACAAGAACCACAACACCGACAACGTCATCGTGGCGCCCGGTGTGAACAACGGCGCGCACCACCTGCACGACTACGTCGGCAACCAGAAGGTCAACGCGTTCTCCACGAACGACTCGCTGCTGGCCGCCCCCTCCAGCTGCCAGAACCAGAGTGACCTCTCGTCGTACTACTGGCCGGTCGTGCGCGTCCAGAACGGTACGCAGGACTTCGACCAGAACGCGGACGGCGGTGGCAAGGAAGGCAACGTCGGCAAGATCCTGACCCCGGTGTCGGCGCAGATCAAGTACGTCGGCTCGCCCGCCTCCAAGGTCGTCGCGATGCCGCAGTTCCTGCGCATCATCACCGGTGACGCCAAGACCACGACCAACGGTCTGGCCAACGCCAACGCGCACTGGAGCTGCACCGGCTTCGAGACCAAGGTCCAGCTGACGGAGCAGTACCCGATCTGCCCGCGGGGCAGCAACGTGGTCCGCACCTTCGCGTTCCAGAGCTGCTGGGACGGTGTGAACATCGACAGCGCCAACCACCGTACGCACGTGGCCTTCGCGGACCCGGCGAGCGGTGTCTGCGGCAACGGCTTCAAGGCCATCCCGCAGCTGACGATGCGCCTGGTCTACAAGATCACGCCCCCCACCCTCCAGGCGAACGGCACCGTGAAGAACGCCTACGCGGTGGACGGATTCCCGGAGCAGCTGCACAAGCCGTCGACCGACCACGACGACTTCATCAGCGTCACCAAGAACAACCTGGCGGCGAAGATCGCCAACTGCGTCAACTCCGGCAAGAACTGCCAGTGAGCAGCTGACCGGCAAGCAGTAGGAAGCGGGCGGTGGGATTCTCCCACCGCCCGCTTTCGTGTGCCGCCAAGGCCAAGGGGCTTTCCCCCGGCGGGAGTTCAGCTCGTGTGCTTCGAGTGGTCGGTGCCGATCTCCTCGTCGCCGCCGAGCGTGGTCTGCAGCTTCTTGACGATCGTGTCGGTGCCCACGACGACCCACTTGCGGCCGACGAGGTAGAAACCGCCGTAGTCCTTCGCGTCGTTGATCCACTCGCGCTGGCCGCGGTCGGTGGCGAAGGTCGCCAGGACGAACTTGCCGTAGCTCATCTTGCAGATGGCCTGGCGGAGTTCGTCGGCGTCGGTCTGGATGTCGGGCGTGCACTTCACCTTGGCCGCCAGGCTCTCCAGGCTGCCGGTGGCCGCCGTCGGTACGGTCGCGGCCTTGGTGTCGGCGCCGCAGCCCACCAGCGCCAGCGCCGCCGTGGCGCCGGCCACCGCGAGCATCGGTCGGGTCAGCCTCATCTGTCGTTCCTCCGGTCGTCCGGTCAGCAGCATGCCGCAGTCGGCCCCGGCGAGGGACCTTCTCCTTCGATACGGCCCTGACGCGCCCCGCGCTCAAATCCGTGGTCCCCGGCTGTACGCGTGTGCGAAGGTGGCGCCCGTGAACCAGGACTGGGAAGACCGTACGACCGCCGCGTGGGCGACCTTCGACGCGTATCCGGAGGAACGGGCCGCCGACTTCCGGGCGGTGATCGACGCGCTCGTCGCCGAACTCCCGGACGGCAGCCCGCTGGGGCCCTTCGAGCAGGCCTGCGCCTGGGACTCGACGGGGCACTCCGACCGGGCCGCCCCGCTGTACCGGGAGGCACTCGCCCGCGGGCTCGGCGGCTACAAGGGACGCCGGGCGAAGATCCAACTCGCCAGCTCCCTGCGGAACATCGGGCAGGCGGAGGAGGGCGTCAAGCTGCTGACGCCCGAACTCGACGGCCCCTCGGACGAGTTGGACGACGCGGTCCGCGCATGCCTCGCCCTGTGCCTGTCCGGTCTCGGCCGCGACCGCGAGGGCCTGTCCCTCGTGCTGGGCGCCCTCGCGCCCCATCTGCCGCGCTACCAGCGGTCGATGGCGAACTACGCACGCGCGCTGGTCGAGCCCGGGGCCTGAGTCGTCCGGACGGCGGTGACCAACTCACCGTTCGCTCGTTTTGCTGAACGTGCAGTCACAGGATGTCGCCAAGCGCCCCCCAGCTTCACCCACCGACCCGGTCGTCGATGTCGAACAGGCCGAGGCCGCGCTCGTCGAGCACTATCCACGGCTCGTCCGGCTCGCCTACCTGGTGCTCCCCCCGAGCCTCGGCCGCAACCGGCGCGTCCTGACCGCGCACGCCCTCACCCAGCGCGCCCTGCCCCGGGGCCGCGCGTCCGCGTCCGCGATCCCGGCCCAGAACGGGGGTCACCCCGACCGAGCGAATGCGCGGGCGGGGGACGGCCGGGACGTCGACCCGGGCTACGCCTTCGTCCGCCTCCAGGTGGTGCGTACGGCGCTGGAGGCGGGCCTCCCGCTGTCGTTCCGCGCGCTGCCCAAACGCTCCCAGCTCCCGCCGCTGCTCCCCCAGGTGCGGGGCCTGCGGCTCTTCCCGCGCTCGGGAGGCGCCGACGAACTCGCCCTGGACCAGCGGCTGTCGGCCCTCTCCGGCCCGGCCCGCGCGGCCTACGTGCTGCGGGGTCTCGAACGGCTGCCCGACGGTGACGTCCGCCGGGTGCTCGCGGCGGCCGGGGTCGACACGGTGGACGCGGCGCTGCGCGAGGCGGACGGGACGCCCGCGCAGTACGACCTCCTCGACTCCCCCGAGTTCGACCCCTGTTCGCTGCACGCCCGGCCCACCGACCTGATGCGCCGCCGCCAGCACGGCAGGGCGGCCCTCGCCGCCGCCGCGGCCGTCGTCGTGTGCGGTGCGCTGCTCGCGCTGCCCGGCGGCGGCTGGGGCCCGGACGGCGCCGCCGCCCCCGCGTACGCGCAGAACCCGGCGTCCGAAGCCGCCCTGAACCCCGGCAAGCTGACGCGCATCGCGCCCACCGCGTGGCAGTCCTCCGCGCGCGAGGACTTCTCCGTCTGGCCGGCCCGCGGCGACCTCACCGGCGACACCGCGCTGCTGCGCCGCGCCCTCGCCGTCTGGGCTCGCCCCGGCGAGTCCGTCCAGGTCTCGGCCACCCCCGGCACCCCGTCCGGCGGCCCGGCCGGACCACCCCAGCTCCTGTACGCGGGCACGGTCGACAACGCGCGCGTGGTGATCCTCTACGACGGTCTGCGCATCGCCCGCTACGCGGAGCCGAAGGACGGCACCAAGGGCGCCGCGCTGGACTTCGCGCGGGTCGACGGCGCGACCGGGGCCGAGGCGGACGCGGTGGTCCTGGACCGGGCCGACGGCAACGTCCGCTATCTGACGGCCCCTTGGGTGAAGAAGGTGACCGAGCGGGACCTGCAGAAGCCGAACGCCGGCGAGCTGCCGATGACCCTCACCGACGGGATCACCTCACCGATGGCCAGCCCCGCGACGGCGACCGGCGCGTGCACGTCGTGGAACGTGCTCCAGCTGACCGACGACACCGGCACCCGGCTGGTGAGCGACCTCGGCGAACTGGTCCCCGCGCACCTCACCGCGGGCCGCCCCGGCGCGGTGCACGAGGTGTCGGGCTCGGCGGCGCGGCACGCCTGGGCGCCGTACGCCTGCTCGCTCGGCGCGATGCGCTCGCTGGGCGTACGGTCGGTGAACTCCTGGCAGTACGCCGAGCAGCCGCTGCCCGACGCGAGCGGTGCGGCGGAGTGGGTGTGCACGCGGGCGGAGACCTGGCGGGGCGGCGGCGAGCGGGTGCTGGCGCAGTTCCGCACGCCGGGCGGGACGTACGGCGCGGTCGCGGCGAAGGCGCAGGACGTGGCGGCCTGCGGGGCGCGCGACCCCCATGTGCTGGCCGGGGTGCTGTGGAAGTCGGCGGCGGGCGGCTGGTACCTGCTGGCGGCGGCCGGCAAGGGCACGGAGGCCGTGACGGCGACGGGCGGGGTCAACGGCTCGGCACAGGGTGCTCTGCTGGCGGTGAAGACGCGGCAGGGCGTCCAGGCCGAGCTGAAGGGGACGCTGGCCGACGGCGGCACCATCACGGGCCTGCGCTGACCGGTCCCCGGGAGGCCCCGACCCTCGCTGACATTCGTGTCAACAAGTCTCCGCACAAGGCTTCCCCAGGGACTTACCCGTCAGTACATTGACGTCATGTCCAACAAGCCGCTCAAGGCCCGGAAGGTGTCCTTCTCCTGGGAGGGCACGCCGCTCCACTGGGTGCCCGGCGACCCCTTCACCACGCACACGATCAACGTGCTGCATCTGCTGCTGCCCGCGGGTGAGCGGTGGTTCGTGCATGTCTACAAGCAGGTGCTGCCCCTCATCCGGGACGACCGGCTGCGCGAGGACGTGATCGGGTTCATCGGCCAGGAGGCGATGCACTCCCAGGCCCACGACGAGGTCCTCCCCCACCTCAGGGAACTGGGCCTCGACCCGACGCCCTACACCGCGCAGGTCGACTGGTTCTTCGAGAAGCTGCTCGGCGACCGCACCCTGCCGCCGGGCCGGGCCCGCGCGTGGTGGCTGATGGAGCGGGTCGCGATCATCGCGGCGATCGAGCACTACACCGCGTTCCTCGGCAACTGGGTGCTGAACGCCGAGGAGCTGGACCGGCGCGGCGCCGATCCGACCATGCTGGACCTGCTGCGCTGGCACGGCGCCGAGGAGGTCGAGCACCGCTCCGTCGCCTTCGACCTCTTCATGCACGTCGACGGCGGCTACCGGCGCCGCGCCCGCACCTGGGCGACCGCCTTCGCCGCCCTGATGTTCCTGTGGCAGCGCGGCTCCCGCTTCTTCATGGCGAACGACCCGACCCTCGCCGACCCCCACGTGAGCTTCAAGGACTTCTACGTCGCCGGGAAGCGCGGCACCCTGCCCGCCACCGGGGACATGCTCAGGTCCATCCCCCGCTACCTGAGCCGCGCCTACCACCCCTCCCACGAGGGCAGCACCGAGCAGGCCGTCGCCTACCTCGCGTCCTCACCCGCGGCGGTGGCCGCCGAGAAGAGGGCCGAGTAGTGCCCAAGCCTCTCACCGTCGCCGTCCTGGCCGGCGCCGCCCTGCTGACCCGCAGCGCGCTACGGCGCCGGGTGCGGGCCTCGCCGCTGTGGCCGCTGCCCGCCCTCGACCCGCCCGTCTCCGGCCGGCCGCGCACCCGGGCACTGCGGCTCCGGGTCGCCGCGCGGGAGACGGTCGCCGAGGACGTCGTACGACTGCGCCTGGAAGGGGTGGACCTGCCGCGCTGGGAGCCCGGGGCGCACATCGATCTGGTGCTGCCCTCGGGGCTGGTCCGGCAGTACTCGCTGTGCGGGGACCCGGCGGACACCTCGTCGTACACGGTCGCCGTGCGACTGGTGCGGGACGGGCGGGGCGGTTCCCGCGAGGTGCACGAACAGGTGCGGGAGGGAACGGAGTTGGAGGTCCGGGGACCGCGCAACAGGTTCCCGCTGATCGCGGCGCCGTCCTACGTCTTCGTCGTCGGCGGCATCGGGATCACCCCGGTCCTGCCGATGCTGCGGGCGCTGCCGGAGGGCGCCGACTGGCGGCTGGTGTACGCGGGCCGAACGCCGGACTCCATGCCGTTCCTGGACGAGTTGGCGGAGTTCGGCGCGGACCGGGTCACCGTCGCGAGCGGGCGGCGACCCGAACTGGACGCGCTGCGCGCGGAGTTGCCCGAGGAGACCGTCGTCTACTGCTGCGGGCCCGAGGAGATGATGGCGGCCGTGGCGGAGCGGTTCCCGGACGTGCGGCTCGAACGCTTCGCGCCCCGGGCCCAGTTGGGCGGAGCCAGTGGCGGAGACACCGCCTTCGAGGTCGAACTCCGGCGCAGCGGACGGACGTTGACCGTGGCCGCCGACTCCACGGTGCTGGCCGCCGTCCGGGCGGAGCTGCCCGACACGCTCTACTCCTGTGAACAGGGGTTCTGCGGAACCTGCCAACAGCGCGTGGTGGAAGGGGAGGTGGAGCACCGGGACGAGCTGCTCACGGACGCGGAGCGTGATGACTCGATGCTGATCTGTGTGTCCCGGGCCCGTGGTGAGCGAATCGTGCTGGACATGTGAACGACCTTGGAGGGACCGGGCCGTTGAGCTCCGGTTCCGATCGGTAAGGTGTTCGCATGAGTACCGGGGTTCGCCGCAGGATGGGAGTCGAGGAACGGCGGCAGCAGCTGATCGGCGTCGCTCTCGACCTCTTCAGCCGTCGCTCGCCCGACGAGGTCTCCATCGACGAGATAGCCGCCGCCGCGGGCATTTCCCGGCCGCTGGTCTACCACTACTTCCCCGGCAAACTCAGCTTGTACGAGGCCGCGTTGCAGCGCGCCTCGGACGATCTGGCCGGACGGTTCGTGGTCGCCGAGGAAGGCTCGCTCGGCGGACGGCTGCTGCGGGTGATGGGCCGGTTCTTCGACTTCGTGGACGACCACGGGCCGGGCTTCGCGGCGCTGATGCGCGGCGGTCCCGCGGTCGGCTCGTCCACCACCAACGCGCTGGTCGACGGGGTGCGGCAGGCCGCGTACCTCCAGATCCTGTCCCATATGAAGGTCCAGGACCCGCCCGCGCGGCTGGAGCTGATGATCCGGTCGTGGATCTCGCTCGTCGAGTCGACGGCCCTGATCTGGCTGGACGGCCGGCGCATCCCGCGCGCCGACCTGGAACGCCAACTCGTGCACGACTTCGGGGCGCTGGCCGCGGTCAGCGCGGCCTACGACGACGAACTCGGCGCCCTGCTCCGCGAGTCGCTCAAGCACGAGCCGGGCGACGGGCCGTTCAGCGACCTCGTCGTCCGGCTGATCGCGCTGGCGTCCTAGGTCGTACGGAGCGTTCTAGCGCTCGAACTTCCGGTAGGACGCGTCCAGTTCGCGGACCTCGGCCGAGGCGTGCAGCACCGAGCCGTCCTCGTCGATGTACTCGCGGAGCAGCTCCAGGACCTTCTCGGTCAGCTTGGCCTTGGTCTCCTCGGTGCGCCCGGCGAGCAGGCCGAGGGTGACGTGCACGACGGTGTGACCCAGCTCGTCGAGACCCTCGTACCCGAAGGCCGTGTACTCGCTCGGGCGGAACTGCGTCTTGCACGCCTCCGGCTTCGCCGCGGCGATCTCGACCACCGCCTGGTGCAGCGCACGGGCGAAACCGTCCTGGTCGAAGGAGATGGTGTGGGAGTGGTCGACGGTGATCTGCGGCATCAGGCGCTCCTGTTTCTCAGCCAACAACGGGCTCACCCTAACCGCCCGCGGGCTCAGCCCAGCCGCAGCGCCAGCATCGCGATGTCGTCGTCCCGGTCGACGCCGAAGCAGTCGAGCAGGGTGTCGCACAGGGCGTCCAGGCCGGGCAGGGCGCCGGAGGCCGCCGCGCGAAGCTGGTCCATCGACGCGGACAGGTCGGTGCCGCGGGTCTCGATGAGGCCGTCGGTGATCATCAGGAGCCGGTCGGAGGGTTCGAGGAACAGCTCCGTGGGCGGCGGATGGGACAGGCCCACGCCGAGCAGCGGGCCCGAGGCCTTGGCGTAGTCCGCGCTGCCGCTGTCCCGGATGATCAGCGGCGGGATGTGCCCCGCGTTGGAGATGAGGGTGCGCCCGGTGTCCGGGTCGACCAGGACCAGGCAGACGGTGGCCGTGGTCTCCGGGTGGTAGTGCCGGAGCATCCGGTCCAGCCGCTCGGCCAGCACGCTCGGGTCGCTCTCGTCGACGCAGTAGGCGCGCAGGGCGTGCCGAATCTCGACCATGACGGTGGCCGCCTCCAGCGAGTGCCCGACGACATCGCCGACGACGAAGAGCACACGCGAGCCGACCTTCAGGACGGCGTAGAAGTCGCCGCCGATCTCGGTGTCCTGGGACGCGGGCACGTACCGCACCACGACGTCCGTGCCGCGGAGTTCGGGCAGCCGGTCCGGCTTGGGCAGGAAGCTGCGCTGCAGGGTGAGGGCCACATGCCGCTCGACCTGGTACATGAGGAGCGGCTCGGCGGCGAGCGCGGTGGCCTGGGCGAGCTGCGCGATCAGCGCGCCGGCCTCGGGGCCGACCCGGCGCAGTCCGCGGGTGGGGGCGGCGAGGCAGACCGGGGCCCGGCCCTCCTGGGTGAGGACGAGCGCGAGGCGCGCGTCGTGCTCCACGCCCGGCCGGAAGAACCCGGTGGGCCACAGCGGCGCCGGCACGGTGGTGATCTGCACCCCGGACTGGCCCTGGGAGAGCCGCCGCAGCAGCCGGGCCACGGCCCGGTCGGCGTCCTCGCCCGGCAGCGCGACCGCGGTGCGGTCCCGGGGCAGGCCGCGGTACAGCTGGTCGTCCCGGTCGAGGACGAACACGGCGGCCGGGGTGCCGGTGAGCCGTGCGGTGCCGTCGGCGGCGACGTCGACGAGTTCCTGGAGGGAGCGCGCCGCCTGGATGGTGACGATCATCTCGGACAGCAGGGTCAGCCTCTTGACGAGCGCCTGGTCGTCGGCCCGCAGCCGGGCGGCGCGGACCGCCGAGCGGACGGCCGCCTCGATCTCCTCGGGCTCCGCGGGCACGGTCAGGAAGGCCTCGTCGCCCGCGTCGAGCGCCTGGCAGCGGTTGCTCGGCGGTGCGGCGAGCGCGGAGACGTGCACGACCGGCAGGCCCGCCATCCGCGGCCGCTCCTTGAGCAGCCCGCACAGTTCGAAGCCGCTCATGTCCGGCAGGTGCACGTCGATCAGCGCCACGTCCGGGAGGTTCCCCTTGCGCAGCCGCACGTCGAGTTCGGCGAGCGCCTCGGCGCCGCTGCCGACCGCCATGACCCGATGCCCGGCACGGCTCAGCACGCTCTCGACCGCGAACCGGCTCGCCGGCTCGTCGTCGACGACCAGTACGGTCGCGTGCGTCAGCTTGCCGTTGACGTCCATTTCTCAGACCTGGCCCTTTGACACACCGGTGGGGCAGGCCGGTGACCACAGCCCGCCCCACTACGGTAATGCGCTTTCAGGGTGTCCGTGTGAATACCGCCACAGTGCGCCCCGGAACGGCGAAGGTGCCCGTCCCCTTCGCGTACGAGGCCGCCTTCACGGTGGCGTCGGCGCCCCCGGCCTGCACCGGGTGCAGCCGGTAGCCGGTACCGGCCAACGCCCCGACCCGCTGGTTCTGTTCGGTAGGCGTCGCGTTGAACACCACGACGAGATCGCCGAGTTCCATGGTGATCACCCCGGGTGTCTCGTCCTTCCCGGACAGCGGGAAGGACATCTGCGACTGCACCCGCGCGGCCGTGCCGAGCGAGAAGACGGGCTCGGTGGTACGGATCCTCAGCAGCTCCTGGTACGCGGCCGAGGCCCCGTCGATCTGCCCGCAGCCCACCTTCACCGACGTCAACAGGCCCTTCGCGTAAGGCCACTTGGACGCGTTGTCGGCCGCCATCGGCAGGCCCCGCCCGAAGCCGTTGCCGTCCGCGCAGTTCCAGTGGACCGCGTTGAACCAGTCACCGCTGTCGAAGGAGTTGCGGTCCAGGGACTTGGAGCGCAGCAGGTCGGTCCCGGCCTGGGAGAGCGACGGACCCTGCGACAGGGTGGCGGTGGCCATCGCGAGGACCTGCATCCGGGCCCGGTCGGCGGCGCTCGTCGTCGCGGGCAGCTTGTAGGCGAGGGCGTCGAACAGCGACTCGTTGTCGTGCGCGTCGGCGTAGGCGAGGGCGTCGCCGGGCGCGTCCGCGTAGCCGGCGGGGGCGCCGTTGTAGTCGATCTCGGCGCCGGTGACGTCCTTCCCGTCGGTGTCGGTGAAGCGGTACGCCGCGAGGTTGCCGCTCAGGCCGACCTTGATGAGGTCCTGGTAGTGCAGGAGGCGGGCCTTCTGCTCGGCCGCGGTCCCGTTCGCGGTGGACGCGTTGGGGTCGGTGTAGAGCCCGGACGCGAAGCCCTGGACGCCCGGGTCGTCGTCGAAGGGGCTGCCGCCGCGCACCGCGTCACGGGCCCGGTCGGAGAAGGTCGCGATGCCCGTGCCGGCCATGTTCTTCTGCGTGGCCTGCACGAAGCGGGCGTCGTCGGCGACCTCGCCGAAGTTCCAGCCCTCGCCGTACATGATGATCTTCTTGCCGTCGACGCCGTCCTTCGCGGGGGTCAGCGCGTCCAGCGCCTTGCGCACGGCGAGGATGTTGGCCTTCGGCTGGTGCCCCATGAGGTCGAAGCGGAAGCCGTCGACCTTGTACTCCTTGGCCCAGGTGACGACGGAGTCGACGACGAGCTTGCCCATCATGGCGTTCTCGGTCGCGGTGTTGGCGCAGCAGGTGGAGTTCGCGACGCTGCCGTCGGCCAGCAGCCGCTGGTAGTAGCCCGGCACGATCCGGTCGAGCACCGAGGTGTCCGCCTGTCCACTGGCCGCCGTGTGGTTGTAGACCACGTCCATGACGACCCGCAGGCCGTCCTCGTTCAGCGACTTGACCATCGTCCGGAACTCGACGGTACGGCCGGTGCCGTCCGGGTCGGTCGCGTAGGAGCCCTCCGGAACGGTGAAGTGGTACGGGTCGTAGCCCCAGTTGTATGCGTCCTTCGCGGCGACGGCCGCCACGCAGGCCTGCTGCTGCTCCGAGTCGGCGGCGTAGGAGGCGAGGTCGCAGCCGGTGGTGGACTGCTCGGACTTCTTCTCGGGGACGGTCGCGAAGTCGAAGGCGGGCAGCAGGTGCACGTACGACGTCCCGGACCCGGCCAGCTCCCGCAGATGCCGCGAGCCGTCGCTGTTCCTGTCGGTGAAGGCGAGATAGGTCCCCCGGTCCTTCGCGGGGACGGTGGTGTCCGCGACGGAGAAGTCGCGGATGTGCAGTTCCTGGATCTCCGCGTCCTTCAGCGGCACCGCCTTCGGCTTCCGCAGGCCCGACCAGCCGCTCGGGGCGAGGGACTTGTCGGCGAGGTCGACGACGAGGCTCTGCTTGGAGTCGGCGGTGAGGGCGACCGAGTAGGGGTCGGTGACCTCGTTGGTGACGACCTTCCGGACGGTCGGCGCCCACACCTTCACGACGTACCGGTACGGCTTGTTCTTCCAGGAGGCCGGACCGGTGACGGACCAGACGCCGGTGCCGGCGTCCCGGGTCATCCTCTTGGGCGAGCCGTCGAGGTCGAGGGAGACGCTCTGCGCGGTCGGCGCCCAGACGGCCAGTGTGGGACGGCCGTCGCGGAAGGTCGGGCCGAGGTCGGCCCTGGTCGCGGAGGCGTACACGTCGTCGAGCACGCCGGCGAGCTGTACGCCGGTGGCGGCCAGCACGGCGCCGTTCACGGCCCGTTGGGAGGCGACGAGCTGTCCGCCCAGGGCCTCCTTCACGCGTCCCCGGTCGCGCGGGTCGACGGACCAGGCCGCATAGTCCTTCAGATAGGGGAACTTGGCCTTCTGGGCGTCGCTGAGCGTGGTCTTCGAGAGCCGCAGCCAGCGCTCGTCGTCGCTGGTCAGGGTGCCGTCCTTCGCGGTGATCGAGCCGTCGTGGGAGTACACGAGCTGGGTGGAGGCGGCGGCGTCGGAGCCGTTCCAGGCGACCGTGTTCCGGTCGATCCAGACGGCCTTGGAGGTGGTCAGGTCGAGGGCGGCGGCACTCCCGGCGGGCTGGGGCAGGAGGTGCTTCTCCTGGCCGTTCAGGAGCCACACCTCGTTGCCGTCAGTTCTGAGGTCGAGCGACTGGTCGGCGGAGAGGTCCTTCTCGTCGCCCTTGTGGAGGATGTAACTGAGGCTGGTCGCACCGGAGTTCAGCGGTACCTCGAAGACGGCACCGTACGCGTCGGTCCGCACCGGCTGGAGCGGGCTCGACCAGTCCGTGGGGTTCGCGGCGCCCGTCCAGACGTGCAGACCCCAGCCGGTGTAGTCGCCGTCGGCGCGGTGGTAGTGGAGGACGGCCTTGGTGGTGTCCTGCGCCGGGTAGTCGGGCCGCTGCGTCCGCACGTCCTCCTTGCCCTGCTCGATCCACACCTCGCCGGTCTGCGTGACGTCGATCGAGCGGTCGGCGGAGACGTCCTTGTCGCCGTCCTTGTCGATCACCAGGAAGCCGACGTTCGTCGCCCCGGGCTTCACCTTGACGTAGGCGAAGGCGCCGTAGGCGTCCCGGCCGACGAAGGGATGGCTCGCGGGCCAGGTCGTCCCCTCGCCGTCGGCGAGGTCGCCCCAGGCGTACAGGCCCCAGTCGGCGTAGTCGCCGTCGGTGCGCTTGTAGTGGACGATCACGTAGTCGCGCGAGGAGGCGGTGGGGATCTCCTCGGCGGGCGGGGTGCCGGTGGTGGAGACGGCCGTCGCGCTCGCCGTGCGTCCGGCGGAGTCGACGACGACTGCCTTGTACCGCAGGGCTGTTCCCGCCGGTACGTCCGTGCCGATGGTCTGCGTGACCTTGTACGGGGCGTGGTCGGCGGAGCCGAGGGTCCGCCATGCGCCGTTGCCGGTCTGGGCGGCGAAGACGACCCGGTCGAGTTGGCCGCCGGTGACGTCGGCGCTCAGCTCGACGGTGCCGGTGGCGCCCGCGTCCGGGGCCCTGAGGGTGATGGCGGGCTTGGTGACGGGCCTGGCGAGGGCGCCGGCCGCCTTGAGGACGATGGCCGCACCGGCGGGTACGGTGACGGTCACCTTGCTGTCGGCGCCGCTCGTCGCGGTGGCCGAAGTGCCGTAGATCCCGCGGTACTTCATGTCCGGCGAACCGGTCGCGAAGGTCGCCGTCCGCGCGGTGCCGGCGTTGTTGAGGGCGACGACGTATTCGGTGCGGTCCGCTCCCGTGCCCGTCCGTGTGAAGGCGTAGACGCCGGCGCCGTCGGCCGCGTAGCGCTCGGTCTGGACTCCGTCGGTGAGGGCCGGGTTGGCCTTGCGGAGCGTGGAGAGGGCCGCGATCTGCCGGTACAGCGGGGCAGTCGGGTCGTAGGCGTCGGCGGCGGCCGTGCGGTCGGTGCCGATCTCGTCGTCGTCGAGGTAGTCGGCGATCTTCGACGCGAACATCGGCTGGCGGGCGTCCTTGTCGCCGCCGGAGCCGGTGAAGCCCTGTTCGTCGCCGTAGTAGACGACGGGGTTGCCGCGGCTGAGGAACATCAGCTCGTTGGCGAGCCGGTCCTTGGCGAGGAGTTGGGCGTCGGTGGCCTTCGGGTTGTCCTGGCCGAGGAAGTAGCCGATGCGGCCCATGTCGTGGTTGCCGAGGAAGGTGACCTGTTCGTAGGCGTTCGCCTTGTCGGTCGTGTACTTGTAGTCGTCGCCGAAGACGCTCGCGAGCCTCTGCGCGCTGCCGCCCTGGGAGGCGTAGGCGCGGGCCGCGTCCTGGAAGGGGAAGTCGAGCGTGGCGTCCAGGCGGCCCTGGGTGACGTACGGCGAGGTGACGGACGTGTCGGCGGAGTAGACCTCGCCGAACATGAAGAAGTTCTTCCGGCCGTGCTGTGCGGCGTACCGGTCGAGGGCGGTGGCCCACTGGGTCCAGAAGTCCATGTCGACGTGTTTCACGGTGTCGATGCGGAAGCCGTCGACGTCGAAGTCGCGGACCCACTTCTCGTAGATCTTCTCCATGCCGCTGACGACCTCGGGGCGTTCGGTCCACAGGTCGTCGAGGCCGGAGAAGTCGCCGTAGGTGGCGTTCTCGCCGACGTAGGTCGAGTCGCCCCGGTTGTGGTACATCGTCGGGTCGTTGAGCCAGGACGGGACCTTCACGTCCGCCTTGCCGGCCGGGACGGTCGGGGTCTTGGGGAAGGACGCCGTGGTGACGGCGGGGAAGGCCTTCCTCCCGTCCGCGTAGTCGGCGTCGTCGAAGGGCCGCCCGTCCTTGGTGAGGTACGGGAAGGCGCCCTTGGAGAGGTAGTCGTAGGACGCGCCCTCGTAGTCGACGACGTCGGCGGTGTGGTTGGTGATGACGTCGAAGAAGACCTTCATGCCCTTGGCGTGGGCCTTGGAGATGAGGGTCGCGAGGTCCTTGTTGGTGCCGAAGTGCGGGTCGACCTTCGTGAAGTCCGTGATCCAGTAACCGTGGTAGCCGGCGGAGGCGTCGGCGCCGGTCCCCTGCACGGGCTGGTTCTTGAAGATCGGGGCCATCCAGATGGCGGTGGTGCCGAGGCCCTTGATGTAGTCGAGCCTGTTCGTCAGGCCCTTGAGGTCACCGCCCTGGTAGAAGCCCTTGTCGGTGGGGTCGTAGCCGGTGCTCAGCCGTGAACCGGTCAGCCCGCCGCGGTCGTTGGAGGTGTCGCCGTTCGCGAACCGGTCCGGCATCACGAAGTAGAACTGCTCGCGGGTGTCGTCGTGCCGGGCGGGCGTCGCGGCCAGCGCGGCGTCCGACGGAGGTGCGGGCGGGGCGGCCGCGTGAGCGGCCAGGGGCTGGACGAAGGCCGCGAGGAGCGCGGCGACGATCACACCCGTGGCCCTTCTCCGTCGCTCGGTGCGGCGTGTGCGGGACGCCGGCCATCTCGGTATCACAGGCGTGAACTCCTTGCGATTACGGCTCAGTTCGGGTCCGACCCCGGCGAGACCGTATCGCCGACGCAAGGGTTGCAGCAAGAGACTTGAAAGTCACAGAAAGAACTTTCAACCGCAACCTTGACGTGCCCTTCTCAACTGGCCCACGCTCACCAGTTGTTGAAACCCGAATACCCCCTTTCGGAGCCGCAGATGAGCAGATACCGATCGTCGGGAACCATCAGGCGCGTGGTCGGCGCCGCAGCCGCCGGCGCCCTGGCCCTCGCGGGAGCCGTCGCCCTCCCCGCCACCACCGCCCACGCGGACACCACCACCAAGGGCGACGTCATCGCCAACCTCTGGGAGTGGAACTGGAAGTCCATCGCCTCGGAGTGCACGAACGTACTGGGCCCCGCCGGTTACGGCGCGGTCCAGGTGGCGCCCCCCTCCGAGTCGCTGAAGCAGACCAACTACTACTGGTGGGACGTCTACCAGCCGTACTCGTACGACCTGAACAGCCGCTTCGGGACGGCCGCCCAGTTCGCGTCGATGATCACCGCCTGCCACACGGCGGGCGTCAAGGTCTACACGGACGCGGTGATCAACCACACCGCCGCGCAGACCGGCACCGGCTACAACGGCACCACGATCACCAACAAGTACGACACCCCCGACTGGAACCCGAGCGACTACCACACCTCGGCCGACTGCCCCACCTCCGACCTGACCATCCAGGACTACTCGAACCTCACCCAGGTCCAGAACTGCGAACTCCTGGGCCTGCCCGACCTCAAGACCAGTGCGGACAACGTCCGTTCGGTCCTCGCCGCCTTCCTCAACAAGCAGATCGCGCTGGGCGTCGACGGCTTCCGCGTCGACTCGGCCAAGCACATCCCGGCCACCGACATGGCGGCCATCGTCGCCAAGCTGAACACCACGACGTCGGGTGCGGCGCCGTACGTCTTCGACGAGGTCTACCCCGGCTCGACCCCGCAGCCCAGCGACTACTACGGCTCCGGCGACGTCCTCGACTTCACGTACGCGAGCCGAATGAAGTCGGCGTTCCAGGGCAACGTGAGCGACCTGTCCTCGCTGGAGAGCAGCGGCATCCTCCCGGCCGCCAACTCGGTGTCCTTCGTGACCAATCACGACACCGAGCGCAACGGCCTGGACATGAGCTACAAGGACGGCGACAGCTACAGACTGGCCAACCTCTTCGAGCTGGCCTACAAGTGGTCGACGCCGACCATCTATGCGAGCTGGCAGTGGACCCAGAGCGACCAGGCCCCGCCGAACTCGGCCGGCTTCGTCACCGACACGGACTGCTCCGGCAGCTGGAACTGCCTCGACCGTGACACGGCGGTCGTCGGCATGGTGGCCTGGCACAACGCGGCGGGCGGCGCGGCCGTCTCCAACTGGTCGACCAAGTCGTCCTCCGTCATCGGCTTCGGCCGCAGCGGCGCCGGCTTCTTCGCCGTCAACAACGGCTCCAGCGCGGCCACTTACACCTTCGCGACCGGCATGGCGGACGGCACGTACACGAACGTCGTCGACGGCGGGGCCAGCACCGTGACGGTCTCCGGCGGGAACGCGTCGATCACCATCCCGGCGAAGGACGCCGTCGCCTTCTTCAACGCCGACTACACCTGCACGGTCGGCTGCGACGACAACGGTGGCGGCGGCGGTTCGTCCGGGTCCACGGTGACCGCCACCTTCAACGAGTACGCGGCCACCACGTCCGGTACGAACGTCTACGTCGTCGGCTCCATCGACGCGCTCGGCGGCTGGGACACCTCGAAGGCGGTCGCGCTGTCGTCGTCCGGGTACCCGGTCTGGTCGGGGGCGGTGAGCGTGCCGGCCGGCACGTCCTTCACGTTCAAGTACATCAAGAAGGACGCGTCGGGCAACGTCACCTGGGAGTCGAACGCCAACAGGTCGGCCACGACGGCCGGTTCGGCGGTCTCGCTCAACAACTCCTGGAACGTGGCCGACACCGCCGCCACCGACGTCACCTTCAACGAGTACGCGACCACCGATCTCGGCACCAACGTCTACGTCACCGGCTCCATCGCCTCGCTCGGCTCCTGGAACACGAGCGACGCGATCCCGCTGTCGTCGGCGTCCTACCCGACATGGAGCAGGCTCGTCATCGTCCCCAAGAGCACGGCCTTCACGTACAAGTACATCAAGAAGGACGGCTCGGGGAACGTGACCTGGGAGTCCGGCACGAACCGCTCGTACACGACGGGCACCGGGTCCGGCTACACCGCGAGTGACACCTGGAAGTAGCGGACCGGCCGTCCGGCCGACCGTGAGCGGGCCCCCGTCGGAACGTTTTCGACGGGGGCCCGCTTCTTCCGAACTTTTCCGCCGTGTCCCGCATCGGAACCAGTGAGAGCCGAGGACGACCCAGCACACGAGCGGAGCACCGACACCATGGACACACAGCAGACCACCACCAGGCGCCGTCACGACCGCGGGTTCGCACGAAGGGTGGCCGGCATGGCCGCCGTCGCCGGGCTGGGCCTCGGGGGGGGGGGGGGGGGCCCCCCCCCCCCCCCCCCCCCCCCCCCCCCCCCCCCCCCCCCCCCCCCCCCCGCCGCGGGGGGGGGGGGGGGTCCCGGGGGGGGGGGGGGGGGGGGGGCGGGGGGGGGGGGGGCCGGGGGGGGGGGGGCGCCCCCCCCCCCCCCCGCGACCGGCGCCACGACCCCCACGTGCTCCGCCGCCGCCCTGAAGGCCACCTACGGCCAGCAGCTCGGCGGAGGGATGAACCACGAGGGCGTCGTCATACGGCTGCGCAACCTCAGCGGGAAGACCTGCGCGCTGCGCGGCTACCCGGGCCTGGGCCTGGAGAACTCCGCGCACAAGAAGCTGACGACCCACACGAGCTGGGGCAGCACCTGGTACGCGCACGACCCCGGCAAGAAGACCCTCTTCCTCAAGGACGGCCAGAGCGCGGAGGCCGTCGTCGCCTGGACCCACGCCAACACGGGCACCTCGGGCGCGGTGCACGCCTCCTACCTGGAGATCACCCCGCCCGCGTCCACCCAGCACAAGACACTGGCCTTCCCCCAGTGGGTCGACCACGGCGACCTGTCGGTGACCGCGCTGGCCGGGCACATCGGCGTCACTCCCTGACGGTTCAGCAGGACGACCTGCCCGCGTAGATCGCCAGCGCCGTGTTGGAGCCGAGGGTGGCGGTGAACTGCCCGCTGGAGTTCACCGTCACCGTCGTGTTCTTCTGCACGTCGCAGTACGTGCCCGCGGCCAGGGAGGTCTGGTACGTCCGCGTCAGCGACGACGACTCGTGGTTGATGGCGACGTAGCCCTTGCTGCCCCGGCCGAACGCGATCGCGTCGTTGCCGTCGTCCCACCAGTCGGTGACGGCCTGGCCGCTGGTCGCGTTGCGGAAGGCGACCATGGACTTGATCTCCGGCCAGGCGTGCTGGCACTTCCACCCGTCCTGCCAACAGGCCGTCACCGCACCGTTGTTGGGCGGTCCGGCGTCCGCGTCCGACCATTCGTAGCCGGAGTTGATGTCCGGGGCACCGTAGGGGTGGGCGAGCATGAAGACGTTGGCCAGGGTGTAGTCGGCGCCGTCCTTGTAGTTGAGGGTGGAGCCGTTGCGCTCGGTGTCGTGGTTGTCGACGAAGACCCCGGCGACCGAGCTGCTCAGGTACCCCCAGCCCTCGCCGTAGTTCTTCAGGTAGGCGAGGTTCTCGTTGGTGAAGACCCGCTTGAGGTCGTAGGCGTAGCGGAACTCCTGGACGTCTCCGTTGCCGGTGTACTCGGTGGGCTGGACGGCCTCGCCCGCGCCGTAGATGACCTCCTGCTTCCAGTACGCGGAGGGGTTCGTCAGACGGGACTTGATGTTCGCGAGGTCGGTCGCCGGGATGTGCTTGGCCGCGTCGATGCGGAAGCCGTCCGCGCCGTAGCCGAGGAGGGTGTTCATGTAGCCGGCGATCGTGGCGCGGACGTACTCCTCGCCGGTGTCCAGGTCGGCCAGGCCGACCAGTTCGCAGTTCTGCACGTTGGCGCGGTTGGTGTAGTCGCTGACCGTCGCCGTGCAGTCGTCCATGTCGTACGAGGAGTACAGGCCGGGGTAGTTGTACTTCGTGTACGACGAGCCGCCGGTGCCGGTGCCGCTGCCCGCGGACATGTGGTTGACGACCGTGTCGACGACGACCTTCACGCCCGCCGCGTGACACGTGCTGATCATGTTCTTGAACGCGGTCGCGTCGCCGAGCCGCCCGGCGATCCTGTAGCTCACCGGCTGGTACGACGTCCACCACTGCGAGCCCTGTATGTGCTCGGCGGGCGGGGAGACCTGGACGTAGCCGTAGCCGGCCGGGCCGAGGGTGCTGGTGCACTCCTTGGCGACCGAGGCGAAGTTCCACTCGAAGAGGACGGCGGTGACGTCCTTGGTGCCGGGTGGGGAGGCATGTGCGGTGCCGGGCACCAGGACGGCGGTCGCGGCGGCGAGCGCGACGGCTCCTGCAAGTGATCTGCTGCTGGCCATGTGGGGGTTCCTTCTCCATTGAAGGTTCTTGCGGAAACCAGATGGAAACTTGCGGTGGCCAGATGGTAGAGGCCCGCCGCCCAAAAGGGCAGCGGGCCGGGTGAAGTTGACGAAAGAACTTACGGAGTGGTGGTCCACCAGACGGTCGTGTCGGCGGGCAGCTTCGCCTCGCCGTCCGCCTCGGTCACCTCACCGCTGGCGAGCAGGAGACGGCCGTACGCCGGGGTCGTCACCGACTCCCCGGTCGTGTTCGCGACGCACACGAACTCCCCGCGCCGGAAGGCGAGTACGCCCTCGGGCGCGCGCAGCCACTCCACCGCTTCACCGGCGCCGAGGTCGGGCTGGGTGCGGCGGGCGGCGAGCGCGGCCCGGTACAGCTCCAGCGTCGAACCGGGCGTCCCGGTCTGCGCCTCGATGCTCAGCTCGCCCCAGCCCTCCGGCTGCGGCAGCCAACTTCCCGCACTGCCGAAGCCGTATGACGATCCGTCACGCGTCCACGGGATCGGCACCCGGCACCCGTCCCGGAAGCCGTCCTGGCCCGCGCCCCTGAAGTAGGCCGGGTCCTGGCGGACTTCGTCCGGGAGGTCGACGACATCGGGCAGGCCGAGTTCCTCGCCCTGGTAGATGTACGCCGAGCCGGGCAGCGCCAGCATCAGCAGGGTCGCGGCGCGGGCCCGGCGCAGGCCCAGCTCGCGGTCCCCTGCGGTGCGGATCTGGGTGCCGAGGCCGGGCGGGTTGGCGAAGCGGGTGGCGTGCCGGGTGACGTCGTGGTTGGAGAGGACCCAGGTGGCGGGGGCGCCGACCGGGCGCATCGCCTCCAGCGTGCGGTCGACGACCGTGCGCAGTTCCTCGGCGTCCCAGTCCGTGGACAGGTACTGGAAGTTGAAGGCCTGGTGGAGTTCGTCCCGGCAGACGTAGTTGGCCGTCCGCTCGACCGTCGGGGTCCAGGCCTCCGCCACGAAGATGCGCTCGCCCGCATACTCGTCGAGAACCGTGCGCCACTGCCGGTAGACGTCGTGGACGCCGTCCTGGTCGAAGAACGGCATGACATCGTTGCCCAGCAGCTTGAGCTGGTCGTGGGAGCCGAGGTCGGGCAGGCCCGCCGCCTTGACCAGGCCGTGGGCCACGTCGATGCGGAAACCGTCGACGCCGATGTCCAGCCAGAAACGGAGGATCGAGCGGAACTCGTCGCCGACCGCCGGGTGTTCCCAGTTGAAGTCGGGCTGCTCGGGAGCGAAGAGATGCAGGTACCACTCCCCCGCCGAGCCGTCCGGCTCGGTGACCCGGGTCCAGGCCGGGCCGCCGAAGATGGACTCCCAGTCGTTGGGCGGGAGTTCGCCGTGCTCACCCTTTCCGGGCCGGAAGTGGTAGCGCTCGCGCAGCGGTGAGCCGGGGCCTTCCCTCAACGCCCGCTTGAACCAGTCGTGTTGGTCCGAGGAGTGGTTGGGCACGAGGTCGACGATGATGCGCAGACCGAGTCCGTGGGCGTCGCGGATCAGCGCGTCGGCGTCCAGCAGGTTGCCGAACATCGGGTCCACGGCACGGTAGTCGGCGACGTCGTAGCCGGCGTCCGCCTGCGGGGAGGCGTAGAACGGGCTGAGCCAGACGGCGTCGATGCCGAGGTCGCGCAGGTACGGGAGCCTCGCGCGTACGCCTTCCAGGTCGCCCATGCCGTCGCCGTTGCTGTCGGCGAAGCTGCGCGGATAGACCTGGTAGATGACCGCGTGCCGCCACCAGTCCTTGAGCTTGGCCTTGGTGGGGGTGTTCGGTGCGGGGGCGATGGCCGAGTGGTGCTGGGTCATGGCGTCCTTGGTACGTAACGGAGTTCGGGTCAGGGAGAGTTGGTGACGAGGCGGCCGTGGTGTCAGCGGGGTCGGATGGACACCACGGCCGCCTCGAGTCTCGGGTGCGGCCGCTCCAGGAACCGGTGTTCTAGCCCTTGGTCCCGCCTGCCGTGAGCCCGGTGACCAGGTTCTTCTGTACGAGATAGAAGAACGCGGCGACCGGTATCGCGATCAGCACCGCCGTCGCCGCCATGAGGTTGCGTTGCGCGTCGTGTTCGCTGACGAACGTCTGCAGGCCGACCGCGAAGGTGTACTTCGTGTCGGAGAGCATGAACGTCGAGGCGAACGCGACCTCGCCGAAGGCCGTGAGGAAGCTGTAGAACGCGGCGACCGCGAGGCCCGGCTTGGCGAGCGGCAGGATCAGGCGCGCGAACGTGCCGAAGGGGGTGAGCCCGTCGACGCGTCCCGCCTCGTCGATCTCGAACGGGATCGTGTCGAAGTAGCCCTTGAGCAGCCAGGCGCAATACGGCACCGCCGTCGAGCAGTAGACGAGGATGAGACCAAGGTAGCTGTCGATCAGCTGCAGATCGGCCAGAATCTGGTACATCGGCACGATGAGTACCGCTATCGGGAACATCTGGGTGACGAGCAGCACCCACATGAACTTCCGGTACCCGGGGAACCGCATGCGCGAGACGGCGTACCCGGTGGTCGCGGCGATCGTGACACCGATGACCGTGGTGCCCAGCGAGACGATCAGCGAACTCTTCAGCCAGTCGAAGAACTCGGTGTGCCGGAGCACGAACGAGTAGTTGCCGAACGTCATCTTCTTCCAGATGCCGGCCGGGTGGAGGTAGTCGTCCGAGTCCGGGCCGAGCGAGAGGAAGACCAGCCAGGCGATCGGGAAGAGCGCGATCAGGCTCGCGACGATCAGGACGCCGTGCGAGGCGAGGGTGCCGGAGCGGCTCAACTCGCCCCGTCGGCGGGTCCGTTGCGGTGGTGTCGTGGTGCTCATGGGGACTCCTGCCTCAGATCGCGAGCTGTTGGTCATTGCGGTTCAGCCAGCGCCGGTAGAAGGAGGTGAAGACGATCAGGATGGCCAGCAGCAGGATGCCGTAGGCCGCCGACTGGGCGAATTCGCGCGGCTGTTGGCCGAAGCCGAGGAAGTAGGACCAGGTGACGAGGATCTGCGCGTCGGGTGCGGTGTTGCCGAACAGCAGGAAGATCACGGCGAACTGGTTGAAGGTCCAGATCACGCCGAGCAGGACGACGGTGGAGCTGACCGACCTCAGGCCCGGCAGGGTGACGTAGCGGAAGCGCTGCCAGGGGCTCGCGCCGTCCATCTCGGCGGCCTCGTAGAGCGAGGTGTCGATGGACTGGAGGCCGCCGAGCAGGGAGACCATCATGAAGGGCACCCCGCACCAGGTGTTGACCATGATGGCGGCGAACCGCTGCCAGAACGTGCTCTCCAGCCAGTCGGGCTGGGGCAGATGCAGGCTGTGCAGCGCGGAGTTGATGATGCCGCCGTCGGCGAGCATGAAGCGCCAGCCGAAGACCGTCACGAAGGTGGGGACGGCCCACGGCAGGATCAGGATCAGCCGGTAGAAGGTGCGGGCGCGCAGCTTCTGGTTGAGCAGCAGGGCGAGCGCGAGGCCCACCGTGTAGTGCAGGGCGACGCAGAGCGCGGTCCAGACGATCGTCCAGATGAAGTGCGACCAGAAGCGGTCGTACGACGTCGGGCCGAACAGGATGTCCTTGTAGTTGTCGAGCCCGATGAACTTGTAGGTGGCGTCGATGTGGTTGACGCCGATCGTGCGCGCGGTGTTGAGGCTGTTGGCGTCGGTGAGCGTCAGGTAGAGGCCGTACACCAGGGGGTAGAGCACGAGGACGCCGAGCACGACGACCACGGGGATGATCATCGCGTACGCGTACCAGTGCTTCTGGTAGCCGCGCTTGAGGCGTTGGCCCGGTCCGGGCCGGGGCGCGCGGTCACCGTGGCGCTGGCCGGTCGCGCGGTCGATGGCGACTGTCATGGTTCGTTCGACACCTTCTGGAAGTTCAAGCGGGCACGGCGGGTTCGAGGACTACGGCGGCGCGGGCCGGTGGCCGCCGGATCCGTCCCCCAGGTTCTCCACTGCGGATCCGACGGCCACTCGGGGCTACTTGCTGAAGTCCGGGACCAGCTTGGCGATCGCCAGCTCGGCGTTGCTCAGGCCCTTGTCGAGGGACTCCTTGCCACCGGCGACCTTGGGCAGTTCGGTGTCCAACGGACCCCACAGGGAGCTGTACTCGGCGAGCGCCGGGCGCGGCTGGGCGGCGCCGAGGACGCTCTGGAAGCCGGCGATGCCCGGGTCGGCCTTCACGGCGGCGGTGTAGGCGTCGTCGCGGGTGGGCAGCGTCGAGTTCTTCAGCGCGATCGTCGACTGCGAGGCGGCGGAGGTCATGAAGTTGACGAACTTCAGGGCCGCCTTCTGGTGCGCGGAGTCCGAGCCGGCGTAGACCGAGAGGTTGTGGCCGCCGGTCGGGGCGCCGGACTTGCCGGTGGAGCCGGCCGGGATCGTGGCGATGCCGAGGTTCGACTTGTCGGTGAACGCCGAGCCCTTGTAGAAGTTCGTGATCTCCCACGGGCCCTGGATGATCGCGGCGACCTTGCCGTTGACGAACGCGTCCTGGATGTGGGCGTAGGCGTCCGCGGTGGTGTCGGCCTTGTGCAGGCCGGTGCCGGAGAAGAGGCTCAGCCAGGTGCCGTAGGCCTTCTTCGCGGCGGCGGAGTCCACGGTGATCTTCTTCGCGGAGGCGTCGACGGTGTCGGTGCCCTCGCCGTAGAGGAAGCTCTGCGCGTAGTAGGCCTGGGTGGAGCCCCAGTAGCCGTCGACCTTCGTCTTGGCCTTGACCTTCGCGGCGTCGGCCTTCAGCTCGTCCCAGGTGGCGGGCGGCTGGGTGATGCCGGCCTGCTTGAAGAGGGCCTTGTTGTAGACGAGCGCGAGGGTGTCGGTGACCAGCGGCACGCCGTACGTCTTGCCCTCGTACTGGGCCTGGGTGATCAGGTTCGACTTGAACTTCGCCTGGTCCGCGAGGGCCTCGGTGCCGTCGAGCGGCAGGAAGTAGCCCTTCTTCGCGAAGGCGGGGGTCCAGCCGACCTCCGAACGCAGCACGTCCGGGGCGCCCTTGGAGCCGGCGGCGGTGTCGAACTTGTTCTGCGCCTGGTCGAAGGGCACGTTGACGTACTTGACCTTGATGTTCTTGTTGGCCGCCTGGAACTTGGCGACCAGGGCCTTGTACGTGGGTGCCTCATTGGTGGCGTTGGAGGTGTCCCACCAGGTGATGGTGACCGGCCCGTCCGACTTGCCGCTGTCACTGTCGCTGCCGCCGCAGGCCGTCGCCGCGAGGGCGAGGGACGCCACCAGAGCGGTGGCCGCTATGCCACGCCGCATGAGATCTCCTTGAGGGTGAAAGCCCGCGTGATGCAGGGGGCGGGCCCGTCCGCCGCCCCTGCGACTCACCGGCTGCGCCTTCGCGGCCGCCGGGCGTCGCCGAACGTAACAGCGATGCAAGCGTTGCGAAAGTCCTTGCTGCAAAAAACTGCAAGACGGGCCGAGAGTTACCCTCCCGTGACCTCTCCTCGATCCCGGTGAAACCCAAGGCTGGTGCGGCTGAGCGGGCAAGGGGACACTTGTGCAAGACTCTGCAAGCTCTTGCCGCACGCCGTACGTCGACCATCGGCCGACCAGAACACGAGGGATCGCGATGACGCAGCAACCCGCAGCGCGCCGACGGCCGGTACAGTCCACTCCCGTGACCACACGGCTTGCCGACATCGCCGCCCAGGCGGGCGTGAGCGAAGCGACCGTCAGCCGCGTCCTCAACGGCAAGCCGGGCGTCGCCGCCACCACCCGCCAGTCCGTCCTCGCCGCCCTCGACGTGCTCGGCTACGAACGCCCGGTACGACTGCGGCAGCGCAGCGAGGGTCTGGTAGGCCTGATAACACCGGAGTTGGAGAACCCGATATTCCCCGCCCTGGCGCAGGTCATCGGGCAGGCGCTGACCCGGCAGGGCTACACGCCGGTGCTCGCCACGCAGACCCCGGGCGGTTCCACCGAGGACGAGCTGACGGAGATGCTCGTCGACCGCGGGGTGGCCGGCATCATCTTCGTCTCCGGCC
The DNA here is from genome assembly GCF_044747445.1 of Streptomyces sp. NPDC090083. Lineage (NCBI taxonomy): Bacteria > Bacillati > Actinomycetota > Actinomycetes > Kitasatosporales > Streptomycetaceae > Streptomyces > Streptomyces sp. NPDC090083. The sequence goes on along the minus strand of NZ_JBIVED010000003.1, from coordinate 959,053 downwards.
TGCACGCGGACACCTCCGCGGACATGCAGCGCTACGAGCAACTCCGGGCGCAGGGCGTCCCGTTCGTGCTCGTGGACGGCTTCTCGCCGAAGGTGCAGGCGCCGTTCATCTCCCCCGACGACCGCGCCGCGATGACCCTCGCGGTCACCCACCTCGTCTCGCTCGGGCACACGCGCATCGGACTGGCCCTGGGCCCCAAGCGGTTCGTACCCGTGCAGCGCAAGATCGAGGGCTTCGTCCGCGCGATGCAGGACCAACTGGCCCTGAGCGCCGAGGACGTGGAGACCCGGCTCGTCCAGCACTCGCTGTACACGCTGGAGGGCGGACAGGCCGCGGCGGCGGCGCTGATCGACCGCGACTGCACGGCGGTGGTGTGCGCGAGCGACATGATGGCGCTGGGGGCGATACGGACCGCCCGGCAGCGGGGGCTCGACGTGCCCAAGGACGTCTCGGTGGTCGGGTTCGACGACTCGCCGCTGATCGCGTTCACCGACCCGCCGCTGACGACGATCCGCAAGCCGGTCCCCGCGATGGGACAGGCGGCGGTGCGCACGTTGCTGGAGGAGATCGGCGGGACGCCTGCGCCGCACAGCGAGTTCGTGTTCATGCCGGAGCTGGTGGTGCGCGGGTCGACCGCTTCGGCCCCTGGGGACCGGAATCGTCCCTAAGGGGGAGAAAACCGTGCGGCGGCCCGTGCGCTGGTAGGAGTCCGAGGACTCTTCCCGGCGTAGAACATGCGAGCCGGACCCGACCAGGGGATGATCGGTCGCGGAAGCCTTTTCTGGCAGACTTTGTGTCTATGGGTGAGACCACCGTGACGACATTGGAAGGCCGTGAAGAAGCCGTTCCGAGCCCCGTCGCGGACGCCGCGGGGCAGGGTTTTCTGCGCCGGTTGCGGACTCCGCGCCGGCCCCGGCTGTGGTTCGAGATCCTGCTGATCGCGGTGAGTTACTGGACGTACTCACAGATCCGCAACGCGGTCCCGGAGCAGCGCTCCGCGGCGCTGCGCAACGCCGACTGGATCTGGCGGGTCGAGAACGGCCTCGGCATCGCCGTCGAGCGGTCGGTCAACCACGCCGTGAACTCGGTGACTTGGCTGATCGTCGGTATGAACTACTACTACGCCACACTGCACTTCGTGGTGACGCTCGGTGTCCTGGTGTGGCTGTACCGCAGCCATCCGGGCCGGTACGCGGCGGCCCGCCTCGTCCTCTTCGCGACGACGGCCGTGGCCCTGGTCGGCTACTACTTCTTCCCGCTGGCCCCGCCGCGGCTCATGAACGGCGGCCACTTCGTCGACACCGTCATGGTCCACCAGACCTGGGGTTCGATGGCGTCCGGCGACCTGAAACGCATGTCGAACCAGTACGCCGCGATGCCGTCCATGCACATCGGCTGGTCCCTGTGGTGCGGCCTGACGATCTTCGCGCTGGCGAAAGTCCCCTGGGTCCGTGTCCTCGGCCTGCTCTACCCCGCCGCGACCCTGATGGTGATCGTCTCCACGGCCAACCACTTCTGGCTCGACGCGGTGGGCGGCATGCTCTGCCTGGCCTTCGGATTCCTGCTCTCCCGGCTCTGGTACGGCACGTTCCCGTACGCCTTGCCGCGGGTGGCTCCGCCGGGGCGCCGGGAGGGGTAGTCGTCCGGGTGCGGCACCGTCGTGGCCGGTCGCGCAGTTCCCCGCGCCCCTGGAAAGGCCACAGGCGTTCAAAGGGGCGCGGGGAACTGCGCGACCGGCCCCCACCGACCGGCACCCGAAAACGCACCCCCTCGAAGCCCCCGCGGAGCGATCACGCTCCGTAGAACAACGCGTCCACCACCGCGCGCGCCCGCCGCGTGGTCCGCCGATAGTCCTCCAGCATGTCCCCCACATGCCCCGGCCCGTACCCCAAGTACCGCCCCACGGCAGCCAGTTCACGCGGATCGGACGGGAACGTGTCACCCGCGCGACCCCGCACGAGCATCACCGCGTTACGCACCCGCGTGGCCAGCACCCACGCCTCGTCCAGCGTCTCCGCGTCCTCACCGGAGATGAGCCCGGCCGCGCAAGCCGCCGCGAGCGCCGCCCGCGTACGCGTCGTCCGCAGCCCCGGCTCGGCCCACCCGTGCCGCAGCTGCATCAGCTGCACGGTCCACTCCACGTCGGAGAGTCCCCCGCGCCCCAGCTTGGTGTGCAGCGTCGGGTCGGCCCCGCGGGGCAGCCGCTCGGACTCCATCCGGGCCTTCAGCCGCCGGATCTCCCGCACGGCATCGTCGCCGAGCCCCTCCGCCGGGTACCGCAGAGGATCGATCAGCTCGATGAACCGCTCCCCCAGCTCCCCGTCCCCGGCGACGGGTTCGGCCCGCAGCAGCGCCTGCGACTCCCACACCAGCGACCACCGGCGGTAGTACGCCTCGTAGGACTTCAACGACCGTACGAGCGGCCCCGATTTGCCCTCCGGCCGGAGATCCGCGTCGATCAGCAGCGGCGGATCCGAACTGGCGACCTGGAGCAGCCGCCGCATCTCGGAGACGACCTTGTTGGCGGCCTCGGAGGCCTCCCGGTCGGCGACCCCCTCGCGGGGTTCGTGCACGAACAGGACGTCCGCGTCGGAGCCGTAGCCCAGTTCGTGGCCGCCGAAGCGGCCCATGCCGATGACGGCGAAGCGGGTGGGGAGGGTGTCGCCCCAGCCCTCGCGGACCACCGCGCGCAACGTGCCGGCGAGGGTCGCGGCGGTGAGGTCGGAGATGGCGCCGCCGACCCGGTCGACGAGGGCGCCCTGGTCCGCCTCGACCGGCTGGGTCTCGGTGCCGTAGGAGCCGACGATGTCGAGGGCCGCCGTACGGAAGAGTTCGCGGCGGCGGACGCCGCGGGCGAAGGTGACCGCCTGGACGGCGCCGTCGGCGCGGCTCACCGCGGCCAGTATCTCCTGGTCCAGGTGCGGGCGTTCGCGGGGTTCGAGGCCGCTGCCGCCGTCGCCGTCGCCGAGCAGGGCGACCGCTTCGGGGGCGCGCATGAGGAGGTCGGGGGCGAGCCGGCCGGCCGACAGGACGCGGGCCAGGTTCTCGGCGGCGGCGCCCTCGTCCCTCAACAGCCGCAGGTACCAAGGGGTCTTGCCGAGCGCGTCGGACACCTTGCGGAAGTTGAGGAGGCCGGCGTCCGGATCGGCGGAGTCCGCGAACCAGCCCAACAGGACGGGCAGCAGCGTGCGTTGGATGGCGGCCTTGCGGGAGACGCCGGAGGCGAGAGCCTCCAGGTGGCGCAGGGCGGCGGCCGGGTCGACGTAGCCGAGGGCGACCAGTCGTTCGCGGGCTGCCTCGGGGCGCAACCGGGTCTCGCCGGGCGCGAGTTGGGCGACCGCGTCGAGCAGCGGACGGTAGAAGAGCTTCTCGTGCAGGCGTCGTACGACGGTGGCGTGCCGCTTCCACTCGCGGTTCAGCTCGGTCACCGGGTCGGTGCGCAGGCCCATCGAGCGGCCGAGGCGGCGCTGGTCGGTCTGGTCCACGGGGACGAGGTGGGTGCGACGCAGCCGGTAGAGCTGGATGCGGTGTTCCATCGTGCGCAGGAAGCGGTAGGCGTCGTCGAGACGGCCGGCGTCCTCGCGGCCGACATAGCCGCCGGCGGCGAGGGCCTCCAGGGCGACGAGGGTGGTGCCGCTGCGCAGTGAGGTGTCGGCCCGGCCGTGCACCAACTGCAGGAGCTGGACGGCGAATTCGACGTCCCGCAGGCCGCCGGGAGCGAGCTTGAGTTCGCGGTCGATCTCGGCGGCGGGGATGTTCTCGATGACGCGGCGGCGCATCTTCTGCACGTCGGTGACGAAGTTCTCGCGCTCGGCGGCCTTCCACACGAGGGGTTCGAGCGCGTCGACGTACTCGCGGCCGAGCGCGAGGTCGCCGGCCACCGGGCGGGCCTTCAGCAGCGCCTGGAACTCCCAGGTCTTCGCCCAGCGCTGGTAGTAGGCGAGGTGGCTGGCGAGGGTGCGGACCAGCGGGCCGTTGCGGCCCTCGGGGCGCAGGTTGGCGTCGACGGGCCAGATCGAGCCCTCGACCGTGGTCTCGGAGCAGATCCGCATCATGTGCGCGGCGAGCCGGGTGGCCGCGCGGATCGCCTTGGTCTCGTCCGCGTCTCCCCCGGTGCCGGAGGGGCCCGGGGACGCCCCCGCGGCCTCGCCGACGAAGATGACGTCGACGTCGGAGACGTAGTTCAGCTCGTGGCCGCCGCACTTGCCCATCGCGATCACCGCGAGCCGGCACAGCGCCGCGTCCTCGGGTGCGGCGGCGCTCGCGAGGGCGAGGGCGGCGCGCAGGGTGGCGGTGGCGAGGTCGGCGAGCTCGGCGGCGGTCTGCGCGAGGTCGGTGGTGCCGCACACGTCACGGGCGGCGATGGAGAGCAGGCAGCGGCGGTAGGCGACGCGGAGGGCGACCGGATCGGTGGCCTCGGCGAGCCCGCGCTCGAACTCCTCCACCCCGGGATGCAGGTCGCGCGGCTCGTACATCACGAGGGCGTGCCAGTCGAGCGGGTGCCGGGCGAGATGGTCCCCCAGGGCGGCGGAGGCGCCGAGCACCCCGAGCAGCCGGTCGCGCAGCGGCTTCGCGGCGATCAGGGTGTCGAGCAGTTCGCCGCGGGGCGTGTCCTCGGGCTGCGCCTCCAGCAGCCGTACCAGACCCTGGAGGGCCAGGTCGGGGTCGGCGGTGGCGCCCAGGGCCTCCAGCAGGACCGGGTCGTTCCTTATCGGCGCCAGTTCGGCGCTCTCCAGCAGCCGCTCGGCCGCCGAGGGATCGGTGAAGCCGTGCCGCAGCAGGCGCGTGAAGGTACTGCTCCTGCGCCTCGGCGCCGTCATGCCCGGCCTCCCTCGGATCAAGGTCGTAACGTGCCGAGCCTAACCGCAGGTGCGGGCGGCGGCGCCGGGGCGTGCGGCGATGAGTTCCGGCGGGACCCGGAGTCTTCCCTGTGGGAGCCCGTAGGGGAACGCACCGCCGGACACAGGGAGAAGCCGATGACCGAGCAGCAGCCGCAGACCCGCCTCGACCCCCGCTACAGCGACCCGGCGGCGACCGCGACCGCATGGGCGACGGCCGAGGCCCGGCTCACGGCCGCCGAGCAGTTCTGGATCTCGACGGTACGGCCGGACGGGCGCCCGCATGTGACACCGCTGCCTGCGGTGTGGTCGCGGGGGGCGCTGCACTTCTGCACCGGGCCCGAGGAGCGCAAGGCGCTCAACCTCGCGGGCAATCCGCACGTCGTGCTGACCACCGGCACCAGCACCTGGGACAAGGGGTACGACCTGGTCGTCGAGGGTGCGGCGGAGCGGGTCGGGGACGAGGGGCGGCTGCGGGAGCTGGCCGCGGCCTGGGAGGCGAAGTACGGCCGTTTCTGGCACTTCGACGTGCGGGAGGGGGCCTTCCACCACGGTGGCGGGTCCGCGTTCGTCTTCGCTGTGGCGCCCCGGACGGTTTTCGGCTTCGGTAAGGGGGAGCCGTTCAGCCAGACGAGGTGGCGGTTCGCGTGACGCGCCTGACGAAGGAGTCGAGCCATGGACATGACCCTCGAAGTGATCCTGCTTCCCGTCTCCGACGTGGACCGGGCCAAGGCGTTCTACCAGGACAAGGTCGGTTTCCACGTGGATCTCGACGGCGAGGTGATGGAGGGCGTGCGGATCGTGCAGCTCACCCCGCCGGGGTCCGGGTGTTCGATCGCGCTGGTCGACGGCCTGGAGGTGCCGACCGGAACACCGCGGCCGGGGACGTACCACGGCCTGCAGCTGTGCGTGCAGGACGCGAAGGCGGCCTACGAGGAGCTGACCGCGCGCGGTCTCGACGTCAGTGAGCCGGTGCAGTTCGCCCCGCAGGACGGCGCGACGTTCATGTACTTCAAGGACCCCGACGGCAACGGGTGGGCGATCCAGGAGTACCGCAAGCGGGCCACCGAGCCGCTGCACCGGGTGCTGGCCCAGCTGGCGGGGCCGCGGGAGTAGGTGCGGCGGTTCGGCGGCGGCAGCAGTTCACCGGTTCTTCATCCGCCGGGTTGGGCAGGGTGGGACACGGGCATCTTGGCGTGTGCATGCTCCATGTCGCACCGTCACCCCCGTCGTCCCCCCACCCGGAGGCAGAAGTGTCCGGCAGTGAAGAAGTGTCCGGCGGCCACGGCCGTTCCGCGTACCGCCGCAGCCGCGCCGTCGTGGCGTCCGCGCTCGCCTTCTCGGCCGCCGCCGTCGGGGTCTGGACCGGCTTCGGCGACGCCACGACCGCGCACGCCGCGACCGGGGTGCCGACCCCGGACCACGTCGTCGTGGTGGTGATGGAGAACCACGCCTACAGCCAGGTCATCGGCTCCTCCAGTGCCCCCTACATCAACTCGTTGGCCGGCGGGGGCGCCGCCCTCACCCAGTCGTACGGGATCACCCACCCGAGCCAGCCCAACTACTTCGCGCTGTTCTCCGGCTCCACCCAGGGGATCACCAGCGACAGCTGCTACACGGCCGGCTTCTCCTCGGCCGCGAACCTCGCCTCCGAGGTGACGGCGGCGGGCGGCACCTGGGCGAGCTACAACGAGACGCTGCCCAGCCAGGGTTCGACGACGTGCAGCAGCGGCAACTACGCGCGCAAGCACAACCCGTGGTTCGGCTTCAGCAACGTCGCGACGTCCACGGCGAAGACGTTCGCGCAGTTCCCGACGGACTACACGACGCTCCCCGACATCTCCTTCGTCACCCCCAACCTGTGCAGCGACATGCACGACTGCTCGGTGGCGACGGGTGACACCTGGCTGAAGAACAACCTCGGCGCGTACGCCACGTGGGCCAAGACCCACAACAGCCTGCTCGTGGTCACCTTCGACGAGGACAACCTGCTCAGCGGCAACCGCATCCCGACGGTCCTCTACGGCCAGCCGGTGAAGGCGGGTTCGACGTCCTCGACCACCTACAACCACTACAACCTGCTGCGGACCCTGGAGGACTCCCAGGGCCTGTCCGCCCACGCGGGCAACGCGGCGTCCGCCGCCGACATCACCGGCGTCTGGGCGTCCTGAGGTGTACGTGGCGGACAGCCGCGCCGGCGCCGCTCCAAGTGCCGTGGACCGTACGGGTGTTCCGGCGCGGGTGTCCGCCGCCGTCGCCCCCACGGTCCTCGCGCTCGGCGCGGTCAGCCTGATCACCGACGTGTCGTCCGAGATGGTGACCGCGGTCCTCCCGCTGTACCTGGTGACGGGCCTCGGCCTGTCACCGCTCGGCTTCGGTCTCCTGGACGGCGTCTACAACGGCTTCTCCGCACTCGTCCGGCTGGCCGGCGGCCATCTCGCCGACCGGGGCGGCGGCCGGCACAAGTGGATCGCGGGCCTCGGCTACGGCGTCTCGGCCCTCTGCAAACCGCTCCTCCTGCTCGCCCACACCCTCACCCCCATCGGCCTGGTCCTCGCCGCCGACCGCACGGGCAAGGGTCTGCGCACCGCCCCGCGCGACGCGCTCATCTCGCTCTCCTCCACCCCGGAGAACCGGGGCCGCGCCTTCGGCGTGCACCGCGCGATGGACACGGCGGGCGCGCTGCTCGGCCCGCTGGCCGCGTTCCTGATCCTCCGGGCGACGGTGGACGGGTACGACGCGGTGTTCACGGTGAGCTTCTGCGTGGCGGTGGTCGGGGTCCTGGTGCTGGTGCTGTTCGTGCCGGGATCTCCGTCGACCGCCGCGCCCCGCACGGAGAAAACCGTAGGGGTCGAGGACGAGAAGGCCGCACGCCCGACTCTGGGCGCCGCCCTCGCGCTCCTCGCCCGGCGCGACCTGCGCCGTGTCACCGTCTGCGCGCTCCTCCTCGGCCTGGCGACGGTCAGCGACTCCTTCGTGTACCTGCTGCTGCAACGGCGGCTCGGTGTCCCCGACCGCTGGTTCGCGCTGCTGCCGCTGGGCACGGCGGCGGCGTTCCTGCTGCTGGCCGTGCCGCTGGGCCGGCTCGCGGACCGGGTCGGCCGCTGGCGGGTGTTCCTCGGCGGCCACGGCGCGCTCCTCACGGCGTACGCCCTGCTGCTGACGTCCTGGCACGGCACGGCCCTCCCCTACGCCGTCCTCGTCCTGCACGGCGCCTTCTACGCGGCGACCGACGGCGTGCTCATGGCGGTGGCCTCGGACAGCGTGCCGGAGCGACTGCGGTCGTCGGGGCTCGCGTTGGTGCAGACCGGGCAGGCGGCGGCGCGGTTCGTGTGCTCGCTGGGGTTCGGCGCGGCGTGGACGCTGTGGGGCGACCGTACGGCGCTGACGGCGTCGGCGGTGGCGCTGGCGGTCTGCGCTGTGTCCGCCTTCGTCCTCCGCCCGGGCCGACCCGTTCTGGAGCCTGCCTCATGACCCTGCGCAACCGCCTCCTGGTCCTCCTCGCCGCCGTGGCCGCGCTCGCCGTGGTGGCCACGGCGTCGGTCCTGCACGCGTCGGCCCGTGCCGAGCGCCGGAACGAGGCCCGGCCCGGCGGCCCGCGCGTCACCGCGGGCCGGGTCACCCTGACGGCACCCGGCACGATGGTGTTCCGCAACATGGCCTGGGGCCCGCACCGCGACGAACTCACCACCGTCCCGGCCGCGGCCCCGGCCGGCCCCCGCACCGCCTCGGGCCTCAAGTGCCTCCGTTTCTACGCCGCTGCGGGCACAGGGGTGTGTCTCCAGGCGGTCCACGGCACGGTCACGGACACGTACCGCGCGCTGATCCTGGACGCCCGCCTCAAGGAGACGGCCCGCTACGACGTCCCCGGCATCCCCTCCCGTGCCCGGGTCTCCCCCACGGGTCGCTTCGCCGCGTGGACGGCGTTCGTGGGCGGTGACTCGTACGCCGGGACGAACTTCTCGACGCGGGCGGCGATCGTGGACACGCGGACGGGGAAGCTGATCCCGACGCTGGAGTCGTTCCGGATCGTCAAGGACGGCCACGTCTACCACGCGGCGGACGTCAACTTCTGGGGCGTGACCTTCGCGGCGGACGACCGCACGTTCTACGCGACGCTGGCGACGAAGGGCAGCACCTACCTGGTCCGGGGCGACCTGCGCACCCGTACGGTCAGCACGCTCCACGCCAACGTCGAATGCCCGTCCCTCTCCCCCGACGGCACCCGCGTCGCGTACAAGAAGCGGGTCAAGGGCCTCCCGAAGGACGCGCCCTGGCACCTGTACGTCCTCGACCTCCGCACGATGCGCGAGACGCCCCTGGCGGAGTCGAGAAGCGTGGACGACCAGGCCGTGTGGCGCGACGACCGCACGATCGTCTACGCCCTCCCCGGCGACTACGGCGCCGACCTCTACACCGTCCCGGCGAACGGCACGGGCAGGGCCCGACTGCTCAGCGATGCGGCGGTGTCCCCGGCGTACATCCGGTAACGGAACCGACACCGCTTGGCGCCCGGCGTCCCCGTCGGAGCGTGAAGGGGCTACAGCACCGGCAAATTCTTCCGCAGCTCGAACGCCGTGACCTCGCTGCGGTACTCCTCCCACTCGCTCTTCTTGTTGCGGAGGAAGAAGTCGAAGACGTGCTCGCCCAGGGTCTCGGCGACGAGGTCGCTGCGTTCCATGAGGGTGAGGGCCTCGCCCAGGTTCTGGGGCAGGGGCTCGATGCCCATCGCGCGGCGTTCGGCGTCGGAGAGGGCCCAGACGTCGTCCTCGGCGCCCGGGGGGAGTTCGTAGCCCTCCTCGATGCCCTTGAGGCCGGCGGCGAGGAGGAGGGCGTAGGCCAGGTACGGGTTCGCGCCCGAGTCCAGGGAGCGGACCTCGACGCGCGCGGAGCCGGTCTTGCCGGGCTTGTACATGGGGACGCGGACCAGGGCGCTGCGGTTGTTGTGGCCCCAGCAGATGTACGAGGGGGCCTCGCCGCCGGCGCCCGCGGTGCGCTCGGAGCCGCCCCAGATGCGCTTGTAGGAGTTGACCCACTGGTTGGTGACCGCGGAGATCTCCGCCGCGTGCTTGAGCAGGCCCGCGATGAAGGAGCGGCCGACCTTGGAGAGCTGGTACTCGGAGCCGGACTCGTAGAACGCGTTCCGGTCGCCCTCGAAGAGGGAGAGGTGGGTGTGCATGCCCGAGCCGGGGTGCTCGGAGAACGGCTTCGGCATGAACGTGGCCTGGACGCCCTGCTCCAGCGCGACCTGCTTCATGACGAGGCGGAACGTCATGATGTTGTCGGCGGTGGAGAGCGCGTCGGCGTAGCGGAGGTCGATCTCCTGCTGGCCGGGGGCTCCCTCGTGGTGGGAGAACTCGACCGAGATGCCCATCGACTCCAGCATGGTGATCGCCTGGCGGCGGAAGTCCATGCCCACGTTCTGCGGGGTGTGGTCGAAGTAGCCGGAGTTGTCGGCGGGCGTCGGGCGGGAGCCGTCCAGGGGGCGGTCCTTCAGCAGGAAGAACTCGATCTCCGGGTGGGTGTAGAAGGTGAAGCCCAGGTCGGAGGTCTTGGCGAGGGCGCGCTTGAGGACGTAGCGCGGGTCCGCGAAGGACGGGGAGCCGTCCGGCATGAGGATGTCGCAGAACATGCGGGCCGTGCCGGGGGCCTCGGCGCGCCACGGCAGGACCTGGAAGGTGGAGGGGTCCGGCTTGGCGATCATGTCGGACTCGTACACACGGGCGAAGCCCTCGATCGCGGAGCCGTCGAAGCCGATGCCCTCGTCGAAGGCCTGTTCCAGCTCGGCGGGGGCCACGGCGACGGACTTGAGGAAGCCCAGCACGTCCGTGAACCACAGCCGTACGAACCGGATGTCGCGCTCCTCCAACGTCCGGAGCACGAACTCCTGCTGCTTGTCCATCTTCCGCTTCCCCATCCTTGCTGGTCAGGCCGCCTGTCCTCGTACCGCAGGAGGCGGTCGGGCACCTGAGCATCCCACCACAGCACCGTTTCGTGCGCGTTGCCGACCATGATCGACCGGCTGTCTTCGGGCTGAACGGCTCGCGTACGACAGGTGTCCTGCGCTGTCGCCCGTCTTCCGACCATCTTGCCCGCTCGGACTGGCATTCGTCATGCCTGGTCCGGGGGTGACCCGGGTCTTCCCCAACTTTGCTGTGGGCCCCCTACGGGAACCCCTTGGTCGCCACTACGATCAGCAGGGCCCGACCTTCCTGTCCCTTCCCCCAAAAGGACACATACCTCATGGGTTCCGCCAAGAACACCGGCAGCGCGGCGCGCAAGGCCCGCATCGAGGAGATGCGGCGGGCGGAGCAGTCCCGCGAGCGGCGCGGCCGGATCGTGAAGATCGCGGCGAGCACGGTGGTCGCCGCCGGTCTCGTCGTCGGTGGTGTCGCCGTCGTGCACGCGCAGTCCGGCAAGGACGGCAAGGACAGTTCCGCGAGCGACTCGAAGAGCGGCGGTTCGGGCCGCTTCGTCGTCGGCGCCGACGGGGTGAGCACGTGGAAGGGGACGCTGGGCCGTACCCACGTCTCCGGCACGGTGAAGTACCCGATGCACCCGCCGGTCGGCGGCAACCACAACCCGGTCTGGCTGAACTGCAACGGCGACGTCTACCCGAAGGCCGTCAAGGACGAGAACGCGGTGCACGCGCTGGAGCACGGCGCGGTCTGGGTGACGTACACCTCGAAGGCGCCGGCGGCGGACGTGAAGGCGCTGGCGGCGAAGGTGAAGCGGACGCCGTACTCGCTGATGAGTCCGTACGAGGACCAGAAGGCGCCGATCATGCTGTCGGCGTGGGGGCACCAGCGGACGGTGAAGAGCGCGAGCGACCCGGACGTGGACTCGTTCTTCTCGAAGTTCGTGCAGGGCAGCCAGACGCCCGAGCCGGGTGCCTCGTGCACCGGCGGGACGATGTGACGTGAGGGCGTACATCGGGTGGGTCGCGGGTGCCGCGGCCGCCGTGCTGGTAGCGGCCGGCGCGATCACGTACGCCGTGGCCGAGGACGGCAGCGGCGGCGGCTCGGGCGATCCGGCCGTCCCGGCGGCGGATTCGGCGGACGCCGGGTTCGCGCGGGACATGGCGGTCCACCACCAGCAGGCCGTCGAGATGTCGTACATCGTGCGGGACCGTACGAAGAACGTGGAGGTGCGGCGGCTCGCGTACGACATCGCGCAGACGCAGGCCAACCAACGGGGCATGCTGCTGGGCTGGTTGGACCTGTGGGGGCTGCCGAAGGTGTCGGCCGATCCGCCGATGACCTGGATGGGCATGGGTGACATGGCGTCCGGGAAGGACGGCGCGCTGATGCCGGGGATGGCGACCAACTCCGAGCTGAAGAAGCTGGGTTCGCTGAGCGGCAGGCCCGCCGAGGTGTTCTTCCTCCAGCTCATGACGGACCATCACAAGGGCGGCGTCCACATGGCGCAGGGCTGTGTGGACAAGTGCCGCGTGGGTGTGGAGAAGCGGCTCGCGCAGGGGATGGTCGACGCGCAGCGGTCGGAGATCCGGTTGATGGCCGACATGCTCAAGGAGCGTGGCGCGGAAGCGCGTTCGTAAAGCGTCACCGGATGTTCGTTACCTGCCCGTAAGGAAAAAAGCCCCCAATTCGCCCTGGATGAAGGTTCCTTGGGCTTCTCTTGACTTTTGCGTTCCCCTGGCATGAACGGTTCATCGAAAGAGTGGCCCCCATCGCGTGATCCCTTCACGGAACCTCCCCGCCGCAGGTTCCGTACGGATCGCCGATGACCGACCACTCCATGCGTCGAACCGCATAGCAGGGGGTTTTATGAGATCCAATCGCGCCACCATGCGCGCCGGCGTGAGCATGGCAGCGACACTGCCCATGATCGCCGGTGCTCTGGCGCTCGGCATACCCGCGGCGCACGCCGCGGGCAACCCGGGCCGGGACACCCTCGCGGGCACCAAGCCCGCGTGGGCCACGGCCAAGGCGGACAAGGGAGCGACCTCCGACAGCTCCCGGGTCTCCGCGCGGGTCTATCTCGCCGGCCGGAACGCGTCCGGTCTCGCGGCGTACGCCAAGTCCGTCTCGGACCCGAGTTCGGCCCTGTACGGCAAGTACCTGAGCGCCGCTCAGGTGCAGCAGCGCTTCGGCGCCACGACGGCCCAGGTGACCGCCGTCAAGTCCTGGCTGAAGTCCGCCGGGCTGAAGGTCACCGGCACCACCCAGCACTACGTCACGGTCTCCGGTGACGTGGCCGCGGTCGAGAAGGCGTTCAGCACCTCGCTGCACAACTACGCGAAGGGCTCGAAGACCTACCGCGCCCCGTCGAAGACGGCCTCCGCGCCGGACAGCCTCAACGGTGCTGTCCTGACCGTCACCGGTCTCGACAACGCGCCGCACAAGGCGAGCCACGACGACCAGCTGCCGGGCCCGGCCACGGTGTTCAAGAACGCGGGACCGTTCTCCTCGTACTACGGCTCCAACACCGCGACCACCCTCCCCTCGGCCTACGGCAAGAAGATCCCGTACGCCGTCAAGGGCTACACCGGCAAGCAGCTGCGGGCCGCCTACGGCGCCGGCAAGTACACCGGCAAGGGCGTGCGCGTCGCGATCACCGACGCCTACGCCTCGCCGACCATCGCGTTCGACGCGGCCACCTACGCGAAGAACCACGGCGACGCCAAGTGGACGACCAGCCAGCTGCGGCAGGTCCTCCCCTCGCAGTACACCAACACGGGCGCCGACGAGTGCGACGCCTCGGGCTGGTACGGCGAGGAGACCCTCGACGTCGAGGCCGTGCACGCGGTGGCCCCGGGGGCGAACGTCACGTACGTGGGCGCCGCCTCCTGCATGGACGACGACCTGCTCGACTCGCTCAGCAAGGTCGTCGACAACCACCTGGCCGACATCGTCTCCAACTCGTGGGGCGACATCGAGGCCAACCAGACCCCGGACCTCGCGGCCGCCTACGACCAGGTGTTCCAGCTGGGCGCGGTCGAGGGCATCGGCTTCTACTTCTCCTCCGGTGACAACGGCGACGAGGTCGCCAACACCGGCACGAAGCAGGTCGACACCCCGGCCAACTCGGCGTGGGTGACGGCGGTCGGCGGTACCTCGCTGGCGGTCGGCAAGGGCGACAAGTACCTGTGGGAGACCGGCTGGGGCACCGAGAAGGCCTCGCTGTCGGCCGACGGCAAGAGCTGGACCGGCTTCCCCGGCGCCTTCACCTCGGGCGCGGGCGGCGGCACCAGCAAGACGGTGAACGAGCCGTACTACCAGAAGGGCGTCGTCCCCGACTCCCTGGCCAAGGCCAACAGCGCCACCGGCAACCGCGTCGTCCCGGACATCTCGGCGATCGCCGACCCGAACACCGGGTTCAAGGTGGGCCAGACGCAGACCCAGGCGGACGGCTCGGAGTCGTACAGCGAGTACCGGATCGGCGGCACCTCGCTGGCCTCCCCGGTGATCGCGGCGGTCCAGGCCCTGGCCCAGGAGGCGCGCGGCGGCAAGGCGATCGGTTTCGCCAACCCGTCGATCTACGCCAAGTTCGGCACGAAGGTCTACCACGACGTGACCGACAACCCGACGGGCTCCGGCCTGGCGGTGGCACGCGTGGACTTCGCCAACGGCTACGACGCCACCGCGGGCCTGCTGACCTCGGTCCGCAGCCTCGGCAAGGACAGCTCGCTGTCCGCGGTCAAGGGCTACGACGACGTGACCGGCGTGGGTTCGCCCGCGAACGGCTATGTCTCGTCGTTCGTCCCCGCGAAGGGTCACCACTGACCCGGTAGGCGGTGAACGAGCCACCTGTCGATGGGGTGGCGTGGGGTATCCGACACCCCGCGCCACCCCATCGCGTCTCACTGACGATTACAGTGGACCCGTGCCTCCACTGAACTTCTGGTCGATCTATCAGCACGGCTTCGCCCGCGTCGCCGCCTGCACGGGCCACACCGTGATCGCGGACCCGCACGCCAACGCCGAGGCCGTCCTGCGCCACGCCCGCCGCTGCGACGAGGAGGGCGTCGCGGTCGCCGTCTTCGCCGAGATGGGCCTGTGCGGCTACTCCATCGAGGACCTGCTCCTCCAGGACGTCCTCCTGGACCAGGTCGAGGAGGCGCTGCGGGACGTGGTCGCCGGCTCGGCCGACCTCCTCCCGGTCCTGGTCGTCGGCGCCCCGCTGCGCCACCGCAACCGGATCTACAACTGCGCGGTCCTCGTCCACCGGGGCCGCGTCCTGGGCGTCGTACCGAAGTCGTATCCCCCGAACTACCGCGAGTTCTACGAGCGCCGCCAGATCGCCGACGGCGCGGACGAGCGCGGCGGTTCGATCCGGGTCGGCGGGGAGACGGTCCCCTTCGGCGTGGACCTGCTGTTCGCGGCCCAGGACGTCCCCTCGCTCGTCCTGCACGCGGAGATCTGCGAGGACATGTGGGTGCCGGTGCCGCCCAGCGCGGAGGCGGCCCTCGCGGGCGCGACGGTCCTCGTCAACCTCTCCGGCAGCCCGATCACCGTCGGCCGCGCCGAGGACCGCAAGCTCCTGTGCCGCTCGGCGTCCGCCCGCTGCCTCGCCGCGTACGTCTACGCGGCGGCCGGCCTCGGCGAGTCGACGACCGACCTGTCCTGGGACGGCCAGGCGATGGTCTACGAGAACGGCGCGCTGCTGGCCGAGACGGACCGCTTCCCGCTGGGCGACGAGTACGCGGTGGCCGACATCGACCTCGACCTGCTGCGGCAGGAACGGCAGCGGATGGGCACGTTCGACGACAACCGCCGTACGCACCGGGCGCGGACGGCCGACTTCCGCACGGTGTCCTTCGCACTCGCCCCGCCGCTCACGGACTTGGGCCTGCGCCGCCGTCTGGAACGCTTCCCGTTCGTGCCGGCCGACGCGGAGCGCCTCGCGCAGGACTGCTACGAGGCGTACAACATCCAGGTCGAGGGCCTCCAGCAGCGGCTCGCCGCGATCGGCGGCCCGAAGGTGGTCATCGGGGTCTCCGGCGGCCTCGACTCCACGCACGCGCTGATCGTCGCCGCCCGTGCGATGGACCGGGCGGGGCGCCCGCGGAGCGACATCCTGGCGTGGACGCTGCCCGGTTTCGCGACCAGCGACCACACCAAGGACAACGCGCACGCGCTGATGCGGGCGATCGGGGTGACGGCGGCGGAGCTGGACATCACGCCGACGGCCCGGCTGATGCTCAAGGAGATGGACCACCCCTTCGCCTCCGGCGAGCCGGTCTACGACGTCACCTTCGAGAACGTCCAGGCGGGCCTGCGCACCGACTACCTCTTCCGCCTGGCCAACCAGCGGGGCGGCATCGTCCTCGGCACCGGCGACCTCTCCGAGCTGGCGCTCGGCTGGTCCACGTACGGCGTCGGCGACCAGATGAGCCACTACAACGTCAACTCCGGCGTCCCCAAGACCCTGATCCAGCACCTCATCCGCTGGGTGGTCAGCAGCGACCAGTTCGACGAGGAGACCGGCAAGATCCTCACCGCGATCCTCGACACGGAGATCAGCCCCGAGCTGGTACCGGGCGAGGAGATGCAGTCCACGGAGTCGAAGATCGGCCCCTACGCGCTGCACGACTTCACCCTGTTCCACGTCCTGCGCCACGGCTTCCGCCCGTCGAAGATCGCCTTCCTCGCCTGGCACGCGTGGCACGAGGCGGAGGCGGGGGCCTGGCCCCCCGGATTCCCCGAGGCGAAGCGCGTCGCGTACGACCTCCCCGAGATCCGGCGCTGGCTGGAGGTCTTCTGCCGCCGCTTCTTCGGCTTCGCCCAGTTCAAGCGCTCCGCGATGCCCAACGGCCCGAAGGTCTCGGCGGGCGGCTCGCTGTCGCCGCGGGGCGACTGGCGGGCGCCCTCGGACGGCTCGGCCACGGCTTGGCTGGCCGAACTGGCGCGGTTCGACTAGGAGTCGATCGTCGGCGGGGGCGGTGACCCGGCGCCTCGCGGGCCGGCCGGCGGCCGGGCCTGCGCCCGAGAGGTCAGCGGGTCAGGGCCTCGGCCTCGGTCCCGTGCGGTACGTGGGTCGCGATCACGCGTTCGCGGCCCGGTACCGACCTGCGCCGGTCCACCGTCGCCGCCGTGGCCGCGACGCCGAGGCCCAGGAGCGCCAGCAGCGCGCCGGCCAGCGCGGGGGACGTGGCGCCGAAGCCCGCCGCCAGCGTCAGGCCGCCGATCCACGCTCCGCCCGCGTTGGCCAGGTTGAAGGCCGCCTGGTTGGCCGAGGAGGCCAGCGACGGGCCTGCCGACGCCTTTTCCATCACCATCAGCTGGAGCGGGGAGCCCGTCACGAACGCGGCCACGCCCAGGAGGACCACCGCCAGGGCCGCCGTCCACTCGGTCGACATCAGGAGCGGGAACAGGGCCAGGACCGCCGCCAGGGACGTCAGGCCGCCGAACAGGGTGCCGCGGAGGGAGTGGTCCGCCAGCCGGCCGCCCACGAGGTTGCCCACCGTCGCGCCCACGCCGAACAGCGCCAGCAGCAGCGTCACGCTGCCGTCGGCGAAGCCCGCCGCGTCCGTCAGCATCGGGGTGATGTAGCTGTAGGCGGAGAAGAGCGCGCCGAAGCCCGCCACCGTCGTGCCCAGGGCCAGCCAGACCGGGAGGGACTTCAGCGCCGCCAGTTCGCGGCGCAGGCCCGCCTGCGGGGCGTGCGCGTGGTCGTGCGGGATCAGCAGGGCCAGGGACGCTATCGCCACCAGGCCGATCGCGCTCACGCCGAGGAACGTGGCCCGCCAGCCCAGGTGCTGGCCCATCAGCGTGGCCGCCGGCACGCCCACGACGTTGGCGACCGTGAGGCCGAGGAACATCAGGGAGACGGAGCGTGCCTTGCGTTCCGGCGCGACCATCGTGGTGGCGACCACCGCGCCCATGCCGAAGAAGGCGCCGTGCGGCAGGCCGCTCAGGAAGCGCGCCGCCAGCAGCGAGTCGTAGCCGGGTGCGAACGCCGACAGCGCGTTGCCCGCCACGAACAGGCCCATCAGGCCGATCAGGACCGTGCGGCGGGAGAGGCGGGTGGTCACCGCCGCGAGCAGCGGAGCGCCGATGACCACGCCCAGCGCGTACGCCGAGACCAGGTGTCCGGCGGTGGGGATGGTGACGTGCAGGTCGTCCGCGACCTCGGGCAGGAGGCCCATGATCACGAACTCGGTGGTGCCGATACCGAAAGCGCCGACGGCCAGGGCGAGCAGGGCCAGGGGCATGGAGGAGCCTGTGCCTTTCACGGGAGAGCGGAGTTCCGTACTGAGCTTAAGTTCAGTTCCGGAACAAAGACTCCCAGGCGCTCTATTCCACGAGGTTAAGAGCTCGTGTCGAGGTTCACACGGGCCGCGATCGGGAGGTGGTCGCTGCCGGTCCTGGGCAGCGTCCACGAAGTGACGGGCTCGACGCCCTGGACCATGATCTGGTCGATCCGGGCCATCGGGAACGACGCCGGCCAGCTGAACCCGAAGCCGCTGCCCGCCGCGCCCTGCGTGGAGCGCATCTGGGAGGTGACGGCGTTCAGGGAGCGGTCGTTCATCGTGCCGTTCAGGTCGCCGAGGAGGATCTTCCGCGTGAGCGGCTCGGCGGCGATGGCCTCACCCAGCGCGTCGGCGCTCGTGTCCCGCTGCCGGGCCGTGAAGCCCGCCTCGATCTTCACCCGCACCGACGGCAGATGGGCGACGTAGACCGCGATCCGGCCCTCGGGGGTCGCCACGGTGGCGCGCATGGCGCGCGTCCAGCCCAGCTTTATGTCGACGGCCTTGACCCCGCTCATCGGGTACTTGCTCCACAGGCCGACGGTGCCCTCGACCGAGTGGTACTTGTACGTCGGCGCGAGTGCCTTCGCGTACGTCGGGACCGCCGACGCCGTCAGCTCCTCCAGGGCGACGACGTCCGCGCCGGACGCGGCCACGTCACGGGCGGTGCCGGCCGGGTCGGGGTTCTCCGCGTTCACGTTGTGCGTGGCCACCGTGAAGTCGCCGCCGGTGCCGGTCTTGTCGCTGAGCAGCAGGCCGCCGAAGAGGTTCAGCCAGACGGCCGTCGGCAGGACGATCGCGATGAGCGCCGTCGCCGACCTGCGGACCATGGCGAGGACCAGCAGGACCGGGATCAGCAGCCCGAACCAGGGCAGGAACGTCTCTGTGAGGCTGCCGAGGTTGCCGATCCGGTTCGGGATGCGGGAGTGCAGGAACATGACGAGGGCGAGGACGAGCGCCAGCGCGGCGAGGATCAGGCCCCGGCGCCAGATCCTCGGGTCGCCGCGCCAGCCGCCGGCCAGTCTGTTCCACAGGCGCCGAAGCCGGGATCCGCGCGGCTCGTCCCCCGAGCCGTCGTCCGTCTCCGTCACATACGCCTGCTGTGCCATACCGTCGCCTCACTACCTGCCGTGCACACCATCGTCCCCGCGCCTACGACCCTAGGGGATGATCGGTTCCGATCCGCCGTCCCATGACGGCCGTACGGGCACGAGGACGAACAAGTCGGCGTCCGGAGTTCCGAACACACGCGGCTCCAGCGGCTTCTGTGACGGAACGCGCACATTCGCGCGGCCCGGGAACCCGCTACGGACCGACCGGCCGCAGGGCCACCAGCACGGTGTCCACGAGGAGTTCGGACAGCCCCTCGGGGAGATCCGCGTCGACACGCATGACGGTCCGCAGGAGCATCGGCCCGACGATCATGTCGTTCATCAGCTCGGCGTCGATGTCGGTGCGGAGTTCACCGCTCTCCTGACCGCGGCGCAGGAGTTCCACCTGCCGGCGGCGGCGCGGCTCGACGACGGTCGCGTGGTACGCGTCCCACAGCTTCGGGGTGCTCTTCATCTGCGCGTACACGTTGTGCAGCAGCGCCGACGACCGGGTCATCAGGCCGCGCTGGCGCAGCTGTTCGGTCATGGCCACGAGGTCGTCGCGCAGGGAGACGCCGGGCAGTTCGGGGTCCTGCGGCTCGGCCTCGCGGACGACGTCGACGAACAGTTCCTCCTTGCCCGGCCAGCGGCGGTAGATGGTGGCCTTGCCGACCCCGGCGGTACGGGCGATGCGCTCGATGGAGAGTTCGGCCAGCGGCACGCCGTCCTCCAGGAGCTTCATCACCCCTTCCGTGATGGCCCGTTCGACGGCCTCGCTGCGCGGGCGTCCCCGGGCCGGGGCGCACGCCCGGGTCCGGCTCCCGGTGCCGTGGTCGGCAAGGCTCACTTCACTCCGTCCTTTCGCTGTACCCCCGTTCGCGTCCTCGGGCGATTGTCGCCGCTACTCTCCGACGACGACCAACTCCTGCTCCTCCTTGCCCTCCTGAGGAACCGGCGGCTTCCCGGGCAGGAACACGAACGCCACCACGGCGCCGATCACCGCGACGCCCGCGCCGCACAGGGCGGTGACGTGCATGGCGTGCAGGAAGGCGTCGTTGGCCGGGGTGACCAGGGCCCTGCCCTGCGGTCCGAGCTTCGCGGCGACACCGAGGGTGGCCTCGATGGACTCGCCGGCGGTGTCCCGCAGCGCGGCCGGGACCGAGCCGAGCTTGCCCTCGATGCCGTTGCGGTACGCCGTGGACAGCACCGAGCCGAGGACGGCGATGCCGAGCGCGCCGCCGACCTGCCGGAAGGTGTTGCTCAGCGCGGACGCGGAGCCCGCCTTCTCGCGCGGCAGGGCCTGCATGATGACGACGCTGGTCGGGGTCATGACGTGGGCCATGCCCGCGCCCATGAGGAAGAAGATGACCTCCAGGATCCAGATCGGCGTATCCGCCTTCAGGGTCGCGAAGGCGGCCAGCATCGCGGCGAGCACCGCCAGGCCGACACCGGTCGTGACCTTGTTGCCGAACCGGTTGACGACCAGCCGGGCGCGCGGCGCGAAGACCATCTGCGCGGCGGCCAGCGGCAGCATCAGCAGGCCGGTCTGCAGCGGCGAGTAGCCGCGCACGCTCTGGGTGTAGAAGACCGAGAAGAAGGTCACGCCCATCAGCGCGAAGAAGACCAGCGCGATGGCGGCGATGGCGGCCGAGAACACCTTGTTCTTGAAGTACGTGACGTCGATCGACGGGTGGTCGCTGCGCTTCTCGAACCAGACGAACCCGGCGAGCACCACGACACCGGCGATGATCGTCGACAGCACCTTGGGCGCCGTGAAGTCGGCCAGTTCGCCGCCCTCGATGATGCCGTAGACCAGCAGGACGAGGCCTACGACGGACAGGATGACGCCGACCGGGTCGAGGCGGCCGGGCCTCGGGTCGCGGGAGTCGGGGACCAGCCAGATCATCAGGGCCAGGGCGATCACCACGATCGGGACGTTGATCAGGAAGACCGAGCCCCACCAGAAGTGGTCGAGGAGGACGCCGCCGGTGATCGGGCCGATCGCGATGGCGAGGCCGACGCCGCCGGCCCAGATGCCGATGGCCTTGGGCTGCTCGTCGCGCTCGAAGACGTTCATGAGGACGGCGAGGGTGGCGGGCATCACGAAGGCCGCGCCGAGCGCCATGAGGGCGCGGTAGCCGATGAGCTGGTCGGGCGAGCCGGACTCGGCGGCGAGCGCGGAGCCGATGCCGAACACGAGGAGACCGCCGAGCAGGACCTTCTTGCGGCCGATCCGGTCGCCGAGGAGGCCGGCGGTGAACAGCAGGCCCGCGAAGACGAGGGTGTAGGCGTTGATCGCCCACTCCAGCTCGCTCTGTGTCGCGCCCAGGCCGGTCGGGGCCGGGGTGGAGATGGTCTTGATGGCGACGTTGAGGATCGAGTTGTCGAGCACCACGATGAGCAGGCTCAGCATCAGCACGCCGAGGATGGCCCAGCGGCGGCGGTGCACCGCTTCGGGTATCCGGGTGCCAGGGACGGGTGGAGTGGTCATGCGGTCCAGACTAGGGAGCGGCTGGAGATTTACGATACGGGACCGTGCCGTATCGTAAATATTTTACTCAGGCCTTACGTACCGGTCGGGACGTGACGGGGGCTACGGGGGTCCCTCTGGCCCTCGGTGGCACGAGGTGCCACCATGGAGGGGATCCGGGGACGCCGTGAGGGCGCCTCGAGATGACTGAAGGAGCCGTTGCAATGACGCAGCTTTCGGCTGCCCAGGCTGGCACGAACAGCTCCTCCGACGGCAGCAAGGCGCTGTACGGAGGCAAGGGCACACGCCGCATCACCGTTCGCGACATCGGCCTCGCCAAGGAGCGCGGCGAGAAGTGGCCCATGCTCACCGCCTACGACGCGATGACCGCGTCCGTCTTCGACGAGGCCGGCATCCCGGTCATGCTCGTCGGTGACTCGGCGGGCAACTGCCACCTCGGGTACGAGTCGACCGTGCCCGTCACCCTCGACGAGATGGCCATGCTGTCCGCCGCCGTCGTCCGGGGCACGAGCCGCGCCCTCATCGTCGCCGACCTGCCGTTCGGGTCCTACCAGGAGGGTCCGGTGCAGGCGCTGCGCTCGGCGACCCGGCTGGTGAAGGAGGCGGGCGTCGGGGCCGTGAAGCTGGAGGGCGGTGAGCGGTCGCACGAACAGATCCGGCTGCTCGTCGAGTCCGGGATCCCGGTGATGGCGCACATCGGCCTCACCCCGCAGTCCGTGAACGCGATGGGGTACCGGGTCCAGGGGCGGGGCGAGGAGGCGGCCCAGCAGCTGCTGCGGGACGCGAAGTCCGTGCAGGACGCGGGGGCGTTCGCGGTCGTGCTGGAACTGGTGCCGGCCGAGCTGGCGGCCGAGGTGACCCGGGTGCTGCACATTCCCACGGTCGGGATCGGCGCCGGGGTCGAGACGGACGCGCAGGTGTTGGTGTGGACCGACATGCTGGGGCTGACCGGCGGGAAGATGCCGAAGTTCGTGAAGCGGTACGCGGATCTCCGCGGGGTCATGGGCGACGCGGCGCGGGCGTTCGCGGAGGATGTCGTGGGCGGGACGTTCCCCGCCGAGGAGCACTCCGTCCACTGACCGGTCCGGCCCGTCCGGCCCATCCGAACCACTGCGGCACCATGGCAGCCCGCCGATCATCCCCCGTCGGCGGGCTGCCCCTTTTTGCCGCCCGCCGCCCGCCCCTGTAGGCGGCTGTAGGCGGGCTGTCGGTGGTTTGTCGGCGGGCGCTGGCACTGTCTTCCGCATGACGCGAATCGACAAGAACTCCGGCGGCACGGCGGTGTCCGTGCGGGGGCTGGTCAAGCACTACGGCGAGACCAAGGCGCTGGACGGCGTCGACCTGGACGTCCGGGAGGGCACCGTGATGGGTGTGCTCGGGCCGAACGGTGCCGGCAAGACCACCCTCGTACGCATCCTGTCCACGCTGCTCGCCCCGACCTCCGGCGAGGCATCCGTCGCCGGCTACGACGTCCTGCGCCAGCCCCGCCAGCTGCGCCGGGTGATAGGCCTCACCGGCCAGTACGCCTCCGTGGACGAGAAGCTCCCGGGCTGGGAGAACCTGTACATGATCGGGCGGCTGCTCGACCTGTCCCGCAAGGACTCCCGGGCCCGCGCCGACGAACTGCTGGAGCGGTTCTCGCTGACGGACGCCGCCAAGCGGCCGGCGAGTACCTATTCCGGCGGTATGCGGCGCCGGCTCGACCTGGCCGCCTCGATGATCGGGCACCCGCAGGTGCTGTTCCTCGACGAGCCGACCACCGGTCTCGACCCCCGCACCCGCAACGAGGTGTGGACCGAGGTGAAGTCCATGGTCGGCGGAGGCGTGACCGTGCTGCTCACCACCCAGTACATGGAAGAGGCCGAGGCGCTCGCCTCCGAGCTGACCGTCGTCGACCACGGCAAGGTCGTGGCACAGGGCGCCATCGATGCCCTGAAGGCCCGGGTCGGCGGACGCGCGCTGCGCATCCGGCCTGCCGACCCGCTGCAACTGCGGCCGCTGGCGCGGGCGTTGGACGAGCTGGGGATCACCGGCCTGGCCACCGTCACCGTCGACGTGGAGAGCGGGACCGTGCTGGTGCCGATCCTCAGCGACGAGCAACTGACCGCCGTGGTGGGCGCGGTGACCGCACGCGGCCTCACCATCGCCTCCATCACCACCGAACTGCCCAGCCTTGACGAGGTGTTCCTGTCCCTCACCGGTCACCGCGCCAGTGCCCCGCAGGACTCCGTGCCCACCCACGACCGCGAGGAGGTCGCCGTATGAGCGCCGTCGCCGTGAGCTCCGCCGATGTCGCGGCGGATCCCCGTATCCCGCTGCGCAACCATCTGCGCCACACCGGCGCGCTGATCCGCCGCAACCTGCTGTGGATCCGGCAGGACCCGGAGTCGATGTTCGACGCCATCCTGTTCCCGGTGATCTTCACCCTGCTGTTCGTGTACGTCTTCGGCGGCTCGATCGGGCAGTCGTTGGGCGGCGGGCAGGAGGCGTACGTGCAGTACGTCGTGCCCGGACTGCTCGCCATGATGGGCATGAACATGGCCCAGGGGGTGGGCACCGGCTTCAACACCGACTTCCACACCGGGGTCATGGACCGGTTCCGGTCCCTGCCCATCGGACGCGCCTCGGTGCTGATCGCCAAGATCGCGGTCGAGATGATGCGCATGCTCGTCGCGTCCGCGGTGCTGATGGTCGTCGGCGTCCTGGTCGGCTTCCACATCCACCACTGGCTCGGCATGTTCGCCGCGATCGGGCTGTCCGCGGTCTTCGGCTCGGCCCTGATGTGGGTGTTCCTCACCCTCGGCGTGACCATGAAGAGCGCGCAGTCGGTGCAGGCCATGGGCTTCCTGGTGCTGATGCCGCTGCAGTTCGGCTCGTCGATCTTCGCGCCGACCCAGTCGATGCCGGGCTGGCTGCAGAACTTCACCGAGTACAACCCGCTCTCCGCCCTGGCGGACGCGGCCCGCGGACTGATGGTGGGCGGCCCGGTCGCCCACGGCGCGCTGCTGACCCTCGCCTGGTCGGTGGGGCTCACCGCGGTGATGGCGCCCATCTCGATCTACAAGTTCCGCACGAAGACCTGACCGGGCCGGACCGGAACGCTCCACAGCCGCGTCCCACCGGTACGCGTCGGCGTCACACCAGGGCGGCGGCCTTCTCCATCGAGAGGCCGCCGCCCCCGGCGTACTCGGCCTCGTGGGTCTCGTAGGCCTCGTCGCCGAGCGCGGCACGCGCGCCCCGCTCGGCCCGGAGGTAGACCTCGCGCTCCATCGACGTCGCGACATGCCCCCGCGGCAGCAGCGCCCGCGCCGTGACGAGGCAGCGGACGGCGTCACGGGCCCGGCCGCCGCCGTCGATCTCGGCCAGGGCTATCGCGGCCACTCCCAGGTACAGCGGGGCCATGTGCGGGGCGATGGCCTCGGACAACGGGTCGCCCGCCCGGCGCAGCGCCCCCCTGATCTTGTCCAGTGCCTCGTCGTGGTGGCCGTCGACGGTCGCCACCCAGGCTTCGAGACCGAGGATGTACGCGTCGAAGACGACGAAGTGGGAGACGGAGAACTGCTCGCGCAGCAGGAGCAGTTGCTCGCGCGCCTCCACGGGCCGGCCGGTCATGGCGAGGTAGCCCGCGAGGAACATGCGGGCGGCGGGCATCGCCTCGTTGCCCCCGCGGTACGGCTGGTTCTCGATCACCTCGCGCAGGATGCGCTCCCCCCGCTCGGACTCGCCGCCCTCGACGAGCGCGCTGCCGAGCCGGGCGCCGAGGACGGCGGTCTGGCCGTGCGCGCCGAGCCGTTCGGCGTGCTCGATCGCGGCCTGGTAGTCGGCGGCGGCGAGCTGGAACTCGCCGACGCGTTCGCGGGCCTCGGCGCGGGCGGAGAGCGCCTCGGCGGTGCCCCAGGCGTCACCGAGGCGGCGGAAGATCTCCAGCGACTCGTCGGCGTCGCGGGCCGCGTCGCCCGCCCAGTCGCTGCGGTTGGCGAGCATGTTGGCGCGCATCTGGAGGGTGGTGGCCAGCTCCCACTCCATGCCGGGGGTGGCACGGCAGGTGCGGACCCCGGCTTCGAGGATGCCGGGCAGCCGCTCGACGCTGCCGGTCATGAGCACGGCGTAGAACCAGAGCATGCCGGGGGTGCGGCAGGTCTGCGGGAAGCCGGGTTCGTAGACCTCGGTGATCAGGCGCAGTTTCTCCTTGGCCTTCGGGGCCTGCCAGGCCTCCAGTTCCGTGTCCATCCAGCCGAGATGGGCGAGGTGGAGGCCGCGCCTGGCCTCGTCGAGGAGTTCGCCGGTGAGCGGGGGCGGGACGTCGGTGCAGCGCTGCCAGACGGGGGTGGCGCGCCGGACGGGGGCGGCGAAGGGGTCGGGGCCCAGCGCCATCACCTCGACGCACCAGTTGCGGGCCTCGATGCGGACGTCGCGCATCTGCCAGTACCAGACCAGCGAGAGGACGAGGCAGATCGCCTCCTGCTCGTCGCGTTCGGCGACGGCGTGCCGCAGGGCGGTGCGGAGGTTCTCGTACTCGCGCTCCAGCCTTTCCACGGCGGCGAGTTGGCCGGGGCCGCGCAGCAACGGGTCGGTGGTGCGGGCGAGTTCGCGGTAGTACGTCAGGTGGGCGCGCTCGGCGCGGGGGCGCAGCCCGGCTTCGTCGAGGCGTTCGCCCGCGTACTCGGCGACGGTCTCCAGGAGCCGGTAGCGCATCTCGCCGTCGCCCGAAGGGGCGGCCACCACAAGGGACTTGTCGACGAGGGAGCCGAGGGTCTCGAACGCGACGGGGCCGCAGACGGCCTCGGCGGCGGCGAGTTCGCAGCCGCCGGCGAAGACGGACAGGGTGCTCAGGACGTCCCGTTCGTCGGCGTCGAGCAGGTCCCAGGACCAGTCGACGACGGCCCGCAGGGTCTGCTGGCGGGGCAGGAGCGTACGGCTGCCGGAGGTGAGGAGGCGGAAGCGGTCGTCGAGCCGGTCGGCGATCTGACGTGGCGTCAACATCCTGAGCCGGGCAGCCGCGAGCTCGATGGCGAGCGGCAGTCCGTCGAGCCGGCGGCAGATCTCGGCGCAGGCCTCGGGGTCGTCCTCGACCCTGAACCCGGGCCGGGCGGCAGCGCCGCGGTCGGCGAGCAGCCGGAGTGCGACGGGGGCCGGCAGCGGCTCCACCGGGCGCAGCAACTCGCCCGGTACGCCCAGGGGTTCGCGGCTGGTGGCGAGGACGGTGAGGCCGGGGCAGTGTTCCAGCAGGGTCTCCACCAGGCGGGCGGCGGCGTCCACGACGTGTTCGCAGTTGTCGAGGATCAGCAGCATCCGGCGTCTGCCGCAGTGCTCGGCGAGCCGCTCGACGGGGTCGTCGTGCCGCTCGCCCCCGGCGGCCCTGATCGCCTCGGCACCGGCGCCGTACATCACGGTCTCGCGGGCGCCGACGGCGGTGAGGACGGCTTCCGGTACGGCCTCGGGGTCGTCCACGGGGGCGAGTTCGGCCAGCCACACCCCGTCCCGCGCCGCGTCCCGCATCCCCTCGGCGGCCTCCTGCGACAGCCGTGTCTTTCCGGCGCCGCCGGGCCCGAGCAGGGTCACCAGGCGGGCGGCGGCGAGGTCGCTCCGGATGACACCGATGTCGGCTTCGCGGCCGACGAAGGAGGTGAGGCGGGCGCGGAGGTTGCCGGGCAGGGAGGTGGCGGGGGCGCGGTCGCCGGAGGCCCGGCTGTCGGGCCCGGGTCCGCCGCCGTCGGCGTCACCGGTCGGCCCGGTGTCCTCCGGGTTGAGCAACTCCCCGTGCAGCGACCGCAGTTCGGAACCGGGGTCGGAGCCGAGGCGGTCGGCGAGCAGCCGGCGTACGTCCTCGTAGGCGGCCAGGGCCTCCGCCGTGCGGCCCGTCGCGCGGAGGGCTCGCAGGCGCAGGGCCTGGAGGGGTTCGTCGAGGGGATGGGAGTCGCAGAGGGCGGTCAGTTCGGGCAGGGCGGTGTCCGCCTCGCCGAGGGCCAGCGCGGCGGTGAGGCGGGCGCGGCGGGCGTCCAGGTGGCGGGTCTCCCGGCGGGCCGCCTCCGCGGTGCGGTCGGGGAGGTCGGCCAGCGCCGGGCCGTGCCACAGGGCGAGCGCGTCGTCCAGGACCTCCGCCGCCTTCGCGGGGTTGCCGTCGGCCAGCGCGCGCAGCCCCTCGCCGGTCAGCCGCTCGAAACGGTGCAGGTCGATGTCGTCGGGGGCGGCGGCGAGCCGGTACCCGCTCTCCACCGAGGTGATCGCGTCGGCGCCGAGCGTCCGGCGCAGCCTGCCCACCAGCGCCTGGAGCGCGCCGGTCGCGTCGGCGGGCGGGTCACCGGCCCACACCTCGTCCACCAGCAGGCTCGCGGGGACGGCCTTGCCGGGCCTCAGGGCGAGGACGGTGAGCAGGGCGCGCAGCCGCGCCCCGCCGACCGGGACGGCCGAGCCGTCGGGACGGAGTGCCTGGGTGGTGCCGAGGATGCGGTAGCGCACGGGGTCCATTGTCTCTGCTGGCGACCGGGGCGGTCACGGGGTCGGGCGGGCACGGCGCGGGATGTCCGCGACGGTGGTGGCCGGGACGGGGGTGGCCGGGACGAGGGAAGGCGGCCCGGAGTCGTGGAGGGCGGGCCGGAGTTCCATGGGCCCACCTTCCCCGGAACCGACGGCCGCTCGCGAGACGTTTTCCCCCTGGGCCCGGTACCGTCGGGCTTCGCGTCCACCGACCCAGCAGGGAGCCCACCCACCCATGACCGCCACCACCACCCGCCCCAGCGACCGGCGGATCAGTCCCGTCTTCGTCGGGATCCTGGCCGTCACGGCGGTGACCGGCTGGGCCACCTGGACCGGGTTCGCCGAGCAGCCGGGCGTCGCCGTGTTCCTGTTCGTGACGGCGGCCTGGATCGTCTCCCTGTGCCTGCACGAGTACGCGCACGCCCGCACCGCCCTGCACAGCGGGGACATCTCCGTCGGCGCGAAGGGCTACCTCACCCTCAACCCGCTGAAGTACACGCACGCGCTGCTCAGCATCGTGCTCCCGGTGATCTTCGTCATCATGGGCGGCATCGGTCTCCCCGGCGGCGCGGTGTTCATCGAGCGCAACCGCATCCGGGGCCGGTGGCGGCACAGTCTGATCTCGGCGGCCGGTCCGCTGACGAACGTGCTGTTCGCGGCCGTCTGCACCGCGCCGTTCTGGCTGCACGCGCTCGACGGGGTGCCGCGGGACTTCCGGTTCGCGCTGGCGTTCCTGGCGCTGCTCCAGGTCACCGCCGCGCTGCTGAACTTCCTGCCGGTGCCGGGCCTCGACGGCTACGGCGTGATCGAGCCCTGGCTGTCGTACAACGTCAAGCGGCAGGTCGAGCCGTTCGCGCCGTTCGGCCTGCTGTTCGTGTTCGCGCTGCTGTGGGTGCCGTCGGTCAACACGTACTTCTTCGACGTGATCGACGCGATCCTGCGCGGCCTCGGCATCAGCGACTTCGAGACCTACTGCGGGCAGAACCTGTACCGCTTCTGGCAGGGCGGCAACGAGTTCTGCTCGATCAGCCGGTGACGGACCTGCCGCGCTTCAGGTAGTACCAGCACATGTTGGACGAGAGGCCCGCGAGCAGGACCCACACGATCCCGATCCAGCTGCCCTCGACGAAGGACACGACCGCCGCCGCCACGGCGAGCAGGCAGACGACGAGGGCGTAGACGGCGAGGCGGGGCATGGGATCGGCTCCTGTCGGAACAAGGGGGGCACTGATGGTCGGTCGCCACCAGTGTCCCCCACCCGCTCAGACGTCCGTGACGCGCAGTCCCGCGTGTGCCTTGTAGCGGCGGTTGACGGAGATCAGGTTCGCGACCAGGGACTCCACCTGGTGGGCGTTGCGCAGCCGCCCGGCGAAGACCCCGCGCATGCCGGGGACACGGCCGGCCAGCGCCTGGACGATCTCGACGTCGGCGCGCTCCTCGCCCAGCACCATCACGTCCGTGTCGATCTCGGCGATCTCGGTGTCCATGAGCAGCACCGCCGACAGGTGGTGGAAGGCGGCGGCGACCCGCGAGTCGGGCAGCAGGGCGGCGGCCTGCTCGGCGGCGCTGCCCTCCTCCGGCTTCAGCGCGTAGGCGCCCTTCTTGTCGAAGCCGAGCGGGTTGACGCAGTCGACGACGAGCTTGCCGGCCAGTTCCTCGCGCAGCGACTCCAGGGTCTTGCCGTGGCCGTCCCAGGGCACGGCGACGATCACGACGTCGCTGCGGCGCGCGGTCTCGGCGTTGTCGGCGCCCTCGACCCCGTGGCCGAGTTCCTCGGCAGCGGCCCGGGCGCGCTCGGCGGCGCGGGAGCCGATGATCACCTTCTGGCCGGCCTTGGCGAGCCGGTACGCGAGGCCCTTGCCCTGCGGCCCGGTCCCGCCGAGCACGCCGACGACCAGTCCGGAGACGTCGGGGAGGTCCCACGGGTCCTTGGCGGGGGCCTTCGCGGGAGCGGTACCGGAGGGCGTCGCGGGGGTCTGTGCAGCACTGTCGGTAGAGGTCATGGGCCGACTTTACGTCCGCCTCCGCACCCGCACCGGCTCAGGTGAGGTCCGTCACGGGCACCCGCCGGAACGTGATCGTCTCGTACGCCCCGAAGTCGCCGGTCTCGTAGAGGAGTCCGACCGTGTCGTCGTCGATCCGGACCAGGTCGGAGTAGGCGGCGGGCAGTCCGTCGACCGTGTGCACGGGGCGCCAGGTGGTGCCGGCGTCGGTGGAGGCGCGCAGGGTCATCAGGGCGCGGGCGGCCGGGTCGCCGGGGCCGGAGTACAACAGCACGTCGGGGTCGCGGAGTTGGAGGACGCTGGCCTCGCAGACGGGGGCGGTGAGGCCGGCCTGCGGGCGGAACGGCTTGACCAGGGTGGTGCCGCCGTCGGCCGAGTACGCGTCGGCGCGGTGGCCGGGGGCGGTCGCGTCGTTGCGGGTGTTGAAGTAGACGCGCCCGTCGGGGAGTTCGGCGGCGGTGGTCTCGTTGCAGTTGACGTAGCCGTTCGGGTTCTCGTCGAGGTAGCCGAGGGACCAGGTCTCGCCCCGGTCGTCGCTGAGCAGGCAGTGGCCGCTGTTGTACTTGCCCTCGTTGCCGACGTCCGTGCCGGTGGGCGGGATCGTGTGGTTGCCGGGGACGACCACCCGGCCGGTGCTCAGCTGGATCGCGTGTCCGGGCGTGGTGGCGTACCAGCGCCATTCGGGCTTCTTCACCTGCGCGGTGATCTCCTTCGGGGTCGACCAGGTGACGCCGTCGTCGTCGCTGTGGCACACCCACACCCTGCGCCCGTCGGCCGCCGTGACCTTGCCGCGCAGGATGGCGTCCTCGGTGGCGGTCGCGGCGGCGCGGACGTGGACGAGCAGGACGCGGCCGGTGTCGAGGACGACGGGGGCCGGGTTGCCCGCGAGGCCGCCGCCGTTGTCGGCGGCGACGGTCTGCGGGCCCCAGGTGCGGCCGCCGTCCGTGGAGCGCCGCAGCACGATCTCGATGTGGCCGTGGTCGCTCGCGGAGTCGAACCGGCCCTCGCAGAACGCCAGGAGGGTGCCGGCGGCGGTCACCACGACCGCCGGGATGCGGTAACTGGCGTGACCTTCCTGGCCCGCGGTGAAGGGGACGGATGCTTCTGTCATGACTTGACTCCTTGTGTGACCGTTGGTTCCTTGTGGGGCCTATGCGCCCGCACCATCCCCAAGTCGGGCGAATTCGCGGTGAACTCCACGTCACGAACGGCCGGTTGGGGCAGGATGCGCGGACATGGATGCCGTACGGGTCGCGCTGCTGCGTGAAGTGCTCGCCGGGACCGAGTGGTTGGGGGCCACGCGGCGGTTCGCGGGGGTGTTGCGCGGGTCGGTGGTGT
This sequence comes from Streptomyces sp. NPDC090083, assembly GCF_044747445.1. Lineage (NCBI taxonomy): Bacteria > Bacillati > Actinomycetota > Actinomycetes > Kitasatosporales > Streptomycetaceae > Streptomyces > Streptomyces sp. NPDC090083. Next base: position 927,602 of record NZ_JBIVED010000003.1, on the reverse strand, counting down.
CGCACGGGGGCGGGCTGCTGCTGGTGGGCACGCCCGGCTACGAGCCGTGGCATCTCGCGGCGCACTTCGTGGACGAGGCCGCCTGGTCGGGCACGCCCGAACTGGCACCGACTCTCGTACGGCATGACGCGCGTCCCACCGATCCGGCGCATCTGGCGGTCGGGCTCGGCCGGATCGAGGCGGTCCGGCGCGGTGAGACGCTGCTGGTGGTGTCACCGGAAGGGCCGGGCGATCCGCTCCTGGAGCGCGTCCACGACGCCCGCCGGGCCGGGGCGACCGTCCTCTCCCTGGGCTCCGAGAACCGCGAACTCGCCTCCCTGGCCCACGAGTCGCTCCCCGTCCCGCCGGGCACGGACCTGGACCTGGACACCGTGCAGCACCTGGTGAGCGCGGCGGCCGGGGAGAACGTGCTGCCGGTGACGCGGGGGCGCCGCCGGTTCCGCGACCGGGTGTCGCGCCTGACGGACCACCTGACGGCCCCGCCGCCCGCGCCCTGGTAGGGCGTCTCCCGCCCGTCCCGGGCCGTCCGCCGAGCGGCGGACGGGAAAATCGGTTGCCACTCCCCCGCCGCCGGGTGATCGTGGCCCGTTGTGACCGCCGACTCCCCCACACCCGATCCCGCACCTCCGACCCGGCTCCGCGCCCTCCTCCCCGACCTCTCCCCCTGGCATGCCTCCGCCGACTTCCGCAGGCTCTGGCTGGCGGGGCTGGTCTCCACCTTCGGGAGTTTCCTGACGTTCGTCGCAATCCCGGTGCAGATCAAGGAACTCACGGGCTCCGCGGCGGCGGTGGGCGCGGTCGGGGCCGTGGAACTGGTGCCGCTCATCGTGTTCGGGCTCTACGGCGGGGCGCTCGCCGACGCGTGGGACAAGCGGAAGCTGATCGTGTGGACCGAGGTGGGGCTCGGGGTGCTGTGCGGGGCGCTGCTGCTCAACTCGCTGGTGCCGCACCCCGCGGTGTGGCCGCTCTATGTGATCGCCGCCCTGACCTCCGTCCTCGGCGCGATCCAGCGGCCCGCGCTGGACTCGCTGTGGCCGCGGATCGTGGCGCACGAGCACATGACGGCCGCCGCCGCGCTCAACTCGCTGCGCTGGACGGTCGGCGGGGTCACGGGACCGGCGGTGGCGGGGGTGGTGGTGGCGTACGCGGGGCTGCCGTACGCGTTCGCGGCGGACACGGTGACGTATGCGGTCTCCGTGGTCCTGATCTTCCGTATCGCCGCGTCCCCCGGCGCGCACGAGGCGCGGAAGCCGTCGCTCCGGTCGATCGCCGAGGGCGCCCGGTACGCGTGGAGCCGCAAGGAACTCCTCGGGACGTACGCGATCGACCTGGCGGCGATGTTCTTCGCGATGCCGCTCGCGGTGCTGCCGTTCCTCGCGGACGATCTGCACGCGCCGTGGGCGCTGGGGCTGATGTACTCGGCGCTGCCGGCCGGTGCGCTGGTGGTGAGCGTGACCAGCGGCTGGACCTCGCGGATCCACCGGCACGGGCGGATGGTGGTGCTGGCGGCGGCGCTGTGGGGCGTGGCGATCGCCTGCGCGGGCGCGGTCGGCAACGTGTGGCTGGTGCTGCTGTTCCTCACCGTCGCGGGCGGCTGCGACATGGTCAGCGGCGTCTTCCGCGGGGTCATGTGGAACCAGACGATCCCGGACGAGCTGCGGGGCCGGCTCGCCGGGATCGAGCTGCTGTCCTACTCGGTGGGCCCGCAGCTGGGCCAGGTCAGGTCCGGTGGCATGGCCGCCCTGTCCGGGGTGCGGACCTCGGTGTGGGCGGGCGGCCTGATGTGCCTGGGCGCGGTGGGCCTGCTGGCCGCGGGCCTGCCGAAGCTGATGTCGTACGACGCGCGGACGGACGAACACGCGCTGCGGCTGAAGGCGCGGCGGGCGGGCACGCAGGCGGCGGAGGCGGCGCCTACGGCTCCCGTCGACGCCTGAGCGGCCGGCGCCGAAGCCGGTCGAGCGCGGCCTGATCAGGCAACCGACCAGGCAGGCCGACCCCGGCCCGCTCCACCCCCTCAGGGGCGCGGGGAACCGCGCGACAAGCCCCCGCTCACCCGCACCCGAACCCGGCCACCCGCGATGCGCCCCGGCGCGAGCCGGTCACGTGTCGTCGGCGCCCTTGGCCGCGTCGTGCCACTTGGGGTCGTTCTCCCACTCCAGGTTGCGCTCGCGGGCCGTCTCCATCGCGTGTTCGGCCTCGGCGCGGGTGGTGTACGGCCCGAACCGGTCCTTGGCGGGGCAGTCCGGCCCCTCCTCGACCTTCTTGTGTTCGAGGCAGTAGTACCACTCGCCGGGCTTCCCGGCCGTGCGCTTCTTGAACAGGGCCATCAACCGCTCCTTTCCCTACGGCCATGTTCCCCCATCTCCGCTGGTTAGACTCGCTGGCATGTCTGGCCAGTCGCTGCTCGTACCAGGGGAGCTCTCCCCCACCCGTCCCGTGCCCGGAAACATCCGTCGCCCCGAGTACGTCGGCAAGCCCGCGCCGACCCCGTACACCGGGCCGGAGGTGCAGACCCCCGAGACGATCGAGGCGATGCGGGTCGCCGGGCGGATCGCCGCGCGGGCGATGGCGGAGGCCGCGAAGATCATCTCGCCGGGGGTGACCACGGACGAGATCGACAGGGTCGCGCACGAGTACATGTGCGACCACGGCGCCTACCCGTCCACGCTCGGCTACCGCGGCTTCCCCAAGTCCCTGTGCACCTCGCTCAACGAGGTGATCTGCCACGGCATCCCGGACTCCACGGTGCTGCGCGACGGCGACATCATCAACCTCGACGTGACGGCGTACATCGGCGGTGTGCACGGCGACAACAACGCGACCTACCTGGTCGGTGACGTCGACGAGGAGTCCCGGCTGCTGGTCGAGCGCACGCGTGAGTCCCTGGACCGGGCGATCAAGGCGGTCAAGCCGGGCCGCCAGATCAACATCATCGGCCGGGTCATCGAGTCGTACGCCAAGCGCTTCGGCTACGGCGTGGTCCGTGACTTCACCGGCCACGGCATCAACTCGTCCTTCCACTCCGGCCTGATCGTCCCGCACTACGACAGCCCGCACGCGACGACGGTGATCCAGCCCGGGATGACGTTCACCATCGAGCCGATGCTGACGCTGGGCTCGTACGAGTACGACATGTGGGACGACGGGTGGACGGTCGTCACGAAGGACCGCAGGCGGACGGCCCAGTTCGAGCACACGCTGGTGGTGACGGAGACGGGGGCGGAGGTCCTCACCCTGCCGTAACAGCCCCACCGGAACCCGTTCTCGGCCTGCTCCGCCGGGGACGGGTCTCTTCTTGTACGCTTTTGCCGACAGGCTGTCGGTAACCTGTTGACTTAGGTAAGGCTTGCCTTAGAGGATAGGGCCCATGGACTCTTTCTCGACAGTCATCCGCACCGCGTCCCACGAACAGCACGTGGAGGCCGAGACCTCCACCTTCATGAGTGATCTGCTCGGCGGGCGGCTGGGCGTCGACGCGTACGCCCGGTACACCGAGCAACTGTGGTTCGTCTACGAGGCGTTGGAGGCCGGGGTCGAGCGGCTGGCGGCGGATCCGGTGGCCGGGGCGTTCATACGGGCCGAGTTGTTCCGGCTGCCCGCGCTGGAGCGGGACCTCGCGCACCTGCGGGGCGCCGACTGGCGGTCGGGACTGACCGCGCTGCCCGCGACCGAGGCCTACGCGGAGCGGGTGCGGGAGTGCGCGGAGGAATGGCCCGCCGGGTACATCGCCCACCACTACACGCGCTACCTCGGGGATCTCTCCGGCGGGCAGATCATCCGGGACAAGGCCGAGCGGACGCGGGGGTTCTCCCGCAAGGGCGACGGCGTGCGGTTCTACGTGTTCGAGGGGATCGGGAACCCGGCGGCCTTCAAGCGGGAGTACCGCGAGCTGCTGGACGAAGTGCGGGTCGACGACCTGGAGAAGCAGCGGATCGTGGCCGAGTGCAAGCGGGCGTTCGCGTTGAACACCGGGGTCTTCCGGGCGCTCGGGGAGGAGTTCCCGCTCTCCGCGTGAGAGGTCAGCGTTCCAGGAACACCCGGCCGCCGACCTCCACCCACCCGCCGGGCTGCGGGGCCGTGAGGATCTGCGAGCCCGCCCCCTGCGTGATGTTGAGGGCCCGGCCCAACCGGTCGGTCAGCAGCAGGGCCGCCGCGCCCGTCGCCTCGTCCTCGTGGACGCCGTCGTCCCGGCCGGGGAAGGCACGGGCGCGGACCCGGCCCGCCGCCTCGTCCTCCCAGGCCCAGGCGTAGATCCACTCGCCGGGCGGGGGCACGGGCAGGGCGTCCACCTCGCGGGCGGTGGCGTACTGGCGCAGGGCGCGCGGCGGGGCCCACTCCGGGAGGGCCTCGATCCAGCTGAACTCGCCGTCGAGGCGGGCGCCCACGACGCCCGCGGGGGTGACCAGTTCGGGTATGTCCAGGAGCCAGGCCGTGCCCACGCAGGGGTGGCCGGCGAAGGGCAGGCGGGTGGTCGGGGTGTAGATGTCGATGACTCCGCGCTCGGGGTCGTCGACGAACACCGTCTCGCTGAAGCCGAGTTTCCCGGCGAACACCTGCCGCTCGTCCGGGTCCGGCATGACGGAACCCTCGCGGACGACGCCGAGTTCGTTGCCGTATCCGCCGCTGGGTCCGCAGAAGACACGCAGTACGTCGTAGTCAGTCACGGGGGCATTCAAACACCGCACGGGCCGCGAGTTCATCCCAGGCCGGGGCCGGGCGGGGAACCGGCCCGGTGAGCGGGTTCCCGGCCGCCGCCGTCCCGGAACGCGCCGGAGGGCGGACCGGGCCGGCCTGTCACGGCCGGCACGGGTCCGCCCTCCGGCGGTCGACCTCCGTGCCCCCTGGTCGCCAGGGGGCACGGTCCTACGCCTGCTGCGTACGGCGCCTGCGCATCGCGAACACCACACCCGCGCCCGCCGCCGCGGTCACCGCAGCCGCCGTGCCCAGGGCCACCGCGGGCACCTCGGAGCCGGTCGACGCCAGGGCGCCGCTCACGTCGCCCGTCGTGGAGCCGGTGACACCGCCCGAAGTCGAGCCCGTCGTACCGGAGTTGTCGCTGCCGCCGGTGCTGCCGGTGCCGCCCGAGGAGCCCGTGCCGGCCGTCGACGACGAGCCGTCCGTGGGGAGGGTCGCGTCCGCCGTGAGGGCCACCGACAGGTCCAGCGGGTCGAGTTCCGCGCCGGACTGGTAGAAGCCGCCGAAGGCCTTCGCGCCGGCCGCGGTGAGGGTGGTGGTGACGTCGTCGAGGGTGACGACGTCGTCCTTCGCGGTGAGGTCGGCCGAGCCCGCCTTGAGGTCGGCCAGGACCACGTCCTCGGACTTCTCGCCCAGGCTGGTGACGTCCGCCGTCAGTGTGCCGGAGCCGCCGTCGAGGGTGGCCTTGAGGTCGGTGAAGGTGAGGTCGAGGCCGTAGGTCCCGTTGTCCTCGTGCCCCTTGAAGTTCACCGCGCCGTCGAAGGCGGCGGTGAGGGTGTCGGCGTCGGTGTCGTAGCTGCCGGTCGCACCGGTGAAGGTGAAGACGCCGTTGCCGGCCGCCTGGGTCGCGCCGCCCGTCGCGGATATCTTCCCCTTGGCGACGCTGCCGACGACGTAGGAGCGGAACGACTCCTTCACGCCCCAGGTGAGCTTGCCGTCCGCGATGTCGCCCTTGGTGGCCGGTTCGGAGACCGTGTCCGAGGGGCTGGCGGAGGGCGAGGAGGAGACCGTGGCGCTCGGCGTGGCCGACTGCGTGGGCGTGGCCGACGGGGACGCCGACTGCGACGGGGACGCGGTCGGGGTCGGCGTCGGGGTGGGCGTCGGGGACGCCGTCGACGCCGGCTTGACCGCGGAGAGCGGGTCGCCCGCGGCGTTCGCGTACGAGTCGCTGCCGAGGAACGTGCCCGCCGCCGCGGTGAGCGTGGTGCCCAGGTCCGTCAGGTCCTGGCTGGTGGGGGCGGCGACCTTGGCGAGCGTCACGTCCTGCTGCTTGGTGCCGCCGTCCGAGACGAGGTCGGCGGTGAGGGTGCCGGCCGCGCTGTCGTACTGGAAGTCCGACATCTCCCGCACGAAGCCGTGCAGCGTCGACTTGGCGGTGACCGTGCCCTTGAAAGTGAGGTGCAGGGCGTGGGTGGTGGTGTCGTAGGTGCCCGTGCCGTCGGTGAAGGTGAACACACCGTTGTTCGCGGCCTGCGAGGCGCCGTCGGTCGCGGTGAAGCCGCCCTGCGCGTAGGTGCTCACGTAGGTGCGGTACGACTGCTTGATGCCCCAGGTCAACTCGTAGCCGCTGAGCGGGACTTCGGCGGCCGACGCGGTGGTCGTGGCGAGCGCGGTGGCGCCGAGCGCGGCGGCGGTCGCGACGGCCGCGGCGAGGGCGAAGGAACGTCGAGGTCTGACGGGCATGGCCGTGGTACTCCTTGAGTTTCGGGGGTGGCCCGCCGACTGGCGGGCCGGACAACGGGGTCAGTGGTCTTCCGGGTCGCCGGGCCCTGAGGCCTCGGCCGGTGTGCGGCGCCTGCGGACCAGCAGCACGGACACCGCCGCCACCAGCGCCAGCGCGCCCGCCGCCAGACCGATCGGCAGGGCGGCCGAACCGCCGCCCCCGCCGGTGGAGTTGTCGGCGACCGGCTCGGCCGGCACCGAGGAGTCGGCCGTCCGTTCCTCCGGCGTCCCGCTCGCCGTGGGGGTGGTGCCGAGGTCGGGCAGCGCGGGGAGTTTCGCGTCGTCGGTGAGGGCGACGGCCAGGGACACCGGGTCCATGGCCGTGCCCGCCGGGTACATTCCGCCGAAGGCCTTCCCGCCCTGGGCGGTGAGCCGCGCGGGCGCCTCGGTGACCTTCACCAGGCCCTTGGCGGCCTTGAGTCCCTTGGCCGCGAAGGTGACCAGGGGGACCTTCTCACCGGTGAAGCCGGCGCCCGCGCCGTCGGTTCCGGTGACGTCGGCGTAGAGCGTGCCCTTGCCGTCCTCGACCGTGGCCCGGACACCGCTCAGCCGAAGATCGAGGCCTCCGGCGCCGGTGAAGCGCACCGCGCCCTTGAACGCGGCCGTCAACTCCCCGCTCCTGTACGTCCCTTCGCCGCCCGGGAAGCGGAAGAGGGCGCCGCCGTCCTGTGCTCCGGACGAGAGGGTCCACTTGCCCTTGGCGATGTCGCCGGTGACGTACTCCCGGAAGGTGCGGCGCACGCCCCAGTCGACGGCGCCGTCCGCGATCGTCCCGCCCGAAGTCTTCTTCTTCGCCGCGGACTTGGTGGGTGTGGGGGTGGGCGTGGTGGTCTTGGTGGCCGCGGTCGCGGGCTTCACGTCCGCCGAGAGGCTCACCGGATCCAGCACCGTGCCCGCCGTGTAGTACCCGGCGAAGGACTTCGCGCCCTGGGCGGTGAGTGTCGCGGGCACGTTGTTGAGGACGACCGCGTTGCCGCCGCCGCGCATGTCGATGCCGCCCAACGAGAGGGAGGCGAAGGGCACTTGAGAGGACGTCGTGACCGTCCCGGTGCCCTTCGCCTTGCTGGTGACGTTCAGGTAGAGGGTGCCGGTCGAGCCCGAGATGCGGACCGTGGGGCGGCTCAGGGTGAGGTCGAGTTCGTAGCTGCCGTCGGTCTTCCTGTGGCCGACGAAGTGCACCCCGCCCGCGAAGGACGAGCGGAACGCGCCGGTCGAGCCGTCGTACGAACCGGTCGCCGACGGGAAGCGGAACTGGCTGCTGCCCACGGTCGCCGCGCCGCCCGTGAGGGAGTAACCGCCGTTCGCGATGGGGCCGGTGACATAGCTCTGGAACGAGGACTTGATGCCCCAGTCCAGCCGGCCGCCCTGCACGGTACGGCTCTCGGCGTGGGCGACGGCCGCCGGGAGGAGGACACCCAGGATCGCCGCGCACAACACGGCTACCAGGGCTCTTGGGCGCGCGGGCATGGGTGGGTCCTCCGGTTGACGACGGCCGGTAGCGAACAAAGGTAAGGCTAACCTAAGCTTTCCTCATCAGAAACGACAGTGCCCGAGAGACACCGAGCATGCCGAGAGAGACGGACGGGACCGTGCCACGCTTGCGCACACGACTGGCGGGAGCACTGTTGACCGTGCTCGCGCTCACGCTCACCGGATGCGGGGGCGCGGCCACGTCCGCGGACACCACGCCGGCGAAGGCCACCGCCCCGGCCAACCGCGTGGAACCGCTGACCGACACCCCCACGCCCCGGCTGCCGGTCACCGTCCGGTCCGCCGACGGCAAGCAGGTCACCGTCAGGAACGCGCGGCGCATCGTCCCGCTCTCCGGCAGCCTCAGCGAGATCGTGTTCACCCTCGGACTCGGCGACCGGGTCGTGGCCCGGGACATCACCGCCACGTTCCAACAGGCCGTGAAACTCCCGATGGTGACCCGGAACCACGATGTCTCCGCCGAGAGCGTGCTGTCCCTCAAGCCCGATCTCGTCCTCGCGGAGAAGACCACGGGACCGTCCGAGGCGATGGGGCAGATCCGCGCCGCCGGTGTCCCCGTCCTCGTCGTCGACCCGGCGCGGGGTCTCGCCGACGTCGGTCCGCGCATCCAGGCGGTGGCCGACGCGCTCGGCGTCCCGGCCGCGGGCACGGAGCTGACCAAGCGGTCGGAGGACCGGATCGCCGCCGTGCGCAAGGCGATTCCTCGGCACAAGGACACACCGCGGGTCGCGTTCCTGTACCTGCGCGGGTCCGCGTCCGTCTATCTCATCGGCGGCAAGGGGTCGGGCGCGACCTCGCTCCTGGAGGCAGCCGGCGCGGTCGACGCGGGCGCGGAGTCGGGCCTGACGAAGGACTTCACCGCCATCACCACCGAGGCGCTCGCGCAGGCCGCGCCGGACGCGATCCTCGTCATGACCAAGGGACTCGAATCCGTCGGCGGCATCGACGGACTGGTGAAGATCCCCGGCGTCGCGCAGACCCCGGCCGGGATGAACCGGCGGGTCGTCTCGATCGAGGACGGGGTGCTCCTCAACTACGGGCCGCGCACCGACCAGGTGCTCAGGTCGCTGGTGGACCAGTTGTACGGGGGCGGAAGCGAATGACCGTGCTGGAGAAGGGGGTGGGGGCGAGCGTTGCCCCGGCTCCCCCGCGTCGGAGACGCAGTACGGGCTGGATGGTCACCGCCGGGCTGGTGGCCGCCCTGCTGGTGCTGGTGCCGGTGGCCGCCGGGCTGGGCGCGTACCCGATCCCCACCGGGGACGTCCTGGCGTCCGTGCAGCACCAACTCGGGCTCGGCGGGCGGCCATTGGGCCGGGTCCCGGAGTCCGTGCTGTGGAACGTGCGGTTCCCGCGGATCGTGCTCGCGCTGCTCGTCGGGGCGTCGCTGGGGTGCGCGGGGGCGTTGATGCAGGGCGTGTTCGGGAATCCGCTCGCGGAGCCCGGGGTCATCGGGGTGTCCTCGGGGGCGGCGGTGGGCGCGGTCGCGGTGATCGCGTTCGGGCTGGACTTCCTCGGTAACTGGACGGTGTCGGCGGTGGCGTTCGTCTCCGGGCTGGCCACCGTGCTGCTCGTCTACGCGATGTCGCGCTCCGGGGGCCGAACGGAGGTCGTGACGCTGATCCTCACCGGGATCGCGCTGAACGCGTTCGCCGGGGCGCTGATCGGGCTGTTCCTGTTCTTCGCGGACACGGCGGCCGTCAACCAGATCACCTTCTGGCAGCTCGGCTCGCTCTCCCAGGCGACCTGGCCGAAGGTCCTCGCGATCCTGCCGTGCGCGGTGCTCGGGCTCGGCCTCGCGCCGCTCTACGCCCGTCGCCTCGACCTGCTGGCCCTCGGGGAACGCCCCGCGCGCCACCTGGGAGTCGACGTCGAGCGGCTCCGGATCGTCCTGGTGCTGGTCATCGCGCTGCTCACGGCGGCGGCGGTGAGCGTGTCCGGGATCATCAGCTTCGTGGGGCTCGTCGTCCCGCATCTGCTGCGGATGGCGGCGGGGCCCGGTCACCGGTTCCTGATCCCGGCCAGTGCGCTGCTGGGAGCGTTGGTGTTGTTGGCGGCGGATCTGACCGCCCGGACGGTCGCGGCGCCGGCGGAGCTTCCGCTGGGTGTTCTCACGGCGTTGCTCGGGAGCCCGTTCTTCTTCTGGCTGCTGCGGAGGACGCGGCGCAGGCAGGGAGGTTGGGCGTGAGCCCGGGTCCCTTTCACGCCCTGCCGGTGGCCGTACGTCGGGAAGCGCGGGCCGTCCGTGGCTGGTCGCGCAGTTCCCCGCGCCTCTGTTACGCCGGGGCGGAGTCCGGTCGTCAGGTGTCGGACCTCGCCCGTCCCTCTCAAGGAGCCCTCGGATGAGACTTCTGCGTCGTCGTGCTGTGCCGCCCTCTCCGGCTGAACCCGGTGAGGTGCTTGTCGAGGCCGAGGGGGTGCAGGTGCGGCTCGGTGGGCGTGAGGTGTTGCACGGGGTGTCCGTGGCTGTTCGGGCCGGGGAGGTGCTCGCGCTCGTCGGGCCCAACGGGGCCGGGAAATCGACCCTGTTGGGGGCGCTCGCCGCGGATCTGACGCCCGCCGCCGGGGTGGTTCGGATCAACGGGCGGCCTGTCGGCGAATGGTCCGCGCCCGAGCTCGCGCTGCGGCGGGCCGTGCTTCCGCAAGCGGCCACGCTGTCCTTCCCTTTCACGGTCGAGGAGGTCGTGCGGATGGGACGGGCGCCGCACGCCGGCGACCCCGTCGAGGACGAGATCGCCGTGGCGGAGGCCATGGCGCGGGCCGAGGTGACCGGTTTCGCGCCCCGGCCGTTCTCCGCGCTCAGCGGCGGGGAGCGGGCCCGGGTCGCGCTCGCGCGGGTGCTGGCCCAGCGGGCGCCGGTGCTGTTGCTCGACGAGCCGACCGCCGCGCTCGATCTGCGGCATCAGGAACTGGTGCTGCGGCTGTGCCGGGAAAGGGCGCACGCGGGGGATGCGGTGGTCGTGGTGCTGCACGATCTCGCGCTGGCCGCCGCCTACGCGCACCGGGTCGCGATTCTGCGCGCCGGTCGTGTCGCCGCCGACGGTCCGCCCGGAGCCGTCTTCACCGAGGAGTTGCTGTCGGACGTCTACGACCAGGCGGTCGAGGTGTTCCCGCATCCCCGCACGGGCGCGGTCGTCGTGACCCCGCACCGACCCGCTTGACCCTCTCTTGACCGTCCCTTGCCATCCGTTTTTCGCCACCGATATCAAGCCGTGTCTGTGATTTTTCTGTGGGCGGTGAATGCCGGACGGGACGGGTATCACTGAGGTAAGCCTCAGGTAAGTTAGGGCAGCCTCACCACACCGCCTCACGGCAGTCACCCCGTCACACCCTCTCGCTTGGAGCCTGCATGCGTGCCGTCCGACTTCCCGTCGCCACCGCCGTCGCCGCCGCGGCCGCACTGACCGCCGTCACGGCGTGCACCGCCAAGAGCGACGCCAAGGACGGGGACGCGATCCAGGTGACCGCGGCCGACTCCAAGTGCACGACCTCCGCCACGTCGATCCCGGCCGGCCAGGTCACGCTGAAGATAGAGAACACCGGCTCCAAGGCCACCGAGGTCGAGATCCTCTTCCCGGACGACCGGATCGTCTCCGAGAAGGAGAACATCGGGCCCGGCACCAAGTACACGCTGACCGCCGAGGTGAAGGCGGGGTCGTACGAGATCGCCTGCCGTCCGGGCATGAAGGGCCACGGTGTGCGGCAGAAGCTCACCGTCACCGGCGGCTCGGTCGCCAAGCGGGACCCGAAGCTGGACGCGGCCGTCGCCGCCTACCGCGAGTACGCGCAGGAGCAGGCCGACGCGACGATCCCGAAGGTGGAGACCTTCGCCGCCGCCATCAAGGCCGGGAACCTGGAAGCCGCCAAGAACGCCTACGCGCCCTCCCGTTACGGCTGGGAGGCCACCGAGCCGATCGCCGAGTCGTTCGGGGACATCGACCCCAAGACCGACACCCGCGTCAACGACCTGGAGAAGGGCCAGAAGTGGACCGGGTGGCACGCGCTGGAGAAGGCGCTGTGGACCGACAAGAAGACCGGTGCCGAACAGACCGCCCTCGCCGACGAGTTGGTCACCGATCTGAAGGACTGGCAGAAGCGCGTCGGCAAGGCCGAGATCACCCCGACCTCGATGGCCAACGGCGCCAAGGAACTCCTCGACGAGGTCGCCACCGGCAAGGTCACCGGTGAGGAGGACCGCTACTCGCACACCGACCTGAGCGACTTCAAGGCCAACGTCGAGGGCGCGCAGAAGGCGTACGAGCTGCTGAAGCCGGTCGCGCAGAAGAACGACGCGGCCCTGACGACCGAACTGGACAAGCAGTTCGCCGCGTTGAACACGCTGCTGGACAAGTACCGCTCGACCTCCACCTCGGACGGCTTCGTGTCGTACGACAAGGTCACCAAGGACCAGCGCAAGGAACTGTCGGACGCGGTCAACGCCCTCGCGGAGCCGCTGTCGAAGCTCGCCGCCGCCGTCGTGAAGTAGGGCGTGGCCATGACCGAGACCCCGAAGTCGGAATCCCCGTCGCGCCGTTCACTGATCGGCTGGGGCGGTGCCGGGCTCGCGCTCGGTGCCGTCGCGGCCGGTGGCGCGGTGGCGATGACCCGTACCGGCGACGACGTCGATCCGGCCGGTGCCGACACCGGTGCCGCGGTCGCCTTCCACGGCGCGAACCAGTCCGGCATCGCGACCCCCGTACAGGACCGGCTGCACTTCGCCGCGTTCGACGTGAAGACCGACGACCGCGCCGAGTTCGTGCGGATGCTGAAGGACTGGACGGCCGCCGCCCGCCGGATGACCGGCGGCCACCCGGTCGGTGACGGGGCCTACGGCGGGCTCGCCGAGGCGCCGCCGGACGACACCGGTGAGGCGCTGGGGCTGAAACCCTCGCGGCTGACCCTGACCATCGGCTTCGGGCCGTCGTTCTTCGACCGCTTCGGGCTGCGGAACAGCCGCCCCGACGCACTCGTCGACCTGCCGCAGTTCCCCGGCGACAACTTCGACGCGTCCCGTACGGGCGGCGACCTCTGCGTCCAGGCCTGTGCCGACGATCCGCAGGTCGCCGTGCACGCGATCCGCAACCTGGCCCGCATCGGGTTCGGCAAGGTCGCCATCCGCTGGTCCCAACTGGGCTTCGGGAAGACGTCGTCGACGACCCCGGGGGCTCAGACCCCGCGCAACCTCATGGGGTTCAAGGACGGCACCCGCAACATCGCGGGGACCGAGACGGACCGGCTGAAGAAGTTCGTGTGGGTCGGCGACGGCGACGGCGGTGCCGACTCGGCCTGGATGAAGGGGGGTTCGTATCTCGTCGCCCGGCGCATCCGGATGAACATCGAGACCTGGGACCGGACCTCGCTCCAGGAGCAGGAGGACGTCTTCGGACGGGACAAGGGCGAGGGCGCGCCGGTCGGCAAGGCGAAGGAGCACGATCCGCCGTTCCTGAAGGCGATGAAGCCCGACGCGCATGTCCGGCTCGCGCACCCCGACTCCAACAGCGGGATCACGATCCTGCGCCGGGGCTACTCCTTCACCGACGGCACCGACGGCCTCGGCCGTCTCGAAGCGGGCCTGTTCTTCCTGGCCTACCAGCGCGACGTACGCAAGGGATTCATCCCGCTGCAGCGGAAGCTGTCGGCGTCCGACGCGCTCAACGAGTACATCCAGCACGTGGGTTCGGCGGTCTTCGCCGTCCCGCCGGGCGTCCGCGACAAGGACGACTGGTGGGGCAGCACGCTGTTCTCCCCGGACGCGAAGGAGTCGTAGACCGTGTTCTCGAACTATCTGATCGGTCTGCGCGAGGGCCTGGAAGCCAGCCTCGTCGTCTGCATCCTGATCGCCTATCTCGTCAAGACGGACCGGCGTGACGCGCTGAAGCCGATCTGGACCGGCATCGTCGTCGCCGTCCTCATCGCGATGGGCTTCGGGTGCGCGCTGGAGTTCGGCTCGCAGGAGATGACGTTCGAGGCGCAGGAGGCGCTCGGCGGCTCACTGTCGATCCTCGCGGTCGGTCTGGTGACCTGGATGGTGTTCTGGATGCGGCGCACCGCCCGGCACCTGAAGACCGAACTGCACGGCAAGCTGGACGCCGCCCTCGCGATGGGCACGGGCGCGCTGGTCGCCACCGCGTTCCTCGCCGTCGGCCGTGAGGGCCTGGAGACCGCCCTGTTCGTGTGGGCGTCGGTGCACGCGGCGAGCGACGGCACCCCGCGTCCGCTGGTCGGCGTAGGACTGGGTCTGGCCACGGCGGTGCTGCTCGGCTGGCTGTTCTACCGGGGCGCGCTGAAGATCAACCTCGCGAAGTTCTTCACCTGGACCGGCGCGATGCTGGTCGTCGTGGCGGCGGGTGTCCTCGCGTACGGCTTCCACGACCTGCAGGAGGCCGACTGGCTGCCGGGGCTGACGAAGCAGGCGTTCGACATCAGTGACACGATTCCGCCGGACAGCTGGTACGGCACCCTCCTCAAGGGCGTCTTCAACTTCCAGCCGGACCCGACCGTCCTGCAGATCACGGTGTGGCTGCTGTACCTGGTCCCCACGCTCGCACTGTTCTTCGCCCCGGTAGGGTTCGCCTCCGGGAAGGGGAAGGTGAAGACACCTGATGAGCAGGGATCGCGGCCCTCGAAGGCTCCGCAGGCTTGACCGGCGTGTACTGACAGCGGCCTCGGTGACCGCTTTGTCGCTCACGGCGAGCGGTTGCGTGGTGGTGCACGGCGAGCGCGAGGTGCTCCCCGCGACCACGCGCGCCGAGGCCGCCACGGCGCTCCAGCAGTTCACGACCGCGTACAACGCGGCGGACAAGGCGTACGACAGCTCCCTGGACGCGGCCCATGTCACCGGCGCGCTCGGTGACATCGACGCGGCGCGGCTGAAGGCCGGGCACGCCAACTCGCCGTCCGGGAACGCCGGTCACACGCCGCTGGAGCTGACGGACGCCACGTTCACCATCCCGAAGAAGGCCGGCTGGCCGCGCTGGTTCGTGGCCGACACCGCCGCCAACAAGGGGGGCAGCTCCCGCTGGCTGCTGGTCTTCACCCGCAACGACCTGAGCGAGCCGTGGCAGGTGGCGTATCTGACGCTGCTCGCGCCCACCGCCGTACCGGAGTTCAAGACCGACAAGGACGGCTGGGCCGAGGCCGTACCGGCGAACTCTGCCGAACTGGCGGTTCCGCCGGGCGAGTTGAGCGAGCGCTACGCGACCTATCTGAAGAGCGGCGGGTCGGAGTTCACCGACGGCGTGCACACCAGCGGATGGCGGGCGAGCCGGGAGAAGGCCACCAAGCCGGGGCTCGCCGTCCAGTTCCTCGACCAGCCGCTGACGAGCGGCGACTACGCGCCGCTGGCGCTGCGCACGGCGGACGGCGGGGCGCTGGTGTTCTTCACCACGCGGTACTTCCAGAAGGAGACCGCGGCGGCGGGCACGTCGGTGCCGGCCCAGAACAAGGACGTCCAGGCGCTGACGACGGGCGAGGTGCAGCAGAGCCTCACCCTTCAACTCATCTCCAACGAGGTGGCGTTGGACCCGAAGCGGGGCGGGAAGGTGTCGGTGCTGGGGCGGATCGAGGGGCTGACCTCGGCGCAGGGCGGCTGACCTGGGGAGTCAACGGCCCAGCGGCCAGGCCGAGTTCGCATGGTCCGGCTCGGCACCCGCATGGCGGGCGCAGGCGTCCGTCAGGGTTTCGAGGAGGGTCAGCGGGTCGGGCAGCGGGTGCTCGGGGCCGCGTACCCAGTGAACGGACTGGTTCTCACCGGGGAGCCGGGCCGGGGGGACGAGGACGTAGGAGCCCCGGCAGTGCCAGCGCAGGCCGGGGTGTTCGTCCATCGTCTCGGGGTGGCAGTCCAGTTCGCACGGCCACCACTCGTCCTCGTCCTCGGGGGTGCCGCGGGTGAGGGTGAAGAAGAGCAGCCGCCCGTCGTCGCTCGCGGCGACCGGGCCGACCTCGACACCGGCGGCCAGCAGCCGCTCCAGTGCCTCGTGCCCTGCCTCCAGGGGGACGTCCAGGACGTCGTTGACCATGCCGGTCGCGGTGATGAAGTTGGCCTGCGGCTGGTGGCGGGCCCAGCGCTCGATCTGGGCGCGGTCGGTCGTGGACTGCGTCTGCCAGGCGAACGAGACGGGGTGCCGGGCCGGTGTGGGACAGCCCACACGGTCGCACGAACACCGGTAGCCCGGGGCCGGGTGCGCGGCGGGCGCCAGCGGCAGCCCGGCCTCGGCGGCGGCCAGCAGCAGCGCCTCGCGCCCGCTGCCGTCGGGGGCCTCCTGCGGGCGGCGTCCACGCAGCCACGAGGAGAGTTTGCCCTGCCGACCGGTCCGGCCTCCGAACGTCGCACTCATCTATCTCCTCGCCCTGCTGTTGTCGCCGTGCCGCTCTTGCCCTGCCGTTGTGCGGAGTCCTGCCGTTGTGCGGAGAACTTCCCCTATGGTCCCACCATCCTGCGCCCCGAGAGGCGGGACCTCGCATCCGGGGTGGGTGGGACGAGACACACGGGTGGCGCTTTCGGGGCAGGTGTCACTCTTTTTCCGGCCAGGGATCTCCCCAGCTCACGTCCCGGGCCGCCTTGTACAGGTCGCCGTGACGCTTGGTGATCGTCGTCGAGCGCAGCTGTTCGTCGGCCTCGCAGAGGTCGAGGAGGACCTGGCCCTTGCGGATCCGCGGGTGGCGTACGACACGGGCGGGGGCGGGCCGTACGGGGAAGCGGGCGGCGGCCACGTAGCTGAACTTCTCGTCCTCGTACGGCAGGGAGCCGCCCTTGACCTGGCGGTGCAGGGAGGAGCGGCTGACCCGCGCCGAGAAGTGGCACCAGTCCTCGCCGGGGGCGATCGGGCAGGCGGCGCTGTGCGGGCAGGGGGCGGCGATGTGGAAACCGGCCGCGACGAGCCGGTCCCTGGCCTCGATCACGCGGGCGTAACCGGCGGGGGTGCCGGCCTCGACGATCACGACGGCCTGGGCCGCGGAAGCGGCGGTGTCGACGAGGACCGCCCGGTCGGAGGTGCTGAGTTCGTTGAGGACGTAGGAGACGGTGACGAGGTCGGTGGGGGTGAGAGTGAGCGCGGGGCCGATCCGTTCGCGGTGCCAACCCGCCTTGCGCAGGCTCGGGTTGGCGGCGGCGATCTCCCTGCCGAGGGCGAGGGCGGGTTCGGCCCAGTCGAGGACCGTCACCGGGCGCTCGCCGGCCCAGGTCGCGGCGACGGCCCAGGTCGCGGAGCCGGTCCCGCCGCCGATGTCCGTGTGCCCCTCGGGGCTCCACCCGGGCACGGCGTCCGCGAACGCTTCCAGCGCGGACCGTACGGCTTCGAAGGTCGCCGGCATCCGGTACGCCGCGTAGGCCGCGACGTCCGCGCGGTCCCGCAGGATCGGGGCGTCGGTGGGAGTGGCTCCGCGGTAATTGGCGATCAGCCTCTCCACGGCGGCGGAGGCCTGCCGGGGCGGGAGGTCCTCGAGGAGGCGGGCCAGAGCGGTACGGAGGGATTCGGCCGGGGCCACGGGGTCGTTCACCCGCCGATTCTAAGTGCCCCGGAGCTGCCGCCGAGGTCCCCGGGGCTCCGCCCCCGAACCCCCGGTCACCCCCGTCACCCCCGCACCGCCCGAGCCAGCCGCGTCCCCGCTGCCGCTCTCGGCCCGCTGTCCGCCGGTCGTCGTCGGGGGTGGACCGTGTTGGCCAGCAGCACCAGAAACGTGTCCGTGGCCGGGTCGAGCACCACCGACGTGCCCGTGAACCCGGTGTGGCCCACCGCGCCGCGTCCCGCCAGCTCCCCCATGAACCACGCCTGATCGACCCCGAAGCCGAGGCCCGGCGGGGTCAGCAGCAGCTCCACGTAGTCGGAGCCCAGGATGCGGGCGGGGCCGTAGGAGCCGCCGGCGAGCAGGGTGCGGCAGAAGACCGCCAGGTCCCGGGCGGTCGAGAACAGGCCCGCGTGGCCGGCCACCCCGCCCAGCGCCCAGGCGTTCTCGTCGTGGACGACGCCCCGGAGCATGCCGCGGTCGGCCTTGGCCCAGGGACGGCGTTCGTCCTCCGTGGCCGCCGCGCCGGGGCTGGGGCCGAAGTCCGTCGACCGCATCCCCAGCGGGCGGGTGATCCCGTCGTGGACGAGGACGTCGAGCGTGCGGCCGGTGATGCGTTCCAGGACGGACTGGAGCAGCAGGAGGTTCAGGTCCGAGTAGACGTACGCGCCCTGCTCGCCGACCGGCGCCTCCGTTCGGAGCATCGACAGGCGTTCGGCGTCGTCGGCGCAGTCGTAGAGCGGGAGTTCGGGGCGCAGTCCCGAGGTGTGGGTGAGGAGTTGGCGGACGGTGATGCCGTGGCGGGCCGCGGCCCGGAAGTCCGGGAGGTACGCGCCCACCCGCGCGTCCATGCCCAGCGTTCCCCGCTCGATCTGCTGCATCGCGGCGACCGCCGTGAAGAGCTTGGTCACCGATGCCAGGTCGAACGGGGTGTCCACCCGCGTCGGGACGCGGGACGCCGGTGGCAGTTCGACGCCCCGGTCGGTCTCGGGGTCGTAGGCGGAATACCGTACGGCCCAGCCCGCGGCCTCCTCCACCGCGATCACCGGGCCGCGGCCGGCGACCACGACGGCGCCCGCGGCCCAGGGATGCTCGCCGGTGGTGAGGTCGTGGACCTCCCGGACCAGGTGGCGGAGTTCCTCGGGGTCGAGGCCCGCCCGTTCCGGGGTGTCGTGGCGCAGTCTCGGGGCGCTCAGCTCCCCACTCCCTCCGCGGTCGTACGTGTGTTCCAGGGACGGCACATTCCCACGAAGCAGGCCACCGCCACCAGTCCGGCCACCAGTTGGACGACCGCCATGGGCACCGCGGTGTGCTCGCCCGCGATGCCCACCAGCGGAGACGCCACCGCGCCGATCAGGAAGGACGAGGTGCCGAGGAGGGCGGAGGCCGAACCCGCCGAGTGGCGGGTGCGCATCAGGGCGAGGGTCTGGGCGTTGGGCATCGTCACGCCCATCGCGGACATCAGGACGAACAGCGCGGTGGCGACCGGGATCAGGCCCACCTCGCCGAACGCTCCCGTCGCCATCAGCAGCAGCGCCGTCGAGGCCAGCACCACGACCGCCAGGCCCGCCGCCAGGACCTTGTCCATGGAGACCCGGCCCACCAGCAGCTTGCCGTTGATCTGGCCCACCGCGACCAGCCCGACCGAGTTGACGCCGAACAGCAGGCTGAAGGTCTGCGGGGAGGCGCCGTAGATCTCCTGGATGACGAACGGGGACGCCGAGATGTACGCGAAGAGCGCGGCGAAGGCGAAGCCGCCGGTGAGCATGTAGCCGGTGAAGGGGAGGTCCGTGAGGAGGGCGCGCATGGAGCGCAGGGCCTCCGCGGTGCCGCCCGCGTGGCGGTCGGCCGGGGCGAGGGTCTCGGGGAGGCGGCGCCAGACCAGTGCGGTGAGCAGGATGCCCACGACCGTGAGGAGGACGAACACGCCCCGCCAGTCCGTCACGCGGAGGATCTGTCCGCCGACCAGCGGCGCGACGATCGGTGCCACCCCCGAGACCAGCATCAGGGTCGAGAAGAAGCGGGCCATCGCCACACCGTCGTAGAGGTCGCGGACCACCGCCCTCGCGATCACTATGCCGGCCGCGCCCGCGAGGCCCTGCGCCAGTCTGAAGGCGATCAGGGACTCGACGTTCGGCGCGACGGCGCACAGGGCCGTCGCCACGACGTAGAGCGCCAGGCCGGTCAGCAGCGGGCGTCTGCGGCCCCACTTGTCGCTCATCGGGCCGACCGCCAGCTGGCCGAGGGCCATGCCCGCGAGGCAGGCGGTGAGCGTGAGCTGGACGGTCGCGGCGGGCGCGTGCAGGGAGCGGGTGACCTCCGGCAGCGAGGGGAGGTACATGTCCATCGCGAGCGGCGGGGTGGCGGTGAGGCCGCCGAGCACGAGCACGACGAGGAGTCCGGCGCGCCGGACCGCCCCGGGCGACGGCGCGGCGGACGGTACGACGGACGGTTCGGTGGACTGCGACACGCTCGGTGTCTGCGCCCCCTGCTCGGACATGTGCCCCTCCCTCTCCGGGTGATCCGCCACCTATGCTCTCAGCTCGTACAGGGTGCCGAGGGTCTGGTGAGCGAGGGTGGGACAGCGATGACGGAGCAGAAGGTGCGCTGGGGGGTCCTGGCGACCGGCGGGATCGCCGCCGCGTTCACGGCGGAGCTCGTCGATCTGCCGGACGCCGAGGTGGTCGCGGTGGCCTCCCGCACGGAGGCCTCGGCGAAGGCCTTCGCCGAGCGCTTCGGGATCGAGCGGGCCTACGGCGACTGGGACGCGCTGGCGAACGACGCGGACATCGATGTCGTCTACGTCGCCACCCCGCACGCGGCCCACCGCACGGCCGCCGGTCTCTGTCTGGAGGCCGGGCGCAACGTCCTGGTGGAGAAGGCCTTCACCCTGAACTCCCGCGAGGCCACCGAACTGGTCGCGCTGGCGGCCGGGCGCGGCAGCTTCCTGATGGAGGCCATGTGGATGTACTGCAATCCGCTGGTACGGCGGCTCAAGGCCCTCGTCGACGACGGGGCCATCGGT
The DNA here is from genome assembly GCF_044747445.1 of Streptomyces sp. NPDC090083. Taxonomy (NCBI): domain Bacteria; kingdom Bacillati; phylum Actinomycetota; class Actinomycetes; order Kitasatosporales; family Streptomycetaceae; genus Streptomyces; species Streptomyces sp. NPDC090083. Next base: position 907,168 of record NZ_JBIVED010000003.1, on the reverse strand, counting down.
GAAGTCCGCACCGTCCAGGCCGACTTCGGGCTCGCGGGCCCCTTCCCGCCCGCGCACCGGCTGCGCGACCCGGCACAGGGCGGCGGCGCGCTCCTCGACCTCGGGGTGTATCCGGTGTCGTTCGCGCACCTGCTCCTCGGCGAGCCCGACGACATCAAGGCGTCGGCGGTGCTCTCCCCCGAGGGCGCGGACCTCCAGACGGCGGCCCTGTTCTCCTGGGACGGCGGCGCGCTGGCCGCGCTGCACTGCTCGATCGTCGGCGGTACAGGGACCTCGGCGTCGGTGACCGGCTCGCTGGGCCGGATCGACATCCCGGACGGCTTCTTCCACCCGGACCGGTTCGTGCTGCACCGGGACGGGCGCGACCCCGAGGAGTTCGTCCTCGACCCGGCGGACGGGCCCCGGAACACGCTGCGGCACGAGGCGTCCGAGGTGATGCGGGCGGTGCGGGCCGGGGAGACCGAGTCGCCGTGGGTGCCGCTGGAGGGCACGCTCGCGGTGATGCGGACGCTGGACGCGGTGCGGGAGCGGATCGGGGTGCGGTATCCGCAGGAGGGGTGACTCGTAGGCTGCGGCCCATGAACGCACAGCACTCATCGAAGATCGCCGTGGTGACCGGCGCCGGTTCCGGGATCGGCCGCTCGGTCGCCGTGGAACTCCTGCGCGCGGGCTGGTCGGTGGCGCTGGCCGGCCGCCGCTCCGGGACCCTGGAGGAGACGGCCGCGCTGGTGCCCGGGGGCGCCTCCCTCGTGGTGGCGACGGATGTGGCGCGGCCGGAGGACGTGGACGCGTTGTTCGACGCGACGGTGGAGCGGTTCGGGCGGGTGGACCTGCTGTTCAACAACGCGGGGACGTTCGGGCCGGGCGGGGTGCCGGTGGAGGAGCTGCCGTACGACGCGTGGCGGCATGTGGTGGACACCAACCTCAACGGGGCGTTCCTGTGCGCGCAGGCGGCGTACCGGCGGATGAAGGAGCAGGTGCCGCAGGGCGGGCGGATCATCAACAACGGGTCGGTCTCGGCCCATGCGCCCCGGCCGCATTCCGTGGCGTACACGGCGACCAAGCACGCGTTGACCGGGCTCACCAAGTCGCTGTCCCTGGACGGGCGGCCGTACTCGATCGCGGTCGGGCAGATCGACATCGGGAACGCGGCGACGGACATGACGGCGCGGATGGAGACCGGGGCGCTGCAGGCCAACGGGGTGGTCGCCCCGGAACCGGTGATGGATGTGGCCGATGTGGCGCGTACCGTACGGCACATGGCGGAGCTGCCGTTGGGGGCGAACGTGCAGTTCGCGACGGTGCTGGCGACCGCGATGCCGTATGTCGGGCGCGGCTAGGGCAAGTTGCACAACCGGAATTTGACCGTCCGCACCATTGCGGCCGGTTGCTGACTTATGCTCAACTCTCTCCATCAAAGCTTCACACTTGGAGCACAGGGCTTCCGCACCGCCGGAAGCCCGCGTTCCGTAAGCCACTCCGAGGGGGGAGAGGCGACAGTCGTTCCACGGCCCGGGTGGGGGTGGAGCCCGCGTGGGACCGCGGGCTGTGCACCGGACCGTGGAGCGGCTGTCGCGTCACATCAGCTCCCGTCGGGTTCCCCGGACCCGGCCGCCGCCACGGCCGCCCGACGGCGGCGCAGCGCGAACGCGCCGCCCGCGAGCACCGCGACCGCGCCCGCCGCACCGCCCAGCACCGGCCAGGGCGAGGCACCGTCCGACGCGGACGAGGCGGACCTCCCGGAGGCTCCCGGCGCCCCCTTGGCGCCCGACGGCACCGGGCTCGCGGTGGCACCGCCCTCGCTCAGCGGATCGACCAGCGTGCCCACGGCCTGGGCCGAACTCCCTGTGCCGAAGCCCCAGTCGAGCAGTGCCGCGGTCTCCTTGTAGACCTCGTTGCCGCCGTTCTTGGGGTGCATCACGGTGACCAGCAGGGTGCGGCCGTCGCGGGTGGCGGCGCCGGTGAAGGTGTTGCCCGCGTGGCTGGTGTAGCCGTTCTTCACGCCGATGATGCCCGGGTACGGGCGCAGGCCGTAGGCACCGCTGAGCAGGCGGTCGGTGTTCTGGATCTGGAAGGTCTTCTTGCCGCCGGCCGGGAAGTTCGCGACCCGGGTCGAGCAGTAGGAGCTGAAGTCGTCGTCGTGCAGCCCGTGCCGGGCGAAGAGCGTGAGGTCGTACGCCGACGAGACCTGCCCGGGGTGGTCGAAGCCGTCCGGGCTCACCACATGCGTGTCCAGGGCCTGGAGGTCCTTCGCCTTGGCCTGCATTTCGGCGACCGTCGCGGCGATCCCGCCGTTCATGTGGGACAGCACGTGCACGGCGTCGTTGCCGGAGCGCAGGAAGACGCCCTGCCACAGCTGGTGGACGGTGTACTGGATCCCGGGCTTCACCCCGACGAGGCTGGAGCCGGAGGGGACGTCGGCGAGGTCGGCGTCGGTCACCCGGTAGGTGCGGGTCCGCTCGAACTTGCCCAGCACGGTGTCGGCGAACAGCATCTTCAGCGTGGACGCGGGCGCGAGCCGCTGATGCGCGCGGTACGCGGCGAGCACCTCGCCGGTCTTGTGGTCGGCGATCAGCCAGGAGCGGGCGGTGAGCTTCTTGGGCAGGCCGGCCGCATCGCCCGCCTGGATCCCGTCCCGGCCCAGGCGCTCACCGCCTATCGCGGTCGCCGCGGACGCGGGGGTCGCCGCCGCCAGGGGAAGAACGGCGGCGGTCAGGCCGAGAGCGGCACGCCGGGTGAGCCGAGAGGAATCGCGCATCCCGGGACCGTACAAAACGGGGGTGCGGCGGTGCGCGGCGGGGTGGCCGCACCGGCATCGAAAAGGTGATCGACATCCCATGCCAGCAGGCCATTGAACAGGGGTTTCCTGGCAGGAAGCCCTCGGCAGCATAGGAATGAGCTGTCTGACTCAATTCTGATGTCGCGCCCTTTTTTCTCAGGCCTGACACATCCTTTACTCAGGTCGACTCAAAGGTTCCTCCATAGCTTGTGGCCGCGCCCACAGCGGGCGCCAAGAACCTTTGGGGAATGGGATGTTTGGCATCTATCTCAAGCGCGAGCTGGGCCGCCGCAAGAAGGCGGCCCTGGTCATCGCGATGGGTCTGGCGCTCGGTATCGCGCTGGTCATCACCGTCAACTCGGTGTCGGCCGGCATGAATCAGGCTCAGGACAAGGTCCTCAAGTCTCTCTACGGTCTCGGGACCGACATGACCGTGACCAAAGCACAGTCGGCTCCCAAGGCGGGCAGCTCGCAGGGGCCCAGCTTCAAGTTCGGCGCCACCTCCTCCAGCAGCAGCTCGCAGAGCTCGGACCGGGTGAACACGCAGGGCGGTCAGGCCCTCGCGTCCTCGCTGGTCACCAAGGTCGCCGGACAGAAGGGCGTGTCCAGCGCGGTCGGCGCGCTCACCCTGAACGTCACCAAGGTCGACGGCTCCTTCACCCAGGGCAAGGCCAAGTCGTCCACCACGTCGGGCAGTTCGGGCTCCTCGCAGCAGGGCGGCCCCGGCGGCGGCACGGGCAGCGGCGGCAGCGGCCAGCCGCAGGTCCAGGGCGGCGGCGCCAACTTCAACGTGAACTCGTACTCGGTCGCCGGCATCGACGTCACCAACCAGGCCCTGGGCCCGCTGTCCACCTCGAAGATCAGCACCGGCAAGACGTTCACGGCCACGCAGACCGACGCGAAGGTCGCGGTCGTCAGCGCGTCGTACGCCAAGTCGAAGAAGTACAAGGTCGGTTCGACCTTCAAGATCTCCGGCACCAAGTTCACCGTCATCGGCATCGCGACGCCCACCAGCAGCGAGTCCACGATCGACGTGTACCTGCCGCTGAAGCAGGCGCAGACGCTGGGCGACGCGAAGAACAAGGTCACCACGATCTACGTCAAGGCGACCGACTCGAAGCAGATCTCCGCCGTCAAGTCGACCATCCAGAAGAACATCTCGGGTACGACGGTCACCACCTCCGCCGACCTCGCGTCCACCGTGTCCGGCTCGCTGTCCACCGCCTCGAACCTGGCGTCCAGCGTCGGCAAGTGGCTGTCGATCGCGGTGCTGGTCGCCGCCTTCCTGGTGGCCGCGCTGCTCACCTCCTCCGCCGTGTCGCGCCGGGTGCGTGAGTTCGGCACGCTGAAGGCGCTCGGCTGGCCCAGCCGCAAGGTGACCCGGCAGGTCGTCGGCGAGTCCATGGTCAACGGTCTGATCGGCGGCGCCCTCGGTATCGCGCTGGGCCTCGCCGCGGCCTACGCGGTCACCGCGATCAGCCCCAAGCTGACCGCGCAGCTCGGCTCCACCGGCGGTGGCGGCGGCATGGGCGGCGGCCCCGGCGGCCAGGGCGGACCCGGCCGGCAGACCGCCTCCAACACCCTGGAGATCGCCCTGAACGCGCCGGTCTCGCTGACCACGATCGCCCTCGCGGTGGGCCTCGCCGTCACCGGCGGGCTGATCGCCGGCGCGATGGGCGGCTGGCGTGCCTCCCGGATGCGGCCCGCGGACGCGCTGCGCAGCGTCTCCTAGCCGCGGCCCCTGATCCGGGGCGCCGCCTCCACTCCCCCCGAGGGGCGGCGCCCCGACCCTCTTCCTCACCGACGTATCCGACGGAGATCCCATGTACAAGCTCACCGGCGTCACCAAGCGCTACACGCGGGGCAAGGAGACGGTCGAGGCGCTGCGGGGCGTCGACCTCACCATCGAGGACGGCGACCAGCTCGTCATCCAGGGCCCGACCGGCGGCGGCAAGTCGACGCTGCTGCAGATGATCGGCGGCCTCGACCGGCCCTCCGAGGGCAGTGTCGAGCTGGACGGCGTGAACCTGGCCGCCGTCAGCGAGGCCAAGCTGACCCGGCTGCGCGCCGAGAAGATCGGCATCATCTTCCAGTCGTTCAACCTCATCCCGACGCTCACCGCGCAGGAGAACGTCGAGACGGCCCTGGTCCCGCTCGGCGTCAAGCCCGCCGAGCGCCGCGAGCGGGCGGCGGAGGCGCTCGCGTCGGTGGGCCTCGGCGACCGGCTCCGGCACGCCCCCTCCGAGCTCTCCGGCGGCCAGCAGCAGCGCGTCGCGATCGCCCGCGCGCTGGTCAAGAAGCCGAAGGTGCTCCTCGCCGACGAGCCCACCGGCAACCTCGACGAGGGCACCCGCGACGACATCATGGGCCTGCTCGAAGGCCTCTGGCACGAGTACGGCCTGACGTTCGTCATGGTCACCCACGACTCGTCGATCGCCCGCCGCGCGCCGCGCCTCGCGACCATCAAGGCCGGCCGGATCACGCTGACCGAGCAGGGCCGGGGCGGCCGGTTCGCCGGGCAGCAGGAGTACGCGCAGCAGGGCAACCAGGGTCACTGAGCCGGAGCAGCCCCAACGGGGCCGTCCCGCCCGCCTGTCGGCCGCCGAAGGGGCCGTTCACCCACCGAGCACCTGGCCGGCCTCGGCCGACCGCCCGGGAGTGAGCGGCCCCTTCGTCCCGTCGTCGCCCCCGCGTTCCGCTCCGCCGGATCGCCGCCTCGGTCAGGCCTGGCCGGTCTCGAAGCGGGCGATCCTGCCGTCGTCGCCGACCGTGAAGCTCCACCGGGTGCGCATCTCGCCCCACGCGTCGTTCGAGTAGCGGGCGACGAGGGCCCGGCCGCCGTTCGACTCGCGGTCGACCTCCAGGTGGCCGTGCGAGGAGAAGATCTCCCGGTCGATCCACTCGGCGAGGTCACGGTCGGAGCCGTCGTCCGCCATCGTCGCGCCCGGTGCGAGCAGCGCCAGGAAGGCGTCCCGGTCATGGGCGTTGACGGCGCTGACGAACGCCCGCACGGCCGGATCGCTGAGCTTGGCTGTCTGAATCGTCATGCCGGTCAGACTCACACCGTTCCCCGGGCCCCGCCACCCGAACGGCCGCGCGAACCCGCCCGCCGCGCGCCCGGGGTGCGACGGTGGAGGGACCGTCCGCACCGTCCGTCCGGGGAGTCATCGTGACCTGCTACGACCGAAGCGATCTGGGCCTGCTGCTGCTCCGGCTGGGTACCGGCGGGGTGCTGGCCGCACACGGCGCGCAGAAGCTGTTCGGCTGGTTCGGCGGGGGCGGCATCGAGGGCACCGGCGCGGCCATGGAGGCGATGGGGTACTCCCCCGGCAGACAGAGCGCCGTCATGGCGGGCCTGTCCGAGGCGGGCGGCGGCGCGCTGCTCGCGCTGGGCCTCGCGACCCCGGCGGCGGGCGCCGCGGCGGCCGGCGCGATGGTGGGAGCGACCGCCGTGCACGCCCCGAACGGCTTCTTCGCGGCGGGCGGCGGCTACGAGTACGCGGCCTCCCTCGCCCTGACCGCGGCCGGCCTCGCGGTCACCGGACCGGGCCGGATCTCCCTGGACCACGCGCTCGGGCACGCGGTGAACCGGGGCTGGATGGTCCCGGCCGCGCTCGCGGTGACCGGCGCGGCGACGGCCGTGGTCGTCGGACTGCGGAACCGGCGGGTGCGGGAGGCGTCGGCGTCCGGGGAGTCCGGGCAGGAGACGTTGTTCGACGAGTAGGGCGGACGGGCCGGCCGGTGCTGGCAGGCTGGGCGCATGAGCGATCACGACGACCGGGCAGCCGACCTCTGGACCGGCATCGACGACCTGTGGACCTGGGTGGACCGCAACGACCCCCTCGACGGCCGGGAGGGCATGCTCGTGTGCATGCTGAAACTCTCCGAGGAGGTCGGCGAGGTGGCCCAGGCGGTGATCGGTGCGACCGGCCAGAACCCGCGCAAGGGCGTCACCCACACCTGGGAGGACGTGCAGGGCGAGCTGTGCGACGTGGTGATCACCGCGCTGGTGGCGCTGCGCACGCTGACCCCGGACACGCGGGAGGTGTTCACCCGTCACCTGGACCGGGTCATGGCACGCTCCCTCGGCCCGTCCGCAGCTGTTCACCCCCAGGACCCGCCCACACCCCGCGGAGTTGGTGAAGCCCGCTGAACCTTCTCGTCGACACCGAGCCGACGAAGGGGTCCCTGTGCAGCAGGACTACATTTTCTCGAACGGTCGCCGGGCGGTCGCCGTGGCGGGCACCTGTCTCGCCCTCACGGCCCTGGGACTGAACCTGGGCCTGAACAGCCAGGCGCACGCGGCGAGTTACGGCACACCGACCATCTCCCTCTCGGCCGGCTACCTGTCGGGCGCGGTGGGCGCGACCGGTGACCCGACCGTCCAGGTGACGGTCGCGCAGAGCGGCGCGGACGCCGGCGCGCTGACGGTCGCGGCGAGCAAGAGCAGCAAGACGTCCGTGGCGCCGACGAGCGCGGTGACCGTCACCGGCACCGGCGCCACCCGCCGGCTCGCCGTCGCGGCAGCCGCGCAGGGCTACACCGACCTGACCGTGAAGGTCACCGGCCTCGGCGGCAAGACCGCCACGAAGACCCTGCACTACGCGGCCTCGGCGGCGGTCCAACTGCCTGCCGACACCCGCTACTTCACCGGCTCCAGCGACGCCTCCGCCGCCGTGGACGTGGGCGGCGGCTATGTCGTCGTGGCCGACGACGAGTCCAACGTGCTGCGTCTGTACGACCGTTCGGCGTCCGGCGCGCCCGTGAGGACGTGGGACTTCAGCGACGACATCGACGTGTCCAAGGAGATCGACATCGAGGGCGCGGCCCGCGTCGGCGACACGATCTACTGGACCGGCTCGCTGGGCAACAACAAGGACGGCGAGTACAAGTCGGCCCGCAACACGGTCTTCACCACCAAGGTGACCGGCACCGGCGCCGGCACCTCGCTGTCCTACGGCAGTTCGTACGGCAAGCTGCGCGACAACCTGGTGGCGTGGGACAAGGCGAACGGCAACCGGTACGGCTTCGCGGCGGGCACGGCCGACGGCCAGATCCCCAAGGAGATCAACGGGTTCAACGTGGAGGGGCTGGAGTTCGCGCCCGGCTCGACGACCACCGCGTACCTCGGTTTCCGCGCACCGCTCGCCCCGGCGGTCAAGGGCGGCAAGGCGCTGCTGGTGCCGGTCACCAACATCGACAAGGTGGTCGCCGACGGCACCGCCGCGGCCTTCGGCACGCCGATCGAGCTGGACCTCGGCGGGCTCTCGGTGCGGGACATCCGCAAGAACGCGGCGAACCAGTACCTGATCGTCGCCGGTTCCTGGGCCGCCGACGACAACTCCGACCCGTACGCCCTCTACTCCTGGACCGGCAGCGCGGCCGACAAGCCGGTCAAGCTGCGCGACCTGCCGACCACGGACCCGGGCGCCTGGGAGGCCGTCGTCGACGTACCGGACCTGACGGTCCCGGGGGCCCGCGCCCAGCTGATCACCGACGACGGCGCGGCCGACCTGTACGGCGACGGCACCGAGGCGAAGGACCTCTCGCACCCGGAGTGGCAGAAGTCGCGCGCGACCTGGTTCACGGTCACCGGCTGACGGGCGGCGCGCGCCCCGCCGGGAGGCCGGGCGCGCGTCACCCTGGCACCCTGGTCCCCGACAACACCGTCGAGGACGAAAGCCGAGACATGACCACCGAGAAGCTGACCGTAGGCGTCCTGGGCACCGGCATCATGGGCGCCGCGATGGCCCGCAACCTCGCCCGCGCGGGACACACCGTCCGGGCCTGGAACCGGACCCGCGCCAAGGCCGACCCGCTGTCCGCCGACGGCGCGCACGTCACCGACACGATCGCGGACGCCGTGCGCGACGCGGACGTCGTCCTCACGATGCTCTACGACGGCGACACCGTCCTCGACGTCGTCCGCGAGGCCGCACCGGCGCTGCGCCCCGGCGCCACGTGGGTCCAGTCGACGACGTCGAGCCTCGAATCGGTGGGCGAGCTGGCCGCGTTCGCGGCCCGGCACGAACTCGTCTTCTACGACGCTCCCGTCCTCGGCACCCGCCAGCCCGCCGAGGCCGGTCAGCTCACCGTCCTGGCGGCGGGTCCCGAGTCCGGCCGCGAGAGGGTGACGCCGGTCTTCGACGCGGTCGGCGTCCGCACCCTGTGGGTGGGCGAGGACGGCGCGGCGGCGACGGCGACCCGGCTGAAGCTGGTCGCCAACAGCTGGGTGCTGGCGGTGACGAACGCGGCGGGCGAGGCGCTGGCCCTGTCCAAGGGCCTGGACGTGAACCCGCAGGACTTCTTCGACCTCATCGCGGGCGGCCCGCTCGACATGGGCTATCTGCACGCCAAGGCGGCCGCGATCCTCGACGACCGGCTGACACCGGCGAGTTTCGCGGTCACCACGGCGGAGAAGGACGCCCGGCTGATCGTGGGCGCGGGCGCGGCGAACGGCGTGCGGCTGGACGTCGCGGCGGCCGGGGCGGAGCGGTTCGCGCGGGCGGCGGCGCAGGGCCACGGCGACGAGGACATGGCGGCGGCCTATTTCGCCAGCTTCGACTGAGCGTCACCGTTGCGTCACAGATGGTGCACGGGCGGAACTCCTGGCGCGGGCGGACCTGTCTCCCCCCGCGAGCGCCGGCGAAGTCCGGCCCGTGCACAGCCGGTTCGGGGGACGTCATGCAGAAGAGCAGCATCCGCAGGAGCGTGTGGGCCGTGGCCGCGGTGTCGGTGGCGGCGGTGGTGACCGGGTGTCAGCCGGGCGACACCCCGGCGGACGGGGCCGACGGTTCGTCGAGCACGCCGACCGCGACCGCTTCCTCCCCCGGCTCGTCCGGGTCATCGGGGTCGGCCGGGTCCACCGGCACGGCGGCGAAGGCCTGTACGGCGGGCTCCCTGAAGGCGAGTGCCTACCAGGCCGCCGACCGCCCGGCCGGTACCGGGACCGGGGCGGCGATCGTGCGGTTCACCAACGCGGGCGCCACCTCCTGCGTCCTCCAGGGGCATCCCACGGTCGCCGGCGCCGCGAACGGCTCCCCGGAACTCAACGTCCCGCTGACCGTCACCCCCGTCGGCCCCGCCGCCCCCGTGCGGCTCGCCCCCGGCGCGCAGGCCTGGCTGAAGCTGACCTTCGTGCAGGTGCAGGGCGAGGGCGACGGCTTCTGCGAGTCGGGGTCGGCGCCCGTCCTCTACCCGACGATGGTGATCGGCCTGCCGCACTCCGGGGCCCACCAAGTCGTCCTGGACGACGGACAGTTCGCGGAGTGCGACGGCACGCTGACCGCGACGGCCGTATCGGCGGCGAAGCCCTCCTGACCGTACGGCTAGCCCGGCCAGCGGTCGCCCGACGCCTCCACCGCCAGCCCCCGCATGACGTGTTCGAGCAGGGCCAGCAGCACCGTCTTCACCGACTCCTTGTCGCGGGCGTCGCACAGCACGAGCGGGATGTCGGGGGCGAGGTCGAGGGCGGCGCGGATCTCCTCGGGGTCCTCGTCGCACCGGCCGTCGAAGCAGTTGACGCCGACGGCGAAGGGGATGCCCCGGTGCTCGAAGAAGTCGACGGACGGGAAGCAGCTCTCCAGCCGCCGGGTGTCCGCGAGGACGACCGCGCCGAGCGCGCCGCGCGACAGGTCGTCCCACATGAACCAGAACCGGTCCTGCCCCGGCGCCCCGAAGAGATAGACCACGAGGGCCTGACTGAGCGTGATCCGGCCGAAGTCCATGGCGACCGTCGTGGTGGTCTTGCGTTCCACCCCGGCGAGGCTGTCGACGCCGACGCTGGCCTCGGTGATGAGTTCCTCGGTCCGCAGCGGCGCGGTCTCGCTGATCGCGCCGACGAGGGTGGTCTTGCCGACGCCGAAGCCGCCCGCGACCAGGATCTTGGCGGTGGCGGCGTCGGGCGCGACGGCGGTGACCCGGGGGCGGGCCGTGCGGCGGTCAGATTCTGCGAATGCCATCGATCACTGCCTGGAGGAAACGGGCGTCGGGGATACCGGCCGCGGTGGGCGGGGAGACGGAGACGAGGTCGTTGTCCAGCAGGTCATCGAGGAGGACCCGGATGACCGCGACGGGCAGATCGAGGCGGGCGGCGACCTCCACCAGCGCGGTCGGGGTACGGCAGAGCGCCAGCAGCCGGTTCTGCTCGGGCTGGAGACGCTGGTCGCGGGTGGGCGGCCGGACGGTGCTGATCAGGGTGATCAGTTCGACGCCGGGGCGCGCGGACGGGGTCCGGCCGCCGGTCACCGTGTAGGGGCGGACGAGCAGCGCGGGGTCTTCGTCCTCCCACGGGTCTTCCTCCGACCAATGTCTCATTCATGCTCACCCGCGAAGGGCGCTCCGCTGTACTCCGGGAACCGCGGGGGCGCGCTGAGGAACTGTCCCACCTGCCGTACGACCATGGTCATCTCGTAGCCGACGGTGCCGACGTCCACCTGCGAGGTCGCGAGCACGGCGAGCCGGGCGCCGCCGCCCGCGGTGGTGACGAAGAGGAAGAGGTCGTCCATCTCGATGACGGTCTGCTGCACCCGCCCGCCGCCGAAGTGCCGGCTGGTGCCCAGCGCGAGCGAGTGGACTCCCGAGGAGATCGCGGCGAGTTGCTCGGCGTCGTCCCGGGCGAGCCGTTCGGAGGCGCCGACGAGGAGACCGTCCTCGGACAGCACGATGGCGTGCAGGGTCTCCGGGATCCGCTCGATCAGGTTGTCCAGCAGCCAGGCCAGTCCGCCGTGCGTGGTGTTGGGCGCGGTCATGGGGTGTTCCTTGTCGGACGGGGACGGGTGGGCAACTGACGCCGGTCGGACGGGTCCGTGTTCCGGTCGGCTACGGGGGCTTCGTCTCGGGGCGACCCGGACCAGGGGGCCTTCTCCTGCGGTGCCGTGGACCAGGGGACGTCCCGCCGACGGGCGTCTCCCCGTGCCGCCGACGGCCAGGCGGGCAGCGGCACGTCCTCCTGCGCGCGGGCCCGCCGGGTGCCGTCCCGCAGCGCGGCCAGCATCGACCGGGCCTGCTCCGGCCGCCGGTCGGCCTCCCGCCCCGCCCCGTACTCCCCGTCCGCGTCCTCCGCCCGGTCCCGCAGCTGCGGCGCGAGATGGGCCTGCCGAACGCGCCGGGGCAGCCGGCCGGAACCGGGGGCGGCGGGTGCCGGATGGGCGGACGTGGTGGGCCGGGCCGGTGCGCCGGCCTGGTTGGACGTGGCGGGCCGGGTGGGCGTGTCGCCCTGCGCGGGTGTGTTCGCCCGGGTGGACGACGCCGTGCGGGTGCGGGTGCGCATCGGCATGCCCGCGGCCGTCACCCTGCCGCGTCCGATTCCGGCGACCGGACCGGTGGGAGAGCCCGCGACCGGACCGGCCGCCGTCCCCGCCGCCGTCCCGCCCGTCGCCGCCTCCGCGACCGACGCCAGGTGGCGTTCCCCCCGTACGTCCAGGGGCGGCGGTGCCAGGTCCGCCGCCGGCTCGGTCAGGGTGTGCGGGAGGACGACGACGGCCAGCGAACCGCCGTACGACGAGGCCTGGAGGCTCGCGGTGATGCCGTGGCGCTGGGCGAGGTGGCCGACGGTGAAGAGGCCGAGGCGCGGGTCCTCGCCGAGGGTGGTGAAGCTGAAGTCCTTGGGGTGGTGCAGGAGTTCGTTGGCCGCCGCGTACTCCTCGGCCGAGAGTCCGAGCCCCCGGTCCTCGACCTCGACGGCGTACCCCTGCGCCACCGGCAGGGCCCGTACCCGCACTTCGGTGTGCGGGGGCGAGAACGTCACGCCGTTCTCGATCAGTTCGGCCATGAGGTGGATCGTGTCGCCGACGGCGGGGCCCAGCACCGCGACGGGCGGCAGGGGTTCGACCACGACCCGGGTGTAGCCCTCGATCTCGGACACCGCGCTGCGCAGCAGATCCGCGAGCGGCACCGCCTGCTTCCAGCGCCGCCGGGGCGCCGCGCCGGACAGCACGGTCAGGCTCTCCGCGTTGCGCCGCATCCGGGTGGCGAGGTGGTCGACCCGGTAGAGGTCGGCGAGGAGCTGGGGGTCCTGCTCCTTGCGTTCCATGGAGTCGATCACCGTGAGCTGCCGGTGCACGAGGAGCTGGATACGGCGCGACATGTTGTGGAACACCAGCCGCGCCCCCTCCCGCAGCGCGGCCTGCTCCAGCGCGACGCCGACCGCGGTCCGCTGGGCGGTGTTGAAGGCATCGGCGACCTTGCCCAACTCGTCGCTGCCGTAGTCGAGTTCGGGCAGGTCGCCGGCGTCGGCCCGTTTCCCGTCGGTGCGCAGCCGGGCGATCAGCTCCGGGAGCCGTTCCTCGGCGAGTTCGAGCGTCTCCGTACGCAGCCCGGACATGCGGCCGATGAGGGAGCGGGCGATGCGCCAGGACAGCAGGCCCACGGCGAGGACGGCCACCAGCGCGAGCGCGCTGCCGAGCAGTGCCTTGACGAGCACCTGGTGGGTGCGGTCGGCGGAGTCCTGGGTGACCTTGCCCAGGAACTGCCCCTCCACGGCCTGCACCGCGCCGGACACCCGCCCGGGGGCGGCGGCGCGGGCGGCCGGGACGGAGGGGACGGAGATCGTGCCGTCGTGTCCGGCGGACGCCCCGGCGACGGTCTTCTCGAAGGCGGTCATGGCGGCCCAGTCCTGCCCGCCCATGGCGCTGCCCAGCTCGGCACCGAGCTTCGCCGGCAGATACGGCTCGACCTCGTTGGACAGCACGGAGACCCGCACGGCCTGGGCCGCGCCCAGCGCCGACCGCTCCTGGACGCTCAACTTCCCTGATCCGGCGACCCCGTTGAGGATCGCCTCCTCCTGCGAGAGCGCCTCCGTGCCGCGCAGGAACGCCAGTGCGTGACCGGCGTCCGCCGCGGTGGGGGCGTCACCGCTGTCGGTGCTGAGCATCCCGAAGAGGTTCAGCACCGAGGACACGGCGTCGGAGTAGACGGCGTAGGCCTGCTGCCGGTCGGTCGTGCCGCCGTCGACGGCGGTGCGTTCGGCGGTCAGCCCGGCGAGCCGTTTCCGTACGGTGGCCAACTGGGCCCGGTACTGGGCCGATCCGACCTTCCCGGACGCGGCGTCCACCGTGCGGAACCCGGCGATGACGGCATCCGTCCGGCGCCGCTGTGCCGTCAGCGCCGCGGAACCGCGGTGCGACGAGGCCAGTACCCCGACCGTCAGCAGCCGTTCCTTCTGGAACTCGCCGACCGCGGGCACCAGGGCGTAGGTGGTCTTCGCCGGCTGTCCCTCCTGGCCGGCCTTGTGCCACTGGTCGAAGAGCGCGTAGGAACCACTGACCCAGAGCAGCACCAGCGCCATCGCCGGCACCACCGCGAGCGTGATGAGCGAGGTCCGGATACTGCGTCCCCGCCCGTTCTTCGCTCCCGCGTCGGCCGGTGCGGCCGTACCCCGGTGCCGGCTCACCTCGTCCACCGGCTTGCGGCGGCACGGCAGAGAGGCGGGGTTGCGGTGAGGAACTGCGACACCGGCGCTTTCCTTTCCGGGGTGGCGCACGACGTGCCGAACGAGTCGGCAGACACGTCAACACGCCTGCACACATTGGGGAGTTGACGGCGCGACACGCCAGGAACACCAAGGACACCCTGCGGATTTCACGATGGGCGCCCATGCCCCCCGCGCAGTTGGTTAGGTATGAAACTCAGCCATCCCACCCGGGTCAAGAGACCCCACAAACCCACCGGAGACACGGGTTTGGACCACTCGGCACACTATGCGCGTAGACGATTCGGAATCCGTCACCTCCAACTCCGCGGCCACGAAGACGTTTTGGCTGACTACAGAAGGTGAGGTGCGGGGCAGGGGGTGGCGCGGGGGGCTCCCGGGGCGGTGGGAGCGCGGCGCCGCGAGGCGGTGGACACCGACGGCCGTGTGACCTAGTTCACAGCATGAACACGGTCCGCACACGTCGGCTCCACCGATCTCCGGCGGTGACGAGGGCGCCGCGGACTCACGCCCGCCCCGGCTCCTCCAACAACCCCTCGCACTGCCCCCGGAGCCACGTCATCCCGTACGTCTCCGCGCCCCGGGACGCCTCCCGCAGCAGCCGTACCGCGTTCGGTTCGCTGCCCGGGCCGCCCATCCGGCGCGTCGCGCGGGCCTGGGCCAGGCGGAGGCGGGCCAGTTCGGGCTGGGAGGAGCGGGCCGGGACGGCCGCGCGGCGGAAGTGGTCGAGGGCGGTCTCCGGTTCGCCCGCGGCCAGCGCGAGGACACCGCAGGCGCGGGCGGTCGGGCCGACGAGGACGGTGGGCCAGCCGCCCAGGGCGATCTGCTCGCCGTCGTGCGGTGCGAGGCGGGCCCGGAGCGTGGGCAGCACCGGCGCCAGCTCGGCGTCGAATCCGCCCTCCAGGTCCAGCGCCGCGCAGACCTCCGCCAGCAGGACGAGCGCGGGGACGGCCCAGCCGGACGGCGGGAAGCGGTCGACGTCGGCGACGCAGCCGAGGAACAGGTCCGCGCCCTCGGCGTACTGCCCGGTCTCGCACAGGGCGAGGGCCAGTCCGGCCCGCCAGACCGGGAAGTAGGCGTGCCGTTCGACGTCACCGGCCAGGTCGGAGGTGAACAGTTCGGCCAGCCGGCCCTGCTGTCTCAGCAGCCAGTAGGCCTGGCCGAGGCGGGTCTGGGTGAGGTTGTCGGCGGGAACGGCGTAGTCGGCACGGAGGAGTTCGATGAACTTCAGCGACTCCACGAAGATCCACTCGGCCGCCGCGTCGAACCGGCCGTGCCAGAGGTCGAGGAGGGCGTCGAGGGTGTGCCGCTGCCAGCGGGCGAGGGCGCTGTGGGTGTCGGCGGCGTGCTTGCGGTACTGGTTCGCGGTGGCGAGGGCGCTGAAGATCCGGCCGTTGCGCAGCTGGTCGACGGCCACCGCCATCAGTGCCTCGCCCCGGAAGTACGGGGAGTCCTGCCGGGCCGCGGCCTCGCGCAGCCGCTCGGAGAGCGTCAGCGACTCGGGGGCCGGCAGGAAGTCGTAGCGTGCCCACCGGCATTCGGTGAGGACCTCGCAGCGGACCTCGTCGTCGCCGTCGTCGGGTAATCGGCGCAGGGTGTCCTCGGCGAGCCGCGCGCCCTCGGCGGGTCCCGCGAGTCCCGCGGCGGTGTCCTGGCTGACGGCCAGCGCCATCTTCTTCGCCAGATGGGCTTCGAGCCGCAGCCGCAGCCCCGCCGCCTCCGCGCCGCCGTCGCCGTCCAGCGCGGCCAGGCAGCCCCGGATGGACTGGAGCAGCTCGCGGTCGACCTGCCCGGGGTCCGACCAGCGGCGCGCCATCCTGATCACGGCCTCGGCCTGCGCCCGCGGATCGCCCTCGGCGCCGCGGTAGGCGGCCGTGTAGTGCCGTTCGGCCTCGCGCATCTCGCCCGCGGCGTGGCTGAGGTCGCCGCGCCGCAGCAGCCTGCGGAACTCGGCCCGGTCCGGTCCGGCGGCCGAACGCCCGTCCCGCTCCGGCGACGTGACCGCCCCGGCGGCCCGCTCCCCCGCCCCGCCCCGGACCGCCTTCGGTACGGCGTCGGTGCCCGGCAGCGGTGCCAGTCCGGCCAGTGCGCCCTTGGCGTCCAGCACCGCGTCGCAGAGCTGGGCCAGTTCCAGGGACGCCCTGCGCCGCCCGTTCTCCACGCGGCTCAGGAAGCTGCGGCTGCAGTAGACCTTGCCGGCCAGCTCGCTCAGCGACATGCCGGCCGCGATGCGGCGCCGCCGTAACTCGGCGCCGAACCCGTCGTGCTCGATGACCATCCCCCCAACAACGCACCGCCCGATCGGTGTTGCCAAATACCCGCTGGCAACACCTGACCCCTCCGGACCGGCCCGACGACCGGGGAAGCTGTCTGTGCCGGAGCCTACGGGCACGGGGGCGCGTCCCATGGGGGAACGGGCGCACTCGTCATGCCTTCGGACGATCCCGAGGCGCGTGCTGCGGTCGATATGCCGGGGGCATTCGACCGCAGCACATCCGGCGTCGCCCCCGTGTCGCACGGGCCACCGAAGAGCTGACCGAACGCGGGGAATGGGGGGTCCACGGTCCGGGGCGCGCGGGGGGCGCTCCGGACCCCGGATCGCGACCGGGCCGCGGCGCGGCTCCGGGCCGGCGCGAGGACCGTCGTACGGACGGACCGGTCGCGCACGGGCTCCGCGCGGCGGACGCACTCGGCGGGGAGGCACCCGGACGCGGGTCGGCCCGGTACGCCCGGGCGCGGGCGTACCGGGGCGAGACCGCCGGGTCCTCAGCCCTGGCTGCAGTAGTCCACCCAGCGGTGCGAGGAGATGTTGTTGTTGACGCTCTTGCCGAACTGCTCCAGGCCCGCGCCGTAGGTGAAGCGGTATTCGCCGGTCGTGGTGTCGGGCCAGCTGTCGCCCTGGCTGATGCAGGCGTGCGCGCCGCCGGCGTTGGGGGCGGTGTACAGGTCGACGGCGTCCAGGCCGCCCGCGTAGCCGTTGTTCCAGATGTCGGAGGTCAGGTTGCGGCAGCTGCCCCAGTTGTCGGAGTTGCCGGACCACTTGCACTCGCGGCCGCCGCCGTAGGGCTGGGTGTAGACGTGGAGGTAGCCGTCGTTGGCGAGTTGGGCGCTCGCGGTCTTCTGGGTGCCCGCGTCCAGCGCGCTGGCGCTGGAGACCGGGGAGAAGAGCGCGGCGACGGCGGCGGCCGAGGCGGCGACGGTGAGGAGACGCTTGACGGACATGGTTTCCCTCGTTTCGTTGCGGTGGGGTGGTGCGCCCACGGCCCGACGGCCGTGGTGGTCTGGGTGGGCGGGGAGGCGGGCGGGCCGCGCTCAGTCGCCGCGGGCGACGATCGCGCGGGCGCGGGGCAGCGCCTCCCGCTTGAGGCGGGCGAGGTCGGCCGTCTCCCGGGGGTGCTCGCGCCGGAGCCGGTCGCGGTACTCGGAGTCCAGGGACCCGGCCACGGAGGACAGGCCGCTGGAGACGGCGCAGGCCGCCTCGGCCGAGGCCAGCCGTACCTCCTTGTCGTGCGGCCACGGGGTCTTCGGCAGGGTGGCCGCGGCACGGGCCCGGGCGGGGTCCGCGTAGCGGTACGTCCGCTCGCGCATGCAGCGTGCCCACACCGTGACGGCCGCCTTGTAGCGCTTGTCGGCCGTGACGAGGCCGACGCGCATGCCGGCCAGGCTGTCGGTGACCCGGGTGGCCCTGAACCAGGCCTGGAGGTCGCCGTACAGCTGCCGTTCGGCGGTGGCCTGGCAGCCCTGGTCGCTGTGCGAGACCCGTATGCCGTTCGGGAGCCGGGCCGAAAGTCCCTGCGGGCGCGCCCCGTTGAGATCGCTCACCAGGACGGCCCTGGTGCCGGCCGGCACGGAGTGGAAGTACCGCTGGTTGGGGTCGCTGTGGACCTGGGCCTCGCGCTCGCGCCGCAGATCGGTGCCGTAGCCGTGGGCCCCGGCCCAGGCCGGGTCGTCCACGACGTAGGGGAACCGGGCCGAGACGTCCTGCGGGACGGGCGGCTCGATCCAGTACTTGTGTCCCTCCTTCTCCATGCACGTCCTGATGAGGAGCTGCTCCGCGAGCCGCAGCGTCTCCGCCGGGCCGCCCGCGGGGCGGGGCGTGCCGCTCGCGGACGCCCCGGGCGTCGTCGTGGTGCCCGCGCATGCGGTGGCCGTCGTCGCCAGCAGACCGGCGGTCAGCAGGGCCAGGGTCCAGCGGTGCATGGGGCGGCTCCCGGGGATCCGGTCGGACGGACGTGGTGCTTTCGAGCGGTTGACGCCCCGCGGGTCCCGTCCGTATGCCCCCTGGATCACAGGGTTTTTTCTTTCTCCGGCGCTCATACGACGGCCGTCGGAGAACCGTCCTCCCTGCACGCGACCGGCCTCGCCGACCGTCGAGAACAGGTCAACCGGCACAAGGAGGGAGAAGCGCCGCCGCCCTGAGCGGTGACGGGCACCACCGACCCCACCTGCCCTGACATCGCAGGTGAGGGACACCGGTCCGCCGCATCGATCGAATCCGGTCACGGCGGTCCGGCCCTTGCTGTGCCCCGGCTATGTCATGGGCATCTTCGCCGCTATGTTGGCCGTGCTCCATCGGGCGGGTGGTGCGGCGATCGGGGAACGATGTTCGAAGTGCGGCTGCTCGGTCCGGTGGAGGTGTGGGCCGGCGACCGGCGGGCCCCGCTCGGCGGTGTCAGACCTTTGGCGGTCCTGTCGGCACTGGTCGTCCACCTCGGTGAGGTGCTCTCCACCGACCGGCTCGTGGACTGCGTCTGGGACCAGCGGGCACCGGCCACCGCGGGCGCCCTGGTCGCCACCCACGTCTCCGCCGTGCGCCGGGCACTGGCCCAGGTCACCCAGGACGCCGTGGTCACGACGCGGCCACCGGGCTACGTCGCCGACCTCGACCCGTCCCGGATCGACGCCCGCCGCTTCGAGGACCTGCTCGCCTCGGGCCGGGCCTCCGCCGCCGCGGGCCACCGCGAGGAGGCCGCCGACCTGCTCGGCGAGGCACTGGCCCTGTGGCGCGGCCCGGACGCGCTGGAGGGACTGGCCCAGTCCTTCGCCCGGATCGAGGCGGCCCGGCTGGGCGAACTGCGGATCCTCGCGCAGGAGGAGACCTTCGGGCTGCACCTCGATCTGGACCGCGCGGACCGGACCATCGCCCCGCTGCTCGCGCACGTCGCCGCCCACCCCCTGCGGGAGCGGCCGCGCGGCCAGCTGATGACCGCGCTGGTCCGCACCGGCCGCGTCTCCGACGCCCTGCGCACCTACCAGGAGGGCCGCGCGGTCCTGCGCGAGGAACTGGGCATCGATCCCGGCCCGGAACTGCAGGCACTGCACCAGGCCGTCCTGACCAACGACGCACAGCTGGCGGGCACGTCACGCCCGCCCGGCGGCCCCGGTCCGGCCGGCCCCCCGCAGCCGCCCGGCACCGCCCGCCCGCCCGGCACCGGACGGGAACCCGCGGCGCCCCCGGGACCGCCGGCCGCCAACCGTCCCGCCGCCACCCCCGCGCCGTCCCATCTCCCGCCGGACATCGCCGACTTCGTGGGCCGCACCGAGCAGATCGCCTGGGCCGCCGCGCTGGTGGGCGGGGTCGACGAGGCCGGCCGTACCGCTCCGCCGATCGGGGTGATCTCCGGCCGGTCCGGCACCGGCAAGACCGCGCTCGCCGTGCACGTCGGCCACCGGGTGTCCGACCTCTTCCCGGACGGCCGCCTGTTCGTGGACCTGCGGGCCGCCGACAGCGCGCCGCTGCAGCCCGCCGACGCCCTCGCCCGGCTGCTGCGCGCCATGGGCGCCGACCCCGAGACCCTGCCGACCTCGGTCGAGGAGCTGACCGGGCTGTACCGCACCCACATCGGGCACCGGCGCGTCCTGCTGATCCTGGACAACGCGGGCGGCGAGGCACACGTACGGCCGCTGCTGCCGCCCGGCCCGGGCTGCGCCGTCCTCGTCACCAGCCGGCGCCGGCTCGTGGCGCTGGAGGGCTCCGCCCACCTGGACCTGGCCGTGCCCGGCCAGGCGGAGGCGCTCGAACTGCTGCGCCGCGTCGCCGGACAGGGCCGCACGAACGCCGAGCCGGAGCAGGCCGCGGAGATCGTCTCGCTGTGCGGGCGGCTGCCGCTGGCGGTGCGCATCGCGGGCGCCCGGCTGGCGGCCCGCCCGCACTGGGCGGCCGGCCGGCTCGCCGACCGGCTGCGCGACGAACGCCGCCGGCTGAGCGAACTGCGCGCCGGAGACCTGGAGTTGCGCTCCAGCCTGGAGCTCGGCTACGCCGACCTGGACCCGCCGGAGCGCCGGGCGCTGCGCCGGCTCGCCCTGCTCGACCTGCCGGACTTCGCGGCCTGGATCGCCGCCCCGCTGCTGGACATCGGCACGGAAGAGGCCGAGGAGGCGGTGGAGCGGCTGGTGGACTGCCACTTCATCGACGTGATCGGCGTGGACGGGACGGGACGCAGCCGGTACCGCATCCATGACCTGGCCCGCGAACACGCCCGCGAGCGCTGTCTGTCCGAGGAGAGCCCGCAGGAGCGTACGGCGGCCGTGCTGCGGCTGGTGGCGTCCTGGCTGGGTCTCGCCGAGAAGGCGGCGGCCCTCGGCCCGGGCGGAGCGGCCCGGCGCTTCCCCGAACCGGCCGCCGTACGGCCCCTCGACGCGGAGACCGAGGAGGAACTGCTGGAGCGGCCCACGTCCTGGTTCGCCGCCGAACAGGCCTGTCTCCTGGCGGCCGTCGAGTACTGCGCCGACCACGGCATGATCCGCGCCGCCCGCGATCTGGCCGGGGCGCTGATCGCGAGTTCGGCCGCGCTGTACAACCAGTTCGACGCCTGGTCCCGCTCGCACGCCGCCGCCATGGCCGCCGTGCACCGCGGCGGGGACGACGAGGGAGAGGCCTGGCTGCTCGCGGGACTTGGCCAACTCCGCTACGAACAGGACGAGTTCGAGGACTCGTACAGCTACTTCGGCAAGGCCCTGCGGCTGTTCGAGACGCGCGGTGACGTGCCCGAGGGCGCGGCGCTCGCCCTCGCCGGGATGGGGACCGTCCGCCGTGAACAGGCCGGGTACGCCGAGGCGTCGGAGCTGCTGGACGCGGCGCTGGAGCGGTACGGGGAGTCCGCGGAGCGGGGCGCCCGGGCCCGGGTGCTGTACGGCATCGGGTACGTGCACCGGGAACAGGGGCGCGGCGCGGCGGCCCGGGAGGCGCTCGCGCGGGCGCTGGAGCTGTACCGCGCGGAGGGCGACCGGCACGGCGAGGCGCTGACCCTGCGGTCGCTGGCCCTGTGCGACCGGGCCGAGGGCGCGCTCGCGGACGCCGAGCGGCTGCTGGGCGAGGCGCTGCGGATCTTCTCGGCCCTGCGGGACACCTTCGGGGTGATGTACACCGAACAGTCGCTGGCCAAGACGGAGTTGAGGCTCGGCCGTCTCGACGAGGCACGGGCGCGGCTCGGCCGCTGCCTGACCGTGGCCCGCGAGCGCCAGGACCGCTTCGGCGAGGCGCTCGTCCTGCGCACGCTCGGCGAATGGCATCTCGCCGCGGGCGATCCGGACGGCGCGCGGGAGCCGCTGGAGCGCTCCCTGTCGGCATGGGAGACGCTGCGGCTGCCCCTATGGCGGGCCCGCACGCTCCGGGACCTGGCCGCCGTACGGGAGGCGCACGGAGACGCGTCGGCCGCGCGGGCGGCCAGGGCCGAAGCGCTCGCCGTCTTCCGCGAGCTGGGCTGCCGCGAGGCACAGGAACCGGCCACGGGAACCCGGTAGCCCGCACCTCCCGCTCGGTACGCGGCACCGGCGGCCCAGGGAGCGGCCGGGCGTCGCCGTGGCCGTCCGCGCGTCTGCAGAAGTCCTGGTGGGCCGCCTGCAGGCAACTTGCAGAGGACTTGCAGCGGGGTCCGCGAAGCTGGTGCACGTGACAGAGATCATCACGCTCTCGGACGCCCGGGTCGCCGCGGTGGCGGAGGACGACTGCGGCGAACCGCTGGTCGACCTGCGTGACACCGACGAGCTGCGGATCGACCACCGTCAGGCCGACGCCGACGGCCACTACGCCCACCTCAGGGCCGGTGCGCTACGGCGGCTGGTGCGGGCCCAGCGGCTGCTGCCGGCCGGGATCCGGTTCCTGGTGGTGGAGGGGTACCGGCCACCCGGACTGCAACAGCGGTACTTCGAGCAGTACGCGCGGACCATGCGGCAGGCCCATCCGGACGCGTCGCCGGAGCGGATCCGCGAACTGGCGAGCGCCTACATCTCCCCGCCGGAGGTCGCACCGCACGTCAGCGGCGGCGCCGTCGACCTGACACTGTGCGACCCGGACGGCCGGGAACTGCCGCTGGGCACGGAGGTCAACGCGACCCCCGAGGAGAGCGACGGCGCCTGCCGCACCCAGGCACCCGGCATCAGCGCCGAGGCACGCGCCAACCGGGCCCGCATGAGCTGGGCCCTCGACGCGACCGGCTTCGTCAACTACCCGACCGAATGGTGGCACTGGTCGTACGGCGACCGGTACTGGGCGCTGCTGCGCCGGGCACCGGCCGCCCGCTACGGCCCCGCCGCCCCGCCCGGCCCGACGGCCTGACCAGCCGTCAGGCCTGACCGGCAGCCGACCTGACCAGCCGGCGCCCGGAACGCATAACGACAAGACCGCAGGGCCGAGTTCACGACACAGGGGGAAACAGCATGGAGACCAGAACCTGCGCCGCCCCGCCGACGCAGCGCGAGGACGGCGACCGGATGAGCCCGAAGGACTTCGACGCGTCCTTCGCCGCCGACATGCCACGCCTGCGCCGCCGGCTGCTGGCCCTGACCGGCAACCCGCACGACGCCGACGACCTGCTCCAGGAGACCTACCTACGGCTCTCCCGACGCGCCCGCGCCCAGAACCTGACGCGACAGCAGCACCCGTACGCCTACACCTGCACCGTCGCCCTGAACCTGCTGCGCGACGCGTGGCAGCACCCCTCCCGGCGTGAGCAGTGCACCGACCGGCTGCCCGAATCGGGCTGGGACGGCGGACTGGCCTCCTACGAGGCGTCCCAGACCACGCTGGCACTGCTGGGCGTGCTCTCCGAGAAGGAGGCCGCGGCGGTGATCCTCGTGGACCTGGAGGGCCTCAGCCACGACACCGCGGGCGAACGCCTCGGCGCCCACCGCGGCACCGTCCAGCGCAACCGGATGCGCGGCCTGGCCAAGATGCGCGACGCGCTGGGCCACTAGCCCGTACCTCCCGGACACCGGCCCGTGCCGCTCCCCCACGGGGGTGGGGAGCGGCACGCACATCCGCACCGCCGTCCCGGGCCTGCCCGGCGACGCCCCCTCCCAGCCATCCGCACGAGTATGCGAAGGAAGACTTCCTTGAACACCAGCAGCACGCGCCGCCGGACCAGCGGCGCGCTCCTGGGGGCCTCGGTCCTCGCCCTGTCCGCGTTCGTCTCCGCCCCGGCCCACGCCGCCGCCCAGGACACCACCTGCGGCGTCCTGGCGCCGGGCGCCTCGGCCGTCGCGCAGGCCGCGGTCAACGCCGCCTGCTCGCAGATCGGCGTCTGGTACAGCTGGGGCGGCGGCCACGCGGCCACCCCGGGGGCCAGCTACGGCTACTACGACGGCTCCGACCCCGACAGCCTCCACGACAACGAGCGCAAGGGCTTCGACTGCTCCGGCCTGACCCGCTACGCCTACTACCAGGCCACCGGCAAGGACCTGCTCAACGGCACGGCGGACGACCAGTTCCACAGCTCGCAGGCCTCGGCCCGCTTCTCCGCCTCGCAGGGCAGCGCCCCGCTGCTGCCGGGCGACCTGATGTTCTGGGGCAGCGGGCACATCCACCACGTCGCCATGTACCTCGGCAACGGGCAGATGGTCGAGGCGTACGAGTCGGGCACCCACATCCGGGTCGCGCCCGTCCGCACCGGCGGCGACTACGCGGGCGCGATCCGCGTCAACGGCTCGGGCACGCCGACTCCCCCGCCCGCGAACGGCGGTTCGGTCTTCGAGACCTGGGGCACGGGGGTGCGCACCCGCTCCACGCCGAGCGTGCGGGGTGCCGTGGTGGACACCTTCGCCGGTCCGACCCAGGTGTCCGTCCAGTGCCAGGAGCACGCCGAGACCGTCACCGCCGAGGGCTACACCAACGACATCTGGTCCAAGCTGGCCGACGGTTCCTGGTTGACCAACATCTACATCAAGGGCCCGGCCTCGCTGCCCGGCATCCCGGACTGCGGCGGCAGCAGCACCCCGCCGCCCTCGGGAGGCAGCAAGCCGTTCCAGACCTGGGGCACCGGCGTGCGCACGCACAGCCAGCCGAACGTCAACGCCGGCGTGGTCGACTACTTCGCCCAGCCCACCACGGTCAACGTCGTCTGCCAGGCCCACGCCCAGGAGGTCACGGCCGAGGGCTACACCAACGACGCCTGGTCCCAGCTGACGGACGGCTCCTGGATGACCAACATCTACATCAAGGGCCCGGCCTGGCTGGACGTCCCGACCTGCTGACGCGAAGACGAGATCGTCGGCCGCCGGATGCCCTGTGCGGGGGCGTGCGGCGGCCGACACCCGTAAACGGAGAGCGGCCGACGAACCGGTGAACCGGCGAACCGGTCCGTACGGGATCACCAGGTATGAGCCACGTCCACCACGAGATGGTTGGCCGTCTGGAAGACGTGGAACGGCAGCCGGGCACGGACGCCCAGTCCGGCCTGGGTGTATCCCTCGGAGCCGCCCGTGACCTTGAACTCCCGGAAGGTCCGGTACCCGGTGACGTCGACGGCCGGAAGCGGCGGGTAGGGCTGTCCGGTCGCCGGGTCGTAGCGCGAGGAGAACAGGGAGATCTCCAGAACGGCTCCGCCCTTGATCGGAACCACGACGTCGCTCGGGTCCTGACGCAGTACGTCGACGTAGCGGACCGTGTAGCCGATCGGGTCGGCCGCCGTGCCCTGGGCGTCGAAGACCAGGCGGTCGAAGCACTCGTGCTGTCCGGCCCGCACGTCGGTCAGCCGCCTGGAGGCCACGGCGCCACCGGTCTTGTCCAGGCTCCCCCACGTCACCGCACAGTCCACGGCCGCCGTCCGGGCCACCGCCGGAACCGTCCCGGCCACCAGCCCACCGCCCGCCACCATGATCACGACCAGCGCAGTACCTGTCCGTCGCATGACTACCCCCCGGTAGCTCGCGTAGGTGTGTGTCCTGTCAGACCGACGGCTTTACGGAAGGTTGTGCGCGTGCTGCCGGTGTCCTTACGGCGGCTTCGGGAATGCGGCCCGGGTGTGCCGGGTCGGGTGGTCGCGGTGGCGCCGAACAGGGGGCGGCAGACTAGCCGGGCCGTACGCCGGGGAGTCTCACAGCGCCACTGTGACCTGGGCAATCATGCAAGGAGGGGTCCTGTGTGGACACCTTGATGGCCATAGGAAGACATCCCGCCCGTTCGATGTAACCATCGTTTGACACTCTTTCTCCGGCTGCCGGGATGCCTCCGTCTTGCAGTGACGACGGAGCGTTCAGGACGGGCGTAATCCCAACGGTCCGATTGAAGCGATCTTGGCTTCCTCCCGATTCAGCCGTCGTACTGAAAGCGCGTCGGCTCGTCAAGCACCAAGCCGGCGCCCTCGAAATCGGCCAAGCGGGCCGCCACCGTGGCCACCGCCAGGCGTTCCGGGAGGGCGGTGGAAAACTTCAGACCGTGCACGACTCGGCGGTCCACGTCAGGCAGGACGAGGTTTCCGCCGACGTTGTCACGGGCCGCACGCCAGTCGGCCGGCGTGAGGTTCTCCCGCAGACGCAGCCAGCTGTCGGTGGGCCGTTGCAAAGGGTCGGTGACCGACTGGAGGGTGGCTGCCAAGGTGGCGTTGGCGCGGTAACCGGCCCAGGTCCACCAGCGGACGTCCGAGCCCACATGGGTAGTCAGTGTGCCGCCGGGGAGCACGGTGTCGGGTACGTCGGTCTCGCGCTGTTCGGCCAGGCATGCCTCCGCCCGCCGGGCGAGGGAGACGGGCGGGTTCGTGCCGAGCAGTACCTCTCGCATGGCACGCGTCAGCGCGTACGAAAGTCCGGCGACGCCGCCATTCATCCTGCGTCCACCGAGCAACAACCGCCTCGGGCCGGGGCGTTCCTCGGTGAGCACGCTCGGGTCGGTGCGACCGATCTCCGTGCGTCCGGACAGGACGGTGAACTGCGGAGGAGCAGTGAAGGAGGCAGTGAGTTCGATGAAGTGCCGTTTCCCGAAGCGGCGTTCCGCCTCGGGACCGATGAACAGCATCCCGCCGTCGCTGTCGAGGTAGCCCTCTTCTGTGAGGAAGCGCAGGATGGGGGCAGCCGACTTGCCGAAGGGGGCGAGACCGTTCCACTGCCGGTTCCACAGCTGATCGCCGCGCTTGTGCTGTTGCAGGGTGACGGCGAGCAGTTGCTGAGCCAACAGGTGGCGTGCCTCCGGAGGGGGGACGACCGGTTCCACCCAGCTGTGCGACCACAGCAGCAACAGCCCCGCCGCCTGCAGCAGGGTGTCTTCGCGGGTGGTGAGGAACAGACAGTTCCGCACGGTGCCTGCCCGCCGACAGATGCGACCGATGCGCTGCAGAAACGAGGCAACGAAGGTTGGCGAGTCGATCTGGATGACGCGGTCCAGGTCACCGACGTCAATGCCGAGCTCAAGGGTTGATGTGGAGACGATGACGCAGTCGCGTGCCTCAGCGAACGCCTGCTCGGAACGGGCACGTTCATCGACGGAGAGCGAGGCGTGGGACAGGAAGACAGTCACTTCGCGGGCGCGGAGCGCCGCGCCCAACTCCTCGGCCTGGCGGCACGATTCGCAGAAAACGAGCCGCTTCTCTCCCCTGTGCAGCGCTGCGATGAGTTTGGCCGCGTTGTCGAGCGAGCCGACGTAGTCAAGTTCCACTTCGCCCGCAGGCCTGCCGGACGGCTCGGGGCTCACTTTGACGCTGTGTCCGCTGCCGTCGGTGGCCAGCAGATGCACTCCGGGGGCGACCACCTGACCGGTGCGGCTGCCGGTACCTTCGAGTGACTCGCGCGTGGTCAGCAGGATGTCAGGTGCCTCGGCCCGGATGCGCTGCCGTTGCGATTCCTTGGTGTCGCCGTGCCAGAGTACGGTCCGTTGTCCCAGCCTCTGGGCATACGCGTCGACGCAGCCGACCAGGTTGTCGAGGAGTGCCTTGAGAGGGCACAAGTACAGCACGAATGTGCCGGTCCACTTATGCTCGGTCATTGCCGACAGCAGGCGGAAGCGGGCCGCCTCGGTCTTGCCCCCTGTCGTCGGAGCCAGCAGTAGGGCGTCCTGTCCCTCCATGAGCGGAGGGATCGCCGCCCGCTGCAGGGGCCGCAGATCAGGCCAGCCGCGGGTGTTGACGATGTGATGCAGGACGACAGGGTCGAGTCGGTCCAGTACGTCGGCATCCTCGTCACCCGAGTCTCTGCCGGCCGAGAGTCCCGCGTCCGCCATCACAGCTCCAGGTCGATGTCATCGGCCGACGCGGCGTCTCCGGAGACAGTAGCCGCCAAGTTTCGCTCGCCGCGTACCCCGGCAGATCGACGAGCGGAAGCAGCCACGTGCGGCTGGCCGTCGAGCCACGCCAGGACGGCCGCGGCAGTCGCCTCGTCACCCTCGGAGAGGGCGGCGCGGTAGCCGCGCGACGGGGTGGCGAACGACGGGGTGGCGAACGACGGGGCGTGCCGGGAAACCTCGGCAAGGCGTGCGACGAGCAGCTTCTCCACCAGCGTTCTTGGCGAAACCGGGGAAGAGGTTGGTGCCGGCGTCGTTGACGAGCTTGGCGCGCAGTTCGGCCGGGGTGGAGGGATTGCGGAGGTTGAGCGGGGTGCCCCCTCGTGGTTCTCCTCGGCGGCGAGGGCGGTGTCGAGGAGCTGCGGGGTCCACGCGAAGCCCTTACCCCACTCGTCCGTCTCCCCGTCGCCCGCGTCGCCTCCGCCCAGGCCACGGATCACCGCCTCGTCACCGCAGGTGGCACGGTTGGCCCGGATGTCGGCGAACAGGGAATCCGTCCGGTACGCCTGCGGGGTAGACGCGTCCGGGTGCAGCTTCTTGACGTGGGTGACGTACCCGCCGAGGACCCACTGTTCGACGGCCTTCGCGCCGAGCATGTGGTACGGCACGAGGCGGAACTTCATGCCGTCCGTGGTCAGCCACTCGTGCTTGGTCAGCACCGGGTCGAACTCGGTACGGGCACGGGCGGCCGGGTCTCCGCTGAGCAGCGCGTACAGCACGGCCATGAAGTGCGGCTCACCGGAACCGAACGAGCCGTGCAGGTAGGCCGCCTTGGAGCGGTGCCCGTCGAGCGAGGACTTGATGAGTGCCAGCGACCCATCGAAGTTCTCCGGCAGCCGCTCGGTGACGACGTAGTCCCTGAGCCCGTACTGAGCGCCCTCGGGTGTCGTCGCCTCGGCGAGGGACAGCACGAAGTCCGAGGTGGAGATGTGGAGATCCACCCGTACGGATGGCCGGTGAATGCCGCAACGGGCCGCCGGTGGTGGGCGGTGCCGGGAAGCAGCCCCTGAGGTGGGCTACGAAGCGGCAAGGAGGTCGTCGACCTCATGTGCTCGGCGCAGGACTTCCTCGTGACGGGAGTCATCGAGGTCGGAGAGGACTTCGGCAAGGGCCACGAGAGCGGCGAACAGCAGCATCGTGGGCTCGTCCCACTCCTCGCATAGGCGGACGAGTTGTTCGAGAACCTCGCGGGCCTCCTCACGTCGGTCGAGTCGACGCAGAGCGTCAGCGCGGTTCAACATGATCTGCTCCGTGCCGTAGCCACCAGGCTGGGAGACGTTCTCAGCCTCGTCCAGCATCCGCAGCACGTCACCGGCTACGGCATGTGCCGAGGTGCCCTGTTCAAGGGCATGGCGCAACAGGTGTACGGAGTAGTCGTTGAGGACCATGGCGAGCGCCTCTCCGTCCTCTTCGTCGGCCGTGTCCTCATGGACACGGCGGGCGATGTCAAGTGCCTGTCGGAAGGCCTCGCCCGCCTGCTGGGACCGACCGGCGCTCTCCAGGATCGAGGCGTGCAGGTTGAGTGTCTGGGCGTGGTCGGCGTCGAGCCGGTTCCCTTCGATGGCGAGAGCTCGCTCGACGGGCTCCAGGGCCGCGGCGGGGCCTTCGACGGCGCGTACGGCCATCGCATAGTTGGTGAGGTACGTGGCGTGCTTGCCGGACACGGGGTTCCCCGCCGCTTCGTAGAGGCGCAGGGCACGACGGGCCGCCGTCAGGGCGTCCGGGTCATCGGTGCGGACCCGGTGGAAGACCGAAAGGCGGTCCATCAGGTCGGCGGCCTCCTGGAGCCCTTCGCCGTAATCCTCGGCCAGGGCGACGAGGTGCAGCACATGGGGCCGGGCGTCACGCCACTCGGGCCACGAGTCGTGGTCGTGGGTGTCTCCCCGTAGGGCCACGCCGAGGAAGCGCAGAGCGATATTGGCCCAGCGTCGACGCTGTGCCGCCTCCAGGACTCCCACGGGCAGCGAGTGCATCAGCTCGGGAATGCCGACCAGCTTTTTGTCGTCCCGGGAGGTCACCATGAGCAGGCCCCGGTCGAGCAGCCGTCGCAGGCTCAGTGCCATCAGATGGGTACTGCTTCCCAGGTCACGCAGAGGGCCGGGGAGCGGGCCCCACGCATCGGTGAGGAAGGAGACGGGCAGCGGAGCAGGGGCGAGAGTGCTCAGCAGCGTCAGCAGGTCGCGTTCGGGTTCCCAGCCGAGTTGTGTGAGGCGGCGCCATTCGTAGCCGAAGTGGGCGTGGGCGAGTTCTTCGTACGCGCCGTCCTCCCTGGTGGGGAAGCGGTCCCGCAGCGCGGCCTGCACCTCGTGGTAGAGGGT
This sequence comes from Streptomyces sp. NPDC090083, assembly GCF_044747445.1. NCBI lineage: Bacteria > Bacillati > Actinomycetota > Actinomycetes > Kitasatosporales > Streptomycetaceae > Streptomyces > Streptomyces sp. NPDC090083. The sequence continues at coordinate 877,154 of NZ_JBIVED010000003.1, read as the reverse complement.
GACGATGCCAGACTCGGCCCTGCTGGTCGGTCTGGCGCTGAGCCACATCCGGCCCTCGATCTTCTGAGTCAGGTCCCGTCCCTGCAGCGGGGGATCAATGTCGCCGGCCTGCGCGGCACCGAGTTCTTCGACCGGGATGCCCACGACGACATGCAGGCACCAGAGCACCAGGGCCTGGCCCGCGGCTCCGCCCAGTCCACCCGCTACGACCGCTGGGGCGGTGTCGCGCGCCTGCTGCACGCCCCGGGCGACTCGGTCCACCAGCCATCGGCCCCGTTCCACCTCGGTGCAGCCGTCCCGGAGGCCGAAGAGTTCGAAGGCTGGGGCGCGGGCCACCGCCCGCAGTGCCTCGTTCTCGCCATCCCGGTCATCGCACAGGGCATACGCCACAGCGGTGTGAACCTGGCGCAGCCCCGACCGGAAGTCCTGCCAGGTGGCCGCGAAGGCGGCCGGCACCATGGGGGCGGGCGCGGGAGGCCTCCCGTGGGAGCGACCCGTTTTCACCTCGAGGCCGTTTTTTTCACCCTCGGCCTTGCGATTCGATCCCGTCATGAGCACTGACACCCCCGCTTCGGTGGGCCGGCGGCAGCCGGGCGGCCAGCCCTCGACACGCATCTTCATCAACTACCGGACCGGCGACGAGCCGTTCGGTGCGGCCTTGATCGACACCGCGCTATGCGCCCGTTTCCGCCCGGAGGCCGTCTTCCGCGCCCCTCGGTCGATCCGTCCCGGCGAGGACTTCGCCGACGCCATTCTGAACGCGGTGAAGGAGTCCTCCGTGCTGCTGGCAGTGATCGGCCCGCGCTGGCTGGACGCCACCGACCCCAACGGCAGGCCGCGCCTGCACAATCCGGCCGACTGGGTGCGCCGGGAAATCCTTCAGGCGTTCCACAGCGGGGTGCGGGTGATCCCGGTTCTCCTGAACGCAAATCTACCGCAGGAGCACGAACTGCCCCCGGCCATCGCACAGCTGAGCAGCCATCAGTACCTGCGCCTGCATCACCGGTATGCCCCGGCCGACCTGGAACGGCTGGTCGACGAGATCGACGCCATGCTCGGCCCGACACCCTGACGGCCTCGGAGAGCACGCGGATCCGTCGGGGTTCGGGGCGGATCCGCGTGCCGCGCGTCCTGAGCAGCCGAAGCCCACAGGGAATCGCCGGACAAGTAGCCAGTTCAGCCGATATCGTCCTGCTCTCAGCGCCTTCGGCAGGAGTACCGCCATGCCGTCAGTCCCCTTCGGGCAAGCACTTCAGTTACACCGAATACGGGCTGGACTGTCCTTGTCCGGGCTGTCCGGCCTTGTTCACTACTCGCGCTCCTACCTGAGCCGGGTCGAGTCGGGGGAACGGACGGCGAGCGAGCAGTTGGCCCGGCTGTGCGACTCGGCCCTGGGCGCCAACGGGAAACTGTCCGGCCTGGTGGAGGCACCTGCCCGGCGAGCTGCCTCGTCTTCTGCTTCTGTCCCGCATCCGGATGTGACGCGGGGGCCGCCGGATACGGGTGCCGACTCCGGCCCGACTCCGCCCCCGGCCCTCTGCTCGGTCGCATTACCGGCAGTTGACGACGGGGAGGACGTGCGGTCCGTCGCCCACTTCGCCCTCCACCTCGTCGAGTTGCGCCGCCTCGCCCATCGGATGTCGCCGACGTCCGTCCTTCGGCAGGTGAGCAGCGCCGTCGATCTGCTGGGCCCACTTTCGCGAGCCGCGCGGACCCCGGCAGTCCGTCGCCAGTACCTGGAACTCCTCGCGTTCTATTGCGAGTTCGCGGGATGGATGGCGCAGGAGGCGGGGAACGGGCGGGACGCCGAGCGATGGATCGCGCGGACCGAGTCCCTGGCCATCGAAGCCGGCGCCTTCGATCTCGCCGACCACACCCTGATCCGCAGGGCCGGACTGGCGCTGTATCAGGGAGACGCCCGAAGGGTTACCGAGTACGCCGCCGAGGCGGGCCGACGCGGCACCGGCAGCCCGCGCGTCCACGCACAGGCCGCCTTCCGGGAGGCTCAGGGCCTGGCGCTGGCGGGGAGCGGCGATCTCTGTGCGGCTGCCCTGGACCGGGCAGGTGAGCTGCTGCAGGCGGCCACCGCAGTCGGCTTCGAGGAGAGCCGACAGGCCAGGGCCGGGACGAGCCGGGAAGCCCTGCCCCGGCCTGCCACGTTGGTCGTCGGCTCGGAGTGCACGTCAGATCTCGGCAGCCTGGTGGGCGGCTGGTGCCTGTATGACCTCGGACGACCGGCCGAGGCCGCGGCGGCGATACTCACCGGCCTCGGCCGGCTCCCGGTTCGCATCACCAGACTCCGTGCCCTGTTCACCGCTCGGCTCGCCCTCGGCCTCGCCGCCTCCGGCGAGCTGGACGCAGTCGTTCCGGTGTTGGACGGCTTGCTGCAGGACTCCGAGGCCCTGTGCTCCCATGCCGTCCGCACCCAGTTCCGGATGCTCGCGGCCTCTCTGCGTCGTCGGCACACTCGCCCTGACATGCGGGAGTTGCATGCCCGGGTGACGGCCGCGCTGCGCTGCGCGGGCTGCACGACGTCCGGTTGATCTGGCAACAGGCAACGATGGTGCGGCTCCCACCCGGCCCATACGCTTTTTTCGTCGCGAGGGGGCAGGGACTGGTGTTGCCCGTGGCGAGGGGGAGGCAGGGGTGGCAGGCACGCCCCCTCGCGATGCCGCGTCCGCCGTCCCCGTCACGGTCTCGCCCCCCGTAGTGGGCTGCCGGGAACCTGTACACGAATCAGAGGTTGGTACATGGGAAGCAAGCAGGCACAGCTGAACACCACACTCACGTTGAAGCAGTGCGCCGAGGTGTTCCGCATCGGAGCTCAGAAGGCGCGGGGCGTGGGCTCCGTCCTCGGTGGCGCGGCGGCGAAGGTGATGGGTAACGACCAGAGCGGTTACTTCACCCCGACCAACGACTCACCGTTCGCGAGCCTGGACGACAACCCGCCCGACTTCACGGTGGGGGTGTTCGTACCGAAATTCGCCGGCGGCGGCACGGGTAACGGGACAGCGGTCCACATGTACGTGTGGGACCGGGGGACGACGCGTTCCGTGGAGCTTTACGCACCGCACGGTCTCACCGGCGGCATGCATGCCCGGAAGCTGGTCGACAAGGTCTCCGAGTCGTTCAGCGAAGCCGACCCCGACACCCGTGTCATGGCGGGCTGAGAATCGTCTCGTCCCCTGGCGTCAGGGGCTGGCGGCAACGGGCCGCCGCCGGCTCTCATGCTCTGTCCCTCGCCCCCGTCTCCTTGGAGGACGCAATGCCACTCTTCGGAAATCGCCGTCAGCGGCACCGAGAGGAACTCTCATACATCGGCCGCAAGTTCTCCTCACAGGCCGGCGTCGAGGAATCGATCGCGAACTTCCGCGCGGCGATCACGCAGCAACTGGGATCCGAGCCGGAGTTCTTCACTGCCGAGTGGACGGGCCCCGATCCGGCGCCTGTGATGGTCATCGGGGCCGCCCCGGGCGGCACGGCGCAGGCCGTGCGGAGTGCGACGGCCTCGTACCTGGCCCTGTGGACGGACGGCGGCATGTACTTCGTCGCACCCGACTACGCGGTAAGGCCGACCCCGCCGCTCGTCGGGATGTGGAAAATGAGGGACGCTTCGCTGACGTCGACCGGAAGCGTGGAGGCCGGGGAGTTCGGCGTCGGAGTCCGCTAGCGGGACAGGCCGGGGCTACCCGCGGTCAGGCGGCGGCGGTGAAAGCGGTGGCGGTGACGTCGCGTTCGAGGCCGGTGCGCTGGAAACCGTAGGTGGCGATGGACGAGACCCGCACAAGGATGCAGAACCGGTCGATCGATGGGACGGCCTTCGCCAATTCCGGATGGGTGCGCTTGAGGAAGTGGACTGCGGCTTGATTGGCCAGCGAACTCTGACCGCAGACCAGGAAAACCGGACAGGCCGACTCCGGGGGCGTGAACTTGGCGACGAGCGCGTACTCCTCGTTGCCTCGGTCCCACCGGAACAGGTCCCCTCCGACCACGATCGCATTGGAGTCCGGCCCGGAATCGAACGGATGCCACGCGACTCCCGGGACATGGGCGGCCAAGTGGCCGCCCGTGCGCGGGTTGGAGCCGCTCCACGGGCCTCCGATGCAGAACTCGGTCCGGCCGGCGTTGCTCGCATGGAAGTCTTTGCTCGACTCCAGCGACACCTGGCAGCCCAACTCACTCGCCAGCGTCGCCACCTCGACCATCGCACGCACGTCCCGATGGGCCGCGCTGCCGGGCCGGTCGTACTTGTCGTTCATGACGATCAGGCATTCCCCGCCCGGCACGATGCCGAAGAAGATCTCCTTGCGCCGCAGTGCGCGAGCGTGCTTGCCGCGCTGCCACAACCAGACGCAGCCACCGCTGATCACGCTGGTCACGAGCCCGACCGCGATGTTCACCATCACCGACAGCATCTCCGCCGCCTCCCCCTGTACGCGGACTTCGGTGGCGTACATACCCGAATCGCGGGCGTCCTGACCTCGCGTCACGGGAATACGGGCCGGTCAGAAAGGACGTACCGGGCGGGTTGGGTGAGCGTGGGCCGTGCCCGCGGCACGATCCACGGCGGTGGCCAGGGTGCGGGCGGTGTCGTGCCAGTCGAGCAGCCCGACCAGACGCGTCCGTACCTCCTCGGCATACTCGAAAGATGCCTTGAGGTCGGAGGTCACCTCGGCGATCGCGTCGCTCCAGCGGCGAACGTCGGTCTTCTCGTCATCGGACATCTCCACGATCATCGGCTCCGCGCTGCGCCCCAGTACCTCGCGCAGCAACTCGGCGACACCGCTGCTCCCACTCATCAGTACGGGCGCACCCGCAGCAATCGCCTCCAGAATGACCAGGCCGAAGCCTTCGACGCGGGAGGGCATCAGGCACAGGGCGGACCGGGTGAGGTCTCGCCGGAGTTCGGCCGGGTCGACGGTGTAGGGGCGGACGTCGACGCGTTCCCTGGCGAGCCCGGACACCTTCACCAGAGTCTCGTGCAGCCCGTCGCACTCGTCGGCGGCGGCACCCCTGACCAGGAGAGTCAGCGGCGGTCCGGGCAGTACCGGGACAGCGGCGACCGCGCGGGCCGCGATGTCCAGCCCCTTGAGGCCGATGTCCTCGGTGCGCCCGAGCACCAGCACGTGCCGACTGGCGGGCGGACGCCGTGGGGCCGTGAGGGCGGTCATCGTGATGCCCGGGTCGAGCTGGACTACGCCGTCGACACGCGTGGTGTACTCCCCGGCGAGCAGATCGGTCGTGCAGCGGGTGATCCGCGGCCCGACGGCGGCCACGACATCGGCCGCCGCACCCACCTCGCGGATGATCCGCTCCCGTTCCTCGATCCGGGAGGTGGCCCTCCCCGAGTCCTTGTAGCGCTCGATCTCCGCGGGCACGGTGTGAGCGATGTACACCAGTTGCGCGGTTGTGTACTGGCGGGCATAGGCCCACGCCTCGCAGCCGCTGAACCGGTCGTGCCCCACGATCACGTCAGGGCCGAAGTCGACAGCAGACGCCGCGCGCAGCAGGAAGTCCGGACCTGCCGGGGTCCGTTCGGCGGTCAGCAGCGTCACACCGCACCGCCGTGCGTCCTCGTGTTCCTCGACGGTGGCACTCTTCACCAGGCATGCGGTGCGGTGTCCGGTCTCCGCCATCGCTGTTGCGATCAGACGGTTGAACGCGGGCACCCCGCCCCGGGCCGGCGCCCACATCGGGCAGAGGAACAGATACGACCTCGGCGTGCCGGGGCCGTGCGACTCGTGCTCGGTACGCGGTTGCGCTGTCATCCTCTTAGCCGTTCTCGCTGCCTGGCCACGGCCCCGGCCGGACGGCCTGGAGCTGGTTCGCGTTTGCGGGTCCAGCCTCCGTTCCAGGCCACCTTCACCGGTCGAACTCTGGAACCGACGACGAAGAAATGGATGTTCCTGCAGGTGAGCAGGGTGTGGGGGCGATCGCCGCACTGGAATCCACTGGAAAGCCACGAGAGAAGGGCGGAACATGATCGATCCGCAGAAGCGTGCGCTGGGCTTCGAGATGGCGCGGTTGCGCCGCGAGGCCAAGCTCCGGCAGGTCGACCTGCAGAAACCGACCGGCAGAACGGACGCCACGATCTCAGCCATAGAGCGCGGCCAGTGGAAACGGGCCTTCGACCGGTCCCTGGTGGAGCGGTACGTCGATCACTGTCTGGGCGCCATCGGGGGGTCGAAGGGTGTCTCGGACCGCCGTCGCAAGTATGTGCTCGGTCTGTTCGACGCCCTTGAGACTCTCTCCACCGCGACCGACAACACGTCACAGGTACCGCCGCGCAACCAACTACCGCGGGACACCCCCCATTTCACCGGCCGTGAGCGTGAACTCCAGATCCTCACCGACGCCGTACGGACTTCCAGGGCCCAGGACAGGGTGATCGCCGTGCACGCGGTGGACGGTAAACCGGGCGTGGGCAAGTCGGCCTTCGTCACCCACGCCGGTCACACGCTGCGGAACAGGTTTCCCGACGGGCAACTGTTCGTGAACCTCCACGCGTTCTCGAACGAGCGGCCCGTACCGCCGGCGGAAGCCCTGGCGGAATTGCTGACCGCGGTCGGCGTCCCGCCGGGGAGTTTGCCGGGCACCCTGGAGAAACGGGCAACTCTGTGGCGGAGTCGGTTGGCCGACCTCAAGGTGCTGGTGGTGCTGGACAATGCGTTGGACGACGCGCAGGTCCGCCCGCTGCTGCCGGGTTCACCCTCGTCCTTGGTACTGGTGACCAGTCGGCACCGGATGACCGGCCTCGACGCGGTGACGATCCCCCTCGACGTGCTGCCGCCGGACGAGGCAGCGCGGATGTTGCACCGGACCGCCCAACGTCCTCTGCCGCCGGGCAGCCCGGTCAGCGAACTGATGGAGCTGGCAGGGCACCTTCCGCTGGCCATCGCCCTGCTCGGGGCAAGGATGCGCAACCGGAAAGCTCTCACCGTTGAGCATCTGGTGGCGGAGATGCGCGACGGAGTGGACCGCTTAGCGGCTCTGCGCGTCCGGAACGTCGAGGTGGCAGCCGCCATCGAACTGTCGTACCGCGCCCTGTCCCCTGTCAGGCAGGAGTTCTTCACCATGCTGGGTCTGCACCCGGGCCCGGACCTGGACGCGTACGCGGGCGCGGCGCTCACGGCGGGCACCTTGCGCGGCACCACCAGGCAGCTGGAGGCTCTGTACGACGACAACCTGCTGGACGAGCATGTCCTCGGCCGCTACGAACTCCACGACCTGATCGCGGAGTATCTGCGCGATCTGAATCAGGACCGGGACCCCGACCTGCGGCAGAACGCGATGGACCGGCTCCTCGACTATTTCCAGAATGCCACCCTCAACGCCGACAGCCTGCTCCGCGAGGCAGCGGCCTCGACCCCGCCCGCACTCACGTCGGCAGCCCGCGCTGCCCGCGACCGTGACGGTCTGCCGACACTCGCGGACCGGAAGGCGGCGATGGCATGGATGGCGGCCGAACGCGGCAATCTGCTCGCCTGTCTGCGTACCGTCTCGGACAGTCCACCACGGGTGATCACGCTGACGGCCGCCATGTCACAGCACCTGCGCCTGAGCGGCCCATGGGACGTCGCCGCCCGACTGCACGGGGACGCGGTCACGGCGGCGCGGGTCCTGGGCGATTCGGTCGCGGAGGCCACCGCCTTACTCGAACTCGGAAGCGCCCAACGGCAACACGGTGACTATCCGCAGGCCGAGACAGCCACGACAGCCGCCCTCAATGCCTTCTCCGAGTCCGGCGAAGTACACGGCCAGGCCGCCGCCCTGCTTGAGCTGGGCTCGGTGCATTTCCTGACCGACAACTACGATGACGCCGCGGACCGGTACCGCCAGGCGCTGGAACTGAGCCGTGCGACGGGGGACCGGCTGGGCGTGGCGGACGCGATGGTGGAACTCGGCAGCCTGGCCTACGTCCGTGACGACTACCCTGCGGCAGAGCTGCAGCTCAGCGAGGCGCTCGCACTCCACGAGGAGTTGAACAATGCCACGGGCCGGGTCACCGCGCTGAAGAACCTCGGCAACACCTGGTACTTCATGGACCACTACGACAAGGCCCAGGAAGCTCTCGGTGAGGCTCTCGCGCTCTCCCAGGAGCTGGGCATCGCTCTCGTCGAAGCGCAGACGACGACCAAGCTGGGCAGTGTCCTTCGTCTGATGGGCCGGTACGAGGAATCCGTCGAACTGCTCACCAGGGCAAGGAAACTGGCCGCCAGGCTCGCCGACCGGTCCCTGGAAGCGGAACTCCTCATCGACTTCGGCGCCGCGTTGCACCAGCTCGGGAGGAACGGCGAGGCCGAAGACGCCTTCGCCACGTCCCTGACTCTCTTCCGGGCGATCGGTGAGGAGCTTGGGATGGCGTGCGCGTTGAAGGAACTCGCCGACCTGTTGCTGGGCACCGAGCGGCCGACCGAGGCACGGCAGTGCCTCGGCGAGGCACACGACCTCTACAGCGAACTCGACGAGCGCCTGGGCCTGGCCGCGACGAACAACTCGCTGGGAAAGCTGGAACTGTCCGTCGGACAGCCTTCGGCGTCAGCAGCCGCGCACCAGTCCGCCCTGGACATCGCCCGCGACCTGGGCAGTCCCCTCGAAGAAGCGGATGCGCTGGCCGGTCTCGGTCGGGCGGCCAGGGCAACCGGCGACATCGAAACCGCCCGTGAACGGGTGGGCGAGGCGCTGCGCATCCAACGGGCCATCGGCGCCGCCGGGGCCACCGCCACGGCTGTCTTTCTCTGCGAGCTCACCGCCAACGAGTCCGTGGAGACAGTCCGTTCACCGGCCGAAGGCGGCGACGGCGACAACCCCTAGCCGCCGAGCACGGCCTGCGGGTAGCACCCCGTGTCCGTACTCACATCGACCCCCATGCCACCTGCTCTCACGCACCGTCCGTGCGGGCGCTCCCGTCCCGTCGCATCCACTACGGCCCCCATCGCCCTGACCGGTAGGCGCCCAGCAGTTGTCGGCTCGCGACGGTGAAGGGGTGTTCGGGGCCCAGGCTGCGTTCCCGCCGCTCGACGACGTCGGTCATCAGCGTGATCCCCTCCGCCACGTGTCCGAGCGCGGCCCGGGTCCGGGAGAAGAGTTGCCAGGCGGCGAGCACGATCGGGTAGTCGGGCCCGAAGCGCCGCACATACGTCTCGGCGACCCGCTTGATCTCACGGTCCGATTCGTCGAATCGGCCCAGGAGGTACAGCGCCCACGCGTGGTTGTGTCGGGCGCCCAGTGTCACGGTGTGGTCGGGGCCGAGGAGCCGATCGCATTCCGACGGCAGCATGAGCAGTGTGCCGCGTTCCTCGTTGGCCACTTCGGCGGCGGGCAGCATCTCCAGCAGGCTGGCGCGGGCGCGCAGGGTCAGCGGATGCACCGGGCCCAACGCCGTGCGCCGCCGGACGACGGTGTCACGGAGCAGCGCGACGGATTCCTCACGTCGGCCGAGGTTCGCCAGCACGAGTTGGAGGCCGTAGCCGCTGTCCGCGGTGTCGGGATCGTCAGCACCGAGCAGGCGTTCTTGGGTGTCCCGGACCGTGCGGAGCGCCACTTCGGCTTCGGCGTACCTGCCCAGCCGGAACAGCGCGCGTCCTGCCCTGGAACGGGCGGCGAGGACCGTACGGTGGTCCGCGCCGAGGAATCGCTGGGCAAGGTCCGCCGCGGTTCGGGCGGTCTCCCAGGCGGAGAGATAGTCACCGGTCCGATGCAGGGCGACCGACAGCCGCGTCGCGACAGCGAGGGCGTCGGCAACGGACGGCCCGCCGATATGCCGCAGCAGGACCAGCGCGTGAGGTACCAGCAGGCGAAGTCGAGGGTCATACGGACCCGCGTCGGGTACGCCGGGCACAGCCGCGTCGAGCAACCGGACTGCTGCCGTGTCGAGGGCTGGCACCAGGTCCGCGGGTGTCGCCGCCGAGACGCTGTCGAGCAGGATGCCGTGACTCTGTACGCAGCGCGTGCCGGCGGCGTCGACCAGTTCGGACAGCGATTGGTCGAGGAGGGCCCTGAGGGCTGTCTCGGTTCGGGCTCGATGCAGTACGGCGCCGATGTCGGCATGGTTGAGCAGAGACAGCGGCAGCGGTTCGGCGGCGAACCGGGCCAGCAGTCTGAGCAGGGCCGCCGCTTCGGGGAGTCCGCGTGCTTCGAACGCGTCGAGAGTCAGCTGCCAGGTGAGGCCGACCAGATGCCGGGGGTCCGCTTCGGACAGTGCATCGGCTCCCCGATCGATGAGTTGGACCCGTTCGTCGCCGTCGAGTTGATCCTCATAGGCGTCCATCGTCCAGGGGTCGATGACCTGGTGGGAGAGAAAGCCACCCGCCAGGGTGAGGGCGAGGGGCAACCGCCCCAGCCGGTCCGCGACTCGCGCCGCCTGCTCCGTCGTACCGCTGTGCGGTGCGAGATCGCCCAGTACGAGCGCTGCGTCCTCTCGGGGCAGTACGCCGATGTACTGCAGTTCGGCGCCCGGCCACCACCGGGCCGCCGCTCGCCGTGTGGTCACCAGGACGGTGCCACGCGGACTGGTGCGCAGCCAGTTGCCGTCCCGCAGGATCTCCGGCTCGTCGGTGTTGTCCAGGACCAGTAACCAGGGTTCGGCGGAACGGTCGAGATACGTCCAGACGAGATCGGCGGCAGGTCTGAGTCCGTTGCGTGCGGCGAGCAGTTCGCCGTCGCTCGCCCCTCGATCGGCGGCGACGGCGAGCATGCCGGCGCGCAGGCTCGCACGGTCGGAGGCGTTGACCCACAGGCCGACCCGGCTCTGTTCTCCGGTCACCTCCTGGAACAGGGCGCAGGCGACCGCCGTCTTGCCCGAGCCGCCCATGCCGTAGAGCACATAGACCTCACCGCCGTGCCCCACCTCGACGCCTACCCTCAGGCGGTCCATCACCTCGGTGCGGTCGCGCAGCACGACCGGAGACCGCCCGACCGCCGGGCGCCGGACCGAGTCCGGGCCGCTCGCCCCTGACGTGTCGCCGCCGTAATGGTGGTGTTCGTTGATGTGCTGGTCGCCCGACGCCTGATAGACCCGCCCCCGGTCCTCGGCGTGACCGTCCATCCCGCCCGTCATCGCTCGGCGATGTGCTGGTCTCGTCCCGCCTGGTAGGCCCGGGCATGACCGGAGGCTGTGGCGTGCTGCGTGACCGACGAGGCAGCCGAGCCGTCGGGATCCAGTTCGGCCAGCAGGGCGCGCAGTTCTTGGGCGGCGCCAGGGTGGGTGACGATCAGGCGTCGGACCAGCCCCTGCCACTGCAGCCGCAGTTCGTTCAACGTCTCCAGGTCATTTGCCGCCATGGCGGCCAGCACATCTTCGCGGCCAGCCTCCAACTGGGCAGCAACGATCTCGGCTCGCTCGGGTTGCATCCGGCGCCAGAGCTGGGTGAGCCCCTCGCGAGTGCGTTGCCAGGCATCGGATGCCATCAGCGTGACCAAAGTGGTTCCTGCGCTTTGTGCGAGCGCGGTCACCTCCGGGTCCACGGCGCCCCTCCATTCACTCGTTTTCCGACAGTATGGCGGGAAAGTGGCGTCTCTCAGACGCTGGCGCGATTCCCTCTCCAGGTCAATATCGTTCCACTCTTGGCCGAGACGAGACAAGGAGGCATGGCACACCGCCATTTCACCCTCGAGCCAGGCTTAACACATGGTGAGGCAAGCGTGTTCGGCGCTAGAGTATCGCCACCCAACCGATCGAGGGGGCGACGGCAGTGACGAGGCCATGGGAAGCAGATCCGGCCACCACTTTCAAACGGCGGCTGGGGAAATCACCCCAAGAGCTGGGGAACACCACCGGTACCCCTGACTGCCCTGACATCTGGGAACTCGCCAACGGCGACATCGCCGTCATCGGCCGGGACCTCACCCAGTCGCTCGGCGCGAACCTGCCCGACGGGGTCTCGATCGGAGCCGACGAACGACTCGTGGTGATCCCGAGGAACATGATTGTCGCGGCTAAGCCGGATATCCCCAGTGTTTGATTCTTTCCCCAACGGGGTTTCCGAGCGCATGGATCGCCCCGCATATCACGCGGACTTCAGTCGGGTCTACAACAGCGGCATCGGTTTCCTAAACAAGCTCGAACGCGGGCAGCATTTCAAGGAGCGGGGCTTCCCGAGTTGGGAGGCTTTCGCCGCCGGCGACTGGACGAGGGCACTTTCCCTCGCCGTCGAAAGACGCGACGACTATGCACAGGAACTCCAGAAGGCGGCGCAACTGGGCGTCCCACACCGCCGCCTTCGGGTTGTGGAGTTCCCGATCACGCCCTACGTGCAGTGGGAGTTCTTCGTGCTGCGGCTGCGCGTGGACGTGGGCGACGACATCAGAGTGCTCAATGCACGCAGGATCTCGGAGATCGAGAAGGACCGCCCGGTTCCGGAGGTGGTGATTCTCGGGGACGTGGCCATGTACGAGGTGGTCTACGACGATGACGGGAACGCGGCAGGCGCCAACCGGTTCACCGACCGAGCGCTGATCCGCGAGACGTCACTCGGATTCGACACGCTCTACGAGCGGGCCGAGGGTTTCTACGACTTCTTCGAACGGGAGATCGTCCCGCTGGGCCCACCCCAGGAATCCGGTACTCGGACGAGTTCTCCCGGTTCGCGGTGATCAGCGAGGTGGGGTGACGAGCGAGCCTTCCCGCCGACGGATCACCGTCCCGGCGGCGATGACGGGAACGTCCGCCGCCTCGGCCGTCCTTCGGCACTCAGGAGTGCGCTCGCCTTGTCATGACTGAGGTTCCTCCGTCATGACGGTAGTGGTGTCCGCGCCGTGCTGTTCAGCGTGCGCTGTGGCGAAAGGCCCTTGGTCCTCCACGACCTCGCCGTTCAGGACTTCCTCGTCCATCACTCGGTGCGACGGATCCGCCAGCGGCAGGCTGGACAGGTGCTTCTTGAGCCTCTTGGCCATCGGAAGGTAGGTCGCGAAAGTGAGTCCACCGGAGACAGCGGCCCCTACGAGGGGGATGGCCTTCGAGACGGTCTTCGCGAATGACTGCTTCGTCATCTGGACGCCAAGGTATGCCGCGACCTTTTTCACTATCGGGTAGATGACACCCTGGGTCAGTGCCTTCTGGGGCAGCTTCTTGGCGACCTCCTTAGACATCATCCCGGCGACCTTCCCCACGGCCGCGTTCGCCGACTGGGTGCCGAACATCACGCCGAAGAACAGCGTGAGCACTCCCATGGTCGCGTCGTCGAGGTCGTCGCCGTCCTCGGAGAACAGATCGGGCCAGCTGTAGAGGTAGGCGAGCTTCTGCGCGATACGCACCATGTGACCGAAGTACTGGGCCATGTCCGCGGGCACAGTGGCGGGAAGGGCGAGGACGCCGGGTATGCCAGCGGCGGCGGAGAGGGCACTGACCTTGGCTGTTTCGTAGCGGATGGAATCGTTGGCCACCTTGTCGAGAACCTCGACGCTGATGCCTGCCGCGGCAGGAGTCTCCTCTATCGCTCTTCGGATGTCGTCCTCGGAGCAGTGGCGAGCCAACGCGCTTCGGAGGTACGCCTCTCTGTGAACAAGCACACCAGGGAGCTTCGCTGCCGCCAACAGCACCGCGGAGAAACGCGACTCGGGGTTCTCGACCTCTTTACCCTGTTTCATGGCAGGAACCTACAGTGGCTCCGCGTCCCAAGGGCCCTACTTTGTCAGCTCCGTTGGGACCTCGTTATGCGTGGGGCGGTGGCGTGCGGGCTGGGTTCATCGCGGTGCCGAACGTCGCAGGTGACGGCGCCCTCCGCCGAGAACCAGCCCTCTCTGGACGGACGTTGACCGTCATGACAGCCAGCGTCGGCGCGGCACCTGGCGGGCGAGGCGCCAAGGCTAGGAAGGCGGGATGCGCAGGGCCCTTGCCAGTCGGGCGCACAAGGCCCTGCCGTCGGCGTCGTCCCTGTCAGAGGGCCGCGAACTCAACGAACGCGGTCCACGCCATGGGGCCTACGGCGAGAGTGGGTCTGGTGCAGGTCCAAGTGACAGGTTCGGTCACGCGGCCTGGAGAGCTGGTGCGATCATGACGGTCTCGAATTCGACGGGGGTCAGCCGGCCGAGTGCGGCTTGTCTGCGGCAGCGGTGATTGGACATCTACGCGCACCCGCCTGTGGCTGTGCAGGGCGTGAAGGTGTGAGTACGTTCAGCCGCCTTTTCGTCCTGCTGCAGGCAGATACGGCGGGGCCGGGTAACGCCGAGCAGGCGGCGTAGCAGTGAAGGCGGACATAGTTCCGCGGAGCACGTGATCCAGGAGTTGGGGACTTGACCCCATCCGGCCCTGCTGTGCAAAACCATTGACGCAACAAGGCAAACCATCGCGGCGCGAAGGGTGAGTTGGACCCGTGGAACGGCCAACACACCTGATTCGACCCCGATTCAACCCCGGAGGCATCGGGAAGAAGGCACACCCCCTCCGACCTGGGCCGGAGGGGTGCGACAGGACGAGCCGGGCCGTACGCCGGGTTCTGTTTCCGGGAGGGCCTCACGGTCCTCCCGGCGACGGCCATCCATCTAGGACCGGTGTTGCCACCGGCCTCGTGCGGTCTACCCGCGGACTCGGGCGGGCAGCCCTCGAACGTCCGCGCAGAAGCACCGGGGTGCTTCCTTTTGACCTTGCTCCGGGTGGGGTTTACCTAGCTGCCCAGGTCACCCTGGGCACTGGTGGTCTCTTACACCACCGTTTCACCCTTACCGGGGACCGAAGTCCCCGGCGGTCTGTTTTCTGTGGCACTGTCCCGCGGGTCACCCCGGGTGGCCGTTAGCCATCACCCTGCCCTGTGGAGCCCGGACGTTCCTCGGGAAGTCCCCCTGGGGGCACTCCACGCGACCGTCCGCCCGGCTCGTCTGCCGTGCCGACTATGCTACCGGGCAGGCACCGGCCCCTCGACCGTCACCGGGTCATTCCGACCTCACCGGTTCGGCCTGCCCCACCGGCCCGCCCGGTACCGCCGATCCCGCGACCACCGCCGACCCCGTCGGTTCCGCCGGAACCGCCGCCGTCGGTCCGCCCGCTCCCCCCGGCCCCGCCGTGGCCAGCACCGACCCCGCCAGGATCAGAGTGAAGGCCACCGCGATGCCCGCCGTCAGGTTCTCTCCCAGGAACAGCGCGCCCGCTGCCACCGCCACCGCCGGGTTGACGTACGTGATCACCGTCGAGCGGGTCGGGCCGACTTCCTTGATCAGTTCCAGGAAGGCCACGAACGCCACCGCCGTGCAGATCACGCCCAGGCCGGCGAGGGAGGCCAGGACCTGGGGGGAGGGGACCTCGGAGGGCCGGGTCGCCGCTGCCGCGGGGGCGTAGACGAGCGCCGCCAACGCCAGGCAGGGGGCGGTCAGTTGGAGGGTCGGGACGTCCTTCAGGTGGCGGGCCGCTATCAGCGGGGCCGTCGCGTAGCCCAGCACCGTCAGCAGCACCTCCGCCAGCGAGCGAGCGTCGCCGCCGGTCAGGTGCGGGACCGTGAGGACGGTGACCCCGGCCAGGCCCAGGGTCAGGCCGGCCACCCGGCGTACTCCCAGCCGTTCGGTGTCGCCGAAGAAGCGGGCCATGAGCACGCCGACGATGGGCACGCCCGCGATGAGCAGTCCCGCCGTGGAGCTGGACAGGTGCCGTTCCGCGTCCGTGAGCGTGAACCACGGGCCGATGATCTCGATGCACGCGAAGGCCAGCATCGGGCGCCAGTGGGCGCGGACCGTGCGGGTCAGGCCGCCCTGCCGGAGCGCGAAGGGGAGCAGGAGCGCGGCGCCCAGGGCGCAGCGTGTGAAGACGACCATGGACGGGGAGAGCGGGGCGTCCACCGCCACTTTGATCATCAGGTAGGGGATGCCCCAGACCACTCCCATCAGGGAGAACAGGAACCAGCCGCGTGCAGTCATACGGCGAGTGTCGGACCGGTCAGCGCCGCCCGTCTTGAACGCTGTTGCGGTAGGCCGCCGGTGTCACCCCCAGCACCCGCCGGAACCACCGGGTCAGGTGGGCCTGGTCGGCGAAGCCCACCTGGGCCGCCACCTCGGCGGGCCGCCCGCCCGCGTCCAGGAGTGCGCGGGCCCGGGTCACCCGGTACTGGGCGAGCCAGGCGTACGGCGGTATCCCCATCGTCGTACGGAAGGCGCGCAGGAGCTGGTAGCGGGAGAGGCCGAGGTCCGCGGCCAGGGAGGAGAGGGAGGGCGGGGTCAGCAACTCGTCCGCCAGGCGGTCCCTCACCGCGTGGGCGACCCGGGCCGCGCCCGGGATCTCGTCCGGTGCCGGGCCGGCCGTGGAGTGGCGGCGGGCCAGCGCGGTCAGCAGCCAGGGCAGGCGGGACTCGGCCTCCAACGGGTCGGGGCAGGCGCTGAGTTCGGTGTGGGCGAGGCGCAGCGCCAGGGCGAGTTCGGCGTCGTCGAGGAGGGGTTCGCGGAAGTGCGGGAGGCCGCCGAGGGTGCCGTCGGTCAGGAGGGCCGGGTCGGCGTAGAGGGCGCGGTAGGCGTAGCCGTCGGTGGGAGTGCCGGGGCCGCCGGTGTGCATCTCGCCGGGGGCGAGGACGACGATGGAGCCCGGGCCGGTGCGGATGTGGCCGCCGCGGTAGTCGATGACCTCGGAGCCGCCGACGCAGACGCCGATCGTGAACTCCTCGTGCGCGTGCGGGGCGTAGACATGGCGGTCGAACCGGGCCGTGAGGAGGTCGAGCGGCGGGCCGCAGCGGCCCAGTCTCGCCCTGGTCCACAGTGCCTGTTCTCGTGCGCTCACCGGCCGCACCCCCTCTCCTCCACAGGGTGCAACGCCCGGGGGCCGCGTGTCATGCCGGGCCGAGCGCCCGTTCCAGCGCGTCGAAGGCCGCGCACAGCCGTGCCCGATGGTCTTCGACGAGTCCCTCCGCGGCCTCTCCCGCGAAGACGCGGCGTGCGGTGGTGACGTAGACCGTGCGGTACGCGGCGACGGTGAGGGCCGCGGTCAGGGCGGGGTCGGGGGTGTCCGGGGCGGTCTCGGCGAGGGCGGCGGCGAGGGCGTTCTCGATCTCCTCCAGCGCCTCGCGGCCTCGGGCGCGCAGTGCGGGCGAGTCGGCGACGACCTCCCAGAAGTCGGGGAATCCGCTGTCGGGGCCGCCCAACGGGTGGCGGCGGTCGAGGAGTTCGAGGGCGAGGCGGCGGAGCGCGGCGAGCGGGGTCTCGCCGGGGGCGCGGTCACGGACCGCCGCGCCGAACGTCCCGACCGCTTCCGGGATGCGGTCGAGGAACAGGTCCTCCTTGCGCGGGAAGTAGTTGAAGACGGTCATCGTCGACACCTCGGCGGCGCGCGCGACCTCGGCGACCGACACCTGGTCGAAGCCGCGCTCGCGGAACAGCGCGGAGGCGACGTTCGAGATCCGCTGCCGTGTCGCCCGCTTCTTGCGCTCCCTCAGCGGCAGCTCGGCCACGTTCGCGGCCGGGTTCTCGTTCTCGTCCGCGTTCTCGTCCGCGTTCTCGCTGTCGCTCACTCGCTCACTCACGCGAACAGTGTAGCCAACATAATTTTTTAGTGACTACAATCTATGCATGAACACCGACACCACCCCTCGCATCACCACCGACACGGACTACGACGTCGTCGTCGCCGGAGCCGGGCCCATCGGGCTGCTGCTCGGCTGTGAGCTGCGGCTCGGCGGGGCCCGCGTGCTGGTCGCCGAGCGGCTGGCCGGGGTCGACGAGACCGTCAAGGCCGGCGGGATCAACACCCTCACCGCCGTCTCCCTCTACCGGCGGGGCCTGCTGCCCGCGCTGGCCGAGGTGCAGGCCGAGACCGCGAACGGCATGAAGGAGTTCCTGCGGACGCAGCACCGCGAGGGCGTCGCCCCGCCGCCGAGGTCCGCCGGGCACTTCGCCGGGATCACCCTGCGGGCCGATCTCCTCGACACCTCCGATCCCGCCTTCGCGGAGGTCGGTCCGCCCGGCGAGGTCGGCCGGTTCGTCCCGCAGGCCTCGCTGGAGCGGCTGCTCGGCCGGCGGGCCGCCGAACTCGGCGTCGAGGTGCGCAGGCAGGTCGAGCTGACCGCCTTCGACGCCGACGAGGACGGGGTGACCGTCCATCTCGCCCCTGCGGACGGCTCGGCGCCGCAGGCCGTGCGCGCGGGCTGGCTGGTCGGCTGCGACGGCGGGCGCAGCCTCGTGCGCAAGCTCGCCGGGATCCCCTTCCCGGGCACCGCACCGGAGATCACCGGCTACCAGGCCATCGCCGACCTGACCGGCACGGAGGGGCTGAAGCACGGCTGGAACGCCACCGCCACCGGGATGTACACCTACGGCCCGACGCCGGGCCGGATCGTCTCCATCGAGTTCGACGGGCCGCCCGCCGACCGCCGATCCCCGGTCACCACCGAGGAGTTGCAGGCCGGCGTGCGCCGGGTGACCGGCGTCGACGTCACCGTGCACGCCCTGCGCACGGCGACCCGGTTCACCGACAACTGCCGCCAGGCGGACACCTATCGCGCGGGCCGGGTGCTGCTCGCGGGCGACGCGGCCCATGTGCACTCCCCGTTCGGCGGGCAGGGCCTCAACCTCGGCGTCGGGGACGCGATGAACCTCGGCTGGAAGCTCGCCCTGGTCGCCGGCGGCCGGGCGCCCGTCGGACTCCTCGACACCTACACCGCCGAACGGCATCCGATCGGCGCCTGGGTGCTCGACTGGACCCGCGCCCAGATCGCCGTCATGCGCCCCGACGCGCACGCCCGTGCCCTGCGCGGGGTGATCTCCGACCTCGCGGACACACCCGACGGCACGACGTACTTCGTCCAGCGGATCTCCGGCGCCCGGCAGCGCTACGACCTCCCCGGCGACCACCCGCTGACCGGCCGCAGCGCCCCCGACCTCGAACTCGCCGACGGCACCCGCCTGGGCGACCACCTCCACACCGGGCGCTCCCTCCTCCTCGACCTCGCCGACGACCGGGAACTCCGCGCCCGCGCGGCCGGTTACGGAGGGCTGGTGGACGTCCTGACCACCACCTGCGCCCAACGCCCGGAACTCGCCGGGCTGTTGGTCCGCCCGGACGGCGTCACCGCGTGGGCGGCGGACACGGACGGCACCGAGGACGACCCGACGGACGCCCTGCGTCGGTGGTTCGGCGCGCCGGCCGGTGCTTGACCCTGCCGTAACGTCAGCGTCTGTACTGGTCCCATGCGGATCGGAGAACTCGCCGCGACCGTCGGCGTCACCACGCGGACCGTCCGGCACTACCACCACCTGGGCCTGCTGCCGGAACCCGAGCGGCTCGGCAACGGCTACCGCGACTACGGCCTGCGCCATGCCGTCGTCCTCGCCAGGATCCGGCGGCTCACCGAGCTGGGCCTCGGTCTGCCCGAGGTGCGGGACGTGCTCGCGGACGACGCGGGCCGGGACCTCGTCGAGGTGCTCACCGAACTCGACGAGGACCTCGCCCGGCAGGAGTCCGCGATCCGCGAGCGCCGGGCCCGGCTGCGCACTCTGCTGGACGCGGGCGAGCTGACCGGCGAAGCACCCCACTCCCCCGAACTCACCGCGCTGTTCGCGGAGTTGGCTCATGTCCCGGCACACGTCCCGGACTCGCCGATGGCCGCCAAGGACCGCGAGATGCTCGCCCTGCTCGACACCGTGGCGGGCCCGGAGGAGCGGGCGCGGATGATGGACGTGATGGGCGGCGCCCTCGCGACACCGGACGCGGTGGCCCGGGCGCACGAGGCGTACGCGCTGCTCGACGCCCTCGCCGATCCCGATCACCCGGTCGACCCGGACGACCCGCGGGTGGACGCGGCGGCCCGCGCCCTCGCCGCCTGCATCCCCGCCGCGCTGCTCGCCGAGGGGGAACCGGTCGACCACGACAACGGCTTCCTGCGCGCCTTCTACGCGGACTTCGCCCCGGCCCAGGCCGCGGCGATCCGCCGGGCGCTGCGGCTCGCCACCCGGGGGCGGCCGTGAGAACCGCGGGCGCGCTCCTGCGGCACGAGCTGCGGCTGCTGGCGAGCCTGGCCCTGTGGATCACCCGGCGGACCCGGGTGACCGGCGGCGGGCGGGCGTTCGGGTACACGCGGGGTCAGGGGGCGATGACGGCCGGGCTGGTGTTCGTGTGCGTGATCGAGTCGCTGTGCATGTCCGTCCTGCTGCGGGACTGGCCGCGGACCCACCATGTGGTGCTCGCCCTGGACGTCTGGACCGTCGTGTTCCTCCTCGGCCTGCACGCGGCGACCGTGGTCCGCCCGCACGTCCTGGAGCCGGACGCGCTCCGCGTCCGCCGGGGCGCCCAGGTCGACCTGCGCATACCGCTGGCCCAAGTGGAGTCCGTACGGCGGGAGTTGCGCATGACGCACACCCCGGCCGACGGCGAACTCGCCCTCCCCGTCGGCTCGCAGACCACCGTCGCACTCCAACTCGCCGAGCCCGTGACTCACTTCACGTTCCTCGGCCGACAGCGGGACGTGAGCACCGTGCGCTTCCACGCGGACGACGCCGACGCGCTCGTCACGGCCCTGCGGCCCCTGGTGGAGGAGGTCAGGCGGGCGCGAACCGTACCTTCGACGTCCCCGGGTCCGCCTGGGTGAGGCGGACGCGCAGCCGTTCGCCCAGGGGCAGCGGCAGCGTGCCGCCTTCGAGCCGGGCGACCACGGCCGGGGTGTCCAACTGGACCTTCCCCACGGTGGGCCGGCGTTCCTCGACGTCCACCACACAGCCGTCGAAGAGGTCGCCGACGCGGTCCTTCAGGAGGGCCGCCTCGACGATGTCGACGCACTCGCGCTCGACGGTGCCCGCGAGGCGGTTGCCGTCGGCCATCCGCTGAGGGAGCGCGTCGAGTCCGGCCAGCACCCAGGCGGGCGGGGCGCCGGGAGAGAGGCAGATTTCGGCGGCGTAGCGGTCGACCAGTCGCCGTAGGGGTGCCGTGCAGTGGGTGTAGGGGGCGGCGACCGCCGCGTGGGTGGTGACGGGCGGGAGGTCGCCGTCGCGGAAGACCGTGTACCCGGCGCCGCGCAGCAGGGTCGTGCACTCCTGGAGGAAGGCCGCGTGGTGCGGGAGGCGCGGGTCGAGGGAGCGGATGAGTCCGGCGTACGACATGTGGTGCGGCCAGTCGATGCGCAGCGCGTGCGCGGTGCGGTGGAGGCGGCCCACCGCACCGTCCGGGGCGGTGGGCAGGGTGCGCAGGACGCCGGTGCCGTGCGCGAGCATCAGGTCCGCGGCGGCCATGCCGGTGAGGAGGGAGATCTGGGCGTTCCAGCCGTCGGCCGGGAGCGGGGCGCGGTAGGCGAGTGCGTACGTGTGGTCGTGCTCGACGATCTCCTGCTCGGGCACGTTGAGGGAGATGCCGCCGCGCTCGGCCTCCAGGCGTTCGCGTGCCTCGCCGATGTCCTTGAGCAGGGCGAGCGGTTCCTCGGCGGTGCCGGTGTCGATCCGCCGCTGGACGGTCGCGTAGTCGAGCTTGGCCCGGCTGCGGACCAGCGCCCGGCGGACGTCGACGGCGACCGTACGGCCGTCCGCGTCCAGGTCGAGCGTCCACAGCACCGCCGGCCGCGTCACGTCCGGCAGCAGGCTCGCGGCGCCCTCGCTCAGCAGCGGCGGGTGCAGCGGGGTCCTCTCGTCCGGGAAGTAGAGGGTGGTGACCCGCCGGTGGGCCTCCGCGTCCAGCGCCCCGCCCGGGACCACGAACGCGGCCACGTCCGCGATGGCGTACCGGACCCGGAAACCGCTCCCCCTGCGGGACAGGTGCATCGCCTGGTCCAGGTCCATCGACGTGGGCGGGTCGACGGTGAAGAAGGGGATGTCGGTGGCGTCCTCGGCGGCCGGCGGCGGGGCCTTCGCGGCCGCCTCCGCCTCGGCGAGCACCTCCGGCGGGAAGCTCCCGGGCACGCCCAGTTCGGTACGGAGCGCGGCGAGGGCGGCGCGGAGCGGGGCTTCGGGGGTGCCGGTCACCCGGATACGGCGGCTGGGCATGACACGAGCGTAGGCACAATCCGCCCGCCCGCACCCTTTACGCTGGCGCAGGCCCCTCCACGTACGCCAGAAGTCCCCTAAGGAGAAACCCGCCGTGCTCGTCCTGCTGCCTCCGTCCGAAGGCAAGGCCTCCTCCGGCCGCGGTGCCCCCCTCAAGCCGGAGTCGCTGTCGCTGCCGGGACTCGCCGGGGCCCGCGCGGCCGTGCTCGACGAACTCGTCGACCTGTGCGCCGCCGACGAGGAGAAGGCACGCGAGGTCCTCGGCCTCAGTGAGGGACTGCGCGGCGAGATCGCGAAGAACGTCGACCTGCGCACGGCCGGCGCGCGCCCCGCCGGGGAGATCTACACGGGCGTCCTCTACGACGCGCTGGACCTGGCCTCGCTGGACACCGCCGCGAAGAGGCGCGCCGCGCGCTCGCTGCTCGTGTTCTCCGGGCTGTGGGGCGCGGTGCGGGTGACGGACCGGATTCCGTCGTACCGCTGCTCGATGGGGGTACGGCTGCCCGGGCTCGGCGCGCTGGGTGCGCACTGGCGGGCCCCGATGGCGGCGGTGCTGCCGGAGGCCGCCGGGGACGGGCTGGTGCTGGACCTGCGGTCGTCGGCGTACGCGGCGGCCTGGAAGCCGAAGGGCGAGGTGGCGGGGCGGACGGCGACCGTGCGGGTGCTGCACGCGCCGACCCGGAAGGTCGTCAGCCACTTCAACAAGGCGACGAAGGGGCGGATCGTACGGAGTCTGCTGACGTCGGCGGGGGCGCCGGGGACTCCGGCGGAGCTGGTGGAGGCGTTGCGGGACCTGGGGTACACGGTGGAGGCGGAGGCGCCCTCGCAGGCGGGGCGGGCCTGGGCGCTGGATGTGCTGGTGGACGAGGTTCACTGAGCATCCCCCGTCAGCGCGTTGCAGCATGCGCAATGGGCTTTGCGTGTGATGCATCGGGTCGGCAGGATGTGGCCATGTCTTCCTCGCCGGCGCCTTCGTTCTCCCTGCTCGGTCTCGCCCCCGTGCTGCCCGTGGTCGTCGTCGAGGACGTCGCCGACGCGGTGCCGCTCGCGCGGGCGCTGGTGGCGGGCGGGCTGCCCGCGATCGAGGTGACCCTGCGGACGCCGGTCGCCCTGGACGCGCTGCGGGCCATCGCGGGTGAGGTGCCGGAGGCCGTGGTCGGGGCCGGGACCGTGGTGACTCCGGGACAGGTGGAGGAGTGCGTGGCGGCGGGGGCGCGGTTCCTGGTGAGTCCCGGGTGGACCGAACTGCTGCTGGAGGCGATGCAGGGGTCCGGGGTGCCGTTCCTGCCGGGGGTGTCGACCACGTCCGAAGTCGTCGCGCTGTTGGAGCGCGGGGTGCGGGAGATGAAGTTCTTCCCTGCGCAGGCCGCGGGCGGTACGGCGTATCTCAGGTCGCTGGCCGGGCCGTTGCCGCAGGCGCGGTTCTGCCCCACGGGCGGGATAGGCGCCGACTCCGCGCCGGACTACCTGGCGTTGCCCAACGTCGGCTGCGTGGGCGGGAGTTGGATGATCCCGGCGGATGCGGTGGCCGCGGGTGACTGGGGGCGGATCGAGGAACTGGCCCGGGAGGCGGCGGCGCTGCGCTCAGCGTAGGTGGGACGTGTCGTTGAAGAGTCGTACGCTCGCGTTGCCGTCGGCGTAGTACGCCACCGCGGAGATCGAGGCGGCCGAGAGTTCCATCCGGAACAGGGACTCCGGCGGGGCGCCCAGGGCGAGTTGGACGAACGTCTTGATCGGGGTGACGTGGGTGACGAGCAGGACGGTGCGGCCCGCGTAGGCCGCCGTCAGCTTGTCCCGGGTGGCGGCGATCCGGGTCGCCGTGTCCGCGAAACTCTCGCCGCCGCCGGTGGGCCGGACGGTGGGGTCGGCCAGCCAGGCGGTCAGGTCGTCGGGGTGGCGGTCGCGTACCTCGCCGAACGTGAGGCCCTCCCAGGCGCCGAAGTCCGTTTCGCGCAGGCCCTCTTCGATCGTCACGTCGAGGCCGAGGCGCTCCGCTGCGGCTGCGGCGGTCTGCCTGGTGCGGGCGAGGGGGGAGGCGATGATGTGCTGGATCGCGCCCCGGGCCGCCAACGCGGTCGCGGCCCGCTCCGCCTGGTCCCTTCCGGTGGCGGAGAGGGACGGGTCGGTGCCGCCGCTGCCGGAGAAGCGCTTCTGGGGGGTCAGGGGGGTTTCGCCGTGGCGGAGGAGGACGAAGGTGGCGGGGGCGCCCATGTCGGCGGGGGCCCAACCCGAGCTGGGGGTCGCCATGTTGCGGGCTGCGCGGGTGTCGGCGGTGGCCTTGGCCGTAGTAGTCACAGTTGCGGCCGGTGGGGGCTGGTCGCGCAGTTCCCCGCGCCCCTTGAATGCCTCGCCTGAGCCTGCACCCAGAAGTTCCGCCGTCGACTCCGACGCCGACCACTGTTCGCCGCGCTTGCCCGCGTCCATCGCCTCGTTGGCCAGGCGGTCCGCGTGTTTGTTCTTCTCCCGGGGGATCCACTCGTAGGTCACCCGGTCCGGCGGGAAGACGCTCCCCGCCTCGGCCGCCAGGGGCTTCATGTCGGGGTGCTTGATCTTCCAGCGGCCCGACATCTGCTCCACGACCAGCTTGGAGTCCATGCGGACGTGGACCGAGGCGGCGGGGTCCAGCGCGTGGGCCGTGCGGAGGCCGGTCACCAGGCCCCGGTACTCGGCGACGTTGTTCGTGGCGACGCCGATGTACTCGGCCGCCTCCGCCAGGGTCTCCCCCGTCGTCGCGTCGATGACCACCGAGCCGTAGCCCGCGGGACCCGGGTTTCCCCGGGAACCGCCGTCCGCCTCGACGATGAACTCCCGCACGGCGAACGCTCCTTACAGGCCGGACTCGGAGGTGCGCACCAGGATGCGGCGGCAGTTCTCGCAGCGGACGACCGTGTCGGGGGCCGCGGCGCGGATCTCGTTGATGTCCGTGATGGCCAGCTCCTGGCGGCAGCCCTGGCAGGTGCGCTGGTAGAGCTTGGCCGCGCCGATGCCGCCCTGCTGCTGGCGGAGCTTGTCGTAGAGCTTGAGGAGGTCCGCGGGGATCGTGGCCGAGACGACCTCGCGCTCCTTCTCGGCCGTGGCCGCCTCCGCGTCGAGGGTCTCGTAGGCGGCCTCGCGGCGGGCGGTCGCGTCGTCGATCCTGCCCTGCACGGAACCGACCCGCTCGGTCAGTTCGGCGGTGCGCTCCTGCGCGGACTCACGGCGTTCCATGACCTCCAGGACGATGTCCTCCAGGTCGCCCTGGCGCTTGGCGAGGGAGACGATCTCGCGCTGGAGGTTCTCCAGGTCCTTGGGCGAGGTGACGGCGCCGGAGTCGAGGCGCTGCTGGTCGCGGGTGGCGCGCTGGCGCACCTGGTCCACGTCCTGCTCGGCCTTGGTCTGTTCGCGGGCGCAGTCGCTCTCCTCGGTCTGCACGGCCACGAGCAGGTCGCGCAGCTGGGTGAGGTCCTTGGTCAGCGAGTCGATCTCGGCGTGCTCGGGCAGGGAGTTGCGCTTGTGCGCGAGCTGCGAGAGGCGGACGTCGAGGGCCTGGACGTCGAGAAGTCGGATCTGGTCGGCGGGCGCGGCGTTCAGTTGGGGGCTCCCATTGAGTCTGGTGTGGTGGGTGACGCCGCGTGGGCGGTCCAGGGGTCGGTGACCGTCGTGGAGACATGGACCCTGAGGTCCCATCCCTCGCGGTCGGAGATCTCGTCGAGCTGGGCGGCGGCCAGCTCGCACCAGGGCCACTCGGTGGCCCAGTGCGCCGCGTCGAGCAGCGCGAGAGGACGGTGCGCGCGGTCCGCGACGAACTCGGAGGCCGGGTGGTGGCGGAGGTCCGCGGTGAGGAAGGCGTCGACGCCCGCCGCCCGGACGTCGTCGAAGAGGCTGTCGCCGGAGCCGCCGCTGACCGCGATCCGGTGGACCAGGGCGTCGGGGTCGCCCGCGACGCGGATGCCCTGCGCGGTCGCGGGCAGGCGCTCGGCGGCCCGGGCCGCGAGGTCGCGGACGGTCAGCGGGTGGTCCAGCTCGCAGATCCGGCCCAGGCCCCGGCGGCCCTCCGGATCGGTCCGGTCGGGTACGAGCGGTCCTACGACCCTGAGGTCGAGCGCGCCCGCGAGGGCGTCGGAGACTCCCGGGTCGGCGCGGTCGGCGTTGGTGTGGGCGACGTGCAGGGCGATGTCGTGCTTGATCAGGGTGTGCACCACGCGGCCCTTGACGGTGGAGGCCGCGACCGTGGTCGTACCGCGCAGGTAGAGCGGGTGGTGGGTGACCAGCAGGTCGGCGCCCAGCTTCACCGCCTCGTCGACGATCTCCTGGACCGGGTCGACGGCGAACAGCACGCGCGTGACCTCCTGGTCCGGGTCGCCCACGACGGTGCCGACCGCGTCCCAGGACTCGGCCCGCTCGGCGGGCCACAGGTTCTCCAGCGCGGCGATGACTTCGGACAGGCGGGGTACGGACTGACGGGGCACGGGGAAAGGCTACCTGGCCGGGCTGGGCGGCTGAACCGCTGAACCGGTCGTATGAGGGGCTACGGCACTGTTCAGCACACCCGCCCCGGTTTCCTCAGGCGAATCGTTACTTGGCCACCCTTATGGATGATGAGGCTGCTCATCGGTCCCCCGCCTGTACGTGCGAAAACTAGTTTCGTCGCCGGAGGTGACCGAACCATGACGGCCTGTGCGATCGAGCCCACGGCGGCGGACGAGAACGGCGACGAGTGCGGGGACCCGCGGACCGACGGCACCGGGTGCGCGATCACCGCGGACGGGGCGTACGCCGCCCGTCTCGCCCCGGCCGGTGAGTGCCTGTTCCCGGAGCGGTGGACGCTGGACGGCCCCGAGCCGTACGCCGTGCCGCTGCCCGGCAACCAGCCGGAGGAGCCCGGCACCGAGGTGCAGCCGATGGGCGACGGGCGGGTGCTCATCCGGCGGCTGGTGGACGGGCGGCACACGTTCTCGCTGCTCTACCCGACCGGTCCGGGCACCGGTGAGCTGCCGCTCGGCGCGGTCGAGTGCCCGGACCCGGACACCCTGCTGCGGCTGCTGCCGCCCGCGCCGGGGGGCGAGAGGGCGTACGCGCTCGCCGTGGGCCGGCGCTCGACCGCCGTGTGGCTGGTGGCGGGCGGGGCGTTCGGGCCCGAGCAGCTCGCGATGGTCCCGGGGCGCTGCTCGGGCGGGGTCTGGCTGGACCGGGCCGGGCGGATGCTGGCGCTCGACCGGGAGGTCGGGGGGCGGACCAAGGCGATCGTGGTCGACCTGGAGCGGGACGGGGAGGTGTCGCCGCTGCTGCAGATCGCCGCGGACAGCGACGACCGGCTGCTCGCGGCCGATCCCGACAGCGGGCTGCTGCTGATCGGCTCGGACGCGCCGGCACCGGGCCGGGGGGAACGGCTGGGGTGGGGGGTCGTCGGGTCGACGCTGCCGGTGCGGTTCCCGGAGTGCCTGCGGCTGCCGGACTGCGCGGTGACGCCGTTCGCGATCCAGCCGGGGCAGGTGCTGATGCCGGAGAACTGCGGGGTGGCGCTGCGTGTCGACGGTCCGGCCGGCACCTGGTTCGCCGTGTGGCGGCCCGCGGACCGTCAGCTGCTCCAACTCCCGGCGCCCGAGGGCTGGTTGACGGGCGCCGGGCTGTGGACCGAGGACGGGGTGCTGCGCCTGCCGTACTCCACACGGGAGGTGCCGTGCGGGGTGGCGCGGTTCGCGGTGCCCAGGGGGGCGGGGGAGAACGGGGGCCCGGGGTCCGGGGGGATCCTCGGGGCTGCCGGGGGGACGGGGGAAACCGGGGGGACGGGGGGAACGGGGGACATGCGCCCGGGGGGTCCGGTCGGGGACGGGACGGGGGGTGCGCCTGGGGAGGCCGCGCCCGCACCGTCGCAGCCGTCACCGCCGGATCCTCCGGTGCCGGCGGCCCCGCGTCCGGTGCCGTTGCGGGAGGCGCCGCTCGAAGGCCGGGTGGCGGTCGGGTAACGAAGTGGCGCGGCTCGGTAACGAAGTCGTTCCGGACGGCGATCCGCCTCGCGCCACCCCCGGAACGGCTGGATAAGATCGCCGGGCTGTATGAAGGATCATGTTTCTACGGGGTGAAGTATCCGATGAGCGACACGAACAGCACGCAGACCACGTCTGCCGACACGCAGGACGCCTCCGGCCACGGCAAGCACCGGGGTCCGGTCTCGGTCCAGGACAGCGAGTCGGCCGCCCACGGCCGGCACCGCAAGCCGTCCGAGCAGGCCGAACAGTCCCGGTACGCGGCTGTCTGACGTCACGTCAGGCGCTGTGCGCCGCTACGCACGACACGGCCCCGCCCGTCGACCGACGGGCGGGGCCGCCGCGTTCCCGCGCCCCGGGGCGCGTCCGCCACACGTCCGCGGCAGAATCCGCCGGACAGGCCCTAGCGGTCGTGGTCCCGCTTGAGCCCGAGCACCTCCGCCGCCGCGAACGTCTCACCGTCCGGCCGCTCCGCGTAGTGCGGAGTGAGGACGGCGTCCAGCTCGTCGTAGCTGAAGA
Source organism: Streptomyces sp. NPDC090083 (assembly GCF_044747445.1). Classification (NCBI taxonomy): domain Bacteria; kingdom Bacillati; phylum Actinomycetota; class Actinomycetes; order Kitasatosporales; family Streptomycetaceae; genus Streptomyces; species Streptomyces sp. NPDC090083. The sequence goes on along the minus strand of NZ_JBIVED010000003.1, from coordinate 848,796 downwards.
GGTCCTGCTTGCTGTCGAACTTGGCCTGGACGTGCGGGCGTTCGACGATCGCGACCATGCCGCCGTGCACCACGAGGAGCTGTCCGTTGATCCGCGCGGCGGCGGGTGACGCCAAGTAGCCGACGAGCGGGGCGACATGCTCGGGCGCGAGGGGGTCGAGGCCGTCGCCGTCCTGTCCGAACCCGGCGAAGACGTCCTCGGTCATCCGGGTGCGGGCGCGCGGGCAGATCGCGTTCGCGGTCACGCCGTACTTGGCCAGGGCGAGGGCCGTGGAGGTGGTGAGGCCGACGATCCCGCCTTTCGCCGCCGCGTAGTTGGGCTGCCCCGCCGAACCCGCGAGGTACGCCTCGGACGAGGTGTTCACGATCCGGCCGTACACCGGTGCGCCGCTCGCCTTGGAGCGCTCGCGCCAGTGCCGGGCCGCGAAGTGGGTCGTGTTGAAGTGGCCCTTGAGGTGGACCCGGATCACCGCGTCCCACTCGCCCTCCGTCATGGAGAAGACCATGCGGTCGCGCAGGATGCCCGCGTTGTTGACGAGGATGTCGAGCCTGCCGAACTCGGTGACCGCCGACTCGACGAGTTCCGCGGCCTGTTCGAAGTCGGCGACGTCCCCGGTGTGGGCGGTGGCCCGGCCGCCCGCCGCCCGGATCTCGGCGGCGACCTCCTCGGCGGGACCGGCGGAGGCCGCCCCCGAACCGTCCCGGCCCGGCTGCCCGTAGTCGTTGACGACGACGGCCGCGCCGAGCCGGCCGAGTTCCAGCGCCTCGGCCCGGCCGAGCCCGCGGCCGGCCCCGGTGACGATCGCGGAGAGGCCCTCAAGTGGCAGTGACATCAAGGTCCTTTCGGGGGAAGGGGACCCTCGGATCCCGGCCTTCGGATCCCGGCTCGCGGATCACGGGTGGCGGGTCCCGGGTGTCGGGTCCCTGGGCTCAGATCTCGATGCACGTGCGCAGGGCCGTCCCCTGGCGCATCTGGTCGAGGGCCTCGTTGATGTCGGCCAGCGGGACGCGGTGGGTGATCAGGCTCTCCAGGTCGACCCGGCCCGCGCGCCACAGGGCGATCGTGCGCTCGTAGGAACGCAGCACGTCTCCCCCGCCGTACATCGAGGGCAGGATGCGCTTCTCGTCGAAGAACAGCTCGAACATGCTGAGTTGGAGGTGGTCGTCCAGCGCGCCCGCGCCGACGACGACGAGGGTGCCGCCGCGGCGGGTGTTCTCGTAGGCGGTGCGGGCGGTGGCGGAGCGGCCGACGACCTCGAAGACGTAGTCGAACCCCTCGCCGCCGGTGACCTGTTGCTTGGCGTCGGGCAGTTCGTCCGGCGAGATCGCCTTCGTGGCACCGAACGTGAGCGCGGACTCGCGGCGCGAGGCGACCGGGTCGACGGCGACGATCTCGGCGGCGCCCTTGAGCCGGGCGCCCTGGATCGCGGAGATGCCGACGCCCCCGCAGCCGATCACGGCGACCGACGAACCGGCTTCCACGTCAGCGGTGTTGAGGGCGGCGCCGAGTCCGGTGGTGACGCCGCAGCCGATGAGGGCGGCGATGTCGAAGGGCACGTCGTCGGGGATCGGGACGGCGCAACCCGCGTCGACGACGACCTCCTCGGCGAAGGTGCCGGTGCCCGCGAAGCCGAAGACGTCACCGCCGGGGCGCTTGAAGTTGGGGGTGCCCGCGTTCATGAACCCGGCCAGGCACAGCTGGGTCTGGCCGCGCTTGCACGCGGGACACGCGCCGCAGGCGGGCAGCCAGCAGACGACGACCCGGTCACCGGGCTTCACGTGGGTGACGCCTTCGCCGACTTCGAGGATCTCCCCGGCGCCTTCGTGCCCGGGGACGAAGGGGGCGGGCTGTGGCAGTACGCCGGCCATCGCGGACAGGTCCGAGTGGCACAGCCCCGTGGCGCGCACCCGGATCCTGACCCTGCCCGGTCCGAACCCCGTCGACTCGACGTCGTCGAGGACTTCCAGCTTGTCCTGGCCTATCTCGTGCAGTACGGCTGCGCGCATGGTGCGGCTCCCCTCAAGTCCGGCCTGGTTCAGGAGTGTTCGACGATCGTGTCGGCGAGGACGGGAGCGTCGTCCCGCTCCACGGCGCTCACCGCCACCCGCACGGCGGCCTCGCCCTGCCGCCACATGCGGATCCGCAGCGTCTCGCCGGGGAACACGACCCCGACGAACCGCGTGTCGTAGGAGCGCACCCGGGTCACGTCGCCGTCGAGCAGGGTGTCGACGACCGCCTTGAGCGTCATGCCGTAGGTGCACAGGCCGTGCAGGATGGGCCGGTCGAAGCCGGCGGTCTTCGCGAACTCGGGGTCGGCGTGCAGCGGGTTCCAGTCGCCGGAGAGGCGGTAGAGGAGGGCCTGGTCCTCGCGGATGGGGCGCTCGACCATCTTGTCGGGTTCGCCCGTCGGGGGTTCGAGGCGGGCGGAGGGGCCGCGGTCGCCGCCGAAGCCGCCCTCTCCCCGCAGGAAGATCTGCGCGTCGCCGGTCCACAACGGGCCGTCGGCGTCGGCGACTTCGGTGCGCATGACGAGGACGGCCGCCTTGCCCTTGTCGTACACGGCGGCGATGCGCCCGGTGCTGGTCGCGGTGGACGTGGCCGGGATCGGGCGGTGCAGGCGCAGGGACTGAGCGCCGTGCAGGACGCTGGCGAGGTCGACCTCGATGCCGGGCATGGACAGGCCGCTGATGACGCCGGGCGAGCCGTTGCCCGCGACGGTGGCGAAGCTCGGCAGGACGTGCAGCCGGGACTCCAGGGTGTAGCGCAGCTCGTCGGGGTCGGTCGCGGGGATGCCCGCGCCGAGGCCGAGGTGGTAGAGCTGCACGTCCTTGGTGTTCCAGGAGATCTCTCCCGAGCGGGGTTCGGCGGCGAGTGCCTTGGCGGCGTCGATCGGCATGGGGCTCCTGTTCAGTGGTGGCGGAAGACCCCGGTGCGGCCGTCCGCACCGTCGGCCGCACCGAGGTCGTCACGGGCCGACCTAGAACGCGTTCCAGTCCGGCGCCCTTCTGTATAGCCGAGCGTCCCGCACTTGTGAAGGCTCCTGACGGTGCGTCAGGTGAGTGTCGGCGCCGCGGCCCGGGACATTTGTCCTGCCCGAGTCCGTACATGCGCATCTGCCGGGCGAGGGCGGCGGATCCGTAGCGTCGTAGCCATGACACAGACAGGTGGGGCAGCGGGCGGGACGGTGGACCGAACCGAGCGGGCCGTGTCGTTCACGGGGGCGGTCAAGACCTTCGGCGCGGTACGGGCCGTGGACGGGGTGGACCTGGAGATCGGGCGCGGCGAGACGGTCGCGCTGCTGGGCCGCAACGGCGCGGGCAAGTCGACGACGATCTCCCTGCTGCTCGGGCTGAACGCGCCCGACGCCGGCACGGTCGAACTCTTCGGCGCCGCACCGGAGTCGGCCGTACGCGACGGCCTGGTCGGGGCGATGCTCCAGGAGGCGCGGGCGGTGCCCCGGGTCACCGTGGGCGAGCTGGTGGGTTTCGTCGCCCGGCGCTATCCGGCGCCGATGCCGGTGGCGCGGGCGCTGGAGCTGGCCGGGATCGGCGACCTGGCGGGACGGCGGGTGGACCGGCTGTCGGGCGGCCAGACGCAGCGCGTGCGGTTCGCCGTGGCGCTGGCCGGGAACCCGTCGCTGCTCGTCCTCGACGAGCCGACCGCGGCGCTGGACGTGGAGGCGCGGCACGCGTTCTGGCGGTCGATGCGGGCGTACGCCCGGCGCGGGCACACCGTGCTGTTCTCCACGCACTACCTGGAGGAGGCGGACGCGCACGCCGACCGGATCGTCGTCATCGACCGCGGCCGGATCGTCGCGGACGGCACCGGCGAGCAGCTCAAGCGGGCGGCGGGCGGCAGCCTCGTCTCCTTCGACCTGGCCGGCCGCGCCACCGACGACCTGGCCCTGCTGCCCGGCGTCCGGTCCCTCGAAGTGCGCGGCGACCGCGCGCTGCTGCGCACCGACGACTCGGACGCGACCGTGATCGCCCTCGCCGCCCGCGACGCGATCCGCGGCCTTGAGGTCACCCCGGCCTCCCTCGACGACGCGTTCCTGACGCTGACGTCCCATGAACTCGGATCGGAACTGGAGACGGTGTGATGTTCGACTACCTGCGGCTCGAAGTACGCCGGACCCTGCGCGACGCCGGTTTCGTCATCGGCGGGATCGCGATGCCGGTGATGATGTACCTGCTCTTCACGAACCTCGGCGGCGACGACAGCGGCTACAAGGCCACGGCGATGGTCGGCATGGCCGCCTACGGTGCCGTCGGCTCCGCCCTCAACACCGGCGGCGGGGTCGCCGAGGACCGGGCGATCGGCTGGCTGCGGCAGTTGCGGGTGACCCCGATGACCCCGCGGCAGGTCGTCGTCGGCCGCGCGCTGACCGGTTCGGTGACGGTGCTGCCCGCGATCGTCGCGGTGCTCGCGGCGGGCGGCCTGGTGAACGGCGTACGGCTCGACGCCTGGCAGTGGGCGGCGATCGCGCTGCTGCTGTGGCTCGGCTCGATCCCCTTCACCCTGCTCGGCCTGGGCAACGGTTACGGGCTCACCTCCCAGACCACCGGGGTCGCGAACATGGCCTGCACCATGGGGCTCGCGGTGGTCGGCGGCCTGTGGTTCCCGATCAGTCTGTTCCCCGGCTGGCTGCGCGCGATCTCGACGTACACCCCCACCAACCGCTTCGCCCAGCTCGGCACCTCCGTCGCCGACGGGCACGCCCCGGCACTCGGCGCGATCGTGGTACTGACGGCTTGGCTGCTCGCGTTCGGTTCGTACGCTGTCCTGGCGTACCGCCGGACCGGGCGGACCGTGTGACCGGGGGAGCGGGACGGATGCGCTGGACACGAGGGATCACCCACCAGCTGCGCGCCTGGCGGACGGCGCGGGCCGACTGGAAGGCCGACATGGAGCGGTACAAGGCCGCCGAGAAGGAGGCCCGCAGATCCGGCGGGAAGATGCCCGACCAGCCCGGTCCGCCGCCCACCGGCTTCGCGCTGCTGCCGTGGCTGCTGATGGGGATGGGCTCCTTCTCCAACCTCCTCCAGGGCAAGACCGCCAACCCCTGGATCGGCGCCCTGGGCCTGCTCGCCTTCAACTCCCTCTACATCTACGTCGTGTTCCGCGCCTTCGTGAAGGTCACGCGCGAGGCGGTCTCGACCCGGGTCGCGCTCGGCGTGATGTGCGTGATCACCTGCGGTCTCGCCGCGGGCTACGGCGGCAGCTGGCTGTACTTCTTCCCGCTGCTCGGCCTCGCCACCGGTGCCGTGCTGCGCGGCCCGTGGCTCGGCAGGACCGGCATCGCGCTGGCCGCGCTGGCGGGTGCCGTCTCCGGTGTCCGGGCGGGCACGGACGCCATCAACATCGCGTACGGCACGTTCCTGTCCACGATGGTGACCGCGGCGATCCTCTCCCTCTCCGAGGCGGTACGCGAACTGCGCGCGGCACGCGAGGAGTTGGCGCGCCGCGCGGTCGAGAAGGAACGGATGCGGTTCTCCCGCGACCTGCACGACCTGCTCGGCCACACCCTCTCGGTGATCGTGGTGAAGTCGGAGGCGGCCCGGCGGCTCGCGCCCCGGGACATGGACGCCGCGCTCGGCCAGATCACCGACATCGAGGCCGTGGGCCGGCAGGCGCTCACCGAGATCCGCGAGGCCGTCACCGGCTACCGCGAGGGCAGCCTCGCCACCGAGCTGGACCGCGCCCGCTCCGCCCTGACCGCCGCCGACATCGACCCGGTGGTCCGCCAGTCGGGCCCGCCGCTGACCCCGCAGAACGAGGCCCTGCTCGGCTGGGTGGTCCGCGAGGCGGTCACCAACGCCGTTCGGCACAGCGGCGCGACGCGCTGCGAGATCACGGTCGACGGCATCCTGGACCGGGTGCGGCTGACGGTCGCGGACGACGGGCCGGGCACCGGGGACGCCCCGGCGGCCGACTCCGCCGAGGGCATCGGCGGAACCGGCCTCAAGGGCCTCACCGAACGCCTCGCGACGGCGGGCGGCTCCCTGCGAGCCGGCCCGTCGCCGCGCGGCGGTTTCACGGTCACCGCCGAACTCCCGGTGGAGACAGCGGAGTTGACGTCCTCCTTCGTGACTACGGCGCCCAGGGAGCCGTGACGGCCCAACTCACGTCGTCCGTCCACGAGGTGGCGCTGTCGAAGGCGTTCGAGCCGCCGTCGCTCGCGATGTAGACGGTGTAGTCGTAGTGCCGGAGATACCTGGTCGGGTAGTTGTACGACGCGAACGAGGTGCCCGTGCCGCTCTTCCCGGTCGAGGCGCAGAAGGTGGCGTCCTGTCTGAACTGGGCGGTGCCGACCATGGGTTGGCGGTAGAGCTGGTAGTTGTAGTGGCGCAGGAAGTCGCCGGGATAGTTCCGCGACTCGAACGAGTAGCAGGAGCTGTCGGCGAGTCCCCGGCGGACGATCCAGGTGGCGTCGCCCTTGTCGAGCGCCGCGCTGCTCGACGTGATGGCCGAGAGGACCGCCGCGTTGTTCTGGTGGCGGATGTAGTCGGCGGTGCAGCACGCGGTGGTGGCCCGCAGCGAGATCTCCGAACCGGCCGCGAGCGTCCCGGTGGTGCCGGTCGAGCCGCCGTAGCCGACGGACACGATGTTCGCCTGTACGGAGTTGTCGGCCGCGTCGGTCGGGATGCCGGCGGTCATGACGCCCTCGAAGAACGAGCCGATGGAGCCGTTGCTGTTGTCCCCGCCGGTGCCGAGGACGATCGCGCCCTCCTGATGCATGGGCGAGTAACCGTTCGTGGTGGGTTCACCCCCGGAATAGGTGGTCGTGAGACTCCCCGACTGCGCGTTTCCGTATTTCAGTGCGAAATGGTCCTGACCGTTGTTTTTCAGCAAAGCGGTGACGAACGGCATCGCTCCGGTGCCGGTGTTCGCGGTGTTCTTGCTGTACCCGGAGTCCGACTGGAACAGCCCGTTCTCCAGGTCGGCCTGCACCCAGGGGCCGCCGCCGTAGCAGGGCGAGAACCAGCACTCCGTACCGAAGTTGATCGCGTCCATGTGGCCGTTGCCGGTGTCCTTGTTGTTCGTCTCCGCGTTGCCGTAGTCGAAGCAGCAGCTGCCGTTGACGTGCGTGCCGGACGTCACCATGTACATCCCCTCGGCGGCGCCGTTGGTGGCCACGCCCGAGGTCGCGTTGTCCCGGTAGCCCATGCCGGCCGAGATCTCCAGGCCGTAGACCTGGTGCCCGCCGACCGTCACCGGCAGCGCGTCCGCGGGCGCCCCGACATCGGCCGCGCCGGCCCCGCCCGCGCCCTCGACCGTGAGGTCGTTGTGGCGCGCGGACTGGTCGTAGATCTTCGTGATGATGCACGTCGTGCCCGAACAGAACGCGTCCTGCGCCGCCGCGTTGGCGTACCCCCCGGCCGTCAGCAGGCCGATGTTGGCGGTGGCGCTGTCGGAGGCCCGCTGCACCTGGTACAGCGAGCCGTTGTACGACGAGTAGAGCGCCCGGACGAGACTGTGCGCGGCGACGCACGGGGTGCCGGCGGTGGCGTAGATGTCGCAGGGCAGCGACCCGGCGGCCGACGCCTGCGGCACGCCGACGGCCAGCGCGAGGACGGTGACGAGCGCGGACAGGGCGGCGAGGGCGGCGTTTCTCAGCCGGCGCGGCCGGGTGCGGAGGAATCGCGTGAACACGGTGCACCTCATTCCAGTGGGGGTGGGCGGGACGGGTGAGGGGTCGGGTGGGGGGCGGATGGGAGTGGCTGGTCGAAATGCCGAACGTCGTTCGATCGACATACCGAACCCATTCGCGATCGAAATGTCGAACCGTCGAAAGATTGTCGAAAGGTTTCCGGAAACAGCCCGGTGCGAGGAATTCCAAAGCGATTGCGGAATGCCGAGGCGATTGTTTGCCCGCGGCCGGGGACCGTCAAGACTCACGGACGCGAACAATGAAGAGTCTTTGACAACCGCCGCGGGCCTTACCCTTGCCCCGTGGATGAGATGCCCCGGGACCACCGGCCCGCCAAGTCCGTCAGAGTGCTGCTCGCCGAGGACCAGGGCATGATGCGCGGCGCGCTCGCCCTGCTGCTCGGCATGGAGGCGGACCTGGAGGTCGTCGCGCAGGTCGGCCGGGGTGACACGATCGTGGACGCCGCCCTGACCCACCGCCCCGACGTCGCCCTCCTCGACATCGAACTCCCCGGCATGAGCGGCCTCGACGCCGCCGCCGAACTCCGCGAACAGGCCCCCGACTGCCGGGTGTTGATCCTCACGACCTTCGGCCGCCCCGGCTATCTGCGCCGGGCGATGGAGGCGGGCGCGGCGGGCTTCCTGGTGAAGGACGGTCCCGTGGAGGACCTGGCTGCCGCGATCCGGCGGGTCCTGACCGGTGAGACGGTCATCGACCCGGCCCTGGCCGCCGCCGCGCTGAGCGCCGGCCCGAACCCGCTCACCGCCCGCGAGTGCGACGTCCTCAAGGCCTCGGTGGACGGCGCGACGGTCTCCGACATCGCGACGCAGCTCCACCTCTCCGAGTCGACGGTCCGCAACTACCTCTCGTCGGCGATCGGCAAGACAGGAACCCGCAACCGCATGGAGGCCATGCGGGAGGCCCGCCAACAGGGCTGGCTGTAGGTCCTGGGCCGCCTCCGCCAGGAAGCGTGGGCCGGCCCGGTGTCCCGGCGCTCCGCGGACGCCCGCCACCCTCAAGCCCGTGAAGGCTCCTTCCGCCCGACCGGCAGGATTCCCTCATGGCCGCGGAGGGCTTCGTCACCGTCGGACGGCCGCCCGCAACAGCGTCACCACGGCCGCCCCGCCCAGTCCGATGTTGTGGGCGAGCCCGACCTCGGCCCCCGGCACCTGCCGCTCCCCCGCGGTCCCCCTCAACTGCCAGACCAGCTCGGCGACCTGGGCGATCCCGGTGGCGCCCAGCGGATGCCCCTTGGAGATCAGTCCGCCGGACGGGTTCACGACCCACCGCCCGCCGTACGTGGTGGCCCCGGACTCGACGAGCTTCCCGGACTCCCCCGGCGCGCACATGCCGAGCGCCTCGTAGGTCAGCAGTTCGTTGACCGAGAAGCAGTCGTGGAGTTCCACGACGTCCACGTCCTCGATGCCGAGTCCCGACCGTTCGTAGACCTGGCGGGCCGCGGCCCGGGACATGGGCTGCCCGACGACGTCGATGCACGAACCGGACGCGAAGGACTCCTCCGTGTCGGTGGTCATCGCCTGGGCGGCGATCTCGACGAGCGGACCCGCGCCGGGGGCCGCCCCCAGTCCCCGTTCCGCCGCGAACCGCTCCGACACCACGACCGCCGCGGCCGCTCCGTCCGACGTCGGCGAGCACTGCAGCTTCGTCAGCGGCCGGTGCACCGTCCGCGCCGCAAGGATGTCGTCGACGTCGTACACGTCACGGAACTGGGCGTACGGATTGTGCGCGGAGTGCCGGTGGTTCTTCGCGGCGACGGCGGCGAGCTGTGCCTCGGTCGTGCCGTGCCGCTCCATGTGCTCGCGGGCCGCGTCGCCGAAGATCTGGGCGGTGGGCGGGGTCGCCTCGAAGCCGTGGCGGGCGGCCATGACGCCGTAGTGCCGGGCGACGGGGGACGTGGCGAAGTCGCCGCCGTCCGCTCCGCCGCCGAGCGAGCCCCGCTTCATCTTCTCGAAGCCCAGCGCGAGGACGCAGTCCGCGGCCCCGCCCTCGACCAGTTGCCGGGCGAGCATCAGGGCGGTCGAGCCGGTGGCGCAGTTGTTGTTGACGTTGTAGACGGGGATGCCGGTGAGACCTAGCTCATACGCGGCGCGCTGGCCGGCGGTGGAGGGCTGGAAGCAGTAGCCGACAGGAACCTGTTCCACGTCCGTGTAGGAGATCCCGGCGTCCGCGAGGGCGGTGTTCCCGGCCTCCCGCACCATGTCCCAGTACTGCCACTCCCGGGTCTCTGGCTTCTCGAACCTGGTCATCCCGACGCCTGCGACATAGGCCTTCATGGCGGGCGAGGTTAGAACACGTTCCACTGAAAGACCAGACCTGACGGCATGTCAGATATCCATGGGACGGTCAAGGATTCGTTAGTACGCCGAAGCATCGGAATAGTTGCCCGTGCATACGAGGTTTACCGTGCACTTATCCCGCACGGATCACCCCACCCTTACGGCCTGGAGGCCCTACTCCATGACGCACACGTCGACCGACCAGCCCGCACGGAGGCCGTCCGGCGCCGTCGTGCCGGTGCTCGCCTTCGCGGGCATCGTTGTCGCGGTGATGCAGACCCTGCTCGTCCCGGTCATCAAGGACCTGCCGCAGCTGCTGAGCACCGAGCCCAGCAACGCCACCTGGGTCCTGACCTCGACTCTTCTCTCCGGAGCCGTCGCCACGCCGATCATGGGCCGCCTCGGCGACCTCTACGGCAAGCGCCGGATGCTGATCACCAGCCTGGCCGTGATGGTCGCGGGCGCACTGGTCAGCGCCCTCACCAGCGATCTGCTCACGATGATCGCGGGCCGTGCGCTGCAAGGCTTCGCGATGGGCGCGATACCCCTCGGCATCGGCCTGATGCGCGACATGCTGCCCCGCGAGAAGCTCGGCTCGGCGATGGCGCTGATGAGTTCCTCGATCGGCGTCGGCGGCGGTCTCGCGCTGCCGCTGGCCGCCCTGGTCGCCCAGCACGCCGACTGGCACGCCCTCTTCTACGGCGCCGCCGGCCTCGGTGTCCTCGCGATCGGCCTCACCCTCCTCGTCGTACCGGAATCCCCCATGCGCGCCGAGGGCACCTTCGACGTGCTCGGCGCGATCGGTCTCTCCGCGGGCCTGGTCCTCTTCCTCCTGCCCATCACCAAGGGCAGCGACTGGGGCTGGACCTCCGGCACCACCCTCGGACTGTTCGCCGCGGCGGCCGTCGTCCTGCTGCTGTGGGGCGTGATGGAGCTGCGTCTGAAGGCGCCGCTGGTCGACCTGCGCACCACCGCCCGCCCGGCGGTCCTCTTCACCAACCTCGCCTCGATCATGGTCGGTGTCTCCTTCTACGTCGTCTCCCTCGTGCTGCCGCAGCTCCTCCAGCTGCCGAAGTCCACGGGCTACGGTCTCGGGCAGTCGATGGTCAGCGCCGGTCTGCTGGTCGCGCCGCTCGGTCTGACGATGATGTTCACGGCCCCCGTCTACGCCCGTCTGTCGGCGAAGTACGGGCCGAAGGTCACCCTGATCCTCGGCATGCTGATCATCGGTGTCGGCTACGGCGCCGGGCTCGGCCTGATGAGCGCGGCCTGGCAGTCCCTGGTCATCGCCGTCGTTCTCGGCGCGGGGATCGGGCTCGCGTACTCGTCGCTGCCCGCGTTGATCGTCGGCGCCGTGCCCGCCTCCGAGACCGGAGCGGCCAACGGCCTCAACACCCTGATGCGGTCCATCGGTACGTCCGTCTCCAGCGCGGTGATCGGCATGGTGCTGGCGAACACCGCGCACCACGTGGGCGGGGTCGCCGTCCCGACCATGCACGGGTTCCGCGTGTCGTTCCTGATCGCGACGGCCGCGGTGGCCGTCGGTCTGCTGATGGCGCTGTTCCTCCCGAAGCCGAACCGGGCGCCTCAGTTGAACTTCAGCAGTGAGGAGGAGGCGAACCTGGAGCGGGCCGAGGAGGCTCTCCGGGGGTTCCGGGGGCGGGTGCTGAGTGCGGACGGCGTTCCTGTCGCCCGCGCCAAGGTCACGCTGATCGACCGGCGGGGGCGGCAGGCGGGGGCGACGTTGTCCTCCGAGGACGGGAGTTACGTGCTCGCCGTGCCCGCTCAGGGCGCGTACGTGGTGGCCGCGCGGGCGGTGGGACACGGGCCGCTCGCCTCGTCCGCGACGCACGGTGGGCAGGAGATCCCGGTGGACCTGGATCTCGCTCTGCCCGGCGAGACGGTCAGCGCGTAGTCGGTAGGTTGTCGGGTGCGGGTGCGTGGGAGCCGGTCGTACGGTTCCCCGCGCCCCTCACCCGCACCTGCCCAGCGCACCCCTGCCGAGAGGAACCCCATGTCACCGGCGCCCAAGCCCGCCGTCCTCGCCGCGTTCGAGGCGGCCAGGGGATTCATGCCGGTCGACGAGGGGCTCGCCCTGCACGCCGCCGCCGTGGAGGCCGGACGCCTCGGTCTTCCCCTTCTCGAGGTCGGGACGTACTGCGGCCGGTCCACGATCCTCCTCGCCGACGCGGCCCGTGAGGCCGGTGTCACCGCGCTCACCCTGGATCATCACCGGGGCAGCGAGGAGCAGCAGCCGGGGTGGGAGTACCACGACCCGGAGACCGTCGACCCGGAGATCGGGCTGATGGACACGCTGCCGACGTTCCGGCGCACGCTGCACCGGGCGGGGCTGGAGGAGCACGTGGTGGCCCTCGTCGGGCGCTCGCCCCAGATCGCGCGGATCTGGGGCACCCCCCTCGCCCTCGTCTTCATCGACGGCGGCCACACCGACGAGCACGCGAACGGGGACTACGAGGGCTGGGCGCCCCATGTCGCCGAGGGCGGGCTGCTGGTCATCCATGACGTGTTCCCGGACCCGGTGGACGAGTTCACCGGGCAGGCGCCGTACCGGGTGTATCTGCGGGCGCTGGAGTCCGGCGCGTTCACGGAGGTGTCGGTGAGCGGCTCGCTGCGGGTCCTGCGCCGCACCGGCAGCGGTGTCTGAGGTCAGCCGGGCAGTCCGGCCAGCCAGTCGGTGAGGTGCTGGTTGACCTCCGCCGGGCGTTCCTGCTGGATCCAGTGGCCGCAGCCCTCCAGGATGTGCGAGCCGCGCAGGCCGGGCAGGGTCGTCGGGTACGCGGCGATGGCGTCGGAGAGCCAGGTGGTGGAGGCGTCCAGGGAACCGCCGAGGAACAGGGACGGCTGGGTGACGGGTGCGCCGTCGTGGGCCGCCAGGTCCTCCCAGTCGCGGTCCATGTTGCGGTAGCGGTTGAGCGCGGCGGTCAGGCCCGTGCGCTCGAACTCCCCGGCGTAGACGTCGAGTTCGTCCGTGCCCAGCCAGGCGGGTGTCGTCGCCGGGAAGCGGTCGCGGAGGGTTCCGCCGTCGCCCCGGCCGACGAAGTGCGGGTCGGGGGCGCCGGGTGCGGGCATCGTGTCGGCGGAGAACGCGGCGTAGAAACCGGCGAGCCAGCCCCGTACGTCCGGTTCGATCTCCGCCTCCGCCCGGCCGGGCTCCTGGAAGTAGGAGACGTAGAACTCCTCGTCCCCGCCCATTCCCGCGAAGATCTCGCCGGGCCGCGGTCCGCCGCGCGGGGTGTAGGGGACGCTCAGCAGTCCGACGGCGTGGAAGACGTCGGGGCGCAGGAGGGCGGAGTGGGCGGCGATGCCCGCGCCCCAGTCGTGGCCGACGATCGCCGCGGACCGCTCGCCCAGCGCGTGGACGACCGCGACGGCGTCCTCCACGAGGTCGAGCATGCGGTACGCCGACACGTCGTCCGGCCGTGACGAGCGGCCGTAGCCCCGCACGTCCACGGCCACCGCGCGGTGGCCGGCCGCGGCGAGGGCGGGAAGCTGGTGGCGCCACGAGTACCAGGACTCCGGGAAGCCGTGCACCAGCAGGACCAGCGGGCCGGTGCCCTGTTCGGCGAGGTGGATGCGGCCGGCGGGGCCGGGCACGAGCCGGTGTGTGACGTCCTTGAGCATCGTCTTGCGTCCTCCGGGTCGGGGGCTGGTCCCTCGATCGTCGGACGGGGGCGGGGACGCGCGCGACTCCTGTTGCCGGTTCGGCAAACCCGCCCGGCGAGGCGGCTAGGGTGGCTCCGTGTCGTACGTAGGTCCGGACTTCGATCCCCCACAGCCCCGCCGTCCCCGCCGGGGGCCCCTGACCGTGGCGCTGGCCGCGCTGGTCCCGGGAGCCCTGATCGGATGGTTCGTGTACGAGGCCGTCGGCGCCCCGGGCGACAGCTCGGGCCGTGCGGCGGGCAGCACGTCCTCCGCCTCCGCCCCGGCCGGTGCGGCCCTCTCCCCCTCGGGCACCGCGTCCAACGACGACAAGCCGCCGGGGCCGAGTCCCCTCAAGGGCAAGGTCGTCGTCATCGACCCCGGGCACAACGTCACCAACTTCCAGCACTCCGCCGAGATCAACCGCAAGGTGGACATCGGCACGAACTGGAAGGAGTGCGACACGACCGGGACGTCGACCAACGCGGGGTACGCGGAAGCCCAGTTCACGATGGACGTGTCGCACCGGCTGAAGACGCTGCTCGAACGGCAGGGCGTCACGGTGACGTTGACGCACGACGGCGACTCCCCCGCCTGGGGACCGTGCGTGGACCAGCGGGCCCGGATCGGGAACGACGCGCACGCGGACGCGGCGATCTCCATCCACGCGGACGGCGCACCGGTCGGCGACCGCGGCTTCCATGTGATCCTGCCGGGCTCCGTGCACGCGGGCTCCGCCGACACCCGCGCCATCGTCGGCCCCTCCGCCGCCCTCGGCCGGGGCATCGCGGGCGACTACCGTCGCGCGACGGGCGAACCGTTCTCCAATTACATCGGCGAAGGCACCGGTCTCGTCACGCGTAAGGACCTGGGCGGTCTCAATCTGTCAACGGTTCCCAAGGTATTCATCGAGTGCGGCAACATGCGCGATAGCAAGGATGCCGCACTACTGACGAACAGCGCCTGGCGACAGAAGGCGGCGCAGGGAATCTCTGAGGGAATCGTGAGTTTCCTGCGCGGGTAACGATCAGTGGGCTGATCCGGGCGGACACCCTGACAGGGTGGACGATAGGGTCTACCGACGACGAGACGACCTACGAAGGACCTGAAGTGAATATCCGCTCCCTCACACGAGGCGACGGCGTGGTGATCGGAGCAGCGGTATTGCTCTTCATCGCGTCGTTTCTCAGCTTCTACACCGCGACCGGTTACAGCAACGCTCCGACCGCCTGGGACTACCTCGGCGACGGCCTGGGCCTCTACATCGGTGGGGTCATCGCTGCCGCCCTGATCGTCGTCAACCGCCTGCTGCCGCAGCCGCGGAAGATCGCGGGCCTCGAACTCGGCCAGGCGGGCGTCGCGTTCGCGGTCCTGGTGGTCTGGGCCCTGTTCTGGACCCTGGTGGACGTCCCGGACGGCCTCAGCGCCGGTGGCGGTCTCATCCTCGGTTTCATCGCCTCCCTCGTCCTGGCCGGCGGCGCCATCGCCACCCCGCTGCTCCCGCCGCTCCAGGCCGCCCTCGTCCCGGCCCCCCAGCCGGCCGCCCCGCAGCCCTACGGCGCCCAGCCGCCCGGTGGTTACGGCTACCCGGGCGCCGGTCCCGCCGGTCCGGGTGCGCCGCAGCCCTCGTACGGCACTCCGCCGCAGCAGGCGCAGGCCGCGCAGGCGTTCGGGCAGCCGCAGCCGGCGCCCGCTCCGGCCGGGGACTTCTCGCCGTTCTGGTTCGCCGTGCCGGTGGCCCGTCCGCTGTTCGCGGAGGACGGTTCGTCGTCGCCGATCGCCGAACTCGCGCCGGGCACCTGGTACTTGGCCGTCGAGCAGCGCGGTCAGGCCCTGGTCGCGCAGACGCAGGACGGCCGTCGTGGCGTCCTTCAGGACACCTCGGGGATCCAGCGCGGCTGAGCCCCGCGCCGTCTCCCGCGGCCCCTCGCCCTTCCGGGCGGGGGGCCGTTGTCGTACAGTCGCAGCCGTCCGACGCGCTTCTGACGGACCGTCACATCCTTTGCTCTGGAGGCGACATGCGGCTCGGTCTCGCACTCGGGTACTGGGGGCGCGGGCCCTCCGCCGACCATCTGCCGCTGGCCCGTGAGGCCGAGCGGCTGGGATACGACTCCGTGTGGACGGCCGAGTCGTGGGGCTCCGACGCCTTCACCCCTCTGACCTGGATCGCGGCGCAGACGTCGACGATCAAGCTGGGTACGGCCGTTGCGCAGATGGCGGCCCGCTCCCCGACCACCACGGCGATGCACGCGCTCACCCTCGACCATCTCTCCGGCGGGCGCGTGCTGCTCGGGCTCGGGCTGTCGGGGCCGCAGGTGGTGGAGGGGTGGTACGGGCGGCCGTTCCCCGCCTCGCCGCTGACCGCGACCCGGGAGTACGTCGAGGTCGTACGGCAGGTGCTGCGGCGGGAGGCGCCGGTCGAGACGGACGGGCGGTTCCACGCGCACCCGTATCGCGGCGCGGACGGCACCGGACTCGGCAAGGCCCTCAAGTCCATCACGCATCCGCTCCGTCCGGACCTGCCGGTGCTGCTCGGCGCGGAGGGTCCGAAGAACGTGGCGCAGACGGCGGCGATGGCGGACGGGTGGCTGCCGCTGTACTGGTCGCCGAGCCGCCCCGAGGTCTACGGCACGACCACGTTCCGGGACGGCTTCCTGGTGGCGCCCATGGCCCAGGTGAAGGTCTGCGACGACGTGGCCGAGGGCCTGCTCCCGGTGAAGATGATGCTCGGCTTCTACATCGGCGGGATGGGTCACGCGGCCCGGAACTTCCACGCCGACCTGATGGCCCGCATGGGGTACGAGCAGGAGGCCCGGCGGATACAGGAGCTGTTCCTCGCCGGGCGTCGCGAGGAGGCCGTGCTCGCCGTGCCGGACGCGTTCGCCGACGAGATCTCGCTCGTCGGACCGCGTGAACGCATCGCGGAACGCCTGGAGTTGTGGCGCAAGGGCCCGGTGACGGATCTCCTGGCCCTTGCGCCCGACCCGCACACGCTACGGGTACTGGCCGAGCTGAACTCCTAGGAGCGGCTCGGCTCCCGCGCGCCGGAGGGCGTTCACCCGCCGGCGAGCTGGCCCGCGGACGGCACCTTGTCGGTCACCTCGGCGCCGGCGCTCTTGCCCGCGTCCTTGACCTTGTTGATGATGTCGTCGAACGAACTGGCCGTGGAGTCGGTCGAGTCGCCCTTGCGGAGCTTGGACGGCAGGTCCTTGAGCGAGTCGATGCCCGCGGTCAGTGGCGCGAGCGCCTTGGACAGCGTGGGGTCGCCCTCGGCGTTGCGCTTGGCGGCCTTGAGCCGGTTGTACGCGAAGGCGCCCGCGAGGCCCGCCTTGACGAGCGCGAACCTGCGTCCGCTCGCGCCCTTCTTGAACTTGCCCGCCTTCCAGGGCTTCACGATCCACTGGTAGGTGGCGCCCGCGGCGAGGCTCGCGTTGGCGACGAAGCGGGTCTTGGCCAGCTTCTGCCGCTGGGCGGAGGTGCTGGGACTCGGCGTGGCGGCGGCCACGACGGCCGCGGTGTCCTGGGTGGCGTCCGTGGTCGCGCTGCCGCAGGCGGTGGCGCCGGCGAGCAGGGCGCAGCACAGGGTGAGCGCCACGAAGAGGCGCCGTATCGGTACGGGCACGGGGTCCTCCGGGGTGTTCTCCCCGAGTGGGTGTCCTTACCCCGGCAGCCTCACCCGGTTCCGCCCGCCGCGCCACCCGGGGGAAGCCGTTCGGGTTTCATCCGGTCGGTTGCGGCAATCCGCTTGGCATGTCCCCCTACTACAGACGCGGTTCGAATTCAGTCGGCAACGTCATAGTGATCATCGCCGACATCATGGCCCTCATTCTGGCCCTCTGGATTCTGATGTACCTGTTGGACGCCAACCGCGCGAACGACCTCGTGCAGTTCGTCCACCGTTCGGCCAACTGGCTCGCCGGCTGGTCCCGCGACCTGTTCACCTTCGACGAGGCCTGGGCGAGGGTCGTCTGCGGCTACGGCCTGGCAGCGGTGGTGTACCTCTTCATCGGCCACGCGATCGCCAACCGGGTCTCCCGCTGACCATCGCCGCCCGTCGCCCGCGGCGGCGCGGTGGCTGGTCGCGCGGTTCCCCGCGCCCCTTGAAACGCCGGTGCTTCAGGGGCGCGGGGCCGAGTCGGTGTGCGGCTCCGCCGCGTGGGCGCGACCAGCGCCCACCGACCGGCACTCAACAACAATCCGGATCCAGCCCCCACGGCAGACGTTCCGCGCTGAACACCGCACAGGTCGCGTCATGCCCACCCAGCGCCGCCACGGCGAGCAGCAGCGACCCCGCGGTCCACGTGGTCAACTCCCGCGGCCACACCGCGTCGTCGTCGAAGACGTAGCCGGTCCAGTACAGCCCGCTCTCCGCGTCACGCAGATGCCGGATGGACTGAAGGATCTCCAGCGCCCGGTCGGACTCCCCCAACGCCCACAGCGCGAGCGCGAGTTCGGCCGACTCCCCGCCGGTCACCCAGGGATTCGGGACCACGCACCGCACCCCGAGCCCCGGCACGACGAACCGGCTCCAGCCCTCCTCCAGCCGGGACTTGGCCTCCGCACCGGTCAACGCCCCGCCGAGGACCGGGTAGTACCAGTCCATCGAGTACCGGTCCTTGTCCAGGAACCGTTCGGGATGCCGACGGATCGCGTGGCGCAGCGCTCCGACCGCCAACTCCCAGTCCGGCTGCGGCTCTTCGCGCTGCTCGGCGATGGCGAGCGCGCACCGCAACGCCTGGTGGATCGAGGACGACCCGGTCAGCAGCGCGTCCGCCGTGTCCGTGCCGCCATCACCGTCGTCACCGTCGTCTTCGCGCTTCCACCCGATCTGCCCGCCCGGCTGCTGAAGCCGCAGCACGAACTCGACCGCGGCGAAGACATGGGGCCACAGCCGGTCGAGGAACGTGTCGTCGCCGGTGGTGAGGTAGTGGTGCCACACGCCGACCGCTATGTAGGCGACGAAGTTGGTCTCCCGCCCCCGGTCGGTGACGTCACCCGGATCGCCGTCGGCGTAGGCCGCGAACCACGACCCGTCCTCGTTCTGGTGTCGCGCGAGCCAGTCGTACGCCCGCTCCGCCGCCGCGTGCTCGCCGGCCGCGTCGAGCGCCATCGCCGCCTCGGTGTGGTCCCACGGATCGAGGTGATGCCCCCGGAACCACGGAATCGCCCCGTCCTCCCGCTGCACGGCGAGGATGCCCGCGACGGTCGCGGCGGCCTGCTCCGCGGTGAGGACCCCGGGCAGGACGAGATGCTCTGTCCGGGGAGTGGTCACTTGGCTTCCGCCAGGGGGAGGTGCGGCTTGGTCGCGTAGGCCACGAAGCTCTTGCCCATCAGCGGGTTCAGCGCCTGTTCGGCGATCCGGGTCACGAGCGGTTTCTTCATGATGTCCCAGACCAGGAGCTTGTGGTACGCCTGCACCGGCAGCGCCTTGTCGTTGTCCACGCCGAACGCGCACTTCAGCCACCAGTACGGCGAGTGCAGCGCGTGCGCGTGGTGGGTGCCGTACGGCTTCAGGCCCGCCTCGCGGATCCTGGCGAGGAGTTCGTCCGCCTTGTAGATGCGGATGTGGCCGCCCTCGACCTCGTGGTAGGCGTCGGACAGGGCCCAGCAGACCTTCTCGGGGCCGTAGCGCGGCACGGTGATGGCGATGCGCCCGCCGGGCTTGAGCACCCGGACCATCTCGGCGAGGACGCCCTTGTCGTCCGGTATGTGCTCCATCACCTCGGAGATGATCACGACGTCGAACGACTCGTCGGGGAAGGGAAGTCGGAGCGCGTCGCCCTCCATCGCGGTGGCGGTGGCCCCGGCGGGGGCCTCGCCGGCCTCCTTCATCGCCGCGAACCACGTGGCGACCTCGCGGATCTCCTCGGCGTTCCGGTCGAGGGCGACGACCTGTGCCCCTCGCCGGTAGCACTCGAACGCGTGCCGCCCGGCACCGCATCCGAGGTCCAGGACACGGTCGCCGGGGGCGAGCGGGAACCGGGAGAAGTCGACGGTCAGCACGTGGCCCTGCTTTCGGGATAGACACCGGTGACACTGTTCGGAGACGAGGAGGGTGAAGCCGTACGGCCGGGCATCGCCGCGCGATAGCGGGCCACCGTGCCTTCGGCCGCCTTCGCCCAGGTGAAGCGGGCCAGGACGCGTTCGCGGCCCGCCGCGCCGAGCCGGACCCGGAGCACCGGGTCGGCCAGCAGGCGGCTCAGGGCGGTCGCGAGTGCGCCCGGGTCGCCCGGCGGCACCGCCAGGCAGGTCTCGCCGTCGGGCCCGGCGACCTCCGGGATCGCCCCGCCCGTCGTCGCGACGAGCGGCGTCCCGGTGGCCATCGCCTCCGCCGCCGGGAGCGAGAAGCCCTCGTACAGCGACGGCACGCAGGCGACCTCCGCCGAGCGGACCAGGTCGACCAGTTCGGCGTCGGTGATGCCCTTGACGAAGTCGACGGCGCCTTCGAGGCCGTAGCGCTCGACGGCCTGGGCGACGGGGCCCTCCGTCGGACGCTTCCCCACGACGATCAGGTGCGCGTCGGGGTGTTCGGTGCGGACCTTCGCCAGCGCCTCGACCAGGAACACGAGGCCCTTGAGGGGGACGTCCGCGCTGGACGTGGTGACGATCCGCCCCGGCACCTGCGGGACGGACGCGTCGGGGGCGAACAGGTCGGTGTCGGCACCGATGTGGACGACGTGGATACGGTCGTCGCGGACGCCGAGGTGGTCGATGATCTCCTGCCGCGAGGTGCCGGAGACGGTGAGCACGGAGGGCAGCCGGCGGGCGACGCGCTTCTGCATCCGCGTGAACGCGTACCAGCGGCGCTTGGACATCCGCTGCCGCCGGTTCTCGGCCGCGTCCAGCTCCAACTGCCGGTCCACGGTGATGGGGTGGTGGATCGTGGTGACGAGCGGCGCGCCGACGTCCCCCAACAAGCCGTAGCCCAGGGTCTGGTTGTCGTGCACGACGTCGAACTCACCGCGCCGGGCCCGGAGATGGCGGCGGGCGCGGAGCGAGAACGTGAGGGGCTCGGGAAAGCCGCCGGTCCACATCGTGCCGACCTCGACGGCGTCGATCCAGTCCCGGTACTCGTCGCGCTTCGGGGTGCGGAAGGGGTCCGGGGAGCGGTAGAGGTCGAGCGAGGGCAGTTCGGTGAGGGATATGCCCTCGTAGCCCTCGTCGAGGACCGGATAGGGCTGGGAGCCGATCACCTCGACGCGGTGCCCGAGGCGGGCCAGCTCGCGGGAGAGGTGGCGTACGTAGACGCCCTGCCCGCCGCAGAACGGGTTCCCCTTATAGGTGAGGAGTGCGATACGGAGCGGTCGCTCGCCGTCGGTTGCCGGATCCTCCTGGGGACCCGCCTGACTGGCCTCAGCGGTCACTCTGAGCCCCCTTCTCCCTGCACTGTCCCGCGAGATTACGCCGGGACGCTAATCTAGAACAAGTTTCAGACTTGATCGTCCAGGAGGTTCTGAATCTACCGGCCGGTACGGGCGCTGTGAGAAGTGGATCAGGTGATTCACACCACGGCCGACACCCTGCCATGATCGGTCCGATCACCCGCCCTCACCGACAGTCACGGAACGGGAGCCATGCCAGCGCAAGCCAAGCCCGAAGCCACCGTGCGGACCTCGCCGCCCCTCACCGAGCGGCAGGAGGCCCGTCGGCGCCGCATCCTGCACGCGAGCGCGCAGCTGGCGAGCCGGGGCGGTTTCGACGCGGTGCAGATGCGGGAGGTCGCGGAGTCCTCGCAGGTGGCGCTCGGCACGCTCTACCGGTACTTCCCGTCCAAGGTGCATCTCCTGGTGGCCACGATGCAGGACCAGTTGGAGCACATGCACGGCACGCTGCGGAAGAAGCCGCCGGGCGGCGAGAGCGCGGCGGAGCGGGTCGCGGAGACCCTGATGCGGGCGTTCCGGGCGCTCCAGCGCGAGCCGCATCTCGCGGACGCGATGGTCCGCGCGCTCACCTTCGCCGACCGCAGCGTCTCGCCCGAGGTCGACCAGGTGTCCCGGCAGACCACGGTGATCATCCTGGACGCGATGGGCCTGGACGACCCGACCCCGGAGCAGCTCTCGGCGGTCCGCGTGATCGAGCACACCTGGCACTCGGCGCTGATCACCTGGCTCTCGGGCCGCGCGTCCATCGCCCAGGTGAAGATCGACATCGAGACGGTGTGCCGCCTGATCGACCTGACCGACCCGGACCGCGAGGAGCGGGGCGCCCACGGAGGCGCGTGAGCGGCCGGCCGCGGGGGCAACCGGCCGCTCACGCCGTGGCGACATGCCGGCGCCCGGTTCCGGACGGTCGCACAGCGCGCCACGGTCTGTGCGTCGGACGCCGGAGACAGGCGGGTAGGCACGGCCTGTCGGACGTCCCGACGGTGCCCGCCGGCCGGCTGCCCTCCCCCGAGGGAGCAGCCGACCGCGGACCGCAAGTCGCGCGCGGTACGGGCGAGTTGCTGCCCTCAAGGTGCCGGAGGGAGGTGGCCGACGACCTTGCGTAAACCTTGTCCCGCTGGTGGGCAGGTGGTTGGGTGCCCGTGGAGGGTCAGTGAAGCGGGTGGGGCGGGACGGTGGGGGCTGCGTGACGGGATTTCGGCTGCTGGGGCCCGTGGAGTTGTGGGTGGCGGGCCGTCCGGTGGAGCTGGGGCCCGCCAAGCGGCGCACGGTCCTGGCGGCACTGCTGGCGGACGCGGGCCGCTGGGTACCGGCGGAGACGCTGATCGACCGGGTGTGGGGAGAGGATCCGCCGGCACAGGTGCGGGCCACGCTGTACGCGCATGTCGCCCGGATACGGCGGGTGCTCGGGGAGGTGGGGGCGGGGCTCGCCGCAGGCTCCGGGGAAGTCCCGCTCGCCGCGCCGGTGCTGGTGCGCGGCCCCGCGGGCTACCGCCTCGACATCGCCCCTGACCTGGTCGACGCGCACCGCTTCCGCGACCTGGTGGCGCGGGCGCGCCGGGCCGAAGTCTCCGACTCCGTACGGGTGTCGACGCTGCGGGAGGCGATGGGCCTGTGGCGGGGCACACCGCTGGCCGGGCTGCCCGGGGAGTGGGCGGACCGCACCCGGGAGAGCTGGCTGCACCAGTACGTGGACGCCGTGCTCGCCTGGGCGGACGCCGAACTCCGGGTCGGCGGGCACCTCGTGGTGATCGACACGCTGTCCGGCCTCGTCGCCGAACATCCGCTCGTCGAGCCGCTCACGGTGGCGCTGATGCGGGCGCTGCACGCGGCCGGGCGCACCCCGGAGGCGCTCAAGTGCTACGCGGGTCTCCGCAAGCGGCTGGCCGACGAACTCGGCACCGCCCCGGGCGCGGAGGCCCGGCGGGAACACCAGGGCCTGCTGACCGGGAAGAACGCACCGCGCCCGCCGCACGGCACCGGCACCGGCACCGGCACCGAGCGCGTCCGGGTCGTACCCGCTCAACTCCCGCTGGACGCCTTCGGTTTCACCGGACGCGAGGACGAACTCGCGCGGCTGGAGAAGGTGTTCGCCGCGAGCGGGCCGCAGCCGTCCGCCGTGGTGGTGTCGGCGGTCTCCGGGACGGCGGGCGTGGGCAAGACGGCGCTGGCGGTGCACTGGGCGCACCGGGCCCGGGACCGTTTCCCGGACGGCCAGTTGTACATCAACCTGCGCGGCTACGACCCCGAACGCCCGATGACCGCCCCCGACGCGCTGGTCCGGTTCCTGACCGCGCTCGGAGTGCCCGAGCAGGACATCCCGCTGGAGCCGGACGACCGGGCGGCGCGCTACCGCACCGAGGTCGCGGGCCGGCGCATGCTGATCGTGCTCGACAACGCGGCCACCGTGGAGCAGGTCCGTCCGCTGCTGCCCGGCACCGGTTCCTGCGCGGTGCTGGTGACCAGCCGCGACAGCCTGGCCGGGCTGGTCGTGCGGGAGGGCGCTCAGCGGCTGGACCTCGACCTGCTGCCCGCCGACGCCGCCCACACCCTGCTGCGGCGGCTCATCGGCCCCCGCGCCGAGTCCGAGCCCGACGCGGTCGGCGCGCTCGCCGCGCAGTGCGCCCGGCTCCCGCTGGCGCTCCGGGTCGCCGCGGAACTGGCCGCCGCCCGCCCCAGCACTCCGCTGGCCGACCTGGTCGCCGAACTCGCCGACCAGCAGGAGCGGTTGTTTCTCCTGAACGCGGACGGCGACCCCCGGGCCGCCGTGGTCACCGTGTTCTCCTGGTCGCTGCGGCACCTCCCGGCGGACGCGGCACGGATGTTCCGCCTGCTCGGTCTCCAGCCGGGCCCCGACCTGGACGCGCACGCCACGGCGGCGCTCACCGGCACCACTCCGGCGGAGGCGCGGCGCTCGCTCGACGTCCTGGCCCGCGCCCACCTGGTCCAGCGCGTGGACGCCGCCCGCTACGGCATGCACGACCTCCTGCGCGCCTACGCGGCCGGGCTCGCGAGCGCGCAGGACACACCGGAGGCCCGCACGTCGGCGCTGGACGGCCTGTTCGACCACTACCTCGCCACCGCTGCCGCCGCCATGGACCGACTCCACCCGGCCGAGGCCCACTTACGCCCGCCCGCGCCCACCACCTCGACGCCCGTACCCGACCTGTCGGACCCGGACGCGGCCCGCGCCTGGCTGACCGCGGAGCGCGCGTGCCTGACGGCGATGTCCGCCCACACCGCCGCGCACGGCCGCCCCGCCCGCGCGATCCGCCTCTCCCAGACCCTGTACCGGCACCTCCTCGGCGGCCAGCACACCGACGGCCTCACGATCCACGGCCACGCGCGCGACGCCGCCCGGCTGCTCGACGACCCGGCGGGCGAGGCCCGCGCCCTCCTGGGCATCGGCACGGCCCACTACCAGCTGGCCCGGCACGAACCGGCCCGCCACCACCTCCAGGAGGCCCTGACCCTGTTCCGCCGGGCCGGCGACCCGACGGGCCAGGCCCGCGCCCTGACCAACCTCGGCCTGGTCGACGAACGCCTGGGCCGCTTCGGCACGGCGGTCGCCTACCTGGAACAGGCGCTGGCCCTCTACCGGAGCACCGGTGACGGCGCGGGCGAGTCGATCGCGCTGAAGAACCTCGCCCATGTCGAGGGGCAGTTGGGCCGCTACGACGAGTCCGCCGACCACCTCCACCAGTGCCTGACCCTGCTGCGCCGCACCGGCAACCGTTACCTGGAGGCGCACGCGCTCATGGACCTCGGCACGGTCGAGACCCGCCTCGACCGCCTGGACGAGGCCGCCGTCCACCAGGAACAGGCCCTGGCCCTCCTGCGGGAGGTGGGCGACAGCTACGGCGAGGCGGGCGCCCTGCACGGCCTGGGTGTCGTCCACTCCCGCCGCGACCGCCCCGAGCAGGCCGCCGACTGCCACCGCCAGGCCCTCGCCCTCTACTCCCGCAACGGCGACCGCGACGGCGAGGCCAGGGCCCTCAACGGCCTGGGCGAAGCGGCCCGGGCCACCGCCCACCCCACCGAAGCCCTCACCCACCACACCCGGGCCCTCACCATCGCCGAGGACATCAGCAACCCGGGCCAACAGGCCCGGGCCCACACGGGGTTGGCCGAGACCCACGAATCCCTGGCCGACCTCCCCACGGCGATCCACCACTACGAACGCGCCCTCGCCCTCTACCACCGGCACGGCATGCCGGAGGCGACCACGGTCAAGGACCATCTGAAGACGCTGACCGGGGCGACGGCCGCGTCCGACAGGCCGGACCGGACGAACTAGAGAACCGGCCGAACCGGACCCGGAGTTCGGTGTCGAGACCAGGACCGTTCGAGCGCGGGCCGTCTATTCCTCGGGTGGGAACACCGGCTCCCCGCTGCCCAGGAGCGTGATCATGATGGCCTCCACCGGGCAGCCCTCCGCCGCCGCGAGGATCCTCTCGTTGGCGTCGGACTCGGGGGCGGCCGGGTGGGACTGCATGGCCGAGTCGAGGTGGAAGCGGTCGGGGGCCTGGTGGGTGCACTGGGCCGAGCCGATGCAGAGGGAGCGGTCGACCTCTATCTGCCAGCGGTCGCCCGCCCCCATCGCGCTCACCCCTCCCAGCCGGCGGGCAGGTGGATCATCTTGTGTTCGAGGAACTCGGAGTAGCCCTCGGGCCCGAACTCCCGCCCCAGGCCGCTGTTCTTGTAGCCGCCGAAGGGGCCGAGCATGTCGAGGCTGAAGGTGTTCACGGAGTAGGTGCCGGTGCGGACCTGGCGGGCGATGTCGATGCCGTGGGCGACGTCGCCGGTCCACACGCTGCCGCTGAGGCCGTAGTCGGAGTCGTTGGCGATCTTCACGGCCTCGGTCTCGTCGCCGTACGGGAGAAGGCAGATGACGGGGCCGAAGATCTCCTCGCGGGCGATGCGCATGGAGTTGTCGACGTCGCCGAAGAGCGTCGGCTCGACGTACCAGCCGTGGTCGAGGCCGGGTGGACGGCCGCCGCCCGTAAGGATCTTGGCGCCTTCCTCCTGGCCGATGCGGATGTAGTCGAGGTTGCGTTGCTGCTGGCGCCTGGCGACCAGCGGGCCCACCTGGGTGGCCGGGTCGAGCGGGTCGCCGACGACGAGGGCACTGGCCGCCGCCGCGAACGCGTCCGCGAACTCGTCGTAGCGGGAGCGCGGTACGAGGATGCGGGTCTGGGCGACGCAGGCCTGGCCGTTGTTCATCCAGGCGGCCGAGACGATGCCGGGGACGGCGGTGGCGAGGTCCGCGTCGGGCAGCACGATCGCCGCCGACTTGCCGCCCAACTCCAGGGTCACGCGCGTGAGATGACGGGCGGCGACCTCCATCACACGGCGGCCGGCCGCGACGGAACCGGTGAAGGAGACCTTGTCGACGCCGGGGTGCCCGACGAGGTGTTCGCTGACCTCGCGGTCGGCGGGGAGGATCGACAGGACCCCCTCCGGCAGCCCCGCCTCCTTCGCTATCTCGCCCAGCAGGTAGGCGTCCAGAGGCGATTCGGGCGACGGCTTGAGGATCGCCGTGCAGCCGGTGAGCAGCGCCGGCGCGAGCTTCGCGGCGGCCACGAACTGCGGGACGTTCCAGGGGACCACGGCGGCCACGACCCCGACCGGCTCCCGGCGGACGAGGATCCCGCCGAGGACGCCGTCGCGCCGCTCCTCGTAGGTGAAGCCCTTCGCGACGGTGATCGCCGCGTCCCACACCATCATCGCGCCGAGGGCCTGCCCGAGGATGCTCCAGGAGTACGGCGAGCCGTTCTCGGAGGAGATGACCCGGCCGATCTCCTCGTACCGGGCGGCGATCGCGTCCTTGATGCGGGTGACGACCGCGATCCGCTCGTCGAGGCTCATGCGCGGCCAGGGCCCTTCGTGGAAGGCCTTGCGGGCCACGGCGACCGCGCGGTCCACGTCCTGGGTCGACGCGTGCGGGACGCGTCCGATGACCTCCTCGCTGTGCGGGGAGATCACCTCGATGACGTCCGTGCCCAGCGGATCGGTCAACTCCCCGCCGATGAACAGCTGTCGGTGTTCCACGAGCTCCGTCATGGCCGATTGCCTCCCCGGTACCGCTGTCTGACGATCCATCAGATACGAAGACTGAATACCAGTTCCGGTCGATGGAGTCCACGTATAGTGGCCGGAAGGCGGCGATTGGGGAGTCGATGACGTCCATGAGTCAGGTCCACGACCACGGCGGCGGTGTCCGCTCCGTCGAAGTCCCCATCCCGGACAACCCCCTGGGGACCACCCTCGTCTACGTCGTCGACACCGACCGCGGCCCGGTCCTGGTCGACACCGGATGGGACGACCCGGACTCCTGGGACACCCTGGTCCAGGGCCTGTCGGCGTGCGGGACGTCGGTCGGCGAGGTCCACGGCGTGATCATCACCCACCACCACCCCGACCACCACGGCCTGTCCGGGCGGGTGCGCGAGGCGTCCGGGGCGTGGCTGGCGATGCACGCGGCGGACACGGCGATCGTCCGCCGGGCCCGTTCGACCCAACCGGGGCGCTGGCTGGCGTACATGACGGCGAAGCTCGCGGCGGCCGGTGCGCCCGAGGAGCACCTCGCGCCGCTGCGCGCGGCCCGCCCGCGCAGCGTGCCGGGCCTGGCCCCCGCCCTCCCCGACCGCGAGATCGTCCCCGGTGAACTCCTCGACCTGGCGGGCCGCCGGCTGCGCGCGATCTGGACCCCGGGCCACACCCCGGGCCACGTCTGCCTGCACCTGGAAGAGCAGCACCCCTCTCAACTCCCGGGCCACGGGCGCCTGTTCTCCGGCGACCATCTGCTCCCCGAGATCACTCCGCACATCGGCCTGTACGAGGACCCGGACGACACCACGATCGCCGACCCGCTCGGCGACTACCTCGACTCCCTGGAGCGCATCGGCCGCCTCGCCCCCGCCGAGGTCCTCCCGGCCCACCAGCACACCTTCACCGACGCGACAGGCCGCGTGGGGGAGTTGCTCACGCACCACGAGGACCGGCTGCGGGGGCTGCTGACCCTGCTCCGCGAACCGCTCACGGCCTGGCAGGTCGCGGAACGGATGGAGTGGAACCGCCCCTGGTCCCACATCCCCTACCCGTCACGGAACATCGCGGTCTCCGAGGCCGAGGCGCATCTGCGGCGACTGGTGAAACTGGGGCGGGCGGAGTCGGTGACGGGGAGCGAGCCGGTGACGTACGTGGCGGTGTAGCACGGCCGTGGAGGGGAGTTGGCTGATCGCGCGCCGGACCCTGTTCCTGCCGTTCGGTGGGGACACCCCGCGTCACCGAGGATCCGTCCGGCTCGTCGCGTAGGCGATCCCCTCGTCGTACGACATCGACAGGCCCGCCCGGTATCCGTTCTCGTACGCGGCGTCGCCGAGGTGTTCGCGGACCCGGAGTTCGCAGGTGCGGCGGGTGGCGATGAGGTCGGGGGAGTCCATCTGGGCGCGGCCGGTGAGTTCCCAGAGGCGGGTGCCGATGCCGAGCAGGCGGGCGGCGCGGGGGGCGTCGCCGGTGGCGACGACGGCGGCGGCCAGGAGGTCGAGGGACATCGCGGCGCCGACGGTGTTGTGCAGCAGGGCGTGGCCCGCGACGGAGGTGCGGGCGCCGTTCACCGCGGCCGGTACGTCACCGTGCGCCAGGTCGGCCTGGGCGATGAGGTAGTCGGCGAAGGCCCCGCACCAGTACTCGCCCTGTTTCCGGCTGGCCGTCCGCACCTCGTCGGCGACCTCACGGCCCCGCTCGTACTCGCCCAGCAGGATGTGCGCGAGTGAGAGCGCGAGCCTGACCTGGAGCTGGGCCGCTCCGAACGCGTCGTCCTGTATGGGGAGTTGGGGTGCCGCCGCGAGGACCGCGACGGCCTCCGCCTGGCGGCCGGTGAGGGCCAGCTGGCCGCCCCTGAGGTAGACCGCGGCGACCTCCGCGACCGGGGAGCCCTGTGCGCGGGCCGCGTCGGCGCACCGCACCGCCCAGTTGGCCGCCGCCTCCTGGTCGCCCTGGAGGAGCGCGACCGCCCCGCGCGACCAGACGGCGAGCGTGCGGCCGTGCCCGGTCGGCGGGGGCGGCGGGTCCGCGGCCAGGGCCTGGTCCAGGCAGTGGGCCGCCTCCCGGAGGTAGCCGCAGTGCCGCCACAGGAAGCCGACATGGCCCGTCATCTCCACGGCGGCCTCCCGGTCCGGTTCGGCGAGCGCGTTCTCGACCGCCGTGCGGAAGTTGGCGTGTTCGCTCAACACCCGTTCGCACCAGGCGACTTGCCGCCCGGTGTTCCACTCGGCGCACCCCTGGTGGGCGAGGCGGGCGTAGTACTCGTGATGACGACGGCGTACGGCCCGCTCCTCGCCGAGCGCGTGCAGCCAGTCGGTGCCGTACTCCCGGACGGTGTCGAGCATCCGGAAGCGGGCCGAGATCACCGGGTCGGGCACCACGATGGACTGCGCGACGAGCCGCGAGAGCAGACCGGCGATCCGCTCCGGGGCCAACGGGCCGCCCGCGCACACCTGCCCGACCGCCTCCGCGCAGAACCCACCGGTGAAGACGGACAACCGCGCCCACAGCAGGCGTTCGAGGGGTGCGCAGAGTTCGTGGCTCCAGCCGATGGCGGTACGCAACGTCTGGTGGCGGGGCGGGCGTTCGCCGGGGGTGGAGGTGAGCAGGTCCAGCGGTGAGGGCAGGCGTTCGCCCAGGCGGGCGTGGAGCTGGTCGAGGGTGAGGTCGGCCAGGCGGGCCGCGGCGAGTTCGAGGGCGAGCGGGATGCCGTCGAGGCGGCGGCACACGGCGGCGGCGACGGCGCGGGCGGCCCGGTCGTCGTCGGCCAGCGGGCGCCCGGCGTCGGCGGCGCGCTCGGCGAACAGGGCCACGGCGTCACCGGCCGCCGCGGGGTCGCCCGGGTCGGCGCCGCCCACCGGCAGTGGTTCGAGGTGCAGGACCTCCTCGCCGGGCAGCGCGAGGCGTTCGCGGCTGGTGACGAGGATGCGCAGGCCGGGGGCGCGGGTGAGCAGGGCGGCGGCGGCCTTGGCGCAGTCGGCGAGGAGGTGCTCGCAGGAGTCGAGGACGAGCAACAGCCGTTTGCCGCAGGCCCATTCGGCGATGACGTCGAGGACCGGGCGGGTGGACTGGTCGGCGAGCCGGAGGGTCTCCATGACGGCGAGGTCGACGAGTCCCGCGGTGTGCAGCGGGGAGAGTTCGGCCAGCCAGACCCCGTCCGGGTAGGCGTCCCGGGCCTCGGCCGCCGCGCGCAGGGCGAGCCGTGTCTTGCCGACCCCGCCGGCCCCGACGACGCTCACCAGCCGGGCCGCGCCCGCCGCCGGTTCTCCGGCCGTCGGTTCCAACGCGGCCCGGAGCCGGGCGAGTTCGGTGCGCCGCCCGACGAAACTGTGCGTCTCGGGCGGCAGATTCCCGAGGTTCCCGGGGTTCGGGTGGGTCGTGTCCGGCACGAGGCCCAGTGTGTCCGTACGTCACCGGCTCCACGCGCGGGTCCCGCAACGCGGTCCACGGCTGCCCGGAAAAGCCGCAACACCCCCCGGGCAGGCACTCTTTCCGATCATCCACCGAGCCCTTTGGTCCTGTCGTGATCGAGAGCTGATCAACTGCCCGGTGCCCTGGGTGGGGAGGCGGAAATTCCGCGATCGTCGTGGCGTGAACGCGATGGATGGGGGACGCCGATCCCGGACGGGCGACCGGGCGGCGGGGGCGGCACCGGCGGATGGCCGGACGACCCGGACGGATGGCCGGACGGATGGCCGGGCGGGTGGTCGCGGGGCAGGGGTGGATCGCCGGGCGGTGCGGACGGGCCGCCGGTCCGTCACCGCGCCCCTGGGGTCCCTTCTCGCGCCCGCCGGCTGTCTGCTCGCGGCCACACCAGGGCTGCTGATCGGCCGGGTGCAGCCGATCCTGCCCCTCCTGACGATCGGGCCGCTGATGGCCGCGGCCTTCCTGGGGCTCCGCCGTACGTTCCTGGTCTGCTGCTGGACCGTCCTGCTCGCGCTCGCCGCGGGCCTCGGCGCGAGCCCGCACGTCACCGCCGGGTTCGCGGCCCGCTGGGCCGGGCTGCTGCTGGGGTGCGGGTGCAGTGTGTACGCGGCCCGGCAGCGCGGCCGGCTGCGGGAGCGGCTCGCGGAGGCGCGGGAGGTGGCCCGGATCACCCAGGAGGCGATCCTGCGGCCCCTCTCCCGCACCCTCTCCGGCACCCATGTCTCCACCCGCTACCACTGCGCGAGCCGTGAGTCGTCGGTCGGCGGCGACCTGTACGACGTGGCGGTGACGCCCTACGGCCTGCGGGTGCTGGTCGGTGACGCGCGCGGGCACGGGCTCGACGCGCTGCGGACGGCGGCCGACACGGTCACCGCGTTCCGTGAACTGGCGTACACCGCGCCGGACTTGACGACGATCGCGCGGGCGCTCGACGCCCGGCTCTCCCCCCGGCTGGCGCCCGAGGACTTCGTCACGGCGGTGCTGGTGGAGTTCGGCCCGGGCGAGGTGCGGCTGGTCAACTGCGGGCATCCGGCGCCCCTGCGCTCCGGTCAGCGGCTGGAACTCCTCGAACCCCGGGTCCCCGCACTGCCGTTGGGCCTGCACCCGGACCCGCGGCAGTACCGGGTGCGGCTCCAGCCCGGTGACCGTCTGCTCCTCTACACGGACGGCCTCACCGACTCCCGTGCCCCCGACGGCACTCCCTTCGCCCTCCTCTCCGAGTCCGCGCTCGCGCTCAGCGAACCGATGCCGGACGCGGCGCTGCACGCCCTGTACGAGCGGCTGCTCGCGCACGTCGGCGGTCCGCCCGCCGACGACCTGGCCCTCGTGCTGTGCCAGCCGACGGGGGTGACGGCGCCGGTCCGGGTCCAGGAGACGCGGAACGCGCACGGGCGCCGGGACCCGACAGCGGGTTTCAGCCCAACGTGACGAGCAGTTGGGTGAGTTCGGCCGGCCTGGTGATCATGCAGTCGTGGCCGGTCTCCAGTTCCCACACCTGTGCCGGGGTGCCGTTGGGCTGGACCGCGGGGACGGGGCGCCGTTCGAAGCCTTCCGGTTCGCTGCCCACGCAGTGGATGTGGGTGCGGGGGACGGCCGTCGCGGCGGGGTTGTCCAGGTGGACGGGCTGCTGGAGGCAGAGCGCCGGCTGGTCCGAGATCATCGTGCGCAGCCAGGCCTTGTCCGCCGGGTCGGTGACCCCGAACAGGCCTCCGGGCGGCGGGAGTTCGGGCAGCGGCGGAATCCGCCAGGGGGTGTCGGAGCGCGCGGCGAGGTCGATGAGCACCTGGGTGACGGGCATGATGTCGGTCGCGGCCTCGCCGTCCACCGGGACCATCGCGTCGAGGTAGACGAGCTGGGCGATCCGGTCCGGGACCCGGTCGACCACGCCCGAGACGACCAGCCCCGCGTAGCTGTGCCCCACGAGGACGACCTCGGTGAGGTCCTCCTCCGTGATGAGCCCGACGACGTCGTCGACGTGGGTGTCGAGCCCCACCCCGGGCCCGAGCAGCCCTGCCTTGTCGCCGTACCCGGTGAGGGACGGCGCGAACACCCGGTGCCCGGCCGCCGTCAGCAGCGGGACCACCCGGTCCCAGGCCCGCCCGCTGTGCCAGGCTCCGTGCACCAGCAGATATGTGGACATCTCATCACTCCCTGTCGTAGGCGACCGGGGTTGCCGCCCGGCCACCGCCGACGCTCCCGCCCGCTCCCCGCCCCAGCCAGGGCCCCCACGACCCTGGGGGTGACAGGACCAGGCAGGTGCCCGGCCCGCCGACCTACAGTCGGGGGATGGCCGACGAACCGAACCTGCTGGGCGAGTACGTGCGCGCCCGCCGCGAACTCGTCACGCCCGAACAGGCCGGCATCCCGGTCTTCGGGGTCCGCCGGGTGCCGGGCCTGCGTCGCGAGGAGGTCGCGCTGCTGGCCGGGATCAGCGCCGACTACTACCTGCGCCTGGAGCAGGGTCGCGACCGCAACCCCTCCACGCAGGTCCTCGAAGCCATCGCCCGCGTGCTCCGGCTCGACGACACCGCGACGGCCCATCTGCTGCGCCTCGGCGCCGACGGCCCGCGCCGCCGCCGCGCCCGTCCGCACCGCAGGAAGGAGACGGTCCCGCCGAGCATCACGAAACTCCTCACAGCGCTCCCGCTCCCGGCGCTGGTCGAGGGCCGCTACTTCGACGTCCTGGCCGCGAACCCCCTCGCGACCGCCCTGTCACCGCGCTTCGCTCCGGGCGCCAACCGCCTCCGCTCCCTCTTCCTCGACCCGGCCGAGCAGGCGCTCCACCCGCAGTGGGAGCGCTCCAGCGGGGGCATCGTGGCCGCGTTCCGCGAGGCGGTCGGCACCGACACGGACGACCCGCGGTACATCGAGCTGGTCGGCGAACTCTCGCTCGCCAGCCCCCTGTTCAGCCGTCTCTGGGCCCGCCACGACGTCCGGTCCTGCGAGGGCGCGTCCAAGTACCTCGACCACCCCCAGGTGGGCGCCCTGCATCTCAACCGCGAGCGTCTGAGCATCGAGGGCGCGCCCGGACAGACCCTCGTCATCTACCACCCGGACCCCGGCACGGACGCGGCCGACAAGCTGACCCTCCTGGCCGCCACCGTCCAGCCGGCGCCGGAAGCCACCACCGCTCCCCTACGTCAGGCCCGCCACTGAGCGCACCAGTTCCTCGGCGGCGCCGAGCCGTCGCAGTTCACCCGCGGTCATGGTGGGATTCGCCGCCCGCCTCCGCCGGGCCTCGGCCAGCGCCTCCCGGGTGAGGCCGGAGGGATCGGCGAGCAGGGACCCGAGCATCGCGCGAGCCGGTCCGGCGATCGGCAGGTCGTCCACGGCGACCTGGGCGAGGATGAGCGCGGAGAGCGCCAGGTCGAGCGCCGGTTCGCCGTCCTCCGCCGTGCCCCAGTCGATGACGCGGGGTCCGTCCGGGGTGAGCAGGACGTTCTCCGGGTGGAGGTCGAGGTGCAGCACCCGGGTGCCGGGGAGCCGCCCGGGGACGGCGTGCAACCGCCGTAGCAGCGAGGCGAGTACGGTCCCTGCCTCCCGTGCGTCGATCGCGCCGGCGGCGAAGGCCTCCAGCATGGTCGGGCCGGTGAGCCGTTCCATGACGAGGTCGGTGCGCGAGTCGCCCGGCCGGACCCGGGGCACGGGATAGCCGTGGGCCCGCACGTGTTCCATCACGGCGCCCTCGGCCGCCGCGTCGCCCCAGTCCTCGCGGTTGCGGCGCAGCACCCAGTTCTCGTCGAGCGCGTAGACGTCGGCGGTGCGGCCGGAGCCGATCAGTCTCCCCGGCGTTTTCCCCGTGGCTGGCATGGCCAGAACCTACCTGGGTCGGTGGACCGGGCAACCCCTCCTCACAGCCGAGGCTCAGGTTCCCCGTACAGTGGCCGGGTCGCCATCACACCCGTACGGGGGGAAGCCGGTGCAATTCCGGCGCTGACCCGCAGCCGTGATCCGGTCCCCCGAGGGCCCGGTGAGCCGGACCGCCCCGCACGGCACGTGACCGGTTCACGCGCACCGTCGAGGAATACGGAGCCGAGCCGCCCGGGGGTTCCCGCGCTGCCGTGCTCCCCGCAGGGAAGGCATCCGCCGATCATGAACGTCCGCCGCAGCGCCGCGGCCCTGGCCACCGTCGTC
The DNA here is from genome assembly GCF_044747445.1 of Streptomyces sp. NPDC090083. Taxonomy (NCBI): domain Bacteria; kingdom Bacillati; phylum Actinomycetota; class Actinomycetes; order Kitasatosporales; family Streptomycetaceae; genus Streptomyces; species Streptomyces sp. NPDC090083. Next base: position 814,198 of record NZ_JBIVED010000003.1, on the reverse strand, counting down.
ACCGTGCTGGCGGCGGCCCCGGCCGTCGCCGCCGGTCCGTCGCCCGCACCGTCGACGGCGATACCCGCCGGGCTCTACGGCACCGCCGACCCCACCTACGACGGCGTCTGGCGCCAGTCCCTCGCGCTGCTCGCACAGGACGCGGTGGGCGTGGAGCCCGCCGAGAAGGCGGTGGCGTGGCTGGTCGGCCAGCAGTGCGCCGACGGCGCCTTCGCGGCGTTCCGCGCCGACCCCGCCAAGGCCTGTGACGCGAAGGTCATGGTCGACACGAACAGCACGGCAGCCGCCGTACAGGCCCTCGCGAGCGACGGGCGCGGGGACTCCGCCGTCGCCAAGGCCGTCACGTGGCTGAAGTCGGTCCAGAACCGCGACGGCGGCTGGGGCTACTCCCCCGGCGGGGCCAGCGACGCGAACTCCACCTCCGTCGTCATCGGCGCCCTCACGGAGGCGGGTGTGCCGGTGCCGAACCTCCGGAAGGACGGCGCGTCGCCCTACGACGCCCTGCGGAAGCTCGCGCTGCCCTGCGACGGCGGCGCGGACGCGGGTGCCTTCGCCTACCAGCCCGACAAGAAGGGCAGCCTCGCGGCCAACGCGGACGCGACGGCGGCGGCCGTGCTGGGCCTGTCCGGCGAGTCCCTGACCGGCAGCCGGCAGGACACCGCCGACGCACCCGCGAGCTGCGAGAAGTCCGGTGACGATCCCCTGCGGGTGGCGGACAACGGCGCCGCGTGGCTCGCCCGCGCCATGGCGAAGACCGGCCACCTCACAACCGCCCTCCCCGGCGCCGCACCCCAGCCGGACTACGGCAACACGGCCGACGCGATCGTCGCCCTGTCCTCCCTCGGCCTGCACGAGCAGGCCGCCAAGCCGCTGCGCTGGCTGGAGACCCACTCCACGTCCTGGGCCGCGCGGAGCGGTCCGGCCGCCTACGCCCAACTCGTCTTCGTGGCGACCACCGCGAAGGGCGCCGACGTCCACGACTTCGGCGGCCAGGACCTCGTGGCACTCCTCGACGCCACGGGCCCGACCCCCAGGGCGACCGACGAGCCGAGGTCCTCGGGCGCGGACGAGAAGTCGGCCTCCGACGACAACGGCGGTTCCCTGAACGTCACGTGGACGATCGTCGGCGCCCTCCTCCTCGTCGCGATCGTCGCCGCCGTCCTGATCGCCCGCAGCCGGAAGCGCGGCCGGCGGACGTGACCCGCCGCCTCCTCCTGCTGCTCCTGCCGGCCCTGCTCCTCGTCCTCGGCACGACGGCCCAGGCCCAGGCGGCCGGTTACCGCTACTGGTCCTTCTGGGACCGCACCGGCACGCACTGGACCTACGCCACGCAGGGCCCCGCCACCACCCGCCCGGACGACGGTGCCGTCCAGGGCTTCCGCTTCGCGGTGAGCGAGGACTCGGCGAACGCGGAGCAACCCCGCCTCCAGGCGCCCGACTTCGCGAAGATCTGCGCCGGTTCACCGGCCGTGGCGGGGAAGAAGCGCGTGGCCCTGGTCATCGACTTCGGTACGGACGCCGACGCCCCCGCCGCCCGCACCGCCTGCGCGACGGTCGCCCCCGACGCGACCACGGCGGCGGCGCTGGCCACGGTCGCCGAACCCCTGCGCTACAACACGGCCGCCCTGCTGTGCGCCATCGTCGGCTACCCGGAACAGGGCTGCGCCGACCAGGTCACCGCCGAGAAGAAAACACCAGCACCGCACCACGGCCCGTCGGTCGGAATCCTCGCGGGAGCAACGGCGGTAGCCCTGCTGGCCGCGGCAGCGGTCTGGCGAAGCCGACGGCGCCCCCATGACTGACCGCCCCGGCTCGCGCGACGCCCTTCGCAAGAGGCGCGCGGCTGCGACATCCCACGGAACCCCGCACCCCGGCGCCTGGTGGCTCTGGTCCCTGGGCCTGGCCACCGCCGCCACCCGCACCACCAACCCCCTCCTCCTGGCCCTCCTGATCACGGTCACGGCCTACGTGGTGGCGACCCACCGCACCGCCGCCCCCTGGTCCCGCTCCTACGCCGCCTTCGCCCGGCTCGCCCTGGCCGTGCTCCTCGTCCGCCTCCTCTTCGCGGTGGTCCTCGGCTCCCCGGTCCCCGGCACCCACACCCTCCTCACCCTGCCCGAACTCCCGCTCCCCCACTGGGCCCAGGGCATCCGTCTGGGCGGCGACGTCACCGCCGAGGCACTGCTCTTCGCGTTCTACGACGGCCTGAGACTGGCCACGCTGCTGATCTGCGTGGGCGCGGCGAACGCCCTGGCGAACCCGGCCCGCCTCCTCAAGTCCCTCCCCGGCGCCCTGTACGAGACCGGCGTGGCCGTGGTCGTGGCCCTCACCTTCGCCCCGAACCTCATCGCCGACGCCCAGCGACTGCGCGCCGCCCGCCGTCTGCGGGGCCGCCCGGACCGGGGTCTGCGCGGCCTCCTCCAGGTCGGACTCCCGGTCCTGGAGGACGCGTTGGAGCGCTCGGTCGCCCTGGCCGCGGCCATGGACGCGCGAGGCTACGGCCGTACCGCCTCCGTCCCCGCCGCCCTGCGCCGGACGACCACCGTCCTCACCCTCGGCGGGCTGCTGGGCGTCTGCGCCGGAACGTACGGCCTGCTCACCGCCGAAGGCGGCGCCTACGGACTCCCGTTGCTGCTCGCCGGGGTCGCCGCCGCGCTCGTGGGCCTGCGTCTGGGTGGCCGCCGCACCCTGCGCACCCGGTACCGCCCCGATCCCTGGGGCCCGAGCGCCTGGCTGGTCACGGCGTCCGGCGCGGCGGTCGCCGGGTTGCTCACGCTCGCCGCGGCGCGCGATCCCTCGGCCCTCGCCCCCGGCGTGATCCCCCTGACCGCGCCCACCCTCCCCCTCTGGCCGGCCGCCGCGATCCTGCTCGGCCTGGTCCCCGCACTCATCCCCACCGGCAAGGAACCGTCGTGATCCGCTTCGAGGACGTCTCCGTGACCTACGACGGCGCGCCCCGACCCGCCGTCCAGGACGTCGACTTCGCGGTACCGGAAGGCGAACTCGTGCTGCTCGTCGGCCCGTCGGGGGTCGGCAAGTCGACGGTGCTGGGCGCGGTGAGCGGGCTGGTCCCGCACTTCACCGGCGGCACCCTGCGCGGCCGGGTCACGGTGGCGGGCCGGGACACCCGCACCCATGCGCCGCGCGAACTCGCCGATGTCGTGGGCACGGTGGGCCAGGACCCGCTGTCGCACTTCGTGACGGACACGGTCGAGGACGAACTCGCCTACGGCATGGAGTCGTTGGGCCTCGCTCCCGAGGTGATGCGCCGCCGGGTGGAGGAGACCCTGGATCTGCTGGGCCTCACCGATCTCCGTGACCGCCCGATCGCCACCCTCTCCGGCGGCCAGCGGCAGCGGGTCGCGATCGGCTCGGTCCTCACCCCGCACCCCAGGGTCCTGGTCCTGGACGAGCCCACCTCGGCCCTCGATCCGGCGGCGGCGGAGGAAGTCCTCGCGGTCCTCCAGCGTCTCGTGCACGACCTCGGCACGACCGTCCTGCTGGCCGAACACCGCCTGGAACGCGTCATCCAGTACGCCGACCAGGTCGTCCTCCTCCCGGCCCCGGGCGCGGCACCGGTCGTCGGCACCCCGGCGGAGATCATGGCCGTGTCCCCCGTGTTCCCGCCGGTGGTCGACCTGGGCCGGCTGGCCGGGTGGACCCCGCTCCCGCTCACCGTGCGGGACGCGCGGCGCCGGGCGGGCGAGCTGCGCGAGCGCCTCACGGACCGCGAACCGACGCGCGGGACCCCCGCCCCGACTGCCGCCCCTGTGGCGGAGGTCCACGCCCTCGGCGTCCGCCGCGCCGGGGTCGACGCGCTGCGTCACCTCGACCTCGCTGTCGTCCCCGGCGAGACGATCGCCCTCATGGGCCGCAACGGCGCCGGCAAGTCCACGCTCCTCAACTCCCTCGTCGGGCTGGTCACTCCGACCTCCGGGACGGTCCGGGTCGGCGGTCTCGCCCCGCACCGCGCGGCGCCCCGCGACCTCGTCCGGCGCGCGGGCCTCGTCCCGCAGGAACCGCGTGACCTGCTGTACGCCGACACGGTCGCGGCGGAGTGCACGGCCGCCGACGCGGACGCGGGCGCCGAGGCGGGGACCTGCCGGGCGCTGGTCTCCGGGCTGCTGCCCGGGGTGGCGGACGACGTCCACCCCCGCGATCTGTCTGAGGGGCAGCGCCTCGCGCTGGCGCTGGCGATCGTGCTGACGGCCCGCCCGCCGCTGCTCCTGCTGGACGAGCCGACCCGGGGTCTGGACTACGCGGCCAAGTCCCGTCTGGTCACGGTGGTTCGGGGGCTCGCCGCCGAGGGGCACGCGGTCGTGCTGGCCACGCACGACGTCGAGCTGGCGGCCGAACTCGCGCACCGGGTCGTGCTGTTGGCCGACGGCGAGGTGATCGCCGACGGGCCGACGGCGGAGGTGGTGGTGGCGTCCCCGTCGTTCGCCCCGCAGACGACGAAGGTCCTGGCCCCGCAGCGGTGGCTCACGGTCGCCGAGGTCCGGGCGGCCCTGGCATGACCACGAACCCGTCCCGGCAGGAGCCGCTCCGCCGCGAGCCGCTCCGCCCCGTCCCGCTCAGCCCCCGCTCCACCGCCGCCCTCGCCCTCGTCACGGCCACCGGCTTCGCCGCCTTCACCTGGCCCTTCCTCGCCCCGCCCGGCTCCCAGGTCGCCGCGCACTCCCAGGACGCGCCGTGGCTGTTCGCGGGGCTGCTGGTGCTGCTGGTCGCCGTGGCGGCGGCGGCGATCTCGGAGTCGGGGCTCGGGCCGAAGGCGGTCGCCATGCTCGGTGTGCTCGCGGCGACCGGTGCCGCGCTGCGGCCCATCGGTGCGGGTACGGCCGGGATCGAGCCGATGTTCTTCCTGATGGTGCTGAGCGGACGTGTTCTCGGACCCGGTTTCGGGTTCGTGCTGGGCAACGTCACGATGTTCGCGTCGGCGCTGCTCACCGGCGGGGTCGGGCCGTGGCTGCCGTTCCAGATGCTGGCGATGGGCTGGTTCACGATGGGCGCGGGGCTGCTGCCGGGCCGGGAACGGCTGCGGGGCCGTGGCGAGGTGCTGGCGCTCGCGGGGTACGGGTTCCTCGCCGCCTTCGGGTACGGGACCGCGATGAATCTGGCGGGGTGGCCGTTCATGGGGGCGCTGGCCTCGTCCGTGGCGTTCGATCCGCAGGCCGCCGTTCCCGCGAATCTGGCGCGGTTCGTGGCCTACTGCCTGGCGACCTCGCTGGGGTGGGACCTGGGGCGGGCGATCGTGACCGTCGTGCTGACGCTGACGCTCGGGCCCGCGCTTCTGAAGGCGTTGCGGAGGGCCACGCGGAGGGCCGCGTTCGAGACGCCGGTCACGTTCGACGGACCCCCTGGGTGAGGCGGTGTGCGCCGACCGTGACGGAGGGAGTGAAGAGGCCCATATGACCCATGTCACGAACTACTGGGATTAGTAGCGTTTAGGCATGTCATGTACGCGACCCACACCCCGTCTGACCTGGGATTTGAGAGCCACGTCACACGGTTGACCATTCACCCACATGCGACCACAACTAGTAAAAGGGGTCTTTGCGGACACCGATCGAGAGTGTTTCTCTGGAGCAGTCGCACGGCGCCGACGAGTCCACACGGGCCTCGGCGCCGACGCATTGCCCCCGCCGCGCACCGCGTGACACCGGCAGGCGTACGACACCTTTGTCCCCGAAGAAACAGGTTCTCCGTGTCCGTCTCCCGCATCGTCGCTCGCATCGCCTCCCCGAAGAAGGCCCTGACCGCCGCCGCGCTCGCCGCCGCCACCACCGGCATGGTGCTGACCTCGGCCCCCGCTCAGGCCGCGACGACGTCGTCCTCCTCCGCCCAGGCGATCGCGCACAAGATGATCCCGAGCGCCGCGCAGTACAACGCGTTCAGCAAGATCGTCGAGCACGAGAGCGGCTGGAACGTCACCGCGACGAACTCCTCCTCCGGCGCCTACGGCCTGGTCCAGGCCCTCCCGGGCTCGAAGATGTCCTCGGCCGGCTCCGACTGGAAGACCAACGCCGCCACGCAGATCAAGTGGGGCCTGGACTACATGAACTCCCGCTACGGCAGCCCGACGGCCGCCTGGAGCTTCTGGCAGTCCAACGGCTGGTACTGATCACCGGCCCCACACACGCACCACACGGCGGCGGCCCCCGACACACCGGGGGCCGCCGCTACATTGCGTTCATGGCCGAGAACACACCCTCCCCGTCCTCCGACCGGGAAGCGCGCGGAGTGCGGCTGGTGGCCGTGCTGCTGGGGCTGACCGTGGTCAGCGGACTCATCGACGCCGTCAGTTATCTGGGCCTCGGCCATGTCTTCGTCGCGAACATGACCGGCAACGTGGTGGTGCTGGGCTTCGCCGCCGCCGGGGCGCCCGGGTTCACGGTGCTCCACAACCTCACCTCGCTCGGCGCCTTCCTCGTGGGCGTGGCGGCCGGGGGCCGGATCGCGCTGCGCATGGACACCGGCTCCCGGCGCACCTGGGCCAGGGTGAGCCTCGGCGCGGAGGCGGTGCTGGTGGGTGTGGCGGCCGTCATCGCCTTCGCCGCACCCGGTGACCACGCCACCACCTACCCCCTCATCGCCCTCACCGCCTTCGCGATGGGGCTGCGCAACGCGGCGGTCCGCAAGCTCAAGGTCACCGACATCTCGACCACCACGGTGCTGACCTCGACACTGACCGCGCTGGTGGCCGACTCGGTCACGGGCGACGGCTGGGGTGCCGGTTCGCTCCGCCGCGGCCTCGCGGTCGTCGGCATGATCGCGGGCGCCGTCCTGGGCGCGTGGCTCACGCTGCACCACGGTCTGCGCTACCCGCTCCTGGTCGCGGCTCTGGCCGCCGGAGTGTTCGCATTGACCGCATCTGGCCGGGAGTAGCCCAAAGCCCGGTAAAGAAGGCAGAATTCAGCCGTCTGTGTCCCACGATCAAAAGGATCGATCACGCATGATCACGCTCACGAAGGAAGACGGTCCGGCGGATCTGGACGGAGTGACCCATCTGGAGATCGGGGCGTCATGGGACCCCACCGTCGGCAGCAGCGGCGGCATCATCGGGAAGCTGCGCCAGAAGGCCGGTACGGACCTCGACCTGATCGCCATCGCGATGCAGGGCCAGGACCCGGTCCGGCTCGCGGGCCTCGACTCCGTGGACCCGCTGGGCAACGGCTCGCTGGTGCACAGCGGTGACAACCAGACCGGCAAGGGCGATGGCGACGACGAGACGGTGACCGTCGACCTCGCGCGGATACCCGGCAACATCACGTCGATCGTCTTCGTCGCCGCCGCCTACAAGAAGGGCAGCTCCTTCCGGAAGGCCCGCAACATCGCCTTCAAGGTCTACGACGCGACGGGCGGCAGCACCCAGCAGGTCGCCGAGATCTGGCCGAACCTGCTCAGCGACCACAACGGCTGCGCGGTCGCCAAGGCGATCCGCGAGGGCGGGGGCTGGAAGCTCCAGGTCATCAACGAGACCGGGAACATCAAGCAGGGCGACGAGCGCGAACTGATGAAGTTCGCCGTCCGGAAGTAGACCGGGCGCCTGTGCCTGAGACGGGCCGGCGGCGCCGGGATGCCGCCGGCCCGAGCTGTGCGTACGGTCAACCGGTGGTCACCTGAAGCTCTTTGACCCCGTTGATCCAGGCCGAGCGCAGCCTGCGGGGGTCGCCGGTCAGGGTCAGGTTCGGCATCGCGTCCGCGATGGCGTTGAAGATCAGGTCGATCTCAAGGACGGCCAGGGACTTGCCGAGGCAGTAGTGCGGGCCTCCGCCGCCGAAGCCGAGATGCGGGTTCGGGTCGCGCATGACGTCGAACTCGTCCGGGTTCTCGAAGACTTCGGGGTCGTGGTTGGCCGAGGCGTAGAAGATGCCGACCCGGTCGCCCTTCTTGATCAGCTTGCCGCCCAGTTCGGTGTCCTGGGTCGCCGTGCGCTGGAAGGCGTTGACCGGGGTCGCCCAGCGGACGATCTCCTCGGCGGCGGTCGACGGGCGTTCCCGCTTGTACAGCTCCCACTGCTCGGGGTGGGTGAGGAACGCGTGCATGCCGTGGGTGATCGCGTTGCGGGTGGTCTCGTTCCCGGCCACCGAGAGCATCAGCACGAAGAAGCCGAACTCGTCGGAGTTCAGGTTGCCCTCGTCCTCGGCGGCGACCAGGGTGCTGACGATGTCGTGGGCCGGGCACTGCTTGCGCTCGGCGGCCATCCCCATGGCGTAGGCGATGAGTTCGGCGGCGGACTCGGCGCCGACCTGTTCGGTGATGGCGTACTCGGGATCGTCGTACGCGATCATCTTGTTGGACCACTCGAAGATCTTGACGCGGTCGTCCTGCGGGATGCCGATGAGTTCGGCGATGGCCTGGAGGGGCAGTTCGCAGGCGACCTCGGTGACGAAGTCGAAGGGGCCGGGGTGGGCGCGGGCGCCCTCGACGATCGAGTGGGCGCGGGCGCGCAGGCGGTCCTCCAGGGCGCGGATCGCCCGTGGGGTGAAGCCGCGTTGGACGATCTGGCGGACGCGGGTGTGCTCGGGCGGGTCCATGTTGAGCAGGATGAGCCGCTGGACGTCGATCGACTCGCGCGTCATGTGCTCGCCGAAGCGGATGATCGCCGTGTTGAGGGTCGAGGAGAAGAGTTCCGGGTGCGTGGAGACGTACCGGACGTCGGCGTGCCGGGTCACGGCCCAGTAGCCCTCGTCCTGGAACCCCGCGATGTTCAGGGGCTGTCGGATCCAGCGCACCGGCTCGGCCGCGCGCAGTTCGGCGAACTCCGGGAGCGGGACGCGATGGTGGAGCAGGTCCGGGTCGGTGAGGTCGAACCCCTCGGGGAGAGCTGGACAGGGCATGGATACTCCAGCCTGGTTCTGACGGTCTGGTTCTGACGGTCCATCAGGAATGTGTCGTGAAGGTAATAACGGGTTCTAGAACTCGCAAGAGGTACGGCAACCCGAATTCCCTGCACGCCCCTTGCGGTTGCGGACGGCCTGTCAGCAGACTGCACACAGAACTAGAACGCGTACTAGTTCTGCGTGGCGGGTGGCCGGGACGCCCGCGCCGCGCGGTGTACGAGGAGAGGACGTGTCCCATGGTCGCGGAACCCGTCATCGTGGAAGCCGTACGCACTCCCATCGGCAAGCGCGGCGGAGCGCTCGCCAACCTCCATCCCGCCTATCTCCTGGGCGAGACCTACCGTGAGCTGCTGGGCCGCACCGGCATCCACGCCGACTGCGTCGAGCAGATCGTCGGCGGCACGGTGACCCACGCCGGCGAGCAGTCCATGAACCCGGCGCGCACGGCCTGGCTGACGATGGGCCTGCCGTACGAGACCGCGGCGACGACCGTCGACTGTCAGTGCGGCTCCTCGCAGCAGGCCTCGCACATGACCGCCAACATGATCGCGGCCGGTGTCATCGACGTCGGGATCAGCTGCGGCGTCGAGGCGATGTCACGGGTGCCGCTGGGGTCGGGGTCGAAGCACGGGCCGGGGAAGCCGTTCCCGGACGAGTGGAACGTGGATCTGCCCAACCAGTTCGAGGCCGCCGAACGGATCGCACGGAACCGGGGGTTGACCCGGGAGAACGTCGACTCGCTCGGCCTGATCTCGCAGGAGCGGGCGGCCATCGCCTGGTCCGAGGAGCGGTTCAAGAAGGAGACGTTCGCCGTCCAGGTGCCGACGACGGAGGACGAGCAGCGCGCGGGCCACGGCATGTGGCGGCTCGTCGACCGGGACGAGGGCCTGCGCGACACGTCGATGGACGCGCTGGCCCGGCTGAAGCCGGTCATGCCGACCGCCGTGCACACCGCGGGCAACTCCTCGCAGATCAGCGACGGCGCCTCGGCGATCATGTGGGCCTCGAAGCGGATGGCGCGGGCGCTGAAGCTGCGGCCCCGGGCGCGGATCGTGGCCCAGGCGCTGGTCGGCTCGGACCCGCACTACCACCTGGACGGGCCGATCGACGCGACACGGGCCGTGCTCGGCAAGGCGGGCATGACGCTCAAGGACATCGACATCGTCGAGATCAACGAGGCGTTCGCGTCGGTGGTGTTGAGCTGGGCGCAGGTCTTCGGCCAGGACCTGGCGAAGGTCAACGTGAACGGCGGTGCGATCGCCCTCGGTCATCCGGTCGGGGCGACCGGAGCACGGCTGATCACCACGGCCCTGCACGAACTGGAGCGCGCCGACAAGGAGTTCGCGCTGATCACGATGTGCGCGGGCGGGGCGCTGGCGACGGGCACGATCATCCAGCGTCTGTAGCGAGCCAGTTGTCGGGGTGCAGGTGCTCCTCGGCGCAGGCACGGAAGGCCGCGAGGAGTGGGCGGCTCTCCTCGCCCGCACGGACGGCCAGCACGACCGGGACCGGGGGCACTCCCTCGATCGGGACCGTCGTCAGATCGAGCCGCAGGCCCTTTCTGACGGCGCCCGCCGGAACGATCGCCACCGCCTCGCCCGCCGCGATGGCTTCGAGCTTGTCCTCCAGCTCCCGGACGAACGGCCCGTCCGGCGCGGGGCGGCCGTCCGGGCGGGGGTCGACGCGCCAGAACGCGTTGAACTCCTCGTCGGGGAAACGGGGTACGGGTTCGTCGCCGATGTCGTCGATGCTGACGCGCTCCTTGCCGGCCAGCCGGTGGCCGACCGGCATCAGCAGCATCCGGGGCTCCTCGCACAGCACGCTGACGCTCAACCCCTCGGTGGCGAACGGGAGTCGGCCCACCACCACGTCGACCCGGTGCTCCAGCAGGGCGGACGGCAGCTCGCCCCAGCCGAGGAAGCGGCTGTGCACGTCGGCCTCCGGACGGCGGGCGCGCAGGGCACGCACGGCCGGCGTGACGATGATCCCGGTCATGAACCCGATGCGGATGCGGCCGGGCAGCCCGGCCCCCCGCGCCACGGCCGCCGCCTCCTCCGCCGACCGCAGCAGGTCCTGGGCCCGGGGCAGGAACGCCCGCCCCGCGTCGGTGAGTTGGGTGCCCTGCGTCGTCCGGTCGAAGAGCCGCACCCCCAACTCGCCCTCAAGTCGCCGCACATGACGGCTGAGCGACGGCTGCGCGAGATGCAGGGCAGCCGCCGCCCGCCCGAAGTGCAGTTCCTCGGCGACTACGGTGAAACAGCGCACCAGACGCAGATCCAGATCGCTCATACCTCGACTCTACGACGGTACGAGCTGCACTGATACCGGAAATGAATCACGTGTTCCGGAGTCCGTCTTGGACGCGCGGGGTACGGCGGGCGCACGCTGGAGGCACACCACTTCCGAACCCACCTGGGGTGATCTCGTCATGCGTGTTTTCGTCACCGGAGCGACCGGATTCGTCGGCGGCGCGGTCGTGCGCGAACTGCTCGCCAACGGCCACGACGTGCTGGGCCTGGCCCGCTCCGACACCTCGGCCGAACGCCTCGCGGCGACCGGGGCGGAGGTGCACCGGGGTTCGCTGGAGGACCTCGACGCCCTCCGCGCGGGCGCGGCGGCGTCCGACGGTGTGATCCACACCGGTTTCATCCACGACTTCTCGAACTACGCGGCCTGTGTCGCGATCGACCTGAGCGCGGTGAAGGCCCTCATCGAGACCCTTGAGGGCTCGGACCGCCCGCTCGTCATCAGCTCGGTCATGAGCCACGGCCGGACCGAGGACGACGTGCCCGACCCCGCCGACCGCCCCGACCTGGTCCGCCTCCCGGCCGAGGTGACCACCCTGGCGGCGGCGGCACGGGGCGTCCGTTCGTCGGTGATCCGGCTGCCGCAGGTGCACGGGGAGGGCGATCACGCCTTCGTCCCCGGAGTGATCGGCATCGCCCGCGCGAAGGGCGTCTCCGCGTACCCCGGCGAGGGCACGAACGGCTGGGCCGCCGTCCACCGCGACGACGCGGCGGTGCTGTTCCGGCTGGCCCTGGAGAACGCCCCCGCGGGCACGGTCCTGCACGCGGTGGACGACGAGGGCGTGCCCGTACGGGAGATCGCCGAGGTCATCGGCAGGCGGCTGGACCTGCCGGTGAAGAGCGTGCCGGTCGAGGAGGCCGGGGCGCACTTCGGCTGGCTGGGCCACTTCTACTCGTCCGACCTGGTCGGCACGAGCGTCCTGACCCGCGAGCGGTTCGGCTGGGCGCCGAGCCGGATCGGACTCCTCGCGGACCTGGAGAACGACTACTACTTCGAGGTCAACCAGCCGTCGTAGCGGACCAGTTGACGAACCGGGTGAACGCGGCGGGGCCGAGGGTGAGGATCGGCCCCGCCGGGGTCTTGGAGTCCCGGATGGCGAGGGAAGGGGAGGGGCAAGTGATTTCGGCGATCTCTACGCAGTTGCCGCCCTGGTCGCCGCTGTACGAGGACTTCCGCCAGGCGAGCGGGCCGAGCGGCGCGCACTCGATGCAGTTGCCTCCCTGGTCACTGCTGTAGCTGGATTTCCGCCACTGAGTCACCGTCGGCATCGCCTTGTTCCCCATAACGTTCCTCCATCACGCGCCGGATCAGCGCCGCCGAGTCCCGAAGGGAGAGGGCGGCAGCCTGGAGATGATCGTAACGGAGCGAACAGTCCTTGACGGTGTCCGGGTTGGCGGTCGGATGCCCGCTTCCATAGCTCTCGGTGTAGACGATGGCCGGGTCGCTCGGGAAGCGATAGAGGTCGTATGAGCCTTGCAATCCCGCGTGCGCTCCGGCCGAGTGCGGCAAGATCTGGATGTTGATCCGAGGATTGTCCTCATAGGTCAACAGGCGGTCTAGTTGACGCCTCATCGTCATCCGGCCACCGATCTCCAGATACAGCGCGGCCTCACTCAGGATCGCCCAGAAGACAGGCGGGTTCTCCTTCTCGAAGATGCGCTGCCGAGCCATACGAACGGCGGTCCTGTCGTCCAGGTTGCTCTGGTCCAGCGTGCCGAGCACAGCGCGGGCGTACTCCGGAGTCTGGAGGAGGCCGGGGACCATCTGAGCCTCGAAGGAGCAGATGTCGGCGGCCCGCGCCTGTAGTTCAGCAACTTGCTGGAACCACACGGGGAGTTGACTGCGCAGCACGAGATCGAGCAACCGGGTCAGCAACCCACCGGTGTCGAGCGCCGCGTCGACCGACCTGCTGAACTCCACCGTCGGCAGCTTCTTCGCCGTCTCGATCTGGCCGATCAAGGACCCCGTATAGCTGACGACGGCGCCGAGTTGGCGTTGGGTGAGACCGGCGGCCTCTCGGTAACGGCGGAGTTCGTAGCCGTAGTAGTCCAGCGCCGAAGCCCCCGGATCGAGGGTGGTGATGTGCACGCTAAGCCCCCTGTTCAGCCGACGTTGTCCACCCGCGAACGGGTTGTATCCATCCAGTTGCCGAGGGTAGCCGCGAAGCATCAGCCTCGTTATGTGAACGAACCGATTCCCCCCGCCATGCTGGCCTTTCCCCACCGCCAGCAGTACGTCATGCACATCACCGTGGGCGAACATTCGGCCCGGCACATCCGCCGCATCGTCCGCTCGTTCCTGCTGGAGTGGGGCACGCCGGAGCTGTCCGACGCCGTCGAGCTGGCCGTCACGGAGCTGATCGCCAATGTCGTACGGCACGTTCCGGACCGGCGCTGCGGACTGTTCCTGCTGCGCCGACCGGCCGGCGTACGCGTCGAGGTGAGCGACAGCTCACCCCAACTCCCGGACCTGCACGCGGAGTTCGACGCCGAGTCGGAGAACGGGCGCGGGCTGGTGCTGCTGGACGCGATGACGGACAAGTGGGGAGTCACCCGCGCGGCCGAGGGCGGCAAGGCCGTGTGGTTCGAGTGCTCCCGAACCCCGGTGGTCAGCTCCGGGCGGGACTCGCCGTCGTAGCGGACTCGGGCTCCGACTCCGCCCGGTTCTCCCCTGGTTGAGCCGCCGACCTCGCCCGCGGCCCCTGGAAGAGGTACGACAGGCCGAAGCCCGCCGTCACGACCGCCGCGCCGCCCACCGCGTCCAGCACCCAGTGGTTGCCCGTCGCGACGATCGCGGTGACGGTGAAGAAGGGATGCAGGAGGCCCAGGGCCTTCATCCACCACTTGGGAGCGAGGGCGAAGATGACGACTCCGCACCACAGGGACCAGCCGAAGTGCAGGGACGGCATCGCCGCGTACTGGTTGGTGAGGGCCGTGAGCGTGCCGTAGTCCGGCTTGGAGAAGTCCTGGACGCCGTGCACCGTGTCGATGATGCCGAGGCCGGGCAGCAGGCGCGGCGGGGCCAGGGGGTAGAGCCAGAAGCCGACCAGGGCCAGGAGCGTGGCGAAGCCGAGCGAGGCGCGGGCCCAGCGGTAGTCGACCGGGCGGCGCCAGTAGAGGACCGCCATCACCGTCAGCGGGACCACGAAGTGGAAGGACTCGTAGTAGAAGTTGAAGAACTCCTTGAGGAAGTCGACCTTCACGACCCAGTGGTTGACCGCGTGCTCGATGTCGATGTGCAGGAACCGCTCGATCGACAGGATCTCGTGCCCGTGGTGCTCCGCCGTGGCCCGGCCGCCCGAGTTCGTGCCGCCGGTCGCCGCGAGACGGACCTGCTGGTAGGCCGCGTACGTGACCCGGATCAGGAGGAGTTCGAGGAGGAGGTTCGGGCGGGTCAGGACGCGACGCAGGAACGGCAGCAGCGGCACGTGCTTCCAGCGCGTCGGGACCGGCTCGGCGTACTCCGTGGGGATCGGGCGGCGGTAGTACTCCGACGTGCGGGACAGGAACGGGACCGCCGTCGCGGCGGCGAGGGCCGCGAGCAGGACGACGTTGTCACGGAGCGGGTACATCGCCGGCATGTTCGGCAGCATCATCTTCGCGGGCAGTGTGACCACGAGGATCACCGCGACCGGCCACACGAACCGGTCGGAGGCCCGCTTGCCGACCCGGCCGACCACCGCGAGCAGCACCCACAGCAGCTGGTGCTGCCAGGTCGTCGGCGACACGGCGATCGCCGCGCAGCCGGTGATCGCGACCGCGAGGAGCAGCTGCCCGTCGCGCGCGTACCGCACGGCCCGGCGCAGGCCCAGGTACGTGACGGCCGCGCCCAACGCGAGGAACACGCCGATCTCCAGCGGGCCGGTGAGACCCAGCCGCAGCAGCGCGCCGTGCAACGACTGGTTGCCGAGACCGTCGGCCGCACCGCCGAGGCCCGCGCCCGCCATGTGGTGCACCCAGTACGTGTGCGAGTCGTGCGGCATCGCGGCCCACGCGACGACCACGCTCGCGGCGAACGTGACCGCCGAGGTGACGGCGGCCCGGCGGCGGCCGGTGAACCACAGCAGCGGCGCGAACAGCAGCACGGTGGGCTGGAGCGCGGCGGCGAGCCCGATCAGCACCCCGCCGGCCCGCTCGCCACGCACGGTGAAGCAGCCGAGCAGCACGAGCAGGACCGGGATGATGCTGGTCTGGCCGAGCCACAGCGTGTTGCGCACCGGCAGCGACAGCATGAGCAGGCTGATCGCGACGGGCGCGGCGAGCAGCGAGGCACGGCGGGTGACGGGCTGCGGCAGGGCGCGCGAGACGATCAGGCCGAGCGCGACGACCAGCAGCAGCGTGCCGAAGGTCCAGCCCCAGCCGAGGGCCTGCTCGGCGGCCCTGGTGAGCGGTTTGAGGACGAGCCCGGCGAAGGGGGTGCCAGTGAACTGCGTCGAGTCGTACAACGAGCCCTTCACATGCAGCACGCCGTTCGGTCCGACCCAGGTCTCCAGGTCCGTCAGCCGGTCCCCCTGCGGGGTGCCGAGGACGACGGCCACCTGCCGTACGGCGAGGACCGCGGCGACCAGCCACAGGCCCAGGCGCGCCACGCGCAGCCGTGCCCTGGCCGTCCCGGCGGCCGTAGCCCCGAACGGTCCTGCGGCTCCCGCCGGTCGCCCGCTGTGCTCCACGTTCGCCACGCCTCGTAGGCCTCCCGCCCCGTCGTCCCACGCGTGTGCCGCGTGGATGTACCTCTGCGAACCCTATGAGGTTCGCACCCCCTGCGGGAGAGACGCAGGCAACCCCCCCTTCACCTGACGGCCGCCCTCCTTTTGTCCGGATGACGATAGTCGTCCCGAGGTTGCCCAGGCACGGCAATCAACTGCGGGCCTCCGACCGGCCCCGCTAGCTTGTCGGCATGATCGGTCTACCGCGGAGGCGGGCCCACGCACGCGTACTGGCCGTCGTGCTGGCGCTGTTCGCGCTGCAGCTCGACTCCCTGGTGGCACCGGCCTGGGCGTGCGGCTGCGGGGCCCTGGTGCCAGGCGGCGGGCAGCAGACGACCGTGGGGCGCGAGGTGTCCGTGGTGCGCTGGGACGGGCGCCAGGAACAGATCGTGATGCGGCTCACTGTCTCCGGTGACGCGCGCCGGGCCGCCTGGATCATGCCGGTCCCGCACCGGGCGACGGTCGCGCTCGGCGACCCGGCGCTCTTCGACGCGCTGAGCGCGCTCACCGCGCCCGCGCACCGCGTCCGTCACCACTTCTGGCCCCAGGACGGCGACTGGCCGCTCGTCTCCGGCCGCACGGGCGGCGGTGCCCCGCCCGGCGCCGTCGGGGCCCCCGGAGTCGGTGTGATCGGCCGTGAGCGCCTCGGCCCCTTCGACGTGGCCCGGCTGACCGCCACCGACCCGGACGCGCTCGGTGACTGGTTGCACACGAACGGGTTCGTCCTGCCGCCCCGCCTTGACCAGGCCCTCCAGCCGTACGTCGACCAGCGCTGGGAGTACGTCGCGGTCCGCCTCGCCCCCGCGACCGCCGGCACCCCGCTCCAAGGCGCCCTCGACCCGCTGCACCTCACCTTCGCCGCCGAGTCCCCCGTCTACCCGATGCGCCTCTCCCGGCTGGCCCGCACCCCGCAGTCCCTCGGCCTGTACGTCCTCGCCGCGCACCGCATGGAACCCAGCGGCACCCTCGGCGGCGAACCGCCCCTGGTCGCCTACGCGGGCCGCGTCCGCACCGCCACCGGCCCGCTGTCGGCCCTCGTCCGGGGCACCCCGTTCCTCACCGCCGTCAACCAGGAGTTCCCCGACCCGTCCCGCATCACCGGCGACCACCTGCTGCGCCGCACGGCGACCGACGCGCCGTTCCAACAGGTCGTCTACGAGGACCGGTTGACCAGGATCGCGGGCGTCCCGGCCTGGCTGGCGACGATCGCCGGAAGCCTCGCGGTGCTCGTCACGGCCGCCGCCCTGCTCGTCGTACGACGCACCCGGCGGCCGGAGATCCCGCCGCCACCGGCGTTTCCGCCGCCACCGGCACACGCGCCGCGTAGTTGACTCGGGTGGCCGACGCGGGTAGTCGGCCCCTGTCAACGGTCATCGGACACGGTCATCGGACATACGAAAGGCACCGGCACATGAGTGAGACACAGCTGTGGGACGACGTCGACGACTACTTCATCGGCCACCTCGCCCCGGAGGACGAGGTGTTGACCGCGGCCCTGCGGGACAGCGAGGCCGCCGGGCTGCCGGAGATCGCCGTGAGCGCCGCCGAGGGCAAGCTGCTCCACCTGCTCGCCCGGATCCAGGGCGCCACCCGCGTCCTGGAGATCGGCACCCTCGGCGGCTACAGCACGATCTGGCTGGCCCGCGCCCTGCCCGCCGACGGCCGGGTCGTCACGCTGGAGTACAACGCGCGGCACGCCGAGGTCGCCACCCGCAACATCGCCCGCGCGGGCCTCGACAAGATCGTCGAGGTGCGGGTGGGCCCGGCCCTGGAGTCGCTGCCCGTCCTCGCCGACGAACGCCAGGCCCCCTTCGACCTGGTGTTCATCGACGCGGACAAGAGCAACAACCCGCACTACGTCGAGTGGGCCCTCAAGCTCACCCGGACCGGCAGCCTGATCATCGTCGACAACGTCGTGCGCGGCGGCCGGGTCGCCGACCCGGACAACGCCTCGCCCGACGTCCGGGGCACGCGCACCGCGATCGAACTGATCGGCTCGCACGCGCGCCTCTCGGGCACCGCGATCCAGACGGTGGGCCGGAAGGGCTACGACGGCTTCGCACTGGCCCGCGTGCTGGACTAGGGCCTGCACGGCCTAGCAGGGCCCGTCCGGGCTCAACTCTCGTGATAGAAACCGACGTTGACGCTGCGCGGCCCGGTGCGGTCCTGGATGACGATCTCGCCGCTGCCGCCCCGGGGCAACGGCACGCTTCCGCCGTAGCCGACCGTCTGGGCGTACTCCCCGACGATCAGGCGCACTTCGGAGGACGGGTCGGACTGGGAGCCGCGCAGCCAGCTCACCTGCCAGACGCCCTCGGGTCCGCACAGGAACTCCAGATGGACCCGCGAGATGAACAGCCAGTCGTCCGGCGTCTTCAGCCGGCACACCGATTCGTCGCGGCCCACCCGCAGCACCGCGCCCGGGTCGCTGGGCGCGTCGGCCATCAGCATGCCGGCGGTGGCGCCCTCGTCCGTCCCGGAGACCGAGGCCATGGTGAGTTCGAGCACGTGCGCTCCCCCTTGAAGTGTCCTTACAGCAGCGGGCGCATGATAAATCGCCCGGCGCCGCCGCGTCCGGCACAATGGAGTCATGACCGAGCGAAAGCCACCAGGGGTGTCCTTCGAATCCTGGGTCGACAAGCAGATCCGGGATGCCGAGCAGGCCGGAGAGTTCGCCCATCTCCCGGGCGCGGGCAAGCCGTTGGCGTCCGGAGCCGACACGACGTACGACGAACTGTGGTGGATCAAGCAGAAGATGGCCCGCGAGGGCATCTCCGTGCTGCCGCCGACGCTGGCACTGCGCAAAGAGGCCGAGGACGCCCTTGCCGCGGCGTACTCGGCCTCTTCGGAGCGGATCGCCCGGCAGATCATCACCGAAGTGAACGTGAAGATCCGCGAGATGATGTTCAAGCCGCCGCCCGGGCCCCCGCTCGGGATGAAGCCGTACGACGTCGAAGAGGTCGCGCGGGAGTGGCGGGAGCGCCGGGCGGTCGAAGGACGGGGCTAAACGGACAGCCACGGGCGGTCACATGTGGAGCAGCCGCTCCGTCAGTTCGCGGTAGTCCCGCAGGGCCAGGCGGAGTTGCTCGGTGTCGTCCGCGCCGTCCGCGCCCTTGGACTCCCAGGAGCCGTGCAGGGCGGCGCGGCGCTTGGTGACGGCCTCCGTGAAGCGGGCCGCGACCTCTTCCAGGACGTGGTCGGCCTCCTCGACGGCGGACCGGGGCTCGTCCACGAACCCGGTGACCGCGTGCTGGAGCCGCAGGCTGAACTTGTCGCTCTCGTCGTGCGGCAGCAGGGTGCCGTTCTCGGCGTCCTGGGGGACGCGGCGTCCGTTGCCGGAGCCGACCGCGGGGGCCGGGTCGGGGGCGTGGACGGACGGGGTGGACTGGTCGGTGCGGTCGGTGCGGGTCGGCTGGGCCGTGCGCTCGCCGCGCGTCGCTTTCGGGTCGCCTTCGCGCGGGGACGGGATCGCACCGTCGGACGTCGAGGAGGTCGGCGAGGCGGCCGGCGAGGAGGTCGGCGAGGCGGCGCGGTCGGTGCCGAGAGGGGTCGCCCTCTCCTTGTCGGAGCCGGTGTCCCTCAGCGCGGACCTGTCGTCGGCGGTCCCGCCGTCACCGGTCTTGGTGTCGAAGGGCCTCGTGCCGGTGGTGCCGGTGGTGCCGGTGCCCGGGGTGCCGGTGGCGGATTCGCGCGAGGTCTTCTCGGCGTCCCGCTGCTCGGGAGTCCTTTCGGCGCTCGTCCCAGTGGCCCGGCGCTCGTTCTCCTTGCGCTCGGTGTTCGCGTCGCCGGTCGGCCGTATCGCATCGGACATCTAGCTCAACTCCCCTTCACTGGCTGCTTGTTGAATGCGCCGAACCCATGCCGGCCGCCGCCTCCGTGGCCACTGCCGTCGCGGTTGCGGTGGTTGTCGTTCATCAGGTCGTCGAAGAGGTCGCGGGCTTCGAGCATGGCCTCGCGCATCTCCTCGGTTCCGGCCTGGCTCTCGGGTGTGCCGTTCTCCCGCGTGGTGACGACCCGGTGGACGCGCCGGTAGCCGTGGACGTGGGCCGCGTGGTGCACGGAGAGCGCGTCGAACTGCTTCTCGTACTCCTGGACGTCCGGGAAGCCCCGGGCTCCGGCGACCTCGCCGAGCAGCTGGTCGACGTCGGACATGGCCTCGCGGGGCGAATCCACGAACCGCTCCTGGGCGGCGGCCCAGCGGGCCTGGTACTGCTCACGGGCCGCGGGCTCCAGCGGCTTCTCCTGCAGCGAACCGTGCTCCTGGACGCGCGCGCCGAGCTCCTGCTCGGCGGCCTTCGCGTCGCCGTCGTGCCGGGCGACGGTCCGGTCGTACTCCGGCCCGAAGCGGCGCTTCAGGCCCGAGCCGCCGGTCGTGCCTCGGGCACGCAACACCAGGGCGGCCGCGGCAGCGACCACGATCACGATCACGATCAAAACGATGATCACGCCTGTGGACATGAGTGCCTTCCGGGTTCTCGCCCAACCGGCTCTCGTAGCCGGTCGGTTCTCCTACCGGGTTGCCGTAAAGACCCCCTTCAAACGACGGCCACATCTCCGGGGAATTCGTGGCGCCGGTGTGTCGATTCCGTCCCGCCCCGTTCGACACAGGGGTAGGAACCGATCGAGGAGGTTGTCATGAGTGAGGTCGTCGCACGGCTGGCCATGTCGCTGGACGGATACATCGCGGGCCCGGAGTCGGGGCCGGAGCACCCGCTGGGCATCGGAGGGGAGCGGCTGCACTCCTGGGTGTTCGGACTGCGCAGCTTCCGCCGGATGCAGGGCATGGAGGGCGGCACGGGCGGTCCCGACGACGAGCTGCTCGCCGAGTGGATCGAACGGCTGGGCCCGGTGGTCATGGGGCACGGCATGTTCGTCACCGGGGAGGTCCCCTGGGGCGACGAACCTCCTTTCCACGCCCCGGTGTTCGTCGTCACGCACCAGGCACGCGAGTCGGTGGTGAAGAAGGGCGGCACGACCTACCACTTCGTCACCGAAGGCCCCGCCCGCGCACTGGAGCTGGCCCGCGAGGCGGCCGGCGACAAGGACGTCTCGCTGGCCGGGGGCGCCGATCTCGCCCAGCAGTTCATCCGCGCGGGCTGGCTGGACGAACTCATGTTGCATGTCGTGCCGGTCCTCGCGGGCGGCGGACGGCGCCTGTTCGAGCACCTCAGCGACACACAGATCGAATGGCACAAGGCCCAGGTCCTCGACTCCCCCGGAGTCACCCATATTCGCTTGCGCCGCGTCCCCGCCGTCTCCTGACAATGCCCGCATGACCTGGACGATCACCCCGGAGCCCTTCGACTCCCCGACCGCCGCCGCGCTCTGGCGGGCCTACTACACGGAGGTCAGCGACCGCTGGTACCTCCTGCACGAGCGGCGGCGGACGGACCCGGCGGAACTGGAACGCGAGATCGCCGCCCACCCCGGCAGCGACCTCGCGCCGCCCGGCGGGCTGCTGCTCGTCGCCCGGCACGACGGGAAAGCGGCCGGAAGCGCCGGGGTGCGGCTCCTCGCGGGCGGGATCGCCGAGCTGACACGGGTCTTCGTGCACGAGGGGATGCGCGGGCGGGGCGGCGCGCCGATGCTGGTGAAGGCCGCCGAGGACGCCGCCCGCGAGCTGGGCGCCGAGGTGATGATCCTCGACACCCGCACCGACCTGGTGGAGGCACGCGCGCTGTACGCCCGGCTCGGCTACGCGGAGACGGAACGGCACAACGACGACCCGTACGCGGAGCGCTGGTTCCGGAAGAGCCTCAACTGAGCGTCCTGGACGTCCCGTTATGCGGCTGCTCCCGGTCCGAGCCGCACAGTTCGCCGTTGAGCTCCCGCACCAGCTGGATCAGGTCGGTGGGCCGGTCGGGACCCCACCAGTCGCCCAGGGTCTCCGCGAGAGATTCCTCACGGGCCAGGGACAGCTTCTCGGCCACTTCCCGGCCCTCGTCGGTGAGGTGGAGGTCGAGGCCCTCGCGGACGGCCAGCCGGCGTTCCTCGACCTGGCGGACGGCGGCGAGGACGACGGGCAGCGGCACCGTGCTGCGTTCGGCCAGCACACCCGGCTCCGCCCAGCCGTCCCGCTTGATGCGCAGCAGCAGCCAACTCGCCGCCGGCTGAAGATCGTAGCCCGCCTTGGTGGTGATGGTCCGGTAGATCTCGCGGCGGCCCTCCCGGGTGCCGAGCACGGACAGCGCGCGGCACACCTCGTCGTAGGAGGAGCGCTGGACGGGGTTGCTCGCGAGGGTCTCGCTGACGTCGGGTGCCGTGACCGAGCCGCGCAGCTTGTCCTCCTTGAGGAACCAGGCCAGGGCGAAGCCGACGAGGGCCACGGGGGCGGCGTAGAGGAAGACGTCGGTGATGGACGAGGCGTAGGCGTGCAGGGCCTCCGGGCGTACCGCGGGCGGGAGCTGGGAGATTCCGCGCGGGTCCGACTCCAGCCCGTCCGGGGTGACGCCGGGCGGGAGGGGGGTGCCCTTGAGGGCGTCGGTGAGTTTGTCGCCGAGGCGGCTCGCGAAGATCGTGCCGAAGATGGCGACGCCGAACGAGGCTCCGATGGAGCGGAAGAAGGTCGCGCCCGAGGTGGCGACGCCGAGGTCCTCGTAGGAGACGGCGTTCTGCACGATCAGCACCAGCACCTGCATCACCAGGCCGAGTCCGAGCCCGAAGACGAAGAAGTACGCGCTCATCTCGGCGGTGGAACTGCCCTCGTCGAGCCGGTGGAGCAGCAGCAGACCGAGCGTGGTGACGCCGGTGCCCGCGATGGGGAACACCTTCCAGCGGCCGGTGCGGCTGACGATCTGGCCGGACGTGGTGGACGAGATCAGCATGCCGAAGACCATCGGCAGCATGTGCACACCGGACATGGTCGGGGTGATGCCCTGCACGACCTGGAGGAACGTCGGCAGGTAGGTCATCGCGCCGAACATCGCGAAGCCGACGATGAAGCTGATGACGGCGGCGAGCGTGAAGGTGCGGACCCGGAACAGCTTCAGCGGAAGGACGGGTTCGGCCGCCCGGCGCTCCACGGCGACGAACGCCGCCATCAAGGCGACGCCGAGCACCGCGAGCCCGATGATCTGCGGCGAGCCCCAGCCCCAGGTCGTACCGCCCAGCGAGGCGACGAGGACCAGGCAGGTCGCGACGGCCGCGATGAGGAAGGTGCCGAGGTAGTCGATGACGTGCCGGGTCGACCTGCGCGGGATGTGCAGCGCGGTCGCGATGACGGCGAGGGCGACGACGCCGACGGGGAGGTTGATGTAGAAGACCCAGCGCCAGCTCAGATGCTCGGTGAACAGCCCGCCGAGAAGCGGTCCGAGGACACTCGTCGCGCCGAACACGGCCCCGAACAGGCCCTGGTAGCGCCCGCGTTCACGCGGTGAGACGACATCGCCGACGATCGCCATCGACAGCACGATCAGCCCGCCGCCGCCGAGGCCCTGCAGCGCCCGGAAGCCGATCAGCTGGGGCATGTTCTGTGCCGCGCCGCACAGCGCGGACCCGATCAGGAAGATCACGATCGCGAGCTGGAAGAGCCGTTTCCGTCCGTACTGGTCGCCGAGCTTGCCCCACAGCGGGGTCGCGGCGGTCGACGCGAGCAGATACGCGGTGACGACCCACGACAGGTGTTCCAGTCCGCCCAGATCGCTGACGATCGTCGGCAGCGCGGTCGACACGATGGTCTGGTCGAGCGCGGCGAGGAGCAGCCCGAGGAGCAGCGCCCCGATGGAGACGAGGACGTTGCCGGACACGTGTTCCTGAGCGGAACCGCCCCGTTGCGGGGGCCCCTCCGGTGGCTGCGCGTCATGCACATTCCCCGTCATACCGTGCGCATCGCCGGCCATGAAGACCTCCTGCGGCTCTCGTTACACATCCATGGTGGTCGGTATGGCCGGTTACGGCCTGTCGAGTCGGATCGGAAGCCGTCATTCCGGGGGTCCGAGGAGACGAGGTGAAGGAGATCCGCATAACCTCTGGAGATCCACGGGGAGGGACGAACACGTGAACGAGGCGAAGGGCCACATATGCCCGCAGTGCGGTGCACCCCGGGCAGCCGACGGCTCCCCGTCGTGCACCTGCACCCAGCAGGCGGCCGACGCGCTCCGCGACACACGCACGGCGGAGGCAGCTGCGGCGGAGGACTTCGACCCGCTGCGGATCAGGCCGTACGTGGAGCTGGACGGGGACGCGAAGGGGCCCTCGGCGGGACAGGGGACGCCTGAGGGTGAAGCGGGCCTCCCGGGTGCGGCGGGCGTGACGGGTGACGCGGATGACGCGGGTGAGACCCAGCGGCTGCCCGCCGTCGAGGAGACGATGCCGCTGCGCGCGGTGCCGCCCTCGGCACCCTCCCCGGGCGCCCAGGAGGAGACGTCGGTCCTGCCTACCCTGCGGACCCCCTCGGACACGACCCCGAACGCGACCGACCTGAGCCTGTTCGAGGACGGCGGAGACGGCGGAGACGCCAGGGGCGACTGGGGCGGCGAGGGCGCGAACGCGGACGCGGACGATCAGAACCCCCCGCACTCCCCGCGTCGCCGCCGCACCGCGCTGCTCGCCGTCGCGGGAGCCGTCGTGGCGGTGACGGCGGTGGCCGGCTTCGCCGGCGGCCTGTTCTCGTACGAACCCCCGTCCCGGGACGACGCGGCCCCCCAGGACGTACGGGCGAACGTCCCGACCGAATCGGAGAGCGCGGCCTCGGCACCGGCGACCACGAGCGGCTCCCCGTCCACCGAGCCGACGACGGCGTCCCCGACCCCGTCACCCAGCGAGACCCCGTCACCCACGGCGTCCCCGACCCCGTCCGCGACACCCTCCGAGTCCGCGAACCCGAGCGCCACCCCGACCCCCACGGCCATCGCCCCGGCCGCGTCGGCCACCAGCAGCATCCCCGCACCGGTCCTGCAACGCGGCGACGAGGGCCCCGAGGTGACCGAACTCCAGCTCCGCCTCGCCCAGGTGAGGCTCTACATCGGCCCCGACAACGGCATCTTCGACAAACAGGTCCAGAACTCGGTCCGCACCTACCAACTGGCCCGAGGCATCACAACCGACGGACCGGGCGTCTACGGCACGAAGACCCGATCAAGCCTGGAATCAGAAACCGCCGAGCCGTGACCCACCCGGAGCCGACGGGGTCACGGGGCTAGGGGTCAAGGGCCGGGTGCGGCTGCGCGGGGGCCTGGGGTTGTGTTGCGGGTGCGGCTGTGTGGGGGCTGGTCGCGCAGTTCCCCGCGCCCCTTGAGGGGGTTGGCCTCGGGGGGTGGCCTGTGGGCCGGCGCCTGGCCGATCGCCCCAGCCGTTGGTGTCGCTCGCCCGTAGCCTCAGGCCCATCGCCCCCGGCCCTCGGCCCTGCGCCCCCTCGCTTCAAGCCCCTGCCGCACCCGCACCACAACCCCAGGCCCCACAACCGCCGGACAACCCCCCGCACACCTCACCCCACGTGCAGCCGAATCCCCCCACCCGCCAACGCCTCAACCCGCACCTCACGCAAATCCCGCACCACGACATCCGCCCGATGGAACCCGGCCTGCGGCCCGACCCCCACCACCCGCATCCCCGCGGAGCGCCCCGCCGCGATCCCCGCCCCCGAGTCCTCGAACACCACACAGTCCGAGGGCGCGACCCCCAGCTCGGCCGCACCCTTCAGAAACCCCTCAGGATCCGGCTTGCTCGCTCCGACGGACTCCGCGGTGATCCGCACCTCGGGCAGTTCCAGCCCGGCCGCCCCCATCCGCGCCGTGGAGAGGGCGACATCCGCGGAGGTGACGAGCGCGTGCGGCAGCCCCCGCAGGGAGGCGAGGAACTCGACCGCACCCGGCACCGGGACGACACCCTCGACGTCGGCGGTCTCCTCGGCCAGCATCCGCGCGTTCTCGGCGTGGTTCTGCTCCATGGGCCGGTTCGGCAGCAGCAGTGCCATCGACGCGTACCCCTGCCGCCCGTGCACGACTTTCATGACCTCGTCCGCGTTCAGCCCGTGCCGGTCGGACCAGTTCCGCCAGATGCGCTCGACGACGGCGTGCGAGTCGACGAGGGTGCCGTCCATGTCCAGCAGGAGGGCGCGGGCGGTGAGCACGGTGGTGGCCGTCATCGGCAGGCTCCAAGAAACGAACGGGACGAGAAACGAACGGGACGAACGGGACGAACGGGAGGGGGCGCGGCGGATGACCCCCGAAGGGACAAGGCGGCCCCGTCCGCCGGTCAGGGGGAGCGGACGGGAGCCACTTTGTTTCCCTACGGTACAAAACCGGAACGGCATCGCGCCACCACCCCCCGGAACAGTTCACCCACCGTTCAGCTCACCCCGCCGGACCGGAGCCCGGCCACGCGGCGCCCAGCCACCCGGCGAGCGGCCACCCGGTCACCCCGTCACCCGGCGACGGCCTCCCACAGGCTCCACGCACCCAGCGCCAGCATCAGCACCGCCGCGATCTGCGTGATCAGCTTCAGCGGCACCCGCTTCATCAGCGCCTTTCCGCCCACGATGCCCAGCCCGGCGACCGCCCACAGTGCGAGCACCGCACCGAGTCCGACGGAGAACGGGTCGTCGTAACGGGCCGCGAGGTTGGCCGTCATGATCTGGGTCAGGTCACCGAACTCGGCGACCAGGATGAGCATGAAACCGGCGCCGGACACCTTCCAGAAGGACTGGTCCTTCGGCGCGCGGACCTCCTCCTCGTCGTCGCTCTTCTTGAAGAGCAGCACGGCCGCCCCGCCCAGGAAGAGCACACCGGTCACCGCGGCCACCAACTGCTGCGGCAGCAGCGTCAGTACGCTGCCCGCGGCCACCGCGAGCACGACGTGGAGGAGGAACGCGGCGGCGACGCCGGCGAAGACGTACGAGGCGCGGTAACGGGTGCCGAGGACGAGCCCGGCGAGCGCGGTCTTGTCGGGGAGTTCGGCGAGAAAGACGACGCCGAAGACGAGCGCCGTCACGCTGATGCTGATCAAAATTCCTCAATCGGTCGGAGTCGCCGCCCCACCGAGAGAATCATCGCTGTCCGCGGACACCTCGGCACGGCAGCGCACGCGAAAAACGACTAGTGCACTGCTTACCGAAGGTCTCGCTGGCCGGTCCGCCCATCTGCGTGGAACGAACCTGCCTCCGGGCGCCGGCTCAGAACGAGCTGAGCAGTATGTCGACGGTCCGGCGAAGAGCTACTCCCCTTCTGCGCCGTCCACTGTACGCGAGATCCGGACCGCCCCGCCCGTGAGGAAAGTCTCGCCGCACCCCTTGTTGTGTCATGAGCACGTCACTAGCTTCTTACCCGACGCACACCTCCCCGCAACACGGCACCGCGAGCATTCCCTCGCTCGCACTCCAACACCCCCACACCACAAGGGAGTTCGTATGCCGAAATTCTACGCGCGTCGACGGCTGAGCATACTCGCGGCGTTCACCGGCCTCATAGCCTCCGTCGCCCTGTTCAACAGCCCGACCGCCTCCGCCGCCCTCCCCACCCCCGTCAGCGCGGCCACCGCCCGTACCTACCTCGCCTCCCTCACCGTGGCGACCGAGGTCAGGACCGGCTACGAGCGCGACCTGTTCCCGACCTGGGACACCATCAGCGGCACCTGCAACACCCGCGAGTGGATCCTCAAGCGCGACGGTACGAACGTCGTCACCAACTCCGCCTGCACCGCGACCAGCGGCAGCTGGTACTCGCCCTACGACGGCGCCACCTGGACCGCCGCCTCCGACGTCGACATCGACCACCTCGTGCCGCTGGCCGAGGCCTGGGACTCCGGCGCCCGCAACTGGACCACCGCCCAGCGCGAGTCCTTCGCCAACGACGTGACCCGCCCGCAGCTCCTCGCGGTCACGGACAACGTCAACCAGTCCAAGGGCGACAAGGACCCGGCCGAGTGGATGCCCTCGCTCACCTCGTACCGCTGCACGTACGTCCGCGCCTGGGTGCAGGTGAAGTACTACTACAACCTGTCGGTCGACTCCGCCGAGAAGACCGCGCTGACGAACTACCTCGCGAGCTGCTGATCACCGGACCTGGTCAGTGACCTCCGTCGTTCCGTACCGTACGGGGCGACGGAGGAGGGCGAGCCCCGGAGGCGAGTCCGACCATGCAAGGGGCGGGTGATCGACCGTGGCCGGACTGAGCCTTGGACCACTGCTTCGCTACGCCGACGGCTCGTCCGCGACGGTCTGGGTCGAGGCGAGCCGTCCGTGCACGGCCGAGGTGCGCTGCGCGGACGGCGCGGGCGGCACCGCCCGCACCTTCCAAGTGGCGGGCCACCACTACGCGTTGGTGCCGGTGGAGGGTCTCACGGCCGGGACCTCGACACCGTACGAGGTGTTCCTGGACGGCACGCACGTGTGGCCGCTGCCCGACTCGTCGTTCCCGCCGTCGCAGATCCACACGCCGGACGCCGACGGCACGGTCCGCGTCGCGTTCGGCTCCTGCCGCTGGGCCGCACCGGCCGCCGACGCGCACGACCCGGTGGGCCCGGACGCCCTGGACACGCTGGCCTCGCGCATCGCCCGCGAGCCGGAGTCCGAACGGCCGGACGTACTCGTCCTGCTGGGCGACCAGGTCTACGCCGACGAGGTCTCCGACGCGACCCGCCGCTGGCTCTCCGCCCGCCGCGACCTGACCGAGCCGCCGGGCAGCGAGGTCGCGGACTACGAGGAGTACACGCGCCTCTACTACGAGTCCTGGCTCGACCCGGAGATCCGCTGGCTGCTGTCGACCGTGCCGTCGTGCATGATCTTCGACGACCACGACGTGATCGACGACTGGAACACCTCGGCCGCCTGGGTCGCGGAGATGCGGGACACCCCGTGGTGGCGCGAGCGGCTGCTGAGCGGGCTGATGTCGTACTGGGTGCACCAGCACCTCGGGAACCTCTCCCCCGCCGAACTCGCCGCCGATCCGCTCTACGCGGCGGTCCGCGACGCCCCGGACGGCACCGACGAACTCCGCGCCTTCGCCTCCCGCGCCGACGTCGACCCGGCCTCCGTCCGCTGGAGCTACCGGCGCGACTTCGGCCGCGTCCGGCTGCTGATGGTGGACAGCCGGGCGGCCCGCGTCCTCGACGAACAGCACCGCGCGATGCTCGACCCCGGCGAGGCCGAGTGGCTGCGCACCGAGGCGCTCACGGACCGCGCCTCCTACGACCACCTCCTCATCGGCACCTCCCTGCCCTGGCTGCTGCCCCATCTCATCCATGACGCCGAGGCCTGGGACGCGGCCCTGAGCCGGGGCGAACGGGGCGCCCGCTGGGCCGGGTTCGGCGAGAAGCTGCGCCGCGCGGCCGACCTCGAACACTGGGCGGCGTTCCCCGAGTCCTTCGAGCAGCTGGCGGACCTGATCGCCGAGGCCGGAACGGGCGACGGGGCTCCGGC
Source organism: Streptomyces sp. NPDC090083 (assembly GCF_044747445.1). Taxonomy (NCBI): domain Bacteria; kingdom Bacillati; phylum Actinomycetota; class Actinomycetes; order Kitasatosporales; family Streptomycetaceae; genus Streptomyces; species Streptomyces sp. NPDC090083. Next base: position 784,989 of record NZ_JBIVED010000003.1, on the reverse strand, counting down.
GTCGGTGCTCGTGCTGTCGGGAGACGTGCACCACGCGTATGTGGCGGAACCTGAGTGGCGTGACCGTCAAGGGACTTCGGGCCAGGACGGACCCCCGGCCGCCCGGGTCCTCCAGCTCACCTGCTCCCCGGTCCACAACTCGATACCCGCCTACGTACGCGTCGGCTTCCGTTTCGGCTGGAGCGCGGTCGCGCGCGGCCTCGGCCGCCGTCTGGCCCGGCACGGCCGCTGCCCGGAGCCGTCGGTGACGTGGCGCAGGACGGGCGGTCCCTGGTTCGGCAACCAGCTCATGACGCTGACGCTGCGCGGCCGTTCGGCCCGGCTGCGGCTGGAGCAGGCACGGCCGGACGGCACGCTGCGGACCGTGGAGGACTCCCCCCTGACACCCTCGTGATCCCGTTGCGGGCATGATGAGGCGGACCGTCCGCTTCCGAGCGGACGGTCTGCTCCATTGCGCCCCCACACGCCCGGGAGTCACCCCTTTGTCCCCAGTGAACGCGTTCGACGGCGAACCGGTCTCCGTCTCCGTCGCCGTGGTCGGCGCCGGTCCACGCGGCACCAGCGTCCTGGAACGCCTCTGTGCCTCCGCGCCGGAGCTCCTCCCGCCCGGCACGCGGCTCACCGTGCACGTCGTCGACCCGGCGCCCCCGGGGCCCGGCCGCGTGTGGCGCTCCGCGCAGTCGCCCGAGCTGCTGATGAACACCGTGGCCTCGCAGGTGACCCTCTTCACCGACGAAAGCGTCGACTGCTCGGGCCCGGTCCGCCCCGGCCCGAGCCTCCACGAGTGGGCGCCCGCCGCACTCGGCCCGGACGACTACCCCACCCGCGCGCACTACGGCCGCTATCTGGAGTGGGTGTTCGCCCGCACCGTCCGCGAGGCCCCCGACTCCGTCGAGGTGCGACCGCACGCGGCCCGCGCCGTGCGCCTCGACGACACGGCCGACGGCCACCAGTCCCTCACCCTCGACAACGGCCTGACGCTGTCCGCCCTTTCGGCCGTCGTCCTGGCACAGGGCCACCTGCCGACGACCCCGGACACCGCCGACCGCCGCCTCGCCGCCTACGCCGACCGCCACGGCCTGCGCCACGTCCCGCCCGCCAACCCGGCCGACGTCGACCTGTCCGCCGTACGCCCCGGCGAGCCCGTCCTGCTGCGCGGCCTTGGCCTCAACTTCTTCGACCACACAGCCCTGTTGACGACGGGCAGAGGCGGCCGTTTCGTCCGCACGGAGGAAGGAACCCTGCGCTACGTCCCCTCGGGCGACGAGCCGCGCCTGTACGCCGGTTCACGCCGGGGCATTCCGTACCAGGCCCGCGGCGACAACGCGAAGGGCCCCTACGGCCGCCACCTCCCACAACTCCTCACCCCCGAGGCGATATCCGCCTTCCGCAAGCGCGCCGACTCGGCCGAGCCGCCCGAATTCCTCACGGAGATATGGCCGTTGGTGGCGAAGGAGGTCGAGACGGTCTACTACACCGCGCTCCTGCGCCCCGCCCGGCACCCGGAGTCGGCGGACTTCGCCGAGCGCTTCCTCGCCGTCCCACACCGGGACCCCCAAGAGGCCCTGATCCTGGACGAGTTCGGGATCCCGGCGGCCGACCGCTGGTGCTGGGACCGGCTGTCCCGGCCGTACACGGAACCCGATCTCGCGGACCCGGCGGCCTGGCGGGAGTGGCTGCTGTCGTATCTGCGCGAGGACGCGGAGCACGCGGCACGCGGCAACGTGGACGGCCCGCTCAAGGCGGCCCTGGACGTGCTGCGCGATCTGCGGAACGAACTCCGGCTGGTCGTCGACCACGGCGGGCTGGCCGGTGCCTCGCGCCGCGACCACCTGGACCGCTGGTACACCCCGCTCAACGCGTTCCTGTCCATCGGGCCGCCCCGCCGCCGGATCGAGGAACTGGCCGCGCTGATCGAGGCGGGCGTGGTGGAGGTGCTCGGGCCGCGGCTCGACGTACGGGAGGCGGACGGCGCCTGGGTGGCCTGCTCCCCCGGGATACCGGGCTCGGCGGTCCGCGTGACCACCCTCGTCGAGGCCCGCCTCCCCGAACCGGACCTGCGCCGCACCGCCGACGAACTCCTCGGCCGACTGCTGCGGACGGGCCGGTGCCGGCCGCACACGGTGGACGGCTACGAGACGGGCGGACTGGACGTGACACCGCGCCCGTACCGTCTGATAGACCGTCAGGGAGCGTTCCACGAAAGGCGGTTCGCGTTCGGGGTGCCCACGGAGGGCGTGCACTGGGTGACCGCCGCGGGCGCCCGGCCCGGGGTGGACTCGGTGACGCTGTCGGACGCGGACGCGATGGCGCGGGCGGTGCTGCGCGCGGCGGCGGCCGACGGGCGGGCGCCGGCCGCCGGCGCCCGGCCCCGGACGTGCCCGCAGGTCAGGGAGCCCAGCCGAACGGCACCGTGAAGCAGGCGGCGCGGGTGCGGCTGCCCGGCATGTCGTGGATGACGACCGAGGACGCCTCGCCCTGCCGGAAGCCCCACGTGTGGTGGGCGCTCGCCTCGGCGGCACCGTGCCCGTCGGCCGTGAAGTCGAGCCAGACCTCGTTGTCGGCGGTGGCGGCGGCCGGGTCGGTGGACGGCTCGTGCTGGAAGTGCCCGCCCGCCGCGGCCGGGTCGGCGCCGCACGGCTTCTGGTGCACATGGACGCTGTACGCGTGCCCCGGCACCATCCCGTCGACCCGCAGCTTCACGGTCGTGGCGCCACTGACCGCCGTGTGCTGGCTCACCTGGATCCAGGCGGCGGGGGGCACCAGCCTGCTGTCGTACGTCACCGCCGCCGACGGCATGAGGGCGGCGACCGGTGCGAACCGCGCGTCCGTCCGCATCCGGAAACCGTCCGGCGCACCGGCCCCGGCACCCCCCGCACCGCTCGCCAGTACGGCCGCGGCGACGGCGCCCGCGCATATCCCTGCCACCATGATGTGTACCGTTCCTCACGTCTCGTCCCGCTTGATTGGTCTTTACGTTGCTACGGGATACGAGCGCGAGCCGCCCCCTGGGGCGGGGCAGCCGAGTGAACACGCTGTGCCGATCACACGCGCCCCCCGTGAATCTCCTGTCAGTGCCCGGGCGTACGCTGTATGGCTGTTACTGGCCGCCCCTGCCGCTCCTTCGCGACACCGCGGCAGGTATGGCCCACGGGGGAGTTCACGGGGAGACGCGTTGTTCGAGAGTGTGGGGTCGCTGACCGGCAGCCCATGGATCTACGCCATGGTCGCCCTGTCCGTACTCCTTGATGTGTTCCTGCCCGTCCTGCCGAGCGGTGTCCTGGTCATCGCGGCGGCGACGGCCGCGGCGGCGGGCACCGGCGCGGCGACGGACGCGGTTCCCGTGCCCCACGAGGTCCCCAGCATCCTGGCGCTGATCGCGTGCGCGGCGACCGCGTCCCTCCTGGGCGACCTGGTGGCGTACCGGCTCGCCTGGCTCGGCGGCGAACGCCTGGACCGCGCGATCTCCCGCTCCCGCCGCCTCACCACCGCGCAGGAACGTCTCGGCCAGGCCCTCGCCCGCGGCGGCGGCGCCCTCGTCATCCTGGCCCGCTTCGCCCCCGCCGGCCGCTCGGTGGTCTCCCTGGGCGCGGGCGCGGCCCACCGCCGGGCCCGCGACTTCCTCCCCTGGTCGGCCCTGGCAGGCCTCTCCTGGGCGGCCTACAGCGTGGCCCTCGGCTACTACGGAGCCCAGCTGCTGGGCGCCACCTGGCTGGCGACGGGCGTCTCGCTCCTGGCCCTCTTCGGCGCGGGAGCGGCAGCCGCCTACGTGATGCGCCGCCAGCCCACCCCGACAGAGGCAACGGCCCCCTAACGACGAGGGAACCGCGCACGCAGGGCCCACACACCCGCACGCACACGCCCGCCTTGAAGGGGCGCGGGGAACCGCGCACTCGGGGCCCACACGCCCGCACCCCACAACACCCCGCACGCACCGGCCTCAAGGGGCGCGAGGAACCGCGCGACCGACTCGAACCGCCCCGCGCTCAGATCACGACGCCGCCCGGGACGCCCCTCTCACCTCAAGCCCCGCAAGGAGTTCCGCGGTGGCCGCCGCGATCACATCGACCGCGTGGTCGAAGACCTCACGGTTGTGCGCGGCCGGCGCCCGGAACCCGGAGACTTTGCGGACGTACTGCAACGCGGCGGCCCGCACCTCCTCCTCCGTGGCCTCGTCGGGCAGAGCGGGCGGTCGAAGCGTCTTGATACTGCGGCACATACCCCCAGTCTCCCGCGCCGCGGCCGATCCCGCCGCCCCTCTCCCGAACACACCTGCGATGATCTCCCCCGAGGCGGCCACCGTGCACGGGGCCGACCGACGAGAGGACGAGAACATGGCGAACGACGAACTCACCGTGGCGATCCTGGGCCCGGGCGGAGTGGGCGGCCTGCTCGCGGCCCTGCTGTCCCGCGCCGGACACCGGGTGATCTGCCTGGCCCGGGAAGAGACCGCCGACACCCTCCGCACCGACGGAATCCGCGTCCACAGCACCCTCTTCGGCGAGTTCACGGCCCCCGTGGAGGCCGACACGGAGCTGCGCGAACCGGTGGACGCCTGCCTGATCGCGGTCAAGGCGACGGACCTGGACCAGGCACTGACCCGCGTCCCGGCGAAGACCCTGGCCGACGGCCTCCTCGTACCGTTCCTGAACGGCGTCGAACACCCGGCACACCTCCGCGCCCGCCACACCCCCGCCCAGGTCGCCCCCGCGGTCATCCGCGTCGAGTCGACCCGCACCGCCCCGGGGGAGATCGAGCACGGCAGCCCCTTCGCGGAGATCGACCTGACCGGCGACCCGGTCCCCCGCCCCCGCCTGGACGCCCTCGCCGCCGCGCTGAACGCGGCCGGCCCCACGACCCGGGTCCTCCCGGACGAGACGGCCGCTCTCTGGGCCAAGATGACCTTCCTCGCCCCGCTCGCCCTCCTCACCACCCGCTACGGCCTCTCCCTGGGCGACGTACGCACGCGCCACCGCGGGGAGTTGACGTCCCTGGTGGAGGAGACGGCCGCGGTGAGCCGGTCCTACGGCGGCCCGTCGGACCCCGGCGGGGCGCTCGCCCGGTACGACGCGTTCCCGCCGGGGACCAAGTCGTCGATGCAGCGTGACGCGGAGGCGGGCCGCCCGCTCGAACTGGACGCGATCGGCGGGGCGTTGCTGCGGGCGGCGGAACGGCACGGCATCGAGGTGCCGGTGGCGGCAAGGCTCGTAAGGGAGTTGGGGGCGCACGGCGCCGACTGACGCCCCGCTCAGGCCCGGAGGTCGATCCGCCAGTCGTTCGAGGTCATCCAGCTGCCCTTCGGATACTCGAAGTCCACCGGGCCGATCAGGGTGAACCCGGCTTTCCTGCACACCGAGTTGGACGCGGGATGGTCGGCTCCCGGGAAGGCGTGCAGATACCGGTGCCACCCGGCGGCCCGCGCCACCAGCACGACGGCGCTGGCCGCCCGGGCGGCCAGCCCCCGTCCCTGGAACTCGGGCAGGACCCCCCACCCGGTCTCCCACACCGACTCGCCCCGCCACTCCCGCTCCCAGAAGCCGATCGAGCCCACGGTCTCCCCGCTCACCGCCGACTCCACCCGGAACATCCCCCCGCGGTCGAGCCCGAGGTACCGGGACTGCCGGTCGGCAAGCCGCTCCTCGCTCTCGGGACCTCCCAAGTGCGCGGTCATCTCAGGGCTGTTGAGCCGCCCGAGCAACCAGAAGTCCCCCGCGCCCCAGGGCTGAAGCCGCACCTGTTCGACATCCATGCCGAGCACCCTAGGCGCCCATGAACCGGTACATGCCGATCGAGTCGTGCCGGGCGGTGTCGGCGAAGCCGAACTTCTCGTACAGGAAGCGCGCGGGTCCGTCCGCGATGAGCGAGACGTACGCGGTGGCGGGCGCCCGGCGTTCCAGTTCCTCGGTGAGCGCGGCCATGATGCGCCGGCCTAGCCCGCGCCCCTGGTGCGCGGGGTGCACGCAGATGTCGACGACCTGGAACGCCGTGCCGCCGTCCCCGATGATCCGCCCCATCCCGATGGGCTCGCCCTCGTGCCGGAGCACCACCCCGTACCAGGTGTTGGGCAGCGCGACCGCGACGGCCGCCGGGTCCCTGTCGGAGAGCCCCGCGTCGGTCCGCAGGCGCCGGAAGTCCTCGACGGACGGCACGCCCGCGACCACGTCGTAAGGGTCATTCATTGATGTCATGCCTTACAGACTAGAGGACGAGCCGTGAAGATCGCCATGGCGCCACCGCCCCGACCAGCGACTGAAGCACTCCCTCCGCATCCGTTCGCGTGAAGTCCCTGAAGGAACTCGCGACCCAAAATCGAACAGGCGTAGCATTACCTCGTGGCTACGACCTATGACTTCCCGAGTGACCTGCTCGCCGGTCAGGAGGAGCTGCATCAGGTCAGGGCCGAGCTGTCGGCCCTGCTGAAGCGGCTGCCCTGGTCGGTCGAGCCCCTGGACGGGTTCAGCGACACGGGCGGCTGGCGCAAGGTGGAGCGCCCGGCCTCCCCCGGCTGGACACCCGACGAACAGGCCGAGGTGGAGAAGCTCCGGCAGCGCGAACACGAGCTGGCGGTCTTCGTCAGCGGCCACCGTTTCTGGACGGAGGTCGTGGCGGCGGAGCGGGTGGAGACACGGATGCTGCTGAAGCACGCGCACGAGACGCGGCCGGCGGACGGCGACTGAGAGACCACGGGCCGGACGCGGGACGCCGACGGCTGTGCAACTAGGCCTTGCGCGGCCCCCGTTGGGCCAGCAGCAGGGTCGCGGCGACGCCGGCGACCCCCGCGACCGCGACCACCGCGCCCACCGTCCCCGCGGTGCCCGTCGTACCGACCGCCCGGAAGCCGCGCGTGGAGCGCCAGGACAGCACCGACCACCGCGACTGCGCGGACAGGACGGAGCCCGTGCTCAGCCACGACCCGGCCGAGACGAACGACAGGGCCGAGCCGATCGAACCGACCGACAGCGCGCTCCCGATCGATCCGACCGACAGGCTCGACCCGACGGAGCCGATGGACAGCACCGACCCCACCGAGCCGATCGACAGCACCGAGTCCTTCGACCACAGGGACAGGACGGAGCCCGAGGGGGTGGTGCGGTGTGGCGACGGTACCGAGGATGTGGTCATGGACCCATCCTGCCCACCCCCCGCGGGAAAGTCCCCCCGGTGCCCCGGCCTACTTCAGGTGGCGGCCGAAGAACCGGTCCCCGTCCTCCCGTTCGAACCACGGGGTGCCGAGGTGGCCACCGAGGTTGGCGTGCAGGGTCTTCTCCCTGCTGCCGAAGTCGTCGAACAGGTCAAGGGCCCGCCGGCGCGGATTGCCCTCGTCGTCCCACTGGAGCAGGAGCAGCAGCGGGATGGTGACCTGGCGGGCCTCCTCGCGCTGGGCGTGCGGGACGTACCCCCCGGCGAAGAAGCCGGCCGCCGCGATACGCGGCTCCAGCACCGCCAGCCGGATGCCGAGCGCGGTCCACCCCGAGTACCCGACGGGGCCGGTGATCCCGGGCAGGTCGAGGAGGGCGTCGAGGGCGGCGCGCCAGTCCGGGACCGCCTGTTCGACCAGCGGGCCGACGAGGGACTCGAAGATGTCGTCGACCGGCTCACCGGCCCGCATCGCCCGGCGCAGCTCCGCGCGGGCCTGTTCGGCGGCGGCGGAACGGGGCCGGTCACCGCACCCGGCGGCGTCGATGGCGGCCACCGCGTAACCGGCCGCCGCGGACAGCCGGGCCCGCGCCACCAGCCGGGGCTCCGCCTTGGGCAGGCCGTTGTTGTGGGCCATCAGGATCAGCGGGACCGGCTCGGCGGACTCGGGCGTCCACAGGGTGCCGGGGATCTCGCCGAGGGTGAACTCGCGTTCCGTGACGCCGTCTTCGAGGCGTCGTTCAGTGGTGAAGGTGAAGTCCATGGTCGTGCCTTTCGGGAGAGCTGCGTACGGCGCTCCCGGACGACCTATCGCCCGACCGCGACCCCTGAGGGGAGCACCCATGTCGTCACTGCGTTCACGGGTACCACCTCCTCGCTCTCTCGCACGGCCTCCGCGAAGTTAGCAGCGGGCGCCGCGGGCCGCCAGCGGTTTTTCCCGCACCCGTCGCGGACCCGGACCCGGCAACGGAAAGAGGCCCACCGGAGAATTCCCCGGAAGGCCTCTGACCTGCTGTTTATCCTGGTGGGCGCGGACGGTTTCGAACCGCCGACATTCGCCTTGTAAGGGCGACGCTCTACCCCTGAGCTACGCGCCCAGGACGAGTCGACAGCCTACATGGCCGGGGGGCCTGTCCTGCAAACCCGTATCGGGGAAGGAAGCGGGCCGAGCGGGAGGTCAGGGAGGAGGTCAGGGGCGTCCCGGGGGTTTTCCCCACCCCCGGTCCGGGAGTGCGCCGGATGCCCTCGCCGGACGCCGTTCCCTACGGTCGTAGAGCGCCGTAGGAGCCACCGGGGCTCCGCGTCCGTCCCAGGGGGAGAACCACCGTGACCAGCACCGCCACCCGCACCCGCCGCCGCGCCACCCGCGTCCTCACCGGCACCGCCGCCGTCGCCCTGCTGCTCCTCGGGGCCACCGCCTGCGGCACCGCCTCCGCCGGGGACGACAAGCACCCCGATCACCGCACCTTCGCGCTGCCCGGCCGTACGCTCACGATCGACTCCGACGACTCCGCGCTGGAGGTCGTCGCCGCGGACGCCAACCCGGCGGGGAAGATCGAGGTCACCCGGTGGTGGCAGGGCAGCGTGGCCATCGGGTCGGACCCGAAGGTCAGCTGGGCGATGGACGGCGACCGGCTGAAGCTGCGGATGAGGTGTTCCGGGGTGATCGCGGACTGCTCCGCCAAGCACCGGATCGAGGTGCCGCGCGGGGTCACCGTGAAGGTGGAGGACGGGGACGGGAGCGTGCGGGCCCAGGGGTTCGCGGACGCGCTGAACATCCGTACGCACGACGGGTCGGTGCATGTCACCGACACCACCGGGCCGCTGACGCTGCACAGCGGGGACGGCTCCCTGCACGCCGAGGTGTCGTCCCGGCAGGTGCACGCGACCACCGGTGACGGGTCCGTGCACCTCGAACTCGGCGCCGTGCCCGACCTGGTGGAGTCCACCAGCGGCGACGGGTCCGTGACGATCGCGCTGCCCACGGACGGCGGGGCGAAGTACCGCGTGACGACCAAGACCGGCGACGGATCGGTGCATGTGTCGGTGCCCCGGGACTCGACGAGTTCTCATGTGGTGACCGCCCACACCGGCGACGGGAAGGTCACGGTGCGGAACGCGAACTGACCGGCCCGTGTGTTCGTCCTCCACCGGTGGGAGAATGACAGCGGTCAGGACGGAAGACACGGGAGAGGGATGTGACGGCGACACCAGCGCAGCCGTATTCGCCGCTCACACGGATCCGGCGCGTGCCAGGGCTCCGGCCCCGGCCCGGTTCGGGCGCCGCCACGCGTGCGGCCCTCGACACCCTCGCCCTGATCGGTCTGCCGCTGCTCGTCGCGCTCGCCCTGCCCGTCTCCTTCGCCGGTGGCGGCACCCGGCGCTGGTTCGGCGGGCGGGCGGAGAGCCAGCGGGCCGAGGCGCAGGCGGCGAAGGATGCCGCGGCTGCCGCGTTCTACGAGCTGGACACCGCCCAGCGTGATCTGCGGATCTCGATAGAGACCATCACCGCGGTCGACGACTCGCCGGCCGCCCGCCGCGCGGTCACCGACTTCGAGGCGCTGGGCCGGCGCATCGACGAGGCGAGCGGCCGGTACATCAGCGCCGTCGACGCGCACGACCTCGACCGCGACGACCTGGAGGCCGCCGCGGCCAACCGTGCCCGTACCGAACTGGCGGCGGCGAAGGACCAGTTGGGGCAGGTGAAGCAGGAACTCGACCGGTTCGAGAGCGGGCTCGGTCCGCTGCTCGGCAAGGCCGAGACCCAGCTCGCCCGGCTGGCGCCCGCCGTCGAGCGGGCCCGGCAGGCACTGCTCGCCGCCTCCAACGCCCTGGACACCGCGCGCGGTTCGGGACTGCGGGCCGACGACCTCGCCGCCCGGCTGGCCTCGCTCGGGCCGGAGCTGACCAAGCTGAACCAGGGGGCCGGGCAGCACGGCGTGCCGCAGACCCTGGAGCGGGCGACGCAGGTCGCCCGGGAGGCGGAGGCCATCCGGGCCGAGGCCGGTCAACTGCCCGAGCGGGCCGCCGAGATCGACCACCGGCTGGTCTCCCTGCGCACCCGCGCCCAGGCGCTCACCACCCGCGCGGGCCAGGTCGACCCGGTGCTGAGCGAGTTGCGGCGGCGCTTCTCCGCCGCCTGCTGGCAGGACCTCCAGCAGGTGCCCCAGCAGGCCGGGGAGAACGTACGGCAGGCCGAGCTGAAGCTGAAGGAGGCGCAGGCCGCCCGGGACGCCCAGCGCTGGCCGGACGCCACGTCCCTGCTGTCGACCGTGCGGGCCCTCCTGAACACCACCGACGAGGCCGTCTCGGCCGCCGGTGACCGGCTGCGGCGCCTCAACGCCGTGCAGAAGGACCCCCAGCAGGAGATCGACCGCACGCGCTTCGCCATCCGGGACGCCCAGCGCCTGGCGATGACGGGCCGCACCACCCCCGACCCCCGGCACGCCCGCCCCCTCGACGACGCCGTGGCCCGCCTGGACCGGGCGATCGGCAGCCTGGAGGGCCGCCACCCCGACTACTGGCACTTCCTGACGGAGACCGAGGCGGTACGCGGGTCCGTGACCCGGGTGGTCACCCAGATCCGGGAGGAACGCGGAGCGGCGGGCCACTGACGCCCACGCCGTGGACACGGATCGGCCCCCCGTCACTGCCTGAGCGACGGGGGGCCGACGACGTGGTGCGGGACTACCGGCCTCAGGTGCGGTAGGCGTAGTAGTACGCGTTCGGGTACGACGCGATGAGGCTCGCCACCGACCTGCGCAGGGTGTTGTTCGAGTGGTACGTGACGTACGGGACGCCGTTGCTCTTGGCCGTCACGATCATCGTGTGGTCCTTGGCGCCGTCGCGGTCGAAGTCCATCTGGAGGACGTCGCCGACCTCCAGCTGGTACACGTTCGCGAGCGGGGTGGTCCGCTTGGAGTTCTGCGCGAACCAGGACCACTCGTTGACGCCGACGAAGGAGTCCGACTGGATGTCGGCGGTGCCGAACCACTTCGTGTAGTCGTAGACGTAGCCCGGGACGTGCTTCCAGCCGCCGGCCTTCAGGGACTGGCTGACGAAGTTGGTGCAGTCGCCGCCGTCCGCGTGGCCGTTGAAGTCCGGGTAGTCCTTGTTGTAGACGTTCCAGTACTTCTCGGCGTAGGTCGCCATCGCCTTGTAGTCGTACGCCGTGCCCGTCTTCGGGACCGCCACCGGGTTGCGGGTGATGGCCGCGCGCGGCGCGTTCGGCATGGTGTCGCCGTCGTCGGCCGGGGCGGGCGACGCCTTCACCGCGGGCTTGGACAGCGTGTTGACGGCGAGGCCGCCCTCGTCGGTGTCCTGGATCTTCGACAGCTGCCAGGTGCCCCGCCGGTCGGCCTTGAAGGTCAACTCGTGGTGGGCCTGGAAGCCGGTGGTCCTGGGCTGGTTCCCCACGGCCTTCGCATACGTCAGCGTGGTCGTCTCGGTGACGTCGGCCTTGGCGGTCCGGCCGGTCACCCGGGTCGCGTCCAGCGTGACCTTCGTGGTGCCCGCGCTGTACGTCTCGCCGAGCTTGGCGATGCTGTTCTGGCGGCCGCGCAGCTGGCTCAGCGCGGACTTCTCGTCGCGCGACTGGGTGCTGGAGAGACGGACGTCGCCGGAGAAGCGCGAGGTGGTCTGCTTGGTGCCGGCCCCGCGGACGAGGGCCTGCGTGCGGTCGGTGAAGACCGCGTCGGCGAGCTTCTGGAAGGTCGCCTTGGTCGCGGCGTTCACAGTCGGGTCGTCGACGACGGCCGCGCCCGCGCTCCAGTTGGGCACGAGGGCGACGCCGACGGCGACCGAGGTGGCCGCCGCCGAGATTATGGCCACACGGCTCCGCTTACGGCTCAGTTTTCTGGATTTCAATGGTGTTCCCCTCTACGCCGGTACGCCTACCGGGCGAGGGCATCTTCGCACGCCATGTGTGGCTCCTGTGAAGGGGGTTGCACTTGGTCACTTCACCAGTCGCCAGAGGTCACTTGACCACCGTGGACCAGTCGGGCGACTGGGCGGGGTCCAGGCTGCGCAACTGCTGCAAAGTCTGCGGCGACTGCACGTCCATCCAGTCCGAAAGCTCCTTGAAGGACACGCACTTGACGCCCTTCTTGGTGCAGATCTTCGGGATGATCTGGTCGATGGCCTTCATGTAGATGCTGCCGTTCCAGTCCTCGAAGTGGTTCCCGATGAACAGGGGCGCCCGGCTGCCGTAGTAGACGCGGTTGAAGCCGGCCATGTACGAGTCGACCGTCTTCTGTTCCCACTCGGCGAACTTCGTGGGGTCGCCCTGGGTGGCACCGCCCGACTGGTTGTAGAGGAAGTTGAAGTCCATCGACAGGGCCTGGATGTTGTTCCCGTAGGGGAGCAGTTCGAGCGGGAAGTCCCAGAGGCCGTCCTTCTTGGTGGGCCATATCTGGAAGTCGCCCGGGGAGCTGGCGTCGTAGCGCCATCCGTAACCCTTCAGCGCCTTCAGGAGGTTGGGCTGGCCCTCCAGGCAGGGAGCACGGCCGCCCACGACCTCCTTCTTGAAGTCGAAGGGTAGCGCCGGGATGTCGGTGTATCCGGTGTTGGTCTTCCAGTTCTCGACGAAGGAGAAGAACTGGTCGATCTCGCTCTTCCACTGCGCGACGCTCCAGTCACCGCCGCCCTTGGCCTCGCAGAAGTGGCCGTTGAAGTGGGTGCCGATGTCGTTGCCCTGCTCGTAGGCGAGGCGGAGCTGCTCCAGGGTGTCCCGGATGTGCTGGTCGGTGGGGAAGTCGATCGCGGCCGAGCCCACCGGGTGCATCGGCGGGTGGTACAGGTCCCTCTTGCTCTTGGGCAGCAGGTAGATGCCCGTGAGGAAGAAGGTCATGTGGGCGTTGTACTGCTTCGCCATCTCCCGGTAGTGCGAGAAGAGTTCGTCGTCCCCCTGCAGCGCGCCGTCCCAGGAGAAGACCACGAACTGGGGTGGTTTCTCACCGGGCTTGAGCGGTACGGCCTTCAACTGGTCCTTCTGCGGGCCCGTGTACGAGGTGGAACCGTCCCCCAGCACCTGCGTCTTGCCGTCCCAGACGGGATCCTGCGACGACTTGGGCTCGGCGTTCTTCCCGGCCGACGCGGTCGGCGTCGTACTGTCCCGGTTCAACGCCAGATACCCGGTCACCAGTGAAGCGACCACAAGGAACACGGCCAGGGTGAGGAATCCCGGCTTCGGGGTACGGCGAGGCTCACGGGCTCGGCGGCGACGGCCTGACGGCGCCTGCTTCGGGGACTTCATGGGCGGCTCATTCTGAGAGGAGTTGGCGGGGTCGCTGCGGTGGTCAGCCGAGCGGGGTCATGGCTCTCGACCAGATGCCGTAGGGGACGTCGGTGACTGGGGTGCCGGAGATTCCTTTCAGCGGCAGGGGTTCGAGGCTCTTGTTCAGGTCGATGCGGTAGACGACGACGGCCGTGGACACGGACTTGGCCGTGCCGACGTACCAGGCGGCCGTGTCGTCCTGGGTGGTGCCGGTCTTGCCCGCCACCCCCGACCCGGCCTTCGCGTCCTCGGGGTGCGCGGTGGCGAAGGAGTCCCTGAGCGCGTCCGTCACCTCGGCCGCGGTGGTCTTGCTCATCGCCCGGTTGGGTTCCGGCCGTGCGAGCGGGACCCCGGCGCCGTTGCGGGTGATACGGCGGACCGAGTACGGCTCCGTGTGGACGCCCCCGGCGTCGAACGTGCCGTACGCGCTCGCCATGCGCAAGGCGCTGGGCGTGGCATTGCCCATCGACAGCGCGGGCACCTGCGCCCCGAAACTGGACGAGAGCAGCCCGGCCTTCTCCGCGGTCTGCCGGACGGTCGTCAGCCCGGTGTCCATCCCGAGCTGCATGAACGGCGTGTTCACGGACCGGGCGAGCGCCTGGCGCAGACTGATCTGCCCGTAGGACTTGTTGCCGTCGTTGTGCGCGGAGACCTTTCTGCCGCTGCGGTCCCAGTACGGCCCCTCGGGCGTGGTGACCGGCACGGCGTCGTTCCCGTCGTACAGCGTGTCCGGGGTGACCGGGGTCGGCGGGCTGCCGCGGGTCTTGGTGACCCCGTGCTCCAGCGCGGCGGCGTAGACGAACGGCTCGAAGGCCGAACCGGCGGGCACGGTGGTCGCGTTGGACTCGTTGAAGCCCTGCGTGCGGTGGTCGGGGCCGCCGTAGACGGCGAGGATGCGGCCGTCGGAGGCCACCGAGGAGGCGCCGTAATGGGCGGTCTTGGCGCCGGTCGGGTCGTCCTTCTGGGCCTCCTTGCGGGCCTTGGTGACGGCGTCGGTCAGCTCGGTCTCGCGGTCGCGGTCGAAGGTCGTGTAGATCTGGTAGCCGCCGAGGTCGAAGTCCTTGTCCGAGATGTGCGCGGTCTTCTTCACGTACTGGGTGGCGAGTTCGACCAGGTAGTCGCTCTGCTTGCCGGTGTCGTAGGTCCTCGACTGCTTGAGCGGCTCGGGGAACGTCTTGTACGTGGCGCGCTCGGCCGGGGACAGCTTGCCGATCTTCACCATGCGGTCCAGGATCCAGGACCAGCGGGCCACCGCGCGGGCGTGGTTGGCCTTGCTGAGCGTCGGGTCGTAGAGGCCCGCGCCCTTCAGCAGCGAGGCGAGGAAGGCGCCCTGGCTGGCGTTGAGCTGGCTGACGTCCTTGCCGTAGTACGCCTGCGAGGCGCGCTGGAGTCCGTAGGTGCCACGGCCGAACCAGCTGGTGTTGAGATAGCCCTCAAGGATCTTGTCCTTGCTCATCTTGTTGTCGAGCTTGAGGGAGATCATCGCCTCGGTGAACTTGCGGCTGACCGTCTGGTTCTGGGTGAGGTAGACGTTCTTCACGTACTGCTGGGTGATCGTCGAGCCGCCCTCGGTGTCGCCCTCGCCGACCGTGCGGTACAAGGCGCGGGCGATGCCCTTCATGGAGATGCCGGGGTCGCTGTAGAAGCTCTCGTTCTCGGCAGCGAGGACCGCCCAGCGGACGTCGGTCGGGATGTCCTTCAGCGGCATCGCCTGCCGCTGCACCCAGCCGGTCCGGGCCATGGGCGTCCCGTCGGACCAGAAGTACACGTTGTCCTGCTGGGTCGCGTACGAGTTGAGGTTCGCGGGGATGTCGGTGGCGGCGTACGCGACGACCAGGAAGAGTCCGCTGAGGCCGATGGCGGCGGCCACTCCCCCGAGCCACTGCCGCCAGGAGGGCACCCAACGGCGCCAGCCGGTACGGCCGAGGCGGGGGTACTGCGGGCGGAGCTTGCGGACGTACGGCGTGAGGAATATCACGGCCGGGGCGAGGCGTGCGGCGACCGGGGCGAAGCGGGTCCGGAGGGTTGCGGCGAGGTGGGAGAGACGGGTGCGGAGGGACGGGCGGGGGGCCTTGCGTCCTCGGTGCCGTACCGGTTTCGCCTCTCCCTCGGGTATCTCGGGCGCCTCGGGTATCTCCAGATCGGAGACCCGCAGCTGCATGGTCTCGTCCGGACGGAACCCGTCGGGGAGCTTCAACTGCATGGTCTCGTCCGGTGCCTGGCGCTCCTCCCCGTCCCCCTCGTGGGTCACGACGCGACTCCCTCCGCACTCCGTATTACTCGCACAGGCAGACGCATTGACGTACGAGGGTCCTGAAAGGTTGCCGCGGACGCGACTGCAAATCCCGGTTCCCCCCGGCCTCACAGATCACGCGGCGCCCTCAAATTACCAGTGGTCTTCGCAAGTTCTCCATATAAGAAAACGACAGAACAGGACACAGTCGAAACCTTCATGAAAAAACAAGGTGCCGTACTCATGAGAGAACGCCGCTAGCCTGTCGGCATGCCTCGCTATGAGTACCGCTGCCGTACCTGTGGATCCACGTTCGAAGTCAGCCGGCCGATGGCGGAGTCGTCCGCGCCCGCGGACTGTCCCTCCGGGCACGACGACACGGTGAAGCTGCTGTCCGCCGTGGCCGTGGGGGGTACGTCCGCCGGGCCCTCGCCCGCGGCGGGCGGAGGGGGCGGCGGATGCTGCGGTGGGGGCTGCTGCGGCTAGGTCGTGCGGGCCGCTCTCAGGAACTCCCGCAGGATGCGCTCGCCCGCCAGGACTCCTCGCTCCGGGAGCGGTGTGACGTCGGGCGCCGTCCACGACTCGTCCGCCAGCTCGCCGTGGCCCGGGCGCCAGCCCCTGTCCGCCGCCAGCAGGAGGTCGGCGTCCAGCAGCGAGTCCCCGGCCGCGAGGGTCAGGGTGGCGTTGGTGCGGCGGGCCACCTCGCGCATGGCGGCGCTCTTGGTGAGGGGCTTGGGAACCGCGTAGATCTTGCGGCCCTGGAGGGAGACCGTCCAGCCCCGGTTCTCCGCCCAGACCGCCAGGTCCTTCACCCACTCCTCGGGAAGCAGTTCGCGCTCGACCACCAGATAGGCGAAGAGGTCCTCGGCGACGCGGTGCTTGCGGACCCAGGCCGGGTCGGCGGTGGTCGCGAGGTGTTCGCGCACCTCCTCCAGCGGAGCGCATTCGGCGGCCAGCCTCGCCTGGACCGACGCGTGCCAGTCCTCGTCGGTCACGCCGTCGACGAGCAGGTGGCCGCCGTTGGCGCAGATCGCGAACTCCGGCTCGGGACCGGGCAGGTTGATGCGCTGGTACTGCTTGCGGGTGCGGGTGGTGGTGGGCACGAAGACGGCCGCGTCACCGAGTTCGGCGAGCAGCGCGGCCGACGTCTCCGTCATGAAGGACAGCGGCTTGCTCTCGTGCACCTCGACACAGAGCAGCCGGGGCGCCAGCGCGTCCGGCATCGTGAGGGCGAGGGCGGCGGCGGAGTAGATGAGCGTACGGTCGAGGTCGCTCGTGACGAGTACCGGCATCAGACCGCCACCGCCCTGCCGTCGGCACCGGTCGCACCGCGCGTGTACTTGGGGTGGATCAACCCCACGCAGGTGTACGGCAGTTCGGCCACCTCCTCGACGGGTACGCCCCGCTGCTCGGCGAGCAGTCTGACATGGTCGAGGTCGGCACCCGCGCCGGCTCTGGCGAGGATCTTCCAGGGCACCCGGCGCAGCAGCACCCGGGTGGTCTCGCCGACGCCGGGCTTGACGAGGTTCACGTCGTGGATGCCGTACTCCTCGCTGATCCGCTCGACCGCCGCCCAGCCCTCCCAGGTCGGGGTGCGGTCGGCGGCCAGCAGTTCCTTGGCGAGGGTCGCCACCGCGTCCGCGACCTCCGGGAAGCGGGCGGCCACCGCGTCCAGGAAGTCCACCGAGACGTCCGCGCCCGCGAGTTCGCGGTAGAACTTCGCGCCGTGGAAATCGTGCGGGCCGACCAGGTCGGAGCGCAGGACCGTACGGGAGATCAGGCCGGAGACGGTCGAGTTGAGGCACGCGGAAGGAATGAGGAAGTCCTCGCGGGTGCCGTACGTCCGCACGCAGGAGCCCGGGTCGGCGAGCACCGCGATCTCCGGGTCGAAGCCGGTGATGCCGTCGGACTCCTCGAACTCCCGGATCGCCTCGGTGAGTTCGCGGGTGATGGCGCCCTTGCCGGTCCAGCCGTCGACGAACACGACGTCGGCCGGGTCGTGGTGGGCGGCGAGCCAGCGGAGCGCGTTGGCGTCGATGCCGCGACCGCGCACGATCGACACGGCGTAGTGCGGGAGGTCGAGGCCGTGGCGGTGCTGGGCCCAGCGGCGCATCAGAACGCCCACGGGGGTGCCGGCGCGGGCGAGCGAGACCAGGACGGGGTGCGGGGAGCGTTCGGCGAGGACCAGCTCGGTGACCGCGCCCACCGCCAGCGCGAGGCGGTCGGCGGCCTCGTCCAGGGCGGTGTGGAACAGCCGCTGGTACTGCTCGCTCGGCTGGTACTCCACCGGCAGCGACTCCGCGTAGTGGGCTCCGCCGCTCTGGATGGCCTCCTCGCGCTCCTCGGTCGGCGCCTCCAGGGTCACGTCCGAGAGGTCCTGGAGCAGCCAGCCGACCTCTTCCGGCGCGTACGAGGAGAAGGCGGGGCCGCGGAGGGGGTCGGGGAGCATGGCGGGCCTTTCGGGGACGTACGAGGGGATCACCGCGAGGACGACGTGCGGGGCGTGTTCGGCGAGCCTCGCCAGCAGGCCGTCCGGGGCGTGGAGTTCGGGGGTGTCGGCGGTGTCGTCGACCACGGCGACCACGGCGTCGAAGCCGGCGCCCGCGATGTTGTAGGCGTAGCGGTCGCCCGGTCCGTCCGCGGGGGTGTCGTGGGCGGGGAAGGTGAGGCGGCTGCGTATCGCGTAGCCCGGGTCGTCCACGGCGAGGACGGGTGAGCGGGTGGTGGTGGAGTACGTGACACCGGCGGCGACGATCTGCTCCAGCTCGCGGGCCAGCCGGAGGGGGGCGTACATCAGCTCTTCGAAGCCGAGGACGTGTATGCGGTGGGCGTCTTCCGGGAGCGCGTCGGCCAGGCGGGCGGCCATGGCGGGGAGGGCGGTCTCCAGGCGTATGCGGTGCGAGGGGGTGAAGCCGTGTCTGCCGCCGTCCGGGAGGTGTGCGGGCCAGCGGAGTTCGACGGGGGTGATGCGGCTGTCCTTCGAGTGCGGGCCGGTGGGGGCCGGTCGCGCAGTTCCCCGCGCCCCTGAGGGGTTGGGGGTCGGGGTGGGTTCGGGGGCGGCGTCCTTGTTCTTGAGGGGCGCGGGGAACTGCGCGACCGGCCCCGACGGCGCCGCGGACGACCGACCAGCCGACCCGGCCTCCCCCGCCTCGTACCTCGCCACCAGTTCCTGGCCCTTTTCGAGGACCCCGGCCGGCAGGCTCACCGTGCCCGATGCCGCCGCGACGAGGTCCACCCTCGCGCCGATCTCCGCCGCGAACGCGTCCAGCCGCCCCGCGTCCGCCGCCGAGCGCATGTCCACGAGGGCGACGACCACGTACCGGTCCCGGGGGTACCGCTCGTGGAGATCCCTGATCGTGTTCAGGACGGTGTTCCCGGTGGAGAACTCGTCGTCCACCAGGACCAACGGCCCGTCGCCGGACAGCAGTTCGGGGTTCTCCGGCAGCAGCAGATGCGATGTCGCGTGGGAGTGGGACTCCTCGAAGCCGCCCGCTGTGGCCACACCGGGGACGGGGCGGCGGGTGGAGTGGAGGTAGGGGGCGAGCGCGATGCCGTCGGCGACCGCGTGGCCCAGGCCCGTCGCCGTCTCCGCGTAGCCGAGGACCACCGCCCGCCGGGACTGCTCGGTGCCGAGGAGTTCGCGGACGCGGCGGCCCAGGGTGAAGCCGTGGCCGTAGACCACCGTCGGGGACTGCGGGACGTGCTTGCCGAGCACGTTCGACACGAGGAGGTGGGCCCGCTTGGGGTTGCGGCGGAGGGCCAGCCCCAGGAGGCCGGTCAGCTCCGGGTCGCCGAGCAGTTCGACCCCGAGCCGCTCCGCGACCCAGCTGCCCGACCAGACACCGTCGTTCACTGCCTTGTTCATACGTCCCTTGCGATTCAGCCGGGGATTCCGGCGGCGAGCAGCTCCACGAAGCCGACGTCCTCGCGTGCGACCCCGAAGATCTCGGCGCGCAGCATCGTCCGCTCGGCCCAGGCGCGGTGCGGCTTCACCTCGTTCATCTTGTTCGTGTACGCCGAGCGCAGCACGCCCCCGCCGCCCCGCTCCGGCCGCAGGATGTCCTGCGCGTCGCAGAACTCCTCGTGGCTGACCACGGACAGCGCGTGCACGGGCAGCACGTGGGAGGGGTGGATGCAGGTCTTGCCCAGCAGTCCGTTGGCCTGGTCGAGGGCGATCTCACGGAGCAGGCCGTCCATCGCGTGCTCGATCAGCGCCTCGCGCAGCTCCTCGGCCTGGCCCTCCAGGAAGGGGCTGCGGCGCAGCTGCGGCTTGAACATGCGCTCCTGGACCCGGAAGTACTCCCAGACCGGGCCGGTCACCGTGAAGCCGGTGCCGTCGGCGCGGCCCAGCATGTTCACCACGTCGCCGATGACGTTGGCGACGATCTGGACGTCGTAGGCCGTCATGTCGGAGGCGCGGCGCAGGCCGTAGGACGAGCAGAAGTCCGTCACGCCGAGGCGCAGGGCGAGGACGCGGTCGCGGTACTTGTCGACGGCGCGGGAGATGCCCTCCAGGGTCTCGACGCGCGACTCGCGGTACAGCAGCTCGGGCGACTCCAGGACCGGCATGCCGAACAGCCGGTGGCCGCTGACCGCCTCCGCGGCGGTCAGCGCCTCCAGGAACGGGGTGCCGCTCTCCTCGGTGAACTTCGGCATCACGAAGCCGGAGAGGAGTCGTACGGAGGGACCCATGCGGTGTACGAGGTCGGGGATCTGCTCGGGCTCACGGACCCTGATGAAGAGGAGCGGAAGCTCGACGTCCGGGCGGGCGGCCAGGTCCGCGAACTGCCGGACCAGGTTCTCCTCGGCGGCCGGCACGTCCTCGTCGCCGATCGAGTCCTCCAGGCAGAGCACCATCGACACCACACCGCGCGCCGCCAGCTTGACGACGTCGTCGGCGAGGTGCGGGCGGGTGGCCGGGCTGTAGAGCGTGGCGCCCAGGGCCGCGGCGAGGAGTCGGGCCGGGGAGTCCGCGTCGAACTCGCAGGGCTCCTGGAAGAAGAGACGCTGCCGTACCTCAGGGGCAATGTGCCCGAAATGACGCATAAAGCTCCCCCGTGGTGCCGCTGGGACTCGTGAACGTATTCGACAGGTGGCCGGTAATAGTACGTACAAACCCATGTCGGGGGTTCCCGCCGGGCATGAACTTCAGGTAACTCGGCCGTGTCGGGGTCCGCACCCCACGTTGTCGTGACCAGGACCGAGAGGGCAGGATGACCGCATGACGCACGCGATGCTGAAGGGGTCGAACGTCCCGCTGGAGGCCACCACGGTACGTGCCGTACTGCGTTGGACTCCCGGGCAGGGCGTCCCTGACGTGGACGCCTCGGCGCTGCTCCTCGGCCCCGCCGGTCAGGTGCGTTCCGACGAGGACTTCGTCTTCTACAACCAGCCCCGGCATCCCTCCGGAAAGGTCTGGTGGCTGGGCAAGAAGCGCGTCGCCGAGGGCCCCACCGACACGATCCAGACAGATCTGGCCGGTGTCGAGCCCGAGGTGGGCCGGATTCTGGTGGTCGCTTCGGCGGAGGACAACACCTTCGACCGCGTACAGGGGCTGCGCATCCTGCTGTACGACGCGGCGGTCGCCGATGGTGAGCCGCTGCTGTATTTCGACATCAAGCCGGAGACCGGCGAGGAGACCGCGCTGATCTGCGGGGAGCTGTACCGGCGGGGTGACGGCTGGAAGTTCCGGGCCCTGGGCGAGGGGTACGCCAACGGGCTGCGTGGGCTCGCGATGGACTTCGGGATCACGGTGGACGAGTCGGAGGGGGCGGGGCTTGTCGCCGAGGCCGCCCAGCCGTTGCCTCCGGAGCAGCCGACCGCCGCGCCCGCGACCGTGCCCGTGCAGTCCGGGTACGGGTATCCGCCGGCCCAGGAGCCCGTGACGCAACCGGCGTACGGCTATCCGCAGACCGCGCCCGCGGGGACGTACGGGTATCCGCAGCCGGTGCCGGTGGCCACCGTGCCGGATCCGGACTTCCGGATGCCGCCGCAGGGGCCGCAGTTCATCTGACGGGGCCCCGCGTGGTGGGTCGAGCGCGGGCCCGGCGGAGGCTGTCGCGCGGCTCCCCGCGCCCGTTCGGGGCGCTGTCCCTGAGGCTGGCTATCGGTCGACCTTCGTCTTGTAGCCCCTGCCCCACTGCAGACCCCACCCGTACAACCGGTCCAGCTCCGCCTGGAAGCCGTAGACGAACTTCACCTCGCGGCGGACGACGAGTTCGCCCTTGACGTTCTCGATCATCACCACCGCGCAGGAGCGGGCCTGGGGGTGGCGTTCGTCGAGGCCTATCTCGATGCGGGGGCCGTTGCTCGGGTAAAGGGTGACGATCGCGTGGGTGCGGTCGAAGGCGGGTGTCTGGTCGTAGATGTAGACGAAGACCAGCAGGCGCTTGATCTGGTCGCGGTGGTCGAGGTTGACGTACATCGTCTCGCCGGACGCGGAACCGAAGCGGTCGTCGCCGCTGAGTTTCACGTACGGGGGCGAGTTGACGTCGCCCAGGAGGCCGCCCAGGGGCTGCACCACGCCCTTGGTGCCGTCCATCAGTTCGTAGAGGCAGCCGAGGTCCAGGTCGACGTTGACCATGCTCTGGCTGTGGCCCATGACCTCCGGGGGCTTGAGCGCCTTGAAGGGGTGGCGCAGCAGGCTGTCGCGCTGGAGGCCGCCGATGTCGGAGGTCCGCATCCGCCAGGTGAGGTTGACGCGGAGGTTGCCGGTGGCCGCGCCCTGCTTGGTGAGCGAGACCTGGTGGTGCCGTTTGGTCAGTTCGATCGCGTTGCTGGCCGCGCTGCCCGAGTCGAAGTCGGCCTCGCGCCGCCAGATCCCGTCGAAGAAGCCCATGTCCCGCCCCCACGTTCGCGTCCACGTCCCGCATGACAAAGCTGTCGGGGCGGCCGGGCAGAGGACATGTCCTCGACGGCCGCCCCGAACAGAAGCGTTCCCTCACCGGGGAGCCTGTCACACCCCGGACGAGACCTCAGTCTTCTCGTCCGAGCCTGCTTTTCCCTCGGCTTCCGCCAGAGCCTTGTTCCTGCGGACCGAGGACCAGAAGGACCAGCCGATCAGGACCACGCCGACCAGGCCGGTGATGACCTCGTTGATCTGGTACTGGATGGTGACCATGAGGATCACGGCCAGGGCGCCGATCGCGTAGTGGGCGCCGTGCTCCAGGTAGACGTAGTCGTCGAGGGTTCCCTGGCGGACCAGGTAGACCGTCAGCGAGCGGACGTACATCGCGCCGATACCGAGGCCGAGGGCCATGAGCACGATGTCGTTCGTGATGGCGAAGGCGCCGATCACACCGTCGAAGGAGAAGGACGCGTCCAGGACCTCCAGGTACAGGAACATGAAGAACGCGGCCTGACCGGCCAGGACGACCGCCGAGCGCTGCTTGCCGGTGCGCGCGGCCTCTTCCTCCTCCTCGTGCTCCCGCTCCTCCTCTTCCTCGAGCTTGTCCTCGAAGTAGCCGGAGAGCCCGCCGACGATCATGTACGTGATCAGGCCGGCGACACCGGCGATCAGGACCGTCTGCGCCTTGTCGGTGTGCGCGCCGCCGTGCTGGTGGGCGTGGGCCGCGAAGGTGAAGGAGGTGATCAGCAGGACGATCAGCGCGATGCAGACCGACAGCATGTCGACCTTGCCGAGCTTGGCCAGCGGGCGCTCGATCCAGCGCAGCCACTGGATGTCCCGCTCCTCGAAGATGAAGTCGAGGAAGATCATCAGCAGGAACATGCCGCCGAAGGCCGCGATCGCCGGGTGGGCGTCGGTGACCAGCTGCTGGTAGTGGTCCTTGTTGTTGAGCGCGAGGTCGACCGCGTCGATCGGGCCGATCTTGGCGGTGACGGCGACGATGACGACGGGGAACACCAGCCGCATGCCGAAGACGGCGATCAGGACGCCGACCGTGAGGAAGATCTTCTGCCAGAAGGCGGACATCTTCTTCAGGATCCCGGCGTTGACCACCGCGTTGTCGAAGGACAGCGAGATCTCCAGGACGGCCAGGATCGCCACGATGCCGAAGGCTTCCCACCCCCCGTAGAACGCCGCTGCGACAAGGCCGAGCGCGGTGACCGCGAACGACCAGCCGAAGGTTTTCAGAAGCACTGGCTACCCAATCGTGTGTTGGGGGTCCCCCCAGACGGAGTCTGAGGGGAGGTCTCCCCCCGCGCCGCACTCGGCTTTACTTAAAATTTGACGTCGGGTACTGAGTCTAGAGGGAGACTCCGCCGACCGGGACAGCCGGTGTGGACAACGGCTTTTACGAGACGTTGACCCCGAAGTCCATGGCGATGCCCCGCAGTCCCGACGCGTACCCCTGGCCGACCGCCCTGAACTTCCACTCGCCCTGGTAGCGGTAGAGCTCGCCGAAGATCATGGCCGTCTCGGTGGAGGCGTCCTCGGAGAGGTCGTAGCGCGCGAGCTCCTGGCCGTCCGCCTGGTTGACGACGCGGATGAAGGCGTTGCTGACCTGGCCGAAGGTCTGGCCGCGCTCGTCGGCCATGTGGATGGAGACCGGGAAGATGATCTTGTCGCAGGTGGCCGGCACCTTCGGGAGGTCGACCAGGATCGACTCGTCGTCGCCCTCGCCCTCACCGGTCAGGTTGTCGCCGGTGTGCTCCACGGAACCGTCGGGGCTCGTGAGCTGGTTGTAGAAGATGAACCACTCGTCCCCGAGGACCCGCCCGCCGCCGCACAGCAGTGCGCTGGCGTCCAGGTCGAAGTCGGCTCCGGTGGTGGAGCGCGCGTCCCAGCCGAGGCCGATCAGGACGTTCGTGAGGTTCGGTGCGGCCTTGGACAGGGAGACATTGCCCCCCTTGGCGAGCGTGACGCCCATAGTGCTGGTCCTCCCCGAGGTGATGCTTCTCTGGTTGTCCTGCGCTCCCCCGGCGGGGGACCCCGGCGCCGCACGCGGACCGCGCGGCGCCGGGGTGGAGCCTGTGGACGTCAGACGTTGACGCCGAAGTCCTGGGCGATGCCGCGCAGGCCCGAGGCGTAGCCCTGGCCGATGGCGCGGAACTTCCACTCCGCGCCGTTGCGGTAGAGCTCGCCGAAGACCATGGCCGTCTCGGTCGAGGCGTCCTCGGAGAGGTCGTAGCGGGCGATCTCGGCGCCGCCCGCCTGGTTCACCACGCGGATGAACGCGTTGCGGACCTGGCCGAAGGACTGCTGGCGGTTCTCGGCGTCGTAGATCGAGACCGGGAAGGTGATCTTGTCGACGTCGGCCGGGACCGCCGCCAGGTTCACCTTGATCGCCTCGTCGTCGCCCTCGCCCTCACCGGTGGTGTTGTCACCGGTGTGCTCGACGGAGCCGTCGGGGCTCTTGAGGTTGTTGAAGAAGACGAAGTTCGCGTCACTGGCGACCTTGCCCGCGCTGTTCAGCAGCAGTGCGCTGGCGTCGAGGTCGAAGTCGGTGCCGGTGGTGGTGCGGACGTCCCACCCCAGACCGACGATGACCGCGGTCAGGCCCGGGGCCTCCTTGGTCAGTGAAACGTTGCCGCCCTTGCTGAGGCTGACTCCCACGAGTCCTCCATTGGTGTCCAGGGGCGGGGATGCCCCGTAGTGCGTCGGTATCGGATCAACGTCTCGATCCTAGTGACGGGTTCCCGGCCCTCGCAGGCCCTGGAACCTAACAATCACAGGGTGTCGAGCGCCTTCACGTACTCGGTGAGGTCACGGGCGTCCGGCAGGCCGTTGACGACGGTCCAGCGGACGACGCCCTCCTTGTCGATGACGAAGGTGCCGCGCAGGGCGCAGCCCTTGTCCTCGTCGAAGACGCCGTAGGCCCGTGACGTGTTGCCGTGCGGCCAGAAGTCGGAGAGCAGCGGGTACTCCAGGCCCTCCTGCTCGGCGAAGACGCGCAGGGTGTGGATGGAGTCGTTCGAGACCGCGAGGAGCTGGGTGTCGCGGTCGGTGAACTGCGGCAGGTTGTCGCGCAGGGAGCACAGTTCGCCGGTGCAGACGCCGGTGAAGGCGAAGGGGTAGAAGAGCAGCACCACGTTCTTCTCGCCCCGGAAGTCGGACAGCTTCACGGTGGCGCCGTGGTTGTCCTTGAGCTCGAAATCGGGGGCCTTGTCGCCGACCTGGATCGCCATGTCGTCCTGCATCCCTTCGGTGAGGCTGTTCGGGTGAGTCCACCCTGGTACCCACCCTACGCAGCGATCACCGCATGCGGACGGACGGGCTGGCATGGCCAGCCCGTCCGGGATTCAACGATCGAGGTACCTCTGTCGACTACCTCTTGGACTTGGCCGCCTTGGGCGTCACCAGCCGGCTGCCGCTCCAGTCCTTGCCCACGCTGACGCTCTTGGCCGCGGACAGGCCCGCGGTCGTGGCGGCTTCCGAGATGTCGCTGGGCTCGACGTAGCCGTCACGGCCGGTCTTCGGCGTCAGCAGCAGGATCGAGCCGCCCTCCTCGACGTACGAGATGGCGTCCACCAGCACGTCGGTCAGGTCGCCGTCCTCGTCGCGGAACCACAGCACCACGGCATCGGCGACGTCGTCGTAGTCCTCGTCCACCAGGTCGCTGCCGATGACTTCTTCAATGGCCTCGCGGAGTTCCTGGTCTACGTCGTCGTCGTAGCCGATCTCCTGGACCACCTGCTCGGGCTGGAACCCCAGCCTGACGGCAGGGTTCGTCCGCTCCTCCGCGTGGTCCGCGGTCGCGCTCACGGGTTGCCTCCTGATCATGTCTTGATGAATGTCCAGCCACGCGCGTGCGCGAAGCATTGGCCGTAGTCCACACGGACGGGCCGGATCGCGCAAGTACCCGGCGATTCGGAACGCCGAAACGGTGACGATCCTGGCCGTGTCGCCGCAACTCCAGGCACGCTATCGCGCCCACCGGTGACGTACACCACAGCGTTCTGCCCGGTATGCGCGTTTGAGAACCCTTCGAGGGTACGCGACTCGAATGACTTTGCTAAACGAGTCACGGTTACCTCACGGTAGAGATGACGATTGCCGCCCTGCGGTAGACCATGGGGAACGGTGCAACTCCCCCCTATGACACGTTTTCCCCTCTGACACGTAAGGAACAGCGTGGCTTCCGGATCCGATCGCAATCCGATCATCATTGGCGGCCTTCCGAGTCAGGTTCCTGACTTCGATCCCGAAGAGACACAGGAGTGGCTCGACTCGCTCGACGCCGCCGTGGACCAGCGCGGCCGTGAGCGGGCCCGCTACCTGATGCTCCGGCTGATCGAGCGGGCCCGCGAGAAGCGCGTGGCCGTGCCCGAGATGCGCAGCACGGACTACGTCAACACGATCGCCACCAAGGACGAGCCGTTCTTCCCCGGCAACGAGGAGATCGAGCGCCGCATCCTCAACGCCACCCGCTGGAACGCGGCCGTGATGGTCTCCAGGGCCCAGCGCCCCGGCATCGGCGTCGGCGGCCACATCGCGACCTTCGCGTCCTCCGCCTCGCTCTACGACGTGGGCTTCAACCACTTCTTCCGGGGCAAGGACGCGGGTGACGGCGGCGACCAGATCTTCTTCCAGGGGCACGCCTCGCCGGGCATCTACGCCCGCGCGTTCCTCCTGGACCGGCTCAGCGAGCAGCAGCTCGACGCGTTCCGCCAGGAGAAGTCGAAGGCGCCGTACGGGCTGTCCTCCTATCCGCACCCGCGGTCGATGCCGGACTTCTGGGAGTTCCCGACCGTGTCGATGGGCCTCGGCCCGCTCGGCGCGATCTTCCAGGCCCGGATGAACCGCTACATGGAGGCCCGCGGGATCGCGGACACGTCGGCGTCGCACGTGTGGGCGTTCCTCGGCGACGGCGAGATGGACGAGCCGGAGTCGCTCGGCCAGCTGTCGATCGCGGCGCGCGAGGGCCTGGACAACCTGACCTTCGTCGTCAACTGCAACCTCCAGCGGCTCGACGGCCCGGTACGCGGCAACGGCAAGATCATCCAGGAGCTGGAGTCGCAGTTCCGCGGCGCCGGCTGGAACGTCATCAAGCTGGTCTGGGACCGCACCTGGGACCCGCTGCTGGCCCAGGACCGGGACGGTGTGCTGGTCAACCAGCTCAACACCACGCCGGACGGCCAGTTCCAGACGTACGCCACGGAGACGGGCGCGTACATCCGTGAGCACTTCTTCGGGCACGACCACCGGCTGCGCGCGATGGTCGAGAACATGACCGACGACCAGATCCTGCACCTGGGGCGCGGCGGGCACGACCACAAGAAGGTGTACGCGGCCTTCGCTGCGGCCAAGGCGCACAAGGGCCAGCCGACCGTGGTGCTGGCGCAGACGGTCAAGGGCTGGACGCTGGGCCCCAACTTCGAGGGCCGCAACGCCACGCACCAGATGAAGAAGCTGACGGTCGCCGACCTCAAGGGCTTCCGCGACCGGCTGCACCTGCCGATCACCGACCAGGAGCTGGAGTCCGGCGCGCCGCCGTACTACCACCCGGGCCGGAACTCGGAGGAGATCCAGTACATGCACGACCGGCGCAAGGCGAACGGCGGGTACGTCCCGACGCGCGTCGTGCGGTCGAAGCCGCTGGCACTGCCCGAGGACAAGACGTACGCGAGTGTGAAGAAGGGTTCGGGCCAGCAGTCGATCGCCACCACCATGGCGTTCGTACGGCTGCTCAAGGACCTCATGCGGGACAAGGAGATCGGCAAGCGGTTCGTGCTGATCGCGCCGGACGAGTACCGCACGTTCGGCATGGACTCGTTCTTCCCGAGCGCGAAGATCTACAACCCGCTCGGCCAGCAGTACGAGTCGGTGGACCGTGAACTCCTGCTCGCCTACAAGGAGTCGCCGACCGGGCAGATGCTGCACGACGGCATCTCCGAGGCGGGCTGCACGGCCTCGCTGATCGCGGCAGGTTCGGCGTACGCGACGCACGGCGAGCCGCTCATCCCGGTCTACGTCTTCTACTCGATGTTCGGTTTCCAGCGCACCGGTGACCAGTTCTGGCAGATGGCCGACCAGTTGGCGCGCGGTTTCGTGCTGGGCGCGACCGCGGGCCGTACGACGCTGACCGGTGAGGGACTGCAGCACGCCGACGGACACTCGCAGCTGCTGGCCTCGACCAACCCGGGATGTGTCGCCTACGACCCGGCGTACGCGTACGAGATCGCGCACATCGTGCAGGACGGGCTGCGGCGGATGTACGGCTCGGACGCGGAACACCCGCACGGCGAGGACGTCTTCTACTACCTCACCGTCTACAACGAGCCGATCCAGCACCCCGCCGAGCCGTCCGACGTGGACGTGGAGGGCATCCTCAAGGGCGTTCACCGGATCAGCCGGGGCACCTCGGGGACGGTGCCGGCGCAGATCATGGCGTCCGGTGTCGCGGTCCCGTGGGCCATCGAGGCGCAGCGGATCCTCGCCGAGGAGTGGAACGTCCGGGCCGACGTGTGGTCCGCGACCTCCTGGAACGAACTGCGGCGCGAGGCGGTCGAGGTCGAGCGGCACAATCTCCTCCACCCGGAGGAGGAGCAGCGGGTTCCTTATGTCACGCGGAAGTTGAGCGGGGCCGAGGGGCCGTTCGTGGCCGTTTCCGACTGGATGCGATCCGTTCCCGACCAGATTTCCCGGTGGGTGCCCGGTACCTATCAGTCCTTGGGTGCTGACGGGTTCGGGTTCGCCGACACTCGCGGGGCGGCTCGGCGGTTCTTCCACATCGACGCGCAGTCGATCGTGGTGGCCGTGCTGACGGAGCTGGCCCGGGAGGGCAAGGTCGACCGGTCCGTGCTGAAGCAGGCGGTCGACCGGTACCAGTTGCTGGACGTCGCTTCGGCCGACCCCGGTGCCGCCGGAGGGGACGCGTAGTTCTCCGTCCGCGGGGCGGAACCGCAGGTCGGTTCGGCCCCGCGCCCCGGAGGGCGGCCCCTTCGGAGCGCCCGTCGGGGTGCGCCCCACCACCTAACATGCCGTCATGAACGAACCATCGGCGCAGGCTCGTTGGGAGCAGCTCACTCAGCGGCCGCTGTTGGGGCTCGCGGTGGCGTTCGCCGTCGCCTACGCGGTGCCGATCGTCGACTCGACCGCCGGGCACCGGCTGACGATCGTGTGCACGGTGGTCGAGTGGGTGGTGTGGGGAGCGTTCGCCGCCGACTACCTGATGCGGCTGGCGATGTCCCGGGACCGGCGGCGGTTCGTGCGGACGCACTGGATGGACCTGTGCGCCGTGGTGGTGCCGATACTCCAGCCGCTACGGCTGCTGCGCATGGTGTCGACGCTGATACTCGTCGGGCGCCGGGCCCGCATGGCCTCGCAGATCCAGCTGACCACGTATGTCGCGGGCTCGGTGATCGGGCTGCTGATGTTCGGCTCGCTCGCGGTGCTCTCCGTGGAGCGGGACTCGCCCGACGGGAACATCCGGACGCTGGGTGACGCCGTGTGGTGGTCGTTCACCACGATGACGACCGTGGGCTACGGCGACCACGCGCCGACCACCGGCCTCGGCCGGATGATCGCCGTCGGCCTGATGCTGTCCGGCATCGCCCTGCTCGGTGTGGTCACCGCGAACATCGCCACGTGGTTCATCGCCCGGTTCGAGAAGGACGACGTGGAGGAACGCCGCCAGACGGAGGCGATCGAGGCGCTGACGGAGGAGGTACGGGCGCTGCGGGCGGAGGTGGCCGCGCTGTCGGGAGCGGGAGCGGGGGTTCCGCGGGCGGTCGGGGACGAGGTGGCGCGTTAGAGCCTGTGCGTCACGCCCGGTCGGGTCGGAGTGTCCGCCCGGCCGCCACGCGGAGAACCATCCCCCCGCGCTCTCCTCAGAAGAACGTCCACATGACAGCGGCCAGCGTGTCGATCGCGCCCAGGATCAGGGCGATCAGGGCCGGCAGGGAGCGGGAGCCCGCCCACCTTCTGCCCATGGAGAGCCAGCCGCAGATCACGGCGACCGGGCCGAGGAGAAGGCCCAGGGTGAAGAAGCCGGCGATGGCGCAGACGAGTCCGATGATGCCCAGGGTCGCGCGGTCCGGCCCGGTCCCTGACCTCGTACGGCCACGTGAGCGGGGGTGTTTGCGCGTTCCGTTGCCGAGACCCGTCATCGTCAACTCCCTGGGCGTGCATACCAGTTCGGCTGGCCTGCCGACACCCTTCGGTTACCCCGCCCGACGCGAAGAAAGCCTGCTTGCGCGCTGCCCCCCTCCGGCAGCGCGCCGCAGACCACTCGTCCTCCCTGCCCTGCGGAGGACGTGACCCACTGTGACCTGCGGCGCGTACCGGGTGCCAGGAATCTTTAGCGGAGTCACCCTGATAGGCGAACTCCGCCTGTACCGGGGTCAAATGTGGGCCGCCCCCGCGCCCGCCTCCGCGTTCTCGCCGCGCTTGGTCAGCAGGGCGACGAACACCGCGACCACCGCCACGCCGGCCGCGACCAGGCAGGCCAGGCTCATGCCGGAGATGAAGGTGTCGTGGGCGACCTGCGTGATCTTCGCGGCGATGGCCTCCGGGGTGTTCGGCGCGACCGGGGCGACGCCGACCTGCACCGCCTCGGCGGCCGCGTCCAGCTGCGGCTGGGTGAGCTTGGGCAGACCCGCGTCCGCCCAGTTGCCCGCGAGGTCGTTGTCGACGCGGGAGGCCATCACCGCGCCGAGGACGGCCGTACCGAGGCTGCCGCCGATCTGCATCGCGGCCTGCTGGAGACCGCCGGCGACACCGGACAGCTCCATGGGCGCGTTGCCCACGATGACCTCGGTCGCGCCGACCATCACCGGGGCGAGGCCGAAGCCGAGCAGGGCGAACCAGATCGACATGACGGCGCTGCCGGTGTCCGAGTCCAGGGTGGACATGCCGAACATGGCGACCGCGGTGGCCGTCATGCCGCCGGCCAGCGGGATGCGCGGGCCGAGCTTGGTGATCGCGGCGCCGGCGAGCGGGGAGCCGACGATCATCATCCCGGTGAGCGGGAGGAGGTGGAGACCGGCGTCGATGGGGCTCATACCGTGCACGTTCTGCAGATAGAACGTCACGAAGAACAGGCCGCCCATGAAGGCGATCGCCATGAGGACCATGAGGACCACGCCCGCGGACAGCGGGACCGAGCGGAACAGGCCCAGCGGGATCAGGGGTTCGGCGACACGCTGCTCCCAGAACGCGAACAGGGCGAAGCCCAGGACCGACACGGCGAGGAACGTCCAGGTCGTGGCCGAGCCCCAGCCCCAGGTGGGCGCCTTGATGAGGGCCCAGACCAGGCAGAACATCGCGCCGGAGAGCAGCGCGATGCCGAGGATGTCGAAGGAGCGGGGCGCGTTGTCCGCGCGGTGGTCGCGCAGGATCAGCAGGCCGAGGATCAGCGCGACGGCGCCGACCGGCACGTTGATGAAGAACACCGACTGCCAGTTGACGTGCTCGACGAGGACACCGCCGAGGATCGGGCCGCCCGCGGTGGAGGCGCCGATGACCATGCCCCACAGGCCGATGGCCATGTTGAGCTTCTCGGCCGGGAAGGTGGCCCGCAGCAGGCCGAGCGCGGCCGGCATCAGCAGCGCGCCGAACAGCCCCTGGAGCACACGGAACGTCACGACGAACGCGATGCTGTGCGAGAGGCCGATGGCGCCGGACGCGAGGGCGAAGCCGGTCACGCCGATCAGGAAGGTCTGGCGGTGGCCGAAGCGGTCGCCGAGCTTGCCCGCGGTGATGAGGGCGACCGCGAGGGCGAGGAAGTAGCCGTTGGTGATCCACTGGACGTCGGCGAAGCTGGCGCCGAGGTCCTTCTGGATGGCCGGGTTGGCGATGGCGACGATGGTGCCGTCGAGGGCCACCATCATCACGCCGACGGCGACGGTTATGAGGGTGAACCACGGGTGCCCGCGCAGCCCCGTGGACGGCGTCGGGTCGGACGGGGCGGCTGGTGCCTTGTCCCCCGGCCCCGTCGCGCTGATGGTGGTCTGACTAGTCATACGCGCGAGGCTAATGTCAGCCACTGACAGTTGACAAACAGGTTCAGATGTCGCCGACTGTCAACAATCGCGAGGAGAACAGCATGGACACGTTGCGCGAGCGCAAGAAGGCCCGCACGCGCGACGCGCTGCTGCGCGCCGCCCTGGAGCTGTTCACCACCAAGGGGTACGAGCGCACCACGGTCGACGAGATCGCCGAGTCCGTCGACGTCTCGCAGCGCACCTTCTTCCGCTACTTCGCGAGCAAGGAGGAGGCCGCGTTCTTCGTGCCCCGGCTCACCGAGACGCACTTCGTGGACGCCGTCCGCGCCCGCCCGCCGCACGAGGCCCCGCTGGAGGCGCTGCGCCGGGCGGTCCTGGAGAGCTGGGACACCATCAACGAGGCGATCCAGCAGGTCGTACCGCTGGAGCTGCACATGCGGACCTACCGGGTGATCGAGTCGACGCCGGCGCTGCTCGCCGCGCATCTGCGGCGCTCGCTGGAGCTGGAGGAGGAGCTGGCGCGGATCATCGCCCGGCGCGAGGGACTCGGCCTGGACACGGATCCCCGGCCCCGGCTGGCGGTGGCCGTCTTCGGCGGGGTGATGCGGGTGGTGGAGCGGATGTGGATCGCGGGGGACGACCTCAGCATCGAGGCGATGCGGGAGCTGACCGCGGAGTATCTGGACGGGGTGGGGCCGGCGCTCGCCGGGAACTGGCGCGCGAGCCGCGACGGCTGACTCGTACTGAGTTTCTCGTCACGTCCCCCTGAAACGTGATCCCCGTCACTCGGTTAACGCGAGACCCTCTCGTTCTCCTAGTGTGTCCTCCCAGTGACTTCCTTCGACTCCTCCCCCACGCTGAACGCCTGGCGCGCACTGCTCGCGCTGGCCGTGGTGTTCGTGATGCTGGCGACCACCGGTTGGACCGCGGTCCGCAGCCACCCCGGGAAAACGGCGCTCCAGACCTCCCTCTCCGCGTGGGAGCACGGCCATGTGAACGGCCGCGAGCTGCCCGACCCGGACGCCTCCCCGACCAGACTGGCCCGCTTCTTCGCCTCGCTCACCGCGCAGCAGCGGACGCGCCTCGCGCACCGCTACCCGCTCGCGGTCGGCAACATGAACGGCGCCCCGGTCGCGCTGCGCTACCGCGCCAACCGCATCGCCCTCGACCAGCAGCGCAAGGTCGAGAAGAAGCGCATGCACGACCCCCGCCTGACGCCCTACGGCAAGCAGGAGGCCGGCCGGCTCATGCACCGCTTCGAGGCGCTGACGGCCGGGGACCGCCAGATCCTGTCCTTCGACCCCGAGGGCTCGGGCCGTATCGCCGAGGTCTTCGGCGACCTGGACACCGCGCAGCGCGTGTCGGTCATCGTCCCCGGAGTCGACACCGACCTGCTGACCTTCCAGAAGACGTACAAGAACTACACGGCACCGGTCGGCATGGCGCAGAACCTGTACGCGGCCGAGAACACGGCGAAGTCCGCGACCGACACCACCGGCACGCGGACCGCCGTCATCGCCTGGGCCGACTACACCGCCCCCGGCGGCCTGGGCATCGACTCGGCCACCGCGGGACGTGCCGAGGCCGGCGCCGTACGGCTGAACGCGCTGGTGCGGGCGCTGCCCGGCGCCTCGCGGATCGCCCTGTTCTGCCACAGCTACGGCTCGGTGGTGTGCGGGGTCGCCGCGCACGGGCTGCCCGCCCGGGTGACCGACATCGCGGTGGCCGGCAGCCCCGGGATGCGCACCTCCAGCGCGGCCCACCTGCACACCCACGCCCGGGTGTGGGCGATGCGGGACGCGAACGACTGGATCCAGGACGTGCCGTACATGGAGCTCGGCGGCCTCGGACACGGCGAGGACCCGGTGTCGGACGCGTTCGGCGCGCGCGTCCTGGCCGCGAAGGACGCGCAGGGCCACACCGGGTACTTCGCGCCCGGCACCGACAGTCTCGCCAACTTCGCCGACATCGGGGTTGGCGCGTACCGCTCGGTGACGTGCGCGCACGAAGGTGACACCTGTCGAGAGGGTTTGTCCGGCGCCCCGGCGGCCGGACGCGCGTAGAAACAGCAGGAAGTGCGGTCTGCGCGGGGATGGGACGGAGGAGCATGTGCCGCCTACGATGAGCCGCATGGGTGACGTACTGGCCGGAATTCATGCCGCCTGGGAGTTCGAGTCCGACTCCGTGCTCATCCGCTACGAACGGGGCATCCGGACACCCAGGCTGTTCCAGGCGCTCGGCGAGCGCCGGA
The DNA here is from genome assembly GCF_044747445.1 of Streptomyces sp. NPDC090083. Classification (NCBI taxonomy): domain Bacteria; kingdom Bacillati; phylum Actinomycetota; class Actinomycetes; order Kitasatosporales; family Streptomycetaceae; genus Streptomyces; species Streptomyces sp. NPDC090083. Next base: position 750,246 of record NZ_JBIVED010000003.1, on the reverse strand, counting down.
TCCCCTTCGAGGCGATCGAGACGGTGACGCTCGCACCGGGCCGGCGCGGCACGGTCGTGCTGCGCGTGCAGCCGCGGGCGGGGGCGGACCCGTTGATGGAGGCGGCCGCGGACCAGCTGAAGGAGAGCTGCGATCCGTATCGGCTGGTGCTGCCCGCCGAGCGGGAGACCCTCGCCGAGTACTACGCCGACGAACTGCGTGCGCGGCTCAAGCCGCACGACGGGCCGGCGGAGCGGTTCCTCGTGGCCGCGCCCGAGGTGCCGCTGCGGTTCAAGGCGTACGACGGGAAGGCGTCCTTCGACGGGAAGACGGTGTCGTTCCGGTGGTTCTGGACCGGTGCGTCGTCCGCGAAGTGGAAGGCCGGCGACCAGAGTTTCGCGGTCGCCGACCTGAACGGGGTCGAGTGGCACTCCCCCGAGGTGTTCGAAGGGCATCTGCGGCTGCTGCGCGGCACCGCAGCGCCGCTGCCCGTCGACCAGGACCCGGCGGCCGTGGTGTTCGGGCTGGGGTACGGGCCCGTGCACGAGTCGCTGCCGTTCGCGGCGGCGGTCCTCTCCGCCGTCCGCACCGCCCGCCCCAGTGCCGTGGTGCCGGCCATGCGGCGCGACCCTGCGGACATCGCCGAGCGGATTCGGCATCTCGGGGAGTTGCATCAGTCGGGGCTGGTGACGGATGAGGAGTTCGCCGTGAAGAAGGCGGAGCTGCTGGCGGAGTTGTAGCGGGGGCGGGGCAGGGGCGGGGGCTGTTCGTTGCTTCTTGGCTGCTGCCCGGTGGGGGCCTGTCGCGCGGTTCCCCGCGCCCCTGACGAGGCGCTCCAGCTCCGGGTGTTCTCTACTCCCTGTTGGACGACGTGAACGTCATGTCCGCGTAGCGGTCGCCCGCCACCTTGCCGGCGATCGGCTCCAGGAGGGACAGCTCGTCGTCCGTCAGGACGATCCTCGTCGCCGCCGTGTTCTCCTCCACGCGGCCCGGCTTGGTCGTCCCGGGGATGGGGATGACCGGGAGGCCGTGGACCTGGGAGCGCTGCTGGACCCAGGCCAGGGCGATCTGGCCCAGGGACGCCCCGTGTGCCTCGGCGACGGTGCGGACCGGGTCGAGGAGGGTGGCGTTGGCGGCCGCGTTCTCGCCGGTGAAGCGGGGCTGGGTGCGGCGGAAGTCGCCCTCGGTGAGGTCCTGGTCGGCGTTGGCGAAGGAGCCGGTGAGGAAGCCCCGGCCCAGCGGTGAGTACGGTACGACCGCCACGCCCAGCTCGGCGGCGGCGCCGACCAGGCTGATCTCGACGTCCCGGCTGAACAGCGACCACTCCGACTGCACGGCGGCGACGGGGTGGACGGCGTGCGCCGCCCGGAGTTCGGCGCCGGTGACCTCGCTCAGGCCCAGGTGCTTGACCTTGCCCTCGGCCACCAGTTCCGCCATCGCGCCGACGGTGTCCTCGATGGGGACGGCCGGGTCGCGGCGGTGCATGTAGTAGAGGTCGATGACGTCGATGCCGAGCCGCTGGAGGCTCGCCTCGACGGCCTGGCGGATGTACGGGCGGTCGTTGCGGATGACGCGCCGGGTGGGCTCGTCGGGCGGGATCGACAGGGCGAACTTGGTGGCGATGACGAGCTCGTCGCGGTGGGCGTTGAAGAACGGCGACAGGAACCGCTCGTTCTCGCCGACGCCGTACGCGTCCGCCGTGTCGTACAGGGTGACGCCGAGTGCGAAGGCGCGGTCCAGGGCGGCCCGGGACTGCTTCGCGTCCGCGGGGCCGTAGGCGAAGCTCATGCCCATGCAGCCGAGGCCTTGGACGCCGACCTCGGGGCCGGCCGCGCCGAGCCGTGCGGTCGGGATCGTGGTGTCGGTCATCCTGCCTTCTCCTTCTCGTAGGCGCGGCCGGCCGTGGCGTAGAAGTTGATCTTCCGGTCCAGGACGGCCAGGGTGTCCTGCAGTTCGGCGATCCTGGCGACGACGTCCCTGCGGGTCGCCTCCAGGAGTTCGAAACGGTCGCCGTAGGTGTGCTCGCCCTCGCGCATCAGCTCGGCGTAGCGGACCATGTCGGCGACCGGCATCCCGGTCAGGCGGAGCTTGCCGACGAGGTCGAGCCAGTCGAGGTCGCGGTTGCTGTAGCGGCGCTGGCCGGTGTGCGAGCGGTCGATGTGCGGCATCAGCCCGATGCGCTCGTACCAGCGCAGGGTGTGCGCGGTCAGCCCGGTGAAGGCGACGACCTCGCTGATCGTGTAGCTGTCCGCGCCGTCCGGACGCCGCTCGGCCTGCGGTGGGCCCGCGCAGCTGTCGGTCCTGGTACCCGTGGTCTCCATCACCGTCATGACCACCACGCTATGGCCTTGGAGTGCACTCGAAGCAAGCGGAACCGGTAAGAAATCGGCGGGACGGGCCAGGGGTGCGCTGGATAGCGTACGGACCATGAGTCTCGTACGACGGGCAGCGCCCGAGGATGCCGCCGAACTGCTGCGACTGCGCCAGGTGATGATCGACGCGCTGCACGGGTCGGACCCCGGCACGGGCTGGCACGCGGAGTCTCTGCCGGCGCTGCGGGAGCGGCTGGCGTCGGACGACGGCTTCCGGGCGTTCGTCGTGGACCACCCGGAGCGGCCGGGGGCGCTGGCCGCGCTGGTCGCCGGCACGGTGGACTACCGCATCGGGAAGGCGGGCAACCCGCACGGGATGACCGGGTTCGTGTTCAGCGTCGCCACCGACCCGGACGCGCGGCGCCGCGGGTACGCCCGCGCGTGCATGGAGGAGCTGCTCCAGTGGTTCCGCGAGCGCGGGGCCGGCCAGGTCCTGCTGACCGCCTCCCCCGACGCCGAGCCGCTCTACGCCTCCCTCGGCTTCACCCGCAAGCCCGACCCCATGATGGGCCTCATGCTCTGAACCACCTAGGCTCGACGGCATGTCCCTGCAGAGCCTCGCGCTGATCGAGAACTGGCCGGTGCCGACCGCGGCGGCGGCCGTCGTACGAGCGGACGGCACCGTCCTCGGCACCCACGGGCCGACCGGCCACCGCTTCCCGCTCGCCTCGGTCACCAAGCCGCTCGCGGCCTACGCCGCCCTCGTCGCCTACGAGGAGGGCGCGATCGAACTGGACGAACCGGCCGGCCCGCCCGGTGCCACGGTCCGCCACCTGCTCGCCCACACCTCGGGCCTGGCCTTCGACGAACACCGCGTGACGGCCCCGCCCGGACAGCGCCGCCTGTACTCGAACGCGGGCTTCGAGCAGCTCGGCGACCATGTGGCGAAGGCGACGGAGATCCCGTTCGCGGAGTATCTGCGCCAGGCGGTCCTCGACCCCCTCGGCATGACGTCCACCGCGCTGGACGGCTCCCCCGCGAAGGACGGCGTCTCCACCGTCGACGACCTGCTGCGCTTCGCCGCCGAGCTCCAGGCCCCCCGCCTCCTCGACCCCCGCACGGTCGCCGAGGCGATGACGGTCCAGTACCCCGGCACCAAGGGCGTCCTCCCCGGCTACGGCCACCAGAACCCCAACGACTGGGGCCTCGGCCTGGAGATCCGCGACTCCAAGTCCCCGCACTGGACGGGTGGTTCGTCCTCCCCGCGCACGTTCGGCCACTTCGGCCAGGCGGGCACGTTCCTCTGGGTCGACCCGGCCGCGGGCGCGGCCTGCGTCGCCCTGACGGACCGGCCGTTCGGCCCGTGGGCGGTCGAGGCGTGGCCGACGTTCACGGACGCGGTGCTGGCGGAGCTCTAGAGCATCTCCCACATCAGCACCTCGGCCCCGCTGTCCGCCTCCACCGCCACCCCCCGCGCGTCCGTGACCCGCGCCGCGTCCCCCGGTCCCAGCTTCTCGCCGCCCAGGCGTACTTCACCGCTCACGACATGGACGTACACGTGCGCCGCGTCCGGTACGGCCGTGCGTTCGCCGGGGACCAGCCGGCGGACGTGCAGCATCGCGCCGGCCTCCGGTACCGCGTAGGGCGTGGAGTCGGCGATGCCGCGGACGATCTCGTACGACGGTTCGCCGCCGGGTTCCAGGGGGGCCAGCCACATCTGCACGAAGGTCAGGGGGCCGTCGCTGTCGTTGCGTTCGACGTGCCGGACGCCGGCGGCCGAGCTGAGGCGCTGGACGTCGCCGGGGCGGACCCGGGTCAGCTCGCCCGTGGAGTCGCGGTGGCTCAGCTCCCCTTCCACGACCCAGGTGATGATCTCCGTGTGGCTGTGCGGGTGTTCGCCGAACCCGGCGCCGGGCGCGAGCCGCTCCTCGTTGCAGGCGATGACCGCGCCGAACCGGAGGTTGTCGGGGTCGTAGTGCGGGCCGAAGGAGAAGGCGTGCCAGGACTCGATCCCGGCCTGCGGGTCACCCCCTGGGTAGCGCTCGGCGGAGCGCCGTACGTCCATCACACGGTCCACGGTAGACCTCGCCCGCGACCCGCCACCGCACGCTCCCGTCCGGATAGGGCAGTCTTGGTCCCGTGCCCGAACCCGAAACCAGCAGACCCGCAGGCCCTGTGCCCCGTGCCCATTCGCACCCGGCGACTCTGAAGCGGCTGGAGCAGTCGTCCGGGAGTCTCGCCGTCCAGGCCATCGCGCGCATGGACGAGACGCTGCCGTGGTACCGGGCGATGCCACCGGAGAACCGTTCCTGGATCGGGCTGGTCGCGCAGGCCGGTATCGCCGCGTTCACCGAGTGGTTCCGGCATCCCGACGCCCCGCAGGCCATCTCCACCGATGTCTTCGGCACCGCACCGCGCGAGCTGACCCGGGCCATCACGCTCCGCCAGACCGTCGAGATGGTGCGGACGACCATCGAGGTCATGGAGTCCGCGATCGACGAGGTGGCCGCGCCCGGCGACGAGTCCGTGCTGCGCGAGGCGCTTCTCGTCTACGCCCGCGAGATCGCCTTCGCGACCGCCCAGGTGTACGCGCAGGCCGCCGAGGCGCGCGGCGCGTGGGACGCCCGGCTGGAATCACTCGTCGTGAACGCCGTGCTGAGCGGTGAGGCCGACGAGGGGGCGGTCAGCAGGGCCGCCGCGCTCGGGTGGAACTCGCCCGAGCATGTGTGTGTGGTGCTGGGGACCGCGCCCGACGGGGACAGCGAGCTGACCGTGGAGGCGATCCGGCGGGCCGCCCGGCACGCCAAGCTCCAGGTGCTCACCGGGGTGCTCGGGGACCGGCTCGTCGTCATCGCCGGCGGCAGCGACAACCCGCTCGCCGTCGCCAAGTCGCTGATCGGGCCGTATGCCGCCGGACCCGTCGTGGCCGGGCCCATCGTGCCCGACCTGCTGGCCGCCACCCGCTCCGCGCAGGCCGCCGCCGCCGGGCTCAAGGCGTGCTCCGCCTGGCAGGACGCCCCGCGCCCGGTATTGGCGGACGACCTGCTTCCGGAACGCGCGATGGCCGGGGACCCCAGCGCCCGCGACCAGTTGGTGGAGGAGATCTACAGACCGCTGGAGGAGGCCGGGTCCGCGCTCCTGGAGACACTGAGTGTCTATCTGGAGCAGGCGAGCAGCCTCGAAGGTGCCGCACGCATGCTGTTCGTCCATCCCAACACCGTGCGCTACCGGCTTCGACGTGTGACTGACGTCACCGGCTGGTCGCCGTCGGATGTACGCTCCGCGTTCACGCTGCGGATCGCGCTGATCCTGGGGCGTCTGGCCGATGGAGATCCCCAGAACTAACCTTTTGTCGGGGCTCCACAAAACCCCTTCCCGTTCTTCGTCCCTGTCCCCACGGGCGGCCGTGCCCGTCCCCAAGAGAGAGTGTGAGAGTGCTCGTACTCGTCGCTCCCGGCCAGGGCGCCCAGACGCCCGGCTTCCTGACCCCCTGGCTCGACCTCCCCGGTGTCGAGGACCGTCTGCGTGCCCTGTCGGCCGCCGCCGACCTCGACCTGGTGCACTACGGCACCGACGCCGACGCGGACGAGATCCGTGACACCGCCGTCGCCCAGCCGCTGCTCGTCGCCGCCGGACTGGTCTCCGCCGCGGCCCTCGGCGAGGTGTCGCCGGGTGCCGTCGCCGGTCACAGCGTCGGCGAGATCACCGCCGCCGTCCTCGCGGGCGTCCTGGACGACACGGACGCCCTGACCCTCGTGCGCGGGCGCGGTCTGGCGATGGCCGAGGCCGCCGCGATCACCGCGACCGGCATGTCGGCGCTGCTCGGCGGCGACCCGGACACGACGGTCGCGCACCTGGAGAAGCTCGGCCTGACCCCGGCCAACGTGAACGGCGCGGGCCAGATCGTGGCCGCCGGCACGATGGAGCAGCTCGCCGCCCTGGAGGCCGACAAGCCCGAGGGCGTCCGGCGGGTCGTGGCCCTGAAGGTGGCCGGCGCGTTCCACACCCGGCACATGGCCCCGGCGGTCGACACGCTCGCCAAGGCCGCGCAGGAGCTGACGCCCGCCGACCCGACGCTCACGTACGTCTCGAACAAGGACGGCCGGACGGTCGCCACCGGTGCCGAGGTGCTGGACCGGCTGGTCGGCCAGGTCGCCAACCCGGTCCGCTGGGACCTGTGCATGGAGACCTTCAAGGAGCTGGGCGTCACCGCCCTCCTGGAGGTGTGCCCCGGCGGCACCCTGACCGGCCTCGCCAAGCGTGCCCTGCCGGGCGTGAAGACGCTGGCCCTGAAGACCCCCGACGACCTCGACGCGGCCCGCGAGCTCATCTCCGAGCACGCCGACGCCTGAAGAAGGAGCCGTACGAACATGTCGACGAAGATCAAGCCGAGCAAGGGCGCACCGTACGCGCGCATTCTCGGCGTGGGCGGTTACCGTCCGGTCCGGGTGGTCCCGAACGAGGTGATCCTGGAGACGATCGACTCGTCGGACGAGTGGATCCGCTCCCGTTCGGGCATCGAGACCCGGCACTGGGCGAACGCCGAGGAGACCGTCGCCGCGATGTCCCTGGAGGCGTCCGGCAAGGCCATCGCGGACGCGGGCATCTCCGCCGAGCAGATCGGCGGCGTGATCGTCTCCACGGTCTCGCACTTCAAGCAGACCCCGGCCGTGGCGACGGAGATCGCCGACAAGCTGGGCACGGACAAGGCCGCCGCGTTCGACATCTCGGCGGGCTGCGCGGGCTTCGGCTACGGCCTGACCCTCGCCAAGGGCATGATCGTCGAGGGCAGCGCGGAGTACGTGCTCGTCATCGGCGTGGAGCGGCTGTCCGACCTGACCGACCTGGAGGACCGCGCGACGGCCTTCCTGTTCGGCGACGGCGCGGGCGCGGTCGTCGTCGGCCCCGCCAAGGAACCGCACATCGGTCCGACCGTGTGGGGCTCGGAGGGCGACAAGTCCGAGACGATCAAGCAGACCGTGCCGTGGACCGAGTACGACTCCGCGGGCAAGTTCCCTGCGATCACGCAGGAGGGCCAAGCGGTGTTCCGCTGGGCCGTGTTCGAGATGGCGAAGGTCGCCCAGCAGGCGCTGGACGCGGCCGGGATCACCCCGGACGACCTGGATGTCTTCATTCCCCACCAGGCCAACGAGCGGATCATCGACTCGATGGTGAAGACGCTGAAACTGCCGGAGCACGTCACGGTCGCGCGTGACGTACGCACCACCGGCAACACCTCGGCCGCCTCGATTCCGCTCGCTATGGAGCGGCTTCTGGCGACCGGCGAGGCGAAGAGCGGCGACACCGCGCTCGTCATCGGCTTCGGGGCGGGTCTTGTGTACGCCGCGACGGTCGTTACCCTCCCCTAGGCACTCCGTGCCGGATCATCATCGGATCCGGTGCGGGAGAAGCACCGCCACACCCTCTGGATCACAAAGAAGGAGCGCCTGACATGGCCGCCACTCAGGAAGAGATCGTCGCCGGTCTCGCCGACATCGTGAACGAGATCGCCGGCATCCCGGTTGAGGACGTCCAGCTGGACAAGTCCTTCACCGACGACCTGGACGTCGACTCGCTGTCCATGGTCGAGGTCGTCGTCGCCGCCGAAGAGCGCTTCGACGTCAAGATCCCCGACGAGGACGTCAAGAACCTCAAGACGGTCGGCGACGCGACCACCTACATCCTCGAGCACCAGGCCTGAGCCACGTCTCGGGCCCGGACCACCGGGCCCTAGCCGCCTCATAGGCCCGGCTGCATGCCCCGCCACCCGGCGGTGGCGCCGCTTAATCCTCGTACCGTTGGAGAAAGAATTCCCGTGAGCCCGACCAATCGCACCGTGGTCGTCACCGGTATCGGCGCAACCACACCGCTGGGTGGCGACGCAGCTTCTACCTGGGAGGGTCTGGTCGCCGGCAAGTCCGGCGTCAAGCCCCTGGAGCAGGAGTGGGCCGCCGAGCAGGCGGTCCGTATCGCCGCGCAGATCGCCGTGGAGCCCTCGGAGGTCATCCCGCGTCCGCAGGCACGCCGGCTGGACCGCTCGGCGCAGTTCGCGCTGATCGCGGCTCAGGAGGCGTGGGCCGACGCCGGTTTCACCGACAAGGCCGGTGAGGACACGTCCGTCGACCCCGACCGGCTCGGCACCGTCATCGCCTCCGGCATCGGCGGTGTGACGACCCTCCTCGACCAGTACGACGTGCTGAAGGAGAAGGGCGTCCGCCGCGTCTCCCCGCACACCGTCCCCATGCTGATGCCGAACGGCCCGTCCGCCAACGTGGGTCTGCTCGTGGGCGCCCGCGCGGGCGTGCACACGCCGGTCTCCGCCTGCGCCTCCGGCGCCGAGGCCATCGGCTACGCCATCGAGATGATCCGTACCGGCCGCGCCGACGTCGTCGTCGCGGGTGGCACGGAGGCGGCGATCCACCCGCTGCCCATCGCCGCGTTCGGCAACATGATGGCGATGTCCAAGAACAACGACGACCCGCAGGGCGCCTCGCGTCCCTACGACACCGGCCGCGACGGCTTCGTCCTCGGCGAGGGCGCGGGCGTCCTGGTCCTGGAGTCCGCCGAGCACGCCGCGAAGCGCGGTGCCCGGGTGTACGCGGAGGCGGTCGGTCAGGGCATCTCGGCCGACGGCCACGACATCGTGCAGCCGGAGCCGGAGGGGCGCGGGATCTCCCACGCCCTGCAGAACCTGCTCGACAACACCGATCTCGACCCGGCGGAGATCGTGCACGTGAACGCGCACGCGACGTCGACGCCCGCGGGTGACGTGGCCGAGCTGAAGGCGCTGCGCAAGGTGTTCGGTGACGACGCGGACCACATGGCGGTCTCGGCGACGAAGTCGATGACCGGGCATCTGCTGGGCGGTGCGGGCGGTGTCGAGTCCGTCGCCACCGTGCTCGCGCTGTACAACCGGATCGCGCCGCCGACCATCAACGTCGAGAACCTCGACCCGGAGGCGGAGGCCAACGCGGACGTCGTCCGCGGCGAGGCCCGCAAGCTGCCGGTCGAGGGCCGTATCGCCGCGCTGAACGACTCGTTCGGGTTCGGCGGGCACAACGTGGTGCTGGCGTTCCGCACGGTCTGAGACTCCTGCTGAACGGTGTGTGGCCCGCTCCCCGGGTTCGGGGGGCGGGCCACATGTCGTTCGTCGGCCGGCGGTCGCGGCCGGTGGGTGCTGGGCGCGGAGTTCCCCGCGCCCCTGAAGGCACCGGCTCCGGACGCGCTGTCAGACCACCTGGTGCAGCCAGCGCACGGGTGCGCCCTCGCCCGCGTAGCGGAACGGCTCCAACTCGTCGTCCCACGGCTTGCCCAGGAGCTTGGCGATCTCCGCCTCCAGGTCCGTCTCGCCCTGCTGAGACCTCGTCAGGGCGGCGCGGAGGCGGTCCTCCGGGATGAGGATGTCGCCGTGGATACCGGTGACGGCGTGGTAGATGCCGAGGTCGGGGGTGCAGCTGTAGCGCTCGCCCTCGGCGGTGGGGCAGGGTTCGGCGGTCACCTCGAAGCGGAGGAGGTGCCAGCCGCGGAGGGCCGAGGCCAGTTTGGACGCCGTACCCACCTCCGCCTGCCAGGAGAATTCGGAACGCCATGTTCCGGGGGCCGCGGGCTGTCGGATCCAGTCGAGGCTGACGCGTGTGCCGAGCACCCCGGCGACGGCCCACTCGACGTGCGGGCACAGCGCGCGCGGCGCGGAGTGCACGTACAGGACTCCACGTGTCGTCACCGGGACCTCCGGACAGAGCGGGGCATCTTGCGGGCTGGTAAGCGGCGGCTGCAGCGCAGCCTTGTTGAGGGCGAGGCTACCGTGCGGCGGGGCGCGGAGTGTGACGTACCGTCCGTCCCGCTGCCAGGAAACCCCGCCATTCACCCATGGGGACGCTTGTACGGGGGTGAGCCGTTGCATCGCACACGTTCGGGAACCCTCGCGCGTTGTTATGGGTTGAGATGTGACACGACACCAAGGGGCTGGGCCAGGCATGCGATTCCGACGCCACCGTTCACGGGCCGTGCTCGCCGTCACGGCGGCGGCCGTCCTGGGCGCCGCAGGCTGTGACGCCGGCGGCGGCTCGGCGAACCCGCACGGCAAGAGTGGTACGGCGGCGAAGGCGAAGCCGTCCCCCAGCCCGCTGTGGGACCGCAGCCCGTCGTCGGTCGCGGCGGTCGGCGACTCCATCACCCGCGGTTTCGACGCCTGTACGGTCCTCTCCGACTGCCCGGAGGTCTCGTGGGCGACGGGCAGTTCGGCCTCGGTCGACAGCCTCGCGGTACGGCTGCTGGGGAAGACGGGCGCGGCGGAGCGCAGTTGGAACTACGCGCAGACCGGCGCCCGGATGGCCGACCTCCCCGCGCAGATCGGCCAGGCGGTGACGCGCAGGCCGGAGTTGGTGACCGTGATGGCGGGGGCCAACGACGCCTGCGCCGCCTCGACCTCGGCGATGACCTCCGTCGCCGACTTCCGCGCGGGCTTGGAGACCTCGCTGAAGACCCTGCGCAGGTCGCTGCCGAAGACGCAGGTCTACGTCTCCAGCGTGCCGAACCTCAAGCGGCTCTGGTCGCAGGGGCGGACGAACCCGCTGGGCAAGCAGATCTGGAAGCTGGGCATCTGCCCCTCGATGCTGGCCGACGCGGACGCCCTGGACTCGGCGGCGACCGCGCGGCGGGACGCGGTGCAGGACCGGGTGGAGGCGTACAACACGGTGCTGAAGCAGGTGTGCGCGACGGACGAGCGGTGCCGTTTCGACGGGGGCGCGGTCTACGACTACCGCTTCGGGACGGACCAGTTGAGCCACTGGGACTGGTTCCACCCGAGCAAGGACGGCCAGGCTCGGCTCGCCGAGATCGCCTACCGCCACGTCACCGCGCGGACACCGGTGGCCTAGGGTTTCCCTCATGAACGAACTTTTCGGCACACTTCCCGACGGCACACCGGTGCACCGCTGGACGCTGGAGCGGGCGGGCGTGCGGGTACGGGTGCTGTCGTACGGCGGGATCGTGCAGTCGGTGGAGGTGCCGGACCGGGCGGGCCACGTGGCCGACGTGGTGCTCGGGTTCGCCGACCTGGACGGCTATCTCGACCGTCCGGAGCCGTATCTCGGGGCGTTGGTGGGGCGGTACGCGAACCGGATCGCGGGCGGCCGTTTCCCGCTGGACGGGGTCACGTACTCGCTGGCGCAGAACAACGCGCCGAACTCCCTGCACGGCGGCGAGCGCGGCTTCGACAAGCGCGTGTGGGACGTCGAGCCGGTCGAGCACGGGCTGCGGCTCAGCCGGGTCAGCGCGCACGGCGAGGAGGGCTTCCCGGGGCGGCTCGTCGTCTCGGCGACGTACACGCTGGACGCGTCGGGCGCGCTGCGGTTCGCCTACGAGGCGACGACGGACGCGCCGACGATCGTGAACCTCACGAACCACAGCTACTTCAACCTCGGCGGCAGCGGCAGCGGCACGGCGGGCGGTCATGAACTCCGGCTCGCCGCCTCGCGGTTCACGCCGGTCGACGCCGACCTGATCCCGACCGGCGCGCTCGACGACGTCACGGGCACGCGCTTCGACTTCCGTGAGGCGCGGAAGGTCGGCGCCGACTACGACCACAACTTCGTGCTCGACAAGGGCAGCACCGAAGCCCCCGTCGAGATCGCCGAGCTCCACGACCCGGCGTCCGGGCGGGTGTTGACGGTGGCGACGACCGAGCCGGGCATCCAGCTCTACACGGCGGACCACCTGGAGGACCCCTTCGTCCCGGGCGCCGGGATCGCCCTGGAGACCCAGCACTTCCCGGACTCCCCGAACCGGCCGGGGTTCCCGAGCACGGAGCTGCGCCCGGGGCGGACGTACCGGTCGGAGACGGCGTACGGCTTCTCGGCCCGCTGACGCCGGCCGCCCCGGTACGGGATGAGCCCCGGTCCAGGGGTCAGGTCCCGGACCGGGGCTGTCTGAGGGGACGTGTCCCGGATCAGACGTTAATCGTCGTCGCGACCCTGCGGTCGGTGATCGAGCGTCCGGCCTGGATCTCGTACGAACCCTTTACAACTGCCCACGCGTTCGCCGTCTCATCCCACATCTCGAAAGATCGGCGCGGAAGTTCGAGGACCACGTCGACGCTGTCGCCGGGTGCGGCCTCGACCCCGGCGAAGCCGGCCAGCCAGCGGGCGGGCCGCTCCGGGTCGGTCTCGACGGGGGCCAGATAGACCTGGACCACCTCACGGCCGTGCCGGGCACCGGAGTTGGTGACGCGCACGGTGACGGACGTACCGTCCGCCTCGATGGCGTCGTAGCTCCAGTCGGTGTAGCCGAGGCCGTGCCCGAACGGGTACGACGGGGTGCGGCCCGCCTTCTCCCAGGCCCGGTAGCCGATGAACACGCCCTCGGTGTACGGGAGTTCGCCGTTCTCGGGGACGACCTGGGTGACCGGGGCGTCGGTCAGGGAGCCCCAGGTGGTGGGGAGCCGGCCGCCGGGTTCGTGGGCGCCGGTGAGGACGTCGGCGAGGGCGGCGCCGCCCTCCTGGCCGGGGAACCAGCCGAGCAGCACGGCGGCGACCTCGTCGCGCCAGGGCATGTCGACCGGGGAGCCGGCGTTGACGATCACGACGGTGTTCGGGTTGGCGGCGGCGACGGCGTGCACCAGGTCGTCCTGGCGGCCGGGGAGCCGCAGGTCCGTGCGGTCGTAGCCCTCGGACTCGACGCGCTCGGTGGTGGCGACCACGACGACGGCGGTGTCGGCGGCGCGGGCCGCCTCGACCGCTTCGGCGATCAGTTCGTCGGGATCACGCTGCGGTTCCTGGTGGACGAGGGTGAAGCCGACGACCTTCAGGTCGCGGTTCTCGGCGAAGCTGACGACGTAGGCCAGGGACACCTCGACCGGGGTGCCGGCGGTGAGTTCGACGCGGGCGCGGGGTTCGGGGGAGCCGAAGAAGGAGCCGAACGGGTCCTCCTTGACCGGGCGTTGGACGTCGTCGTAGTAGGTCGTGCCGTCGACGGTGAGGGTGAAGGCGCCGAGTCCCTTGATGCCGAAGGTGTGTTCGCCGGTGTCGCGCGGGGTGAAGGTGCCGGCGAGTTCGACGGTGTGGAGGGTGTCGTGGGTGACGCCCTCGGGGAGGTCGTCACCCATCCACCGGAGCTGTCCGCTGGGTGCGTCGGCGCTGCCGATGACCCGGCCGGCCGCGTCCCGGCAGACGGCGCGCAGCTCGAACCCCTTGTCGGCGTCGGCGAGTTCGGTGTTGGGGTCGGCGCCGACGGCGTAGCCGAGGGCGCCTTCGGGGAGGGCGGCGGTGAGGCCGTCGAGCGGGGAGACGACGTGCGGCGGGAAGACGACGGCGGAGCCGCCGCCGAGGACGCGGGCGTCGCGGGCGGCGGCGCCGAGGAGCGCGACGGTGCCGCCGGGCCGGAGCGGCAGGGCGTGGTGCTCGTTGCGGACGAGGACGAAGGAGCGGCGGGCGATCTCGCGGGCGAGGGCCTCGCCGTCGACGGGGGCCGGGAGCCGGTCCCGCGCGACGACCGGCTCGGCGCCGTCCAGGATGCCGACCCGGGCGGCGAGCCGCAGCACGTTCCGTACGGCGGCGTCGACGGTGGCCTCCGCGACCTCGCCGTCGCGCACGGCCCGCGCGAGGGCGTCGCCGTAGACGGTCTTCGGGCCGGGCATCGCGACGTCGAGGCCGCCCTCGATGGTGCCGACGGTGGAGCGGGCGGCGGTCCAGTCGGAGACGTTGAAGCCGTCGAAGCCCCATTCGCCGCGCAGGATCCCGTTCACGAGGTGGCGGTGCTCGGACATCGTGGTCCCGTTGACCGTGTTGTAGGCGGTCATGATGCCCCACGGGTGGGCGTTCTCGACGATGTGCTCGAAGGGGGCCAGGTACAGCTCGCGCAGGGCGCGTCCGGAGACCAGGTTGTTCACGGTGAAGCGGTCGGTCTCGGCGTCGTTGGCGACGAAGTGCTTGACGGTGGTGCCGACTCCGCCCGCCTGCACGCCCCTCACGTACCCGGCGCCGATCCGCCCGGTGAGGTACGGGTCCTCGCTGTACGCCTCGAAGTGCCGTCCGCCGAGCGGGGACCGGTGGAGGTTGACCGTCGGCGCGAGGAGCACGTGGACGCCCTTGCGGCGGGCCTCCTGGGCGAGCAACACGCCTGCGCGGTGCGCGAGTCCGGGGTCCCAGCAGGCGGCGAGTGCGGTCGGGGAGGGCAGTGCGACGGAGGGATCGGCGGCGGTCCAGCGCACGCCCCGGACGCCGATCGGGCCGTCCGACATGACGAGGGACCTCAGGCCGATCTCCGGGAGCGCGGGCAGGGACCACATGTCCTGCCCGGCGAGCAGCCGCGCCTTGGCATCGAGGCCGAGCCTGCCGAGTGCCACCTCGACGACCGCTTCCACCGCCGCTTCCGCTGCGCCCGCTTCACGGGTTCCCGCCATCCCGGTGCCTCCTCGTCGAGTCCGTGGTGAGCCCACGGTGAGTGCGTGTGGTGCCTCCATCGTGCATCGGTTGCCTGTAGAGCGGTAGGTTTCGTAACCTTGCCGTTATGTGAACGGTGGCCGGGTGTCGTACGGTGACGCCATGAACGCCACGAACTCCAGGACCCGGCACGAGGAGCGGCGCGCCGAGATCGTGCGGGCGGCGCTCGAAGTGATCGCCGGGCGCGGCTACCGGGGCACGAGCCTGGCGGCGGTGGCGGAGCGCGTCGGCCTGACCCAGCAGGGCCTGCTGCACTACTTCCCGACGAAGGACGCGCTGCTGGTCGCCGTCCTGGAGGAGCGCGACCAGTGGGACGCGGTGCCGGACACCCGCTGGCGCGTCGACCTGCTGGCCTCGCTGGTCGAGTACAACGCGATGCGCCCCGGGATCATCCAGACCTTCTCCGCCCTCCTCGGCGAGAGCGTCACGGAGGGCCATCCGGCCAGGGAGTACTTCACCGAGCGCTACACGCGCGTACGGGGGAGCATGGCGGGCGTCCTGCGCGCCGAGTACGGCGACCGCCTGCCGAACGGCCTCACGCCCGAGCGGGCGGCGCCGCTGCTGGTGGCGGTGATGGACGGCCTGCAGTACCAGTGGCTGCTGGACCCGGAGTCGGTGGACATGCCGGGAGCGTTCAGGGACTTCCTGGCACTGCTGGGCGAGAACTGAGGGCCCGTCAATTCAGCCTGTCGGCACGCCTACTGGTGCCAGACAACGGCCAGGGTCTTGCTCACCACACACACCAGGGCGAGGACGAGGGCCCAGTCGTAGGCCCCGGCGAGGACGAGGGCGGCCACCCCGGCCCCGAACCAGACCACCTCGAACCCGACCCGCCCGGCCCCCCGCACCTTGTACCTCGCCTTCGGCGAACCGCACAGGCCCCACACCACGGCGAGCACGACCGGCGCGCCGATCCCGAGCAGCCAGACCGCCGGCGTCGCGACGTCCCGCGTGAACCCCCAGTACCCGACGGCGACCAGGGCACCCAGCTCGATGGCGAAGAGGACGCCGAGGTTCGCTGCCTTCGCTGACTTCATGGGCGAAGTATCACCCGCCCCGTGGCACGGACCACACCCGTCGGGCGATACTGCCGCCGTCCCGTACCGCACCCCACTGCGACGGAAGGCCTCAACCACCTTGAACGTCATACGCGTTCGGACCAGCGTCCTCGGACTGGCCCTGCTGGCCGGTTTCTCCGCACCCAGCACCGGAGCGGCGGCTGCCGACACCGCCCTGTCCCCAACCGTCGAGGAGCAGCGGCTCGACCAGGAGGTCCCCCAGGAGATCCTCGACCACTCCGGATTCGACACCGTGGCACCGGAGTTCGGCCGGGCGCTGGACGGCGCGCACAGTTACGCACAGGCACGGCGGATCGTCGTGCGCGAGGGGACCGCGCTGTGGCGGCGGGCCGTGGCACGGGCGCAGGGGCGGGGGCCGGCCGGCGGGGATCTGAGCCGGGACGACGACCGGCCGCTGTACTGGGCCCGGTTGGGGATGACCCGGGAAGTGCGGGGATGGGAGCCCGGGTTCGGGCTCAGTGCGAGGCAACGGGCCTCTCTGCTCTCCGAGTTGGAGGTGACCTCGCGCGGGCAGAGCAGCGTGCGGTATCCGCACGAGAAAGGCGTCAAGCGGATCCTCGTGACCGGGTTCGATCCGTTCACGCTCGACGCGGACATCCGGATCTCCAATCCGTCCGGGGCCACCGCGCTGGCGCTCGACGGCACGGTGATCCGGACCGCCGACGGGCCCGCGCGGATCGAGACGGCCATGTTCCCCGTGCGGTGGGCCGACTTCGCGGACGGGAGCGTGGAGCGGGCGTTGCGGCCGTATCTGCCGAAGGTGGATCTGTTCACCACGGTGAGCCAGGGGCGGGTCGGGCGGTTCGACGTCGAGCGGACCAACGGGGCCTGGCGGGGCGGATATCCGGACAACGACAAGGTGTCGAGGACGGAGACCGTGCCGGTCGCCGATCCGGCCTCACAGCCCCAGTGGACGTCGACGACCCTGCCGTACCGGGAGATGGTGGCCGCCGACACCGGACGGTTCCCAGTGTACGACCACACCGAGGTGACGGAGATCCCGGCGGGCGGCACCGATCCCGTCGTACGGCCGGACGGGCCCACCGCGGGGTCCACGGCCCGTGCCGGGGGCGGCGGGAACTATCTCTCCAACGAGATCGCCTACCGGGCGACGCTGCTGCGGGACCGGCTCGGGCTGCACGACACCCTGCCCGGCGGTCATATCCACACGCCGGTCCTGCAGTTCGGGGCGGGCAACACGGACCCGGCGACGGGGACGATCACCGATCCGCAGTTCGTGCGGAACCGGGTGGACATCATCGCGCAGGTCAGGGCGCTGGTGACGGTGGCGATGGACGCGTCACCGGGCGACTGACGCGGGCCCTGCCTCCGGGCCCTCCTCGTCCCCGCGTCCCTCCTCGTCCCCGTGTCCCTCCTCGGTCTCCTCCCCCAGCAGCTCCCGGGCCATCATCGTCGCCCCCGCCACCGCCCCCGGCATCAGGAACACCGCGACGAACGGGACCAGGAAGGAGAGGCCGAGGGGGGTGCCGAAGCCCCAGACGAGGGTCTTGCGGGAGCGGAGGAGGGTGAGGCGGGCGCGGAGGTCGACGTCCCGGCGCTGGAGGGCGACCGCCGTCAGTTCCTCGGTGAGGAAGAAACCGGTGACGAAGAAGCCGATCACCGGGACGACCGTCTGGCCGGCGAACGGGACGAAGCCCAGGGCGAAGAGGAGGACGCCCCACAGGAGCGCGCGGACCAGGATGCGGAGGCTGTCGCGGGCGGAGATCCACAGTTCGCGCCAGAGCGGGAGGCCGGACTCCGGGGCCGTGCCGTCGGGCGAGATGTCCTCGTCGACCTTCTCGGAGATCGTCTCGTAGAAGGGCTGCCCTATCAGCAGGGTGACCGCCGTGAAGGTCAACACCGAGAGCAGCAGGGCGAGTACGAACAGGACGGCCGTGAGGAAACCCCGGAACAGGCCCTGCCACGGACTCGACCAGTCGTCCGCGAAGGGCGTCGTCCAGGTGACGAAGTCCTCGCCCCAGAGCGCCAGCGCGACCAGCGCCGCCAGATACAGGACGAGCGTGATCAGACCGGGGATCAGCCCGAAACCGTACTGCCTCCCGTGCCGCGCGACCCAGCGCTGGCCCTTCAGGAGATAGCCGAACCCCGCTCCAAGATCATGCATGGGGCGAACTTTACTCAGCCGTTCCGCACCCCGCACCGGCCCGGGCCAACTCCTTTCACCCGAAGCGGTCTTCGACGAGCGCCCGGTCTCCCCGCCCCGGTCCTACGCCGTGCTCACCCCCACCACGACCGCCCGCTCCGCCGTCGGCGCCACCGCCGCCGTCACCCGGACCGCCGTCGCCCGCGCCACCCGGCCCGCGCGGGAGGTCGCCGCGAGGAGGGCCGGCTGGAGGCGTTCCAGGGCGGAGACGAGGAGTTCCTCGCCCGCAACCACGACCGGGCCCGCGACCTTCGTGGTGGCCGCCGCGGCCTCCGTGAGGTCGGCGAGCGGGGGCAGCGCGGCCCGGATCACGTTCACGCCCGCGGTCGCCGTCCGCTCTGCCAGCGCCACCTGGAACGGGAGCAGCGGAGCCAGTGCCGCCGTCAACGCCTCGGCCACGCGCCGGAGTTCGGGTGAGGAGTCGGCCAGTACGTCGGCCGCCGCCCGGATCAGCGGGGTCAGGGCCAGCAGCAGGCCCGCGGCCACGCCCGCCGTGGCGGGGAGCAGCGGCGAGGCCGCCTCGACCAGGTCGCCGAGCGCCGCCGCGAACTCCTCGACCGCCGGTTCCACCGCGTCCAGCACGGGCAGCAGGCTGTCGCCGAGCACGGTCAGCAGGGCCTGCGCCGGTGCGCTCACCGGGTGCACCGCCAGCGGGGCGCCGCTCGTGCCGAGTCGGGTCAGGGTGTCGACGATGCGGTAGAAGGCCTCCTGGGCCTGCGGCGACGCGCTCGCCTCGGCCAGCCCCGCGGTGGTCTCGCGCAGCACCCTGATCGCCTCCGCGCCCGAACCGTCGCGTGGATCAAGGGTGTTGATCGCGATCCTGGTGATGTTCCCGGCCGTGTCGAGGAGTTGGCCGGTGATGTCGGTGGTGCTGCGCGCCATGCGCAGCATGTCGTCCCTGCTGGGGAGCGAAGGGAGCGTTGCCATGGGAACTCCTCGCCGTACGCGGACGTGCACAGCCGGACGGAACCGGTGACCTGTGCCCAGCATGCCCCTTTCCCGGCCGCCTGACTGCGCCATCCGGGGCATCGACGACACCGACACCTTCCCGTTCGCCGTTGAGTCGAACAGGTGCGGCTCGCCGTACCGCTCTCTGGAACCGAAGAGGAGGTACGCGTGCGCACCATTGCCCGAGCCGTCCCCCCGAGACCCGTTCTGATCACCGCCGTCGCCCTGACCACCGCAGCCGGTTCGCCCCTGCTCCGGCCCCGCCCGGCCGACGCCGCTCCCCGGCCCGTCCCCCGCCGGGGTTCCGCGCCCGACCCCGTCCCGCGCGAAGGCTCCGGCCCCGGTCCCGCCCCGGCCGACGGCTCGGACGGTCCGGCGGAGGCGGCGGGGCGGCCCTCGGTCATCAGCGGCCGACACGCCGTCCCGTTCGGCACGGCGCCCCTCTTCCGGGATCATCCCAAGGGGGAACTCCCGCAGGTCGGGAGGGCGTTGTTCACCATGGCACACACGAGCGACGGCACACGTACGGCGGCTCGCGCGAGCAGCGGATCAGTGGAGGAGAGCGGATGACCCAGGAGATCCACGGCACCGTGGCCGACGGCTTCGAGGCGGTGCGGGCGGAGTTCGCCGCGTTCGTGGCGACGGAACGTGACGACTACGAGGGCCAGTTGTGTGCGTACGTACACGGTCGGCGGGTCGTCGACCTGTGGGCGGGGCCGCCCGGTACCGACGGCGACTCGCTCTACGGCGTGTTCTCGTCCACGAAGGGCGCCGCGCATCTCGTGGTGGCGCTGCTCGTACAGGACGGCACGCTGGAGCTGGACCGCAGAGTCACCTACTACTGGCCGGAGTTCGCGTCCGAGGGCAAAGACGCGCTGACCCTGCGCGAGCTGCTCGGGCACCGGGCGGGTCTCGTCGGGACCGACACCGGGTTCACGCTCGACGAGCTGGCCGACGACCGGGCGGTGGCCGAACGCCTGGCCGACCAGCGGCCGTTCTGGCGTCCGGGCACGGCGTTCGGCTACCACGCCCTGGTGATCGGCGCGTTGACCGGCGAGATCGTACGGCGGGCCACAGGCCGTTCGCTCCAGGAGGTGCACGAGGAGAGAGTGCGCGCGCCGTACGGGCTGGACTTCTTCCTCGGGCTGCCGATGGCGCACGAGCCCCGGTTCCGTACCGTGCAGCCCCCGGTGCTGTCGCCGGAGCAGGAGGCCGCGCGGGCCGCGGAGCCGCGGGCGCCGCACAGTCTCGGCTCGATCGCGTTCAACGGGCACGCGGCACAGCCGACCGATCTCGTGGCGCTGCCGAACGAGCGGGTGATCCGGGCGAAGGGTCCCGCGTCGGTCGGCGGGGTGGCCTCGGCACGCGGACTCGCCGGGCTGTATGCGGCTGCGACCAGTGAAGTCGACGACAGGGCGGCGCTGTTGAAGCCGGACACGGTGGCCGAGTTCGGGCAGCTGCACTCCGTCGGGTACGACGTGGTGACCGGAACCCACCGGTCGTTCGGCCTGGGTTTCCAGGCGACGGCGGACGCCTGGTACCCGTTCCTGGGCGCGGGCACGATCGGCCACAGCGGTGCGGCGGGCTCGCAGGCCTTCGCGGACCCGCGCAGCGGACTGGCCTACGGCTACACCCGCCGCCGGTTCGCGTTCCCGGGCGGGGCGGCGCCGGAGAACGCGGGGCTGGTGCGGGCGGTGCACGGCGCGGCGCTGGCGCAGTGACGCCCGCGGGCCAACGTCCGCACGGCGCAGCCCACTTGCTGACGTCGGCCCGGTGACGTCGGCCCGGTGACGAACGAAGGCCGCGCCCCGTGTCAGGGGGCGCGGCCTCGTCGTCGGACCGTCCGCGTCAGAGCTTGACGATCATCTTGCCGGTGTTGTCGCCGCGCAGCTGGCCGAGGAACGCGTCGAGGTTGTTCTCGATGCCCTCGACGACCGTCTCGCGGTACTTCAGGGCGCCGGACGCGACCCACGCGCCGACTTCCTGGACGAACTGCGGCTGGAGGTCGTAGTGGTCACCGACGAGGAAGCCCTCGATACGGCCGCGGGTCTGGATGAGGCGGCTGAGGTTCTTCGGGCCGGGGACGGGCTCGGTGCTGTTGTAGACCGAGATCATGCCGCAGATCGCGATGCGCCCGCGCTCGTTCAGGGAGCCGATCGCGGCTTCCAGGTGCTCGCCGCCGACGTTGTCGAAGTAGACGTCGACGCCGTCCGGGGCGGCCTCGCGGAGCTGCCGGCCGACCGGGCCGTTCTTGTAGTTGAAGGCCGCGTCGAAGCCGTACTCCTCGACGAGGAGCTTGACCTTCTCGTCCGAGCCGGCGGAGCCGATGACGCGGGAGGCGCCCTTGAGCCTGGCGATCTGGCCGACCTGGCTGCCGACGGCACCGGCGGCGCCGGAGACGAAGACCGAGTCGCCCTCCTTGAAGGACGCGGTGCGCAGCAGGCCCGCGTAGGCGGTGAGGCCGGTCATGCCGAGGACGCCGAGGTAGGTGGAGAGCGGGGCGAGGGCGGGGTCGACCTTGACGGCGCCCTTGGCGTCGATGGTGGCGTACTCGCGCCAGCCGCCGAAGTGCAGGACGTGGTCGCCGGGGGCGATCCCCTCGGCGTTCGACTCGACGACCTCGCCGACCGCGCCGCCCTGCATGACCTTGCCCAGCTCGAAGGGGGCGACGTAGGACTTCGCGGCGCTCATCCGGCCGCGCATGTACGGGTCGACCGACAGGTACTTGTTCCGCACCAGCACCTGGCCCTCGGCCGGGGCCCGGGTCTCGGTCTCCACCAGGGCGAAGTCCTCGGGCTTCGGCCAGCCGACCGGGCGGCTGAGCAGGTGCCATTCGCGGTTGATCATCACAAGCGCCTTTCGTGGTGTGCGGGGTCTCGGGCTCGGACACGGCCAAATACTTCAGTACCTGAAACAACCATGCCTCTGAATATTTCATGATGTCAAGTAACCGGGTACGCTTGAGCCCATGGCCACACCCGAAAAGACGCGCCGCTCCGACCCCGTGACCCTGGAGGTCGTCGAGCTGATCGGCGACGTCGTGGCGCGGTTCTACCAGGACTACGAGGAAGCGGCGGGCGACCACAAGCTCACCGGGGCCCAGGCCAGGCTGCTCAGCCTGCTCTCCCTGGAACCCCTGCCCATGCGCAAGATCGCCCGCAGGCTGAAGTGCGAGCCGTCGAACGTCACGGGCATCGTGGACCGGCTGGAGACCCGCGGCCTGGTCGAGCGCCGCCCCGACCCCGCCGACCGCCGCGTGAAGCTGGCGGCGGCGACGGACGAGGGCCGTCAGGTGGCCCGCAGCCTGCGCGAATCCCTGCGGTTCGCCCGCGAACCACTGGCCGGCCTGTCGGACGAGGAGCGGCTGGCGCTGCGCGGGCTGCTGCGGCGGATGCTGGAGGACTGAGAGGGACTGAGAGGGACTGAGGGGGACCTCGGACGCCCGAGGGGTAACCGAGGGGGCGTGGGCGCGGGTCGGTCACGCCCCGGAGCGGTAGTGCGTGCCGGGGCGCCGGACGGTCACGCGCCGCTCAGGAACACCACCACAGGATCTGCTCGCACGTCTCCGAGGAGGACGGTGTCGGGCTCGGGTCCGCGGAGGACGGCTCCGCGGACGGGGTGGTGGTCGACGGGTCCGTCGAGGACGTGGACGAGGGGGACGCGGTGTCGCCGCCGGCGGCCTTCGTCGGGGTGTCCGAGGCCTCGGGGTCCTTCGTGGCCTTCGGGGACTTCGACGGGGACGCGGAAGGTGACGCGGAGGCGTCCGGGGACGCCGTACCCGCGCTGGTTCCCACGGTCTTCGTCGCGTCCAGGGGCTCCGCCGTCGGGCTGGCCTCCTCGTCGGCGCCGCCCTCCGGGGAGGCGCCCGGTCCTGCGGATCCCGGGAGGGAGAAGGGCGCGTCCGTGCCCAGCTCTGCCAGACTCAGGCCGCCCGCCGCCAGTACGAAACCGGCCGTTACGAGCAGGACCCTGCGGCGGCGCCTGCGGTGGGCCGCGGCTTTGCGGTCGCGGCGGCTCGCGCCCGCCGTGTCCGGGTCGTCGGGGTCGGAGTCGGAGTCGCCTTCGTCGTCGGCCTCGGTCGCGGCGGGGGCGCTCTCGACACGGCCGCGGCCCCGGCTCTTCCGCCGCGCGGCGCGCCCCTGGGGCTCGCCGTCCGCCTCGGGCTCCTCGCGTCCGGCGTCGGGCGCGCCCTCGCGCGACGCGCCGCCCGTGTCCGGGCGCGCGTCAACCGCGCGCGTGTGGGCCTGAGTTGAGTCGGCAGGCGGTTCGACCGGCGCACCGCACCCCGGGCACGCGAGGGCGCCGTTCAGGTGCCGGCCGCAGGGGTGGCAGTAGTCCATGACGCGGGAAGACTAGGTTCCGCACAGGCGCCGTTCCTAGTCGCGTCTGTGAAAGTTATGTGGGGACGCGGCGGGAAACGACAAGAATCGACACGAACCGACGCCGTCAGAGGGTAAGCGGTTCGCCCCTCTTGTCGAAACCGTTACGCGTTCGACCCATTGACACTCCGACCCCGCCGTCTTTACTGTCTGCCCAGCATTTCGAACGTGATCCGAGATTTCGAACGACACTGAAGAGCACAGGGGGCAACTGCCGTGCGCATCACGGGAATCAGCACGCACGTGGTCGGGACGCCATGGCGCAATCTGACGTACGTCCAAGTGCACACCGACGAGGGCGTCACCGGTGTCGGCGAGACCCGGATGCTGGGCCACACCGATGCGCTGATCGGTTACCTGCGCGAGGCCCAGGCAAACCACATTCTCGGTTCGGACCCGTTCGCAGTGGAAGACCTCGTACGCCGGATGAAGTACGGCGACTACGGGCGTGCGGGTGAAATCGTCATGTCCGGCATCGCCGTGATCGAGATGGCCTGCTGGGACATCAAGGGCAAGGCCCTCGGCGTACCGGTGTGGCAGCTGCTCGGCGGCAAGGTCACCGACAAGGTGAAGGCCTACGCCAACGGCTGGTACACCACCGAGCGGACCCCGGAGGCCTATCACAAGGCCGCCCAGGGGGTCATGGAGCGCGGGTACAAGGCGCTGAAGATCGACCCCTTCGGCACCGGGCACTTCGAACTCGACCACGAGCAGACCCTGTACGCGGTCTCCCTCATCGAGGCCGTACGGGACGCGATCGGTCCGGACGCCGAACTGATGCTGGAGATGCACGGCCGGTTCTCGCCCTCGACCGCGGTACGGCTCGCGCACGAACTCGCGCCGTTCAAGCCCGCGTGGCTGGAGGAGCCGGTCCCGCCGGAGAACCTGAAGGCGCTGGAGAAGGTCGCCGCCAAGGTCGACATCCCGGTCGCCACGGGTGAACGCATCCACGACCGCGTCGAGTTCCGCGAGCTGTTCGAGAGCCAGGCCGTCGACATCATCCAGCCCGACGTCGGCCACATCGGCGGCATCTGGGAGACCCGCAAGCTGGCCGCGACCGCCGAGGCGCACTACGTCCTGGTCGCCCCGCACAACGTCGGCGGCCCGGTGCTGACCGCCGCCTCGCTCCAAGTCGGCTTCTCCTCACCGAACTTCAAGATCCTGGAACACTTCAACGACTTCGCGGACGCCGAGATCAAGAAGGTCGTCAAGGGCGCCCCGCAGGTGGTCGACGGCTACTTCCACCTCTCGGACGCGCCCGGTCTCGGCGTCGAGCTGGACACCGACGCGGCGGCCGAATTCCCGCAGCAGCAGGCGCGGTTCGACCTCTGGGCGGACGGCTGGGAACAGCGCAAGCCAAAGGGCACGAAGTGAGCACCGCGGTCGTCATCGAGGGACCGGGCGAGCACCGGCTGGTCTCGCACGAGCCCCGGCCGCCGGAGGCGGGCGAGGCGCTGGTGCGCGTCCACGCGGTCGGCATCTGCGGCAGCGACCGCGAGGTGTACCAGGGCAACAGGCCCGAGGGCTACGTCCGTTACCCCCTCACCCCGGGCCACGAGTGGTCCGGCACGGTGGAGGCCGTCGGCACCGGGGTGCCGGAGACTCTCGTGGGCCGCAAGGTCGTCGGCGAGGGCTTCCGCAACTGCCAGGTCTGCGACCGGTGCCACGCGGGCGAGACAACGTTGTGCACAGCGGGCTACGAGGAGACCGGCTTCACCCGGCCCGGCGCGATGGCAGGCACCCTCACGCTCCCCGCCCGGCTCCTCCATGTCCTCCCGGACGAGGCCGACCTGACGGCGGCGGCCCTGCTCGAACCCGCCGCCTGCATCGCGGCCGCCGCGCTGAAGGCCGATGCCCGGCCCGGCGAGCGGGTCGCGGTGGTCGGCACCGGCACGCTCGGGATGTTCGCGGTGCAGTTCCTGAAGGCAGGCTCGCCGGCCGAACTGCTCGTGGTGGGCACCCGGCCCGACCGCGCGAAACTGTCGCAGGACTTCGGCGCGAGCCGATTCCTCACCAGGGACCAGGAGTTGCCCGACGACTTCGATGTGGTGATCGAGACCGCCGGGTCCGCGTCCGCCGCGCGCACCGCTGCCTCCCTGCTCCGGCGCGGCGGACGCCTGGTCCTCACCGGCATCCCGGCGCCGGGCGCCGAGGGCCTCGACCCGACCGATCTCGTCGTACGGCAGCTGGAGGTGCACACCGTCTTCGGGGCACCGCCGGACGCCTGGGCGCACACGGTGCGGGTGTTCGGGGCGGGCCTGCTCGACCCGCTCCCCCTGGTCACCCATGAGCTGCCGCTCGCCGAGTTCCCGCAGGCCATCGACCTGGTGGGGTCCGGCGATCCCAAGGTCGGCAAGGTGCTGCTGCGGCCGTAGGACATCCCAGTCGTACGTCGGCACGGGGTGACCTGACCACCCCGTGCCGGCGTACCGCCAGAGCTTTTCCGTACCCCGAGCCGCGAACCTTGCCCGATATACCGAACACGAAGGACAGCCAGTGACCGACACCGCCACGGCAGCCCGCAGGCCCGGGGAGCAGGCGCTCTCCGCGCTCGGCCTGGGCGCGCCCGCACTCGACCCCGCCGACGCCTCGCCGCACACCTTCCCGGGCGGTGGTCGCTGGCGCACGGAGATCCCCTCGTGCGAGGGCCCCGAGGCGCTGTCGGTCATCCTCAAGGAGTCCTCGCGCCTGGACGTGCCGATCCACCGGATCAGCCAGGGCAGTGGCGTGTGGATGCTGACCGACGCCGAGATCACCGAGATGGTCGAGGCCACGGCCGAACGCGACATCGAGCTGTGCCTGTTCACCGGCCCGCGCGGGACGTGGGACATCGGCGCCTCGGTCCGCTCCGACTCGCGCGGCGGCGGGCTGCGTGCCCGTGGCCACGACGCGGTCGCCGGATGCGTCGAAGACGCCATGCGGGCAACGGAGTTGGGCGTCAAGTGCCTGCTCGTCGCGGACGAGGGCGTGCTGTGGACCCTGCACCGGGCGCGGTCGACGGGCATCATCCCGGCCGACACGACGCTCAAGGTCTCGGCGCTGATCGGTCCGGTGAACCCGGCGGCGTACGCGGTCTACGAGCGCCTCGGCGCGGACTCCCTGAACGTCCCCAGCGATCTGACGCTCGCTCACCTCACCGAGATCCGGCGGGTGTCGGCGGCTCCGATGGACATGTACATCGAGGCGCCGGACGACCTCGGCGGCTACATCCGGATGTACGAGGTCGCCGAACTGATCCGCCGGGGCGCCCCGTTGTACCTGAAGTTCGGCCTCTCCAAGGCCCCCGGCATCTACCCGTGGGGCACCCACCTGCGCGACGTCACCCTCGACACGGCCCGCGAACGGGTCCGCCGCGGACGCCTCGCCCTCGACCTCCTCGCCCGCCACGGCGCGGACGGCGACATGGCCCCCCTGGGCACCAGGTTGCCGGGGTCCCTCAACCGCTTCCCCGCGGAGAGTGCCACTGGATGAGCGTCGGGGACCGCGGGCCCGCCGTGGCTGGTCACGCAGTTCCCCGCGCCCCTCAAACGCAGACCGGCCGCCCCGCTTCTCCCGCGCCCCTCTCCCACCCGGGCCGGCCAGAAAGGGGCGCGGGGAACTGCGCGACCGGCCCCCACCGGGCCCGCACCACACCACACGACCGGCACCACCCCACACCCACACCGCACCGCACCGCACCGCATCACACCCGCTGCCCCTCTCAACGACGAGAAGAATGAGGCCAGTTCCATGCACATCCGCAGAAGTCGCGCCCTCCCCCTGATAGCCGGCGCAGCCACCCTCGCCCTGACCCTCTCCGCCTGCGGCCAGAGCGGCTCCGGCGGCAGCAAGGAGAAGACGGGCAGCGCCAAGGGCGGCACGATCGGCATCGCGATGCCGACGAAGTCCTCCGCGCGCTGGATCTCCGACGGCAACAACATGGTCAAGGACCTCAAGTCCAAGGGCTACAAGACCAAGCTGGTCTACGGCGAGGACGACCCGGACACCCAGGTCTCGCAGATCGAGAACATGATCACCCAGGGCGTCAAGGGCCTGATCATCGCGGCGATCGACAACAAGTCCCTGAACAACGTGCTCGCCGAGGCCGCCAGCGCGAAGATCCCGGTCATCGCCTATGACCGCCTCATCCTCGGCACCAAGAACGTCGACTACTACGCGTCGTTCGACAACGAGAAGGTCGGCACCCTCCAAGGCACGTACATCGCCGAGAAGTTGGGGCTGACCAGCGGCAAGAAGGGCCCGTTCAACATCGAGCTGTTCGCCGGCTCGAACGACGACAACAACACCAAGTACTTCTTCGACGGCGCGATGAAGGTCCTCCAGCCGTACATCGACAAGAAGGAACTGGTCGTCAAGTCCGGGCAGACCGCGCTCAACAAGGTCACCACCCTGCGCTGGGACGGCACCACCGCGCAGAACCGCATGGAGGACATCCTCACCGGCTCGTACAAGACCGGCCGGGTCGACGCCGTGCTGTCGCCCTACGACGGCATCTCCATCGGCATCATCTCCGCGCTGAAGTCGGACGGCTACGGCACGTCCGGCAAGCCGCTGCCGGTGATCACCGGCCAGGACGCCGAGCTGGCCTCGGTGAAGTCGATCATCGCCGGCCAGCAGACGCAGACGGTGTACAAGGACACCCGTCAGCTCGCCAAGGTCGCGGACACGATGCTCGACGACGTGCTCAACGGCAAGACGCCGCAGACCAACGACACCAAGACCTACGACAACGGCACCAAGGTCGTCCCCGCCTACCTGCTCCAGCCGGTGAGCGTCGACAAGTCCAACTACGAGGACGTGCTGGTCAAGGGCGGGTACTACACGGACGCCCAACTCAAGTAGTTCCGGCTCCCGTTACCCGACCCCACACTGATTGGTAGGCACGACCATGGCGGGACCCGTCCTGGAAATGCGCTCGATCGTCAAGACCTTTCCCGGTGTCAAAGCGCTCTCGGACGTCACCTTGACGGTGCGTCAGGGCGAGGTCCACGCCATCTGCGGCGAGAACGGCGCCGGGAAGTCCACCTTGATGAAGGTGCTCTCCGGCGTCCATCCGCACGGCAGTTACGAAGGCGACATCCTCTTCGAGGGCGAGGAGTGCGCCTTCCGCGACATCCGCGCGAGCGAGCAGCGCGGCATCGTGATCATCCACCAGGAACTGGCGCTGGTGCCGTTCCTGTCCATCGCCGAGAACATCTTCCTCGGCAACGAGCACGCCTCGCGCGGGCTCATCAACTGGAACGAGACCCTGCGGCACGGCACCGAACTGCTGCGCCGGGTGGGCCTGAGCGACCACCCGGAGACCCGCGTCGCCGACATCGGCGTGGGCAAGCAGCAGCTCGTGGAGATCGCGAAGGCGCTGTCGAAGAAGGTGAAGCTG
The DNA here is from genome assembly GCF_044747445.1 of Streptomyces sp. NPDC090083. Taxonomy (NCBI): domain Bacteria; kingdom Bacillati; phylum Actinomycetota; class Actinomycetes; order Kitasatosporales; family Streptomycetaceae; genus Streptomyces; species Streptomyces sp. NPDC090083. The sequence continues at coordinate 721,565 of NZ_JBIVED010000003.1, read as the reverse complement.
CTCATCCTGGATGAGCCGACGGCGGCCCTGAACGACGAGGACAGCGGCAAACTCCTGGATCTCATCCTGGAGTTGAAGAAGCAGGGCATCACCTCGATCATCATCTCCCACAAGCTCAACGAGATCCGCAGGGTCGCCGACTCGGTGACGATCCTGCGCGACGGGCGCTCCATCGAGACGCTCGACGTGAAGGCGCCGGAGACGACCGAGGAGCGGATCATCTCCGGCATGGTCGGCCGCGACCTCGACCACCGCTTCCCCGAGCGCACCCCGTACGCGGGCGAGCCCGAGGCGGCACCCGCCCTGGAGATCCGCGGCTGGACGGTGTTCCACCCGATCGACCAGCAGCGCAAGGTGGTCGACGATGTGTCCATCACGGTGCGCAGGGGCGAGATCGTCGGCATCGCCGGACTGATGGGCGCCGGCCGCACCGAACTCGCGATGAGCGTCTTCGGCCGCTCCTACGGCCGCTACGCCGGCGGCACGGTCCTCAAGGACGGCCGGGAGATCCGCACCAAGTCGGTGGCGGAGGCGGTCGGCGAGGGCATCGCCTACGTCACCGAGGACCGCAAGCACTACGGCCTCAACCTCATCGACACGATCAACCGGAACATCTCGCTGACCGCGCTGAACAAGGTCTCCCAGCGCGGGGTGGTCGACGAGCACGAGGAACGGCAGGTCGCCGAGCGGTTCCGGACGTCCATGAACATCAAGGCGCCGACCGTCTTCGAGCCGGTGGGCAAGCTGTCCGGCGGCAACCAGCAGAAGGTCGTCCTCAGCAAGTGGATCTTCGCGGGTCCCGAGGTGCTGATCCTGGACGAGCCCACGCGGGGCATCGACGTGGGCGCCAAGTACGAGATCTACACGGTCATCGACCAACTCGCCGCCGAGGGCAAGGCAGTGGTCTTCATCTCCTCCGAACTGCCGGAGCTGCTCGGCATGTGCGACCGCATCTACACGATGGCGGCGGGCCGCCTGACCGGTGAGGTGCCCCGGGCCGAGGCCACGCAGGAAGTGCTGATGCGCCAGATGACGAAGGACAAAGAGGTAACGCGATGAGCACGGACGTGACCGCCAAGAGCCCGGCCCCCGCGCCGCCGGGCAAGAGCGGATCGGCCGCGGGCGGCGGCCTGTTGCAGCTGATGCTGAACGGCCTGCGGCGCAACATGCGCCAGTACGGCATGCTGATCGCCCTCGGTCTGATCGTGATCCTCTTCGAGGTCTGGACCGGCGGTGACCTGCTGCTGCCGCGCAACGTCTCCAACCTGGTGCTGCAGAACAGCTACATCCTGATCCTCGCGATCGGCATGATGATGGTCATCATCGCCGGGCACATCGACCTGTCGGTCGGCTCGCTCACGGCGTTCGTGGGCGCCTTCGCGGCGGTCCTGATGGTCAACCACCAGGTGCCGTGGCCGGTCGCGGTGGTGCTGTGCCTGCTGATGGGCGCCGTGGCGGGCTCCGTACAAGGGCTGTTGATCGCCTACGCGGGGATACCGTCCTTCATCGTCACCCTCGCCGGGATGCTGCTCTTCCGCGGCCTCACGGAGATCCTCCTCCAGGGTCAGACGCTCGGCCCGTTCCCCAACGGCCTGCAGAAGATCGGCAACGGCTTCCTGCCCGCCGTGGGACCGAACACCAACTACCACAACATCACGCTGCTGCTGGGGCTCGTGATGATCGCCGCGGTGGTGTGGCAGGAGGTGCGGGACCGGCGCAGGCAGCAGGAGTTCTCGCTCGACGTGGCGCCCGCCAAGCTGTTCCTGCTCAAGCTCGCCGCGATCATCGCCGCGATCCTCTGGCTCACGCTGCTGCTCGCCAGCTACGACGGCGCGCCCATCGTGCTGATCATCCTCGGTGTCCTGGTGGCCGGTTACGGCTATGTGATGCGCAACGCGGTCTTCGGCCGCCACATCTACGCGATCGGCGGCAACCTGCCGGCCGCGAAGCTGTCCGGCGTCAAGGACAAGCGCGTCACCTTCCAGGTGTTCCTGAACATGGGCGTGCTCGCGGCCCTGGCGGGTCTGGTGGTCACCTCCCGCCTCAACGCGGCCTCGCCGAAGGCGGGCGACGGCTTCGAACTCGAGGCCATCGCCTCGTCGTTCATCGGTGGCGCGTCCATGAGCGGCGGTGTGGGTACCGTCCTCGGCGCGATCATCGGTGGTCTCGTCCTCGGCGTGCTGAACAACGGCATGAACCTCCTCAGTGTCGGCACCGACTGGCAGCAGGTCATCAAGGGCCTCGCCCTGCTGGCCGCGGTCGGGTTCGATGTGTGGAACAAGCGCAAGTCCGGTTCGTAACGGAAGCTCCGCCGGGAGAGCGGGACACGGCCGCGGATCCGTCGCGGCCGGTCGCGCGGTTCCCCGCGCCCCTCGGGCGCGGGGTCCCGGCCGAGCCCCCTTCAACGCACTAGGGAGCCGCTCCATGGAACTGAACAGACGCACGGTCATCGCGGGTGCCGCGGCAGCCGGTATCGCCGCGAGCACGCTCGGAACGGGTACGGCCCAGGCGGCCACGGCAGGCGGGAAGCCCGTGAAGGAACTCTTCGGCACCCTCGCCGACGGGACGAAGGTGTACCGCTGGTCGCTGGCCAACGGCGGAACCCGGCTGAAGGTCCTCTCCTACGGCGGCATCATCCAGTCGCTCGAACTCCCCGACCGGCACGGCAAGTACGCCAACGTGTCGCTCGGCTACGACAACCTCGCGGCGTACGTCGCCGGCACCACCTTCTTCGGCGCGACCATCGGCCGGTACGGAAACCGCATCGCCAAGGGGCAGTTCACCCTCGACGGCAAGGCGTACCAGCTCTCCGTCAACGACGGGGTGAACAGCCTGCACGGCGGTGCCAAGGGCTTCAACACGAAGGTGTGGGACATCGAGCCCTTCACCAAGGGTTCCGATGTCGGCCTGCATCTCCACTACACCAGCGTGGACGGGGAGATGGGCTACCCCGGCACGCTCAGGACGAAGGTGACGTTCACGCTCACCCGGCACGGTGACTGGCGTATCGACTACGAGGCGACCACCGACAAGCCGACCGTCGTCAACCTCACCAACCACACGTACTTCAACCTCGCGGGCGAGGGCAGCGGCGGCATCTACGACCACGAACTCTCCATCGCCGCAAGCCGGTTCACTCCCACCGACGCGGGGCTGATCCCCACCGGCGAGCTGGCGCCGATCGCGGGCACGCCCTTCGACTTCCGCAAGGCGAAGCCGATCGGCCGGGACATCCGCGCCGGGCATCCGCAGCAGGTGACGGCGAAGGGCTTCGACCACAACTGGGTGCTGGACAAGGGCGTGACGGCCAGGCCCGAGCACATCGCCACCCTGCGCGACCCCGCCTCCGGCCGCACCCTGAAGATCTCCACCGACCAGCCGGGCCTGCAGTTCTACTCGGGCAACTTCCTGGACGGCACGCTGATCGGCACCTCGGGGCGGACCTACCGGCAGGGCGACGGACTGGCCCTGGAGACCCAGCACTTCCCGGACTCCCCGAACGAGCCGTCGTGGCCGACGACCGTGCTGCGGCCGGGTCAGACGTACCGGACGACGACGATCCACTCGTTCTCGGCCTGACCGTTCGGCACCGGACGACTCGTCCGGCCCAGGGGTTCCCGAACTCACACTAATTTCACACAGGTTGAACAGCGCCACCCCCGTCTCCGTATTGAGGGGTGGCCCGTGCTCCCCCGCGCGGGCCACCCAAGACGACGGGCCCGGTCGTCCCCGCCGGGCCCGCCTTCATACGGAGGTTCCATTGGCCGACTCCAACGTCACCTCGCTGTTCCGCAGTACGGCGGCACACAGCCCGTCGATGGCGGCGTTGGCACGTGAGAGCGACGGCACCGGGCCGGTGGACTTCTGTATTCCGTGCAACCCGTACTTCCCCACTCCCGCCATGTTCGACGAGATGGCGGCCAGGCTGCGCGAGATCATCACGTACTACCCGAGCAGCGCCGACACGATCACGGCCGAGCTCTGCAACCTTCTCCAACTTCCGCCGCAGTGCGTGGCGATGGGCAACGGTTCGACCGAACTGATCACCTGGATCGACCACTTGCTGGTCCGGGAGTCCCTCGCCATCCCCGTCCCCACCTTCGGCCGCTGGACCGACCAGCCCATGGAGACCGGCAAGCGGGTCGACATGTTCCCGCTGCAGGAGTCCAACGGCTTCGCCCTCGACCTGGCGCAGTACGCGGAGTTCATCCGCAAGCGCAACACCAAGGTCGCCGTCATCTGCAACCCGAACAACCCCGACGGCGGCTTCCTCCACAAGCAGGCGCTGGTCCAGTTCATGGACTCGATGGCCGACCTGGACCTCATCGTCATCGACGAGTCGTTCCTGGAGTTCGCCGACGCGGAGGTCGAGCCCAGCGTCGTGCAGGAGGCGATGATCCGCCCCAACGTGGTCGTCCTGCGCAGTCTCGGCAAGAACTTCGGCCTGCACGGCATACGGTTCGGCTACCTCGTCGCCAACCCCGCGCTGGCCGGCCGGATCCGCAGCATGCTGCCCAAGTGGAACCTCAACGCCTTCGCGGAACACGTGGTGTTCATCCTCAAGGAGCACGGCGCGGAGTACGCGCAGAGCCTCCAGCAGGTCCGCCGCGACCGGCTCGACATGGCGAGCCATCTCTCCGCGCTGCCCGGTCTGACGGTCTATCCGTCGCAGGGCAACTTCCTCTTCGTGCGCCTCCCCGTCGGCGCCGAGGGAACCGTGGTCCGGGACCGGATGCTCACCGAGCACCGCATCCTCGTCCGCGAGTGCGGCAACAAGATCGGTTCGTCCAGCCGCTTCCTGCGGCTCGTGGTGCGCCCCCAGACGGACGTGCGTCGCCTGGTGTCCGGCCTGGAACAGGTGCTCTACGGGACCAGGAGGGGAGCCGCCGTACCCGAGCTGGGTACAGGGACCAACTACAGCTCGGGTACGGCGGCCGTGGACCGTCTGGTCGGCGCGACGAACGGCGCGGGGATGCAGAACCTCGCCGCGCAGGCCCTCGGCACGGGCACCTCGGGCGCTCCCGCACCGATGCCCGCGCCGATGCCCGTACCGGCGGCGGCGCAGCTGCCGCCGCAGCCGGTGCCCATGCAGGTGCCCCAGCCCCAACCGCCGCAGCCCCAGACGCAGTTCCAGCCGATGGCGGCCTCCGCGCAGGTCCAGCAGATGCCGATGACCGGCATGACCGACCACCCGTCGAACGGGGTCGGCATGCCGATGCAGATGCCTCAGCAGGCACCCCAGCAGCAGCCCCAACAGCAGCAGCCCTACGGCGTCCCGGCCCCGGCCCCCGCCCCGGCACCCATGCCGCCGCAGGGCCCGACACCCACCGGCGTGCCCGCCCGCAACGGCCTCACGGCCGCCCAGGTACGCGGCGCCACCAGCCCCAACGGCATGCAGAACCTGGCCCCCGCGCCCGCGACCGGCTGGCCCAACGCCCAGAGCTGGCCCAACGCCGCGGGGATGGGCCAGGCGGGTTAGCGGCCGCTTCGCGGGTGCCGGCCCGGCCGGTCAGGGAGCCACCCGCACCGCGCTGACGAGCGACGCCCCCAGCGGCAGGGGGTGACTCGTCAGCACCGCGAAGCCCGCCTTCTCCAGCAGCCGCCGATAGTGGTCCTCGTCGCGTTCCCGCCCGCCCACGTTGCACAGCATGTGGACGTCCCAGGCGACCGCCGTCGGAGTCGGCAACAGGCGCTCCACGACCAGGAGTCGGGCCCCCGGGCGCATCGCCTCCGCGCAGTTCTGGAGGATCGTCAGGCAGCTTTCGTCGTCCCAGTCGTGCAGGACCCGGGACAGCAGGTAGACGTCCGCGCCCTCCGGTACGGAGCGGGTGAAGTCACCGGCGACGAAGGAGCAGCGTTCGGCGAGCCGGGTGCGGGCGGCCTCCAGGGCGCCGGGGCGTTCGTAGAGGACGCCCTCCAGGTGGGGGTGGGCGCGGAGCAGCCGGTCGAGCAGCGCGCCGTTGCCGCCGCCGACGTCCACCACGCGCCGCGCCTCGGAGAAGTCGACCAGTGCCGGGACCGGCGTGAACATCTCGGCGCTGGCCGCCATCGACCGGTGGAACAGGTCGCCGAGTTCGGGGTGTTCGGCGAAGTGGGCGAAGTGGTGCTGTCCGTTGCGGTGGGCGAAGGCCTCCTCGCCGGTGCGTACGGAGTGGGTCAGGCCCGCGAAGGAGTCGTAGAACGGGCCCGCGTAGAGCCGGGCCAGCGGGTGGAGGCTGAACTCCGTGGCCGTGCACAGGGGTTGGCCCGCCGCCGTGAGGTGGTAGGTGTCCTCGGCGGACGTCAGGAGGCCGAGGGCGGTGAGGTAGCGCAGGAGGCGGCGCAGTGCGTCCGGGTGCGTCCCGGTGAGTTCCGCCAGTCGGGCCGCCGACATGCCGGGGTGCTCCGCCAGGTGGTCGGCGATGTTCAACTCGGCCATGGTGGCGACCGCTTGCGTGGCCCAGGCGCCGGTCATGACGGTGAGCAGGGCCGTCGTCGGGTCGGGGAGGGGCAGGTGGCGGCCGGGGAGGCGGAGTTCGAAGCGGTGGTGGGCGGGCGTGCGGTGGTAGAGGACGGTGACGTTCTCGTGGCCGTTGTAGCCGCCGCCGTCGGGGACCGCGCCGCCGCGCTCCTGGAGCAGCAGCCTGAGCCCCGCGGGGACCACCGGGCCGGGGGCGGTGACCGCGAAGGCGTGGTGCGACTCGTGTTCCGCCGCGCGTTCGTCGGCGGCCACGGCCTCCAGTGCCGAGTCGGCGGGCACGGGGAGCGCGAAGATCTCCACGCTGCGGGTGCCGACCGCCACGTGCACGATGCCCACCGGGACGTCGGCGAGTTCCGGGCCGTGGCGGCGGGCCAGCCGGTCGCGGACGACGACGCTCGGGGTGACCTGGCCCGGCGTGAAGCCGAGGCGGCGGAGTTCCTCGCGGAGGCCGTCGAGGGTGTCGGGGAAGACCAGGACGGCGGTGTGGTCGAAGACCAGGTGCCGTGCCACGTCGGCCCGTTCGGCCGGGGTGAGGGCCGGGAGGAGTTCGGCCAAGACCTGGTCCGTGTCGTGGGTCTCGACGTAGGCCGCCGCGCGCTCGATGCGGGCGGCGTCGGCCGCGGCGAGGCGTGCCTGTACGACGGGGAGGTTCATGAAGGGGTTCCCGGTGAATCGTGGGGACGGAGACGGGAGAGGGGTGACGCGGTCAGATGCCGGTGTAGTTCTCGGCGAAGAAGTCCTGGTGCGCGCGGGAGGTCCGCAGGCTGTCCAGGCGGGCGTACTGGAGCGCGCGGCCGTAGCGGGCGTGGGCCTCGACGGGGTGCTCGGTGTCCTCGGCGGACGGGCCGTGCAGCAGGCCGCTCATCCAGTGCGAGAACTCGTGGGCCCGCCAGACGCGGGGCAGGCAGTCGGCGGCATAGCGGTCGAGGTCGTTGCCGTTGCCGTGCTTCAGCGCCGCCGCCATGGCCTGCGCGAGGCGTTCGGCCTGGAGTACGGCGAGGTTGGCGCCCTTCGCGGCGGAGGGGCTGATGAGTCCGGCCGCGTCGCCCGCCAGCCAGAGCCGGCCCTCGCCGGGGCTGTCGAGGACGTCGGAGCGCAGGTCCACGACCGCTTTCTCCAGCACCGGGCCGTCCTTGAGCTGCCCGAACTCGTCGACGCGGAGCCGGATGCCGAGCTCGGTCCAGATCCGGTCCTCGCTCCAGTCGGCCGGATCGGTGCCGCGCGGGCACTGGAGGTAGTAGCGGGTGACGGTCGCCGTGCGGGCCATGTGGCCGGCGAATCCCCGTGTGTGCAGGGCGTAGCCGACGGCTTCCATGCTCGGCGGGGCCTCGGCCAGGACCGCGAGCCAGCTCACGCCGTGGTCCCAGCGGGCGGTGCGCGTGCCGTGGGCCGCCATGGTCGCGCGGGCGACTCCCCGGTGTCCGTCGCACCCGGCGACGTAGTGCCCGGCGACGTCCGTGCCGTCGGAGGTGCGGACCCGGCCCCCGGAGATCTCCTCGGCCTCGGTGTCGAAGCGGATCGCGCCGCCGCGCCGGAGGTATGCGGCGAGGAGGTCGCGCACCAACTCCTGCTGGGGGTAGACCGTGTGGACGTCGCCGCGCCCCAACGCGCCGTAGTCGAGGGTGAATTCACCTCGGTCGCTGCGGAACAGGCAGGTGCGGTGGGTGTGGCCGCGGGCCAGCAGGCCGTCCGCCAGGCCGTGCCGGGTGAGGACGCGGACGGAGTGGGCGGCCAGGAAGCCCGCTCTGGCCCGGCCTTCCACCGCCTCGCGTCCGCGCCGCTCCAGGATCACGCAGTCGATGCCCTGGTCCAGCAGCAGGTTCCCCAGGACGAGCCCCGCCGGGCCCGCCCCGACGATCACCACCCCGGTCCGCGCCCCGGAGTCGAATCGTTTCCCCACAACCACCCCTGATCTTGCTTTTTCGGCCAAGGGGTTTCATATCAGCCAGATCATGGAGATGAGCAATCGAAAGCGGCTTCTTAACCCATAAGGGCCAACTCGGCATATGTCACAGGCTGTTGACGCTGTCCTCAGTGGTCGTCGTCGAGGTGCAGCTTCAGCAGGTCCACGCCGTAGTCGCCGCCGTTCGGGGTGCGGACGATGGTGTGGATGTGCTGCTGGGTGGGGGTGCCGCCGGGCCCGCCCGTTCCCCCCTCGGTTCCGTAGGCCAGCGGGGACTGGGCGTCGTACTCGATGAGGACGACCGGGCTGTGCACGCGGTAGTAGAAGGCGGAGGAGTCCTTCGTCCCGCCCGTCCAGGAGAAGTAGGTCGCGTCGAGGTGGGCCTCGACCTCCGCCATCCTCACCTCGGCGTGGCCGTCGTTCATGGTGCCGACGTAGACGCGCACGAGGTCGAGGAGGTGCCGGCGCTGGGTGCTGCTGAACTCCTCGGCCGCCAGGCCCTGGTGGGCGAGTTCGGCGTTGTCCTGCCCCGCCCCCGCCTTCATGTCGTCGCCGGACTTCTCGGCACCGGAGATCACCTTGGCGCGCTGGGCGGCGGTGAGGGAGCGCAGGAGGGTGAGGCCGGCCTCGGTCTCGGGCCCGAAGAGGGTGATCTTCTCGCCCTTGTAGGTGGCGGAGGTCGGTTCGGACCCCATGAAGGTCGGGGTCATGACGACCTGGTCGCCGAGCACGAAGTAGTTGATGGCCACGTGATGGCCCTCGTACTGGAAGCCCCACGGCTCGGTGGTGGACGGCGTGCCCATGAAGGTGAAGAAGTAGGCGCCCTCGGTGAGGGTGTCCCGGTTGCCGCCGCTGTAGTCGCCGAGGAAGGCGTTGAGCTTCATGATGTTGCGGGTCCGGGTGAGCCCGTCGGCGGAGAGGGCGGCGCCGAGCAGCGCGTATCCGAGGTTCCGCTGGGCGCCGGTGATGTCCCCCATCCGCACGCCCTTGCGCTGGTACCCGTCGACGTTGCTCCAGGCCAGCCACTCGTCGTCGTCGACGTCGAACGTGCAGGACGTGCGCTCCTTGGCGCTGAGCCCGTCGAGGAAGGCCTGCGCGGCCTTGACGATCCCGTCGGTCGACACGTCGGTGGCGTGGATCGGGTAGAGCCCGCCGGTGATCGTGCCGTCGGTCGAAACGCCTTTGAAGTCGGCGTACTTGACCTCGCCCTGCCCCGGCCCCATACCGCCGCCCCCGGGCCCGCCGGAGGGCATGCCACCGCCGGGGCCGCCCGACGGGGCGCCGGAGGACGAGGACGCGGTGGCCGTGCCGGAGGCGTCCGAGGAGCAGCCGGTCATGGCCGCGACGGCGGCGACTCCGCCGGCGAGCAGCGCCCTGTTCATGAACCAGCGGCGGCTGCGGTCGGCTTCGGGGGTGCGGGGGCGGTGTCCGTGCATACGGGCCAACGTCCCGCACGAACCTGAGCCGAACCTGAAGCACCACCCGCCGAGCGAGACCCAGCGAGCCCCCGCCGCCGCCTGCCCCGAGCCCCCACCGGATCCCACCGGACCCCACCGGAGGGAAAGCGCGTGCCCCGCAAAAGACTTGACGGTCCGTCACTTTGCCGTTCGCACAGCCCGGCGACAGCTTCCCTTTCTACGGTGCCGTGTCCATGACAGACACACACGGAGCCACCCCCACCCCGGTCGGACGCCGTACCGTCCTGATCGCCACCGGCACCACCGCCGCCGTACTGGCCGTGGGCGCCGCCGCTCCCCCGTCCCCCACCACCACCGAGGCCGCGGCATCGACTCCCGCCGCCGCGGCGGCCGTCTGCACCCTCACCGAGGAGATGACCGAAGGCCCCTACTACCTCGACGGCGCCCTGGTCCGCGCCGACGTCACCGAAGGCAAGGCCGGCATCCCGCTGAAACTGGCCCTGACCGTCGTGGACGACAGCACCTGCGCCGCGATCCCCGGCGCGCTCGTCGAGATCTGGCACTGCGACGCGCTCGGCGAGTACTCCGGCTACGTCGGCAACAACGGCCACAGCGAACCGGACGACGGCACCTTCCTGCGCGGCGGTGTCCTCACGAACACCGCGGGGCTCGCCGCCATCACCACCGTCTACCCGGGTTGGTACCGGGGACGCTGCGTGCACCTCCACGTCAAGGTGCACACCGGCGTCACGCTCACCTCGGACGGCTCGTTCACCGGCGGCCGGGAACTCCACACCGGCCAGCTCTTCATCGACGAGACGATCACCACCGCGGTCGCCAGAATCTCCCCGTACTCGACCAACACGGTCACCCGCACCACCCTCGCCCAGGACTCGATCTACGACGACGGGGGCGCCGCGTCCGGTCTCATGACCCTGACGGCGCTGGGCAGTTCGACCTCGTCCGGCTACACGGGCACCCTGACCCTCGGCGTCCGGCGGAGCTGACCGCAGGGGTGGCCCGCGGTGCGACACGGGCCACCCCTCCGCCGGATCACCTCACCTCAGGAGCCCGGACACGTCTCCCACGCCATGTGGTAGGTGGTGCTGATGTCGCCGTCCGTCGAGTCCATCGTCATGAAGCTGACCTTGCCGGGCGCCGACGAGCCGGCGGTGACCCGCAGCTCCGTGTTGATGTTGAAGTTGCGCTGGACTCCGCAGGGCGCCCAGACCAGTTGGGCCACGTCCGTGGTGTCGTTCGCCTGCCAGTTGTCGTCGTAGGGCCCGTTGAAGGGGTGGTTCTTGGCCGCCGTGTTCGACGAACCCTGGAAGTAGTACGAGGCCTTCTGCGCACCGCTCGCGCCGCGCTGGAGCGAGGCGAAGCCCCGGTAGTCGGCGCTCGCGATGGCGTAGGTGAAGCCCTGCGGGACGTGGACGACCAGGTTCAGCTGGCAGTTCTTGCGGAACGCCGTGGGGTCGGAGTTGCCGCCGACCTGGGCGAGGTAGTCGCTGTAGGTCACCGTGAAGGCGGTGTTGTCCTCGGAGACGGCGACCGCGGTGGTGCCCTGCGGGCAGCCCGAGCCGTTCACCGTGGCGACGCTGATGACGATCTTGTCCGGGGGCGGGTTGTCGAACACGGGCGAGGACGGGTGCTGCGCGGGCAGCGCGGTGGTGAGAAGAGCGGCGACGGCGCCGCTCAGGAGGAGCCCACCAGGCATGGTTTCTCCTTGGGTTCGGGGGGTGGCAGCGCCCCGAGTCTTTGCGGAAACAGTGGAGTTCCTGTGAAGACCGACGGCGCGCTCGCATCGTAGGAAGCCGCGCCCGGAGCGGTCAGGGCGAACTCAGGCCATTCACAGACGCGCCTTTCACACCGTCTCCGCAGTGTATGAACTCAGTTGAAATAAGCGGGAGTTGACACATCAGCCCGCAGCCGCTTCACAGCCGCACATGACGGAATTCCTCAGCTGCGGCACCGGCCGAGCGGAGCGCGTCCGATCAGACACCGGCCGGCTGCCGCCCCGCGCCGGACTCGGACCCGGACCCGGACCCGGCCTGTTCCGCCGACGCCCGCTCCCGGCGATGGGCGCGGACCGAGTACGCCAGGGCAGCCGCCCACATCGCGTACAGCACGACGTAGACCGAGGCGCTCAGCGCGCCGGGCGCGCCGATCCAGTCGCTCTTCAGGAGCGTACGGACGTTGGTGACGACGATGATCCCGCCGACGGCCGAGCCCAGCACCCGGGGCGGCACCAGCCGTACCAGCCAGGCGGCGACCGGTGCGGCCACGACCCCGCCGAGGAGAAAGGCGATCACCCAGGTCCACCTGAGCCCCTGGGACCCCAGCGAGAAGAGGAAGCCGAGGCTCGCGGCCACCGCGACCAGGAACTCGCTGGTGTCGACCGACCCGATCACCTTGCGCGGCTCCAGCCGCCCGCTGGCCAGCAGCGCGGGCGTGCCGACCGGCCCCCAGCCGCCTCCGCCGGTCGCGTCCAGGAACCCGGCGACCAGCCCGAGCGGCGCCAGGAACCGCTTCCGCAACGGCTTTCCGAGCTGCCCCTGCGGCAACCCCCTGAAGGTGAACCGGGACATGACGTACACCCCGAGCCCGAGCAGGATCACCGACATCACCGGCTCGGCGACCTCGGTGGAGAGCCGCGACAGCACGGTGGCCCCGAGGAACGACCCGATCGCGCCCGGCACCCCGATCCGCACGACGACCTTCCAGTCGACGTTCCCGAACCGCCAGTGCGAGGCGCCGGACATCAGCGTCGTACCGATCTCGGACAGATGGACGGTGGCGGACGCGGCGGCCGGATTCGTCCCCATGGCCAGCAGCAGCGTCGTCGAGGTGACCCCGTAGGCCATACCGAGGCTGCCGTCCACGAGCTGGGCCCCGAGGCCCGCGAGGGCGAGCAGTATCAGCGTGCGCATGCGGTACGTCCCGTCGTTCCCGGCTTTCCCCACCGGTTGGGTAGGGATGAACGGGAGGTGACGCTAAAGGGTGAATCTGAGGGCGACCTGAGACACGGATGAACGACCGGTCACACGAACTAGGGGTTCTCCCAGGCCGCCGGTTCCTCGGCGAGCGCGCGTACCGGCTCCGGCAGCGCGTCGGCCGCGATGTCCGCGACGGTGACGCCCTCCAGGATCCTGCGGACGTTGGCGCGCAGGGCGATCCACAGCGGGAGGAGGGGTTCGGCGGAGCCGGTGTAGGCGAGGCCGGTGGGGCGTTCGCCGCGGACCGAGACGATCGGGCCGTCCACCGCGCGGATGACGTCGGCGACGGTGATCGCGTCCGCCGCGCGGGCCAGCCGGTAGCCGCCGCCCCCGCCGCGCCGGCTGTCGACGATCCCGGCGCGCCGGAGATCGCCGAGGATTCCCTCCAGGAACTTGTGCGGGATGTCCTGCGTGGTGGCGATGGTCTCGGCCTTCACCGGGCCGTCGTCACCGTGCACGGCGAGCTCCAGAACCGCCCGTACCGCGTAATCCGCCCGTGCCGAGATCCTCATGCGTCCATTGTGGGCCGTTCCGGCATAGAGAATGGCCCCGCACGACGGCCTCCTGGGATCACCACGGAAAATGGCTTCGCACGTGCCGCCGACGGACCGGACCCGGGAGGAGCTTCCAGTGGAGCTGAGCAGGCGTACCTTCAGCACCCTCGCGGGCACGGCCGCGCTGGGATTCGCGCTGGGGGGTGGCAGCGGCGGCAGCGGTGACGCCTACGCCGCGCATGTCGTGCCCACCGGCCCGCCGCCCGCGCCGCCGGCCGCGGACGGGCGGACCCACACGATCGGCTACGACCGCTACTCCCTGATCGTCGACGGGAAGCGCCTGGTCCTGTGGTCGGGCGAGATGCACCCCTTCCGGCTGCCGAGCCCGTCCCTGTGGCGCGACGTCCTGCAGAAGATGCGCGCCTTCGGCTACAACGCGGTGAGCATCTACGTCTCCTGGAACTACCACTCCCCCGCCCAGGGCCACTACGACTTCACGGGCGTCCGCGACCTCGACCTGTTCCTGCGGATGGCCGCCGAGACCGGGCTCTACGTCATCCTGCGCCCCGGCCCGTACATCAACGCGGAGATCGACGCGGGCGGCTTCCCCGGCTGGCTCGTCGCCACGAAGGGCACGGCCCGCACCGCGGACCCGACCTATCTGGCGCACGTCGACGAGTGGCTGACCCAGGTCGACGCCATCGTCTCCAGGCATCTGTTCACCCAGGGCACGGGCACGGTCCTGCTCTACCAGATCGAGAACGAGTACGACGCCCACGTCACCGAGCCGGCCGGCCGCGACTACATGTCCCACCTGTACAGGAAGGTGCGCGCCGACGGCATCGACGTCCCCCTGTTCCACAACGACAAGGGACGCAACGGCTACTGGACCCCGGGGTCCTTCGACACCGGCGCGGACACGGGCGGTTGGCTGTACGGCTTCGACGGATATCCCTCACCGTCCCAACTCCCGGCGGACTGGGGGCACTTCGGAGCGGGAGGGGCCAAGGGCGGGGCCACCGCCAGCCCCAAGACCCCCGGTTTCGTGCCCGAGTTCGGAGGCGGCTGGTTCGATCCGTGGGGCGGGTCCTGGTTCGGCGGGAAGGGGTACGCGGAGTCGCGCCGGACGCGTGACGCGGCCTACGAGCGGCGCTTCTACCTCACCAACCTCGCCAACGGACTCACCCTCCACAACGTCTACATGACCTTCGGCGGCACCTCGTGGGGCTGGCTGCCCGCGCCCGTCGTCTACACGTCGTACGACTACGGCGCCGCCTTCGACGAGGGCCGCAACGCGACCGCGAAGCTGGTGCCGATGCACCAGCTCGGCCATCTGCTGCGGACGGTGCCCGACTTCGCCAAGCTGGACCGGGCGGCGGACGTGACGGCGGACGGCCTGAAGGTCTACCACCTCACCAACGCCGACACCGGCGCGCACGTCTACGTCCTGCGCAACGACTCGGCGAAGGCGGTCACGTCGACCCTGCCGACCACGACCGACGACATCGAGGTCACCGTCCCGGCCCAGGACGCCCGCCTCATCGCCACCCGACTCGCGCTCGGCGGACGCAGGCTGAGGTACTCGACGGTCACGCCGATGATGTCGATCAGCACCGGCCGGCAGGACATCGCCGTGTTCGCCGGGCCGCGCGGCGAGATGGCGCACGCCGTCGTCGAGTGCCCCGACGAGCCGATGGTGACCCGGCTCGACGAGCAGGCCGCCTGGGTGTGGGACCGCGGCCTCCTGCACGTCACCGTCCCGCTCGGCATCGGCGGCCTGACCCGCGTCCTCGTCCAGGGCGGCGGCGTCGACAACCCCCTCCTCCTGGTCTTCGCCGACGAGGCCGGCTCCGTACGCCTGTGGCCGTACGAGACCGGAGCGGGCACGGCGCTCGTCTACGGCCCCGCGCTGCTCCGCGGGGCGACCATCAGCGGGACGACCGCCCAGCTCACCGGTGACACCATCGGCGAGACCGGCCTGGAGGTGTGGGGACCGCGCGGTCTCACCGAGGTCACCTGGAACGGGCGGACGGTGCCCTCGACCGTCACCACCGCGGGCAGCCTGCGCTCGAACCCGGACGCCCTGCTGCCCGGTGTGCCCGCCGTACCGCTCCCCACGCTCGACGGCTGGCGCCGGAAGGTGGAGAACCAGGAGGCCGCCGTCGCCTTCGACGACTCCACGTGGACGGCGGCGAACCGCACGTCGACGTTCAGCACCACCGCGATCCCCACCGGGCAGCCACTGCTCTTCGCGGACGACTACGGCTTCCACTACGGCGACGTCTGGTACCGGGGCCGGTTCACCACGGCCGCGACCGACGACCTGGAGTCGGTGACCCTCGCCTACAGCACCGGCACCCAGGGCCTGCTGATGGCCTGGCTCGACGGGGAACCGCTCGGCACCCACCGGATGCCGGTGCCGACCACCAGCAGTGTGCGGCAGGGCAGTTGGGCCGCGAAGGCGACCCTCGCGGTCCCGGAGAAGGTGCGCACGACCGGTGCGCACGTCCTGTCCGTCCTGGTGCGCCGTATGCAGCACGACCAGGACGGCAAGGCCCTCGACACCCACAAGGTCGCCCGCGGCCTGACGGCGGTGACCTTCAAGGGCGCCTCCCCGAAGGTGAGTTGGCGCCTCCAGGGCGAGACGGCACCCGACCCGGTGCGCGGACCGCAGAACAACGGCGGACTGTACGGCGAACGCGAGGGCTGGCACCTTCCGGGCTACGGCGACACCGGCTGGGAGGCGGTGACCCTCCCTCGCGCCGACAAGCGGCAGGGCGTGGCCTGGTACCGGACCACCTTCAGGCTGGCCGTGGACACCGGCATCGACGCCTCGATCGGCCTCGTCCTGGACGACGACCCGGCCCGCGCCTACCGGGTCCAGATCTTCCTCAACGGCTGGAACATGGGCCAGTACATCAACGACGTGGGCCCGCAGCACACCTTCGCCCTGCCGAACGGGATCCTCCGCACCCGGGGCACCAACACCCTCGCCCTGGCCGTCCTGTCCGACGGCACCACACCGGCGGGCCCGAAGGACGTCCGGCTGACGCTGCTGGGGAGCGCGGCCGGAGGAGTACCGGTGTCACCGGTGGCCTCCCCCGGCCGATAGCCCCGCGGGCGCTACGCGAGCCTGATCATGTTCCAGGACAGCGGCTCCAGTACGGCGGTCAGCGTGCCGTCCTGGAGGGTGGTGCCGTCGACCCCGTGCGGGGCCACCCGCTCCGGGTCGGCCAGCGTGTTGCGGGCGTCCGGGTCGGCGTCCGCGAGCGCGCTGTGCTCGACGACCGAGGTCAGGTCCAGCCCGTTCAGGCCGACCTGGAGGGGCAGCGACTCGGTGCGGCTGCGGTTGACGGCGAACACCGTGACCGAGCCGTCCTCGCCGCGCACGGCGGTGGCGTGCAGCAGGTCGGCCTCGCCGTACTTCTTCGTCTCGTGCTTCGGGGAGTCGACGCGGACGTCCAGGACCCGGCCCCGCCCGTACCGGGAGGCCTGCGCGAACGGGAAGAACGTCGTCTGCCGCCAGGCCGGGCCGCCCGGCTCGGTCATGATCGGCGCGATGACGTTGACGAGCTGGGCGAGGCAGGCGACGGTGACGCGGTCGGCGTGCCGGA
This sequence comes from Streptomyces sp. NPDC090083, assembly GCF_044747445.1. Lineage (NCBI taxonomy): Bacteria > Bacillati > Actinomycetota > Actinomycetes > Kitasatosporales > Streptomycetaceae > Streptomyces > Streptomyces sp. NPDC090083. The sequence continues at coordinate 704,680 of NZ_JBIVED010000003.1, read as the reverse complement.
GCAGGGCGATCAGGAGCGAGCCGAAGACCACCGCGTCCATGACGCTGTAGTTGTCCTCCAGGAGCCGGGGTGCCTCCGCCCAGTCCCGCACGCCGGAGTTCTCGATCTCGTGCCACTCGGAGATGTACCAGACGTTCCACTCGTCGAAGGAGAGGTTGATCCTCTTCTCGGACTTGAGCCGGGCACCCACGTGGTCGCAGGTGGCGACCACGTTCTCGATGAAGGACTCCATGTCGACGGCGGAGGCGAGGAAGGAGTCGAGGTCGCCGTCCTCGGGCTGGTAGTAGGCGTGCAGGGAGATGTGGTCGACGAGGTCGTACGTCTCCTCCAGGACCGTCGCCTCCCACGCGGCGAAGGTCGGCATGGACTGGCTGGAGGAGCCGCAGGCGACGAGTTCGACGTCCGGGTCGATCTGGCGCATCGCGCGGGCCGTCTCGGCGGCGACCCTGCCGTACTCCTCGGCGGTCTTGTGGCCCGTCTGCCAGGGGCCGTCCATCTCGTTGCCGAGGCACCAGAGGCGGATGCCGAAGGGGTCCTTGTCGCCGTGGGCGATCCGCTGCTCCGAAAGGGCGGTGCCGGAGGGGTGGTTGGCGTACTCCTGGAGTTCCAGGGCCTCGGCCACGCCCCGGGTGCCGAGGTTGATCGCCATCATCGGTTCGGCCTGGGGGCCCAGCTTCCTCAGGAACGCGATGTACTCGGAGAGGCCGAAGCGGTTGGTCTCCGTCGAGCGCCAGGCCAGGTCGAGGCGGCGGGGGCGGGTCTCGGCGGGGCCCACCGAGTCCTCCCACTTGTAGCCGGAGACGAAGTTGCCGCCGGGGTAGCGGATGGTCGCCACGCCCAGTTCGCGGACCAGGTCCAGGACGTCCTGGCGGAGGCCTTCCGCGTCCGCGGTGGGGTGGCCGGGTTCGAAGATGCCGGTGTAGACGCAGCGGCCGAGGTGTTCCACGAAGGAGCCGAAGAGGCGGGGGTTGACGTCGCCGATCGTGAAGGCGGGGTCAAGGGTGAAGCGGGCGGTGCGCATGCGGACCTTTCGGGGTCGGGTTCGGTTGAAGGGCGACTGGCCAGCCGCTGTTCGTCCGGCCGAGGGTGTTCAGCCCCAGCTTCGGCGTACCTGGATCCTCGCCGTCGCAGTAGCGGCATGACAAGACATCCTTACCTTTGTCTTGAAAGATGGATCGTCCGCCCAGGGCCCGTGCAGCGGCCGTGGGTGGCCGGCAGGAGGTCTCCGCCGCCCGCGAGCATCGGCTTGTGAGTCACTGACCGGCCAGGCCCGTGTGGGCCACGCCCCGGACTATCTGGCTCTGGAAGAAGACGAAGACGACGATCAGCGGGAGGCCCGCGATGAGGCCGCCGGCCATGAGCTGCGGCCAGACGATGCCGAAGGCGTTCTGCACGGTGGCGATGCCGTTCGGCATGGTCATCAGGTCGGGGTTGTTGGTCACCATGTACGGCCAGATGAAGTTGTTCCAGGAGGCGATGAAGGTGAAGATGCCGACCGCCGAGAGGGACGGTTTCGACAGCGGCAGGACGATCGTGAGGAAGATCCGCCAGCGGCCCGCGCCGTCGATGAACGCGGCCTCCTCCAGTTCCCTGGGCAGTGACCGGAAGAACTTGTAGAGGATGTAGACCATCGCCGCGGGCGCGCACTGCGGGAGGATCATGCCCCAGTACGTGTCGACCATCCCGAGCGACCGGACCGTCGTGAAGAGCGGTACGCCGAGGATCGCCGGGGAGAACATCAGGCCGGCCATGGTGAGCGCCATCAGGGCGCGCCGGCCGCGGAACTCGGTGCGGGCGAAGCCGTAGGCCGCGAGGGAGGCGACCAGGAGGACCAGGACGGTGACGCAGACCGAGACCACGACGGAGTTCACGAACCAGTTGGGGATGTTGCCCGCGTCGATGACGGCTTTCCAGGACTCCAGGGTGACGTGGTCGGGGATCCAGTGCGGGGCCGCCACCGATTCCGTCGGTGTCTTGAGGGACGTGGACAGGGCCCAGACCAGCGGGGAGAGCCAGATCAGGGAGAGCGCGGCGGCCACCGCCGTCAGGGCCACCTGGGCCGGGGTCCAGGTGCTGCGGGCCTTGCGGCGCACGGGAGTCGGGCCGGTCATCGGGTCTCCTCCTCGCGGCGGCGGAGCAGCCACATACGGCCGAGGGCCACGGCCGCGATGATGAGGAACAGGACGAAGGAGATCGCGGAGGCGTAGCCGACGCGGTAGCTGGTGAAGCCCTGTTCGAGGGTGTACTGCACGAAGGTGCGGGTCGATTCCTCGGGGCCCGGGCCGAACTGGTACATGACGACGGCCTGGTCGAAGACCTGGAGCGAGGCGAGGATCTGGAGCGCGAGGACCAGACCGGTGATGGTGCGCAGGTTGGGCACGGTGATGTGGATCAGCCGCTGGAAGGCGTTGGCGCCGTCCAGCTCGGCCGCCTCGTAGAGGTGGTGCGGGATGTTCTGGAGGGCGGCCAGGTAGAGGAGGAAGCTGAAGCCGACCGTCCACCACAGGGTCGCGATGACGACCGCGAGCAGCGCCGTGGACTTCTGGGCGAGCCAGGGGGTCTGGAGTCCGAGGACGTGGTTGACCATGCCGTTGGTGGGCTGGAAGAGCCACCACCAGAGGTTGCCGACGACCGCCGAGGGGAGCAGGAACGGCGCGAAGAAGCAGAGGCGCCACAGCCATCTGAAGTGGACGGTGTGGTGGGCGATCAGCGCCATCAGCAGGGCGACCACGACGATCATCGGGACGACCCACAGCGTGAACTTGACGCTGTGCCACAGCGAGGACCACACGAGGTCGTCGCCGAGCGCCTCGCGGTAGTTGGCGAGGCCGACGAAGCCGGTGTGGTCGCCGGAGATGTTGGCGTCGGTGAAGCTGAGGTAGAGGCCGCGGACCACGGGGACGAGGACGAACAGGCCGTAGAGGACGAAGAACGGGGCGACGAACCAGCCGCCGTGCTGGAAACGGCGGCCCCAGCGCAGGCGGGCGGAGTCGGTGGCGGCGGCCGTGCGGGGGCGCAGGGTGGTGGCGGGTGCCGCGGTGGCGGTCATGATCCGGCTCCCGTCAGCTCCTGGGCGGCGGTGTGGCCGTCCATGGGGTTCTTCATCGCGAGGAGTTGTTCCAGGGCCGACTTCATCTTCCGGGCCGCCGCGTCGGGCTTGGTGGAGCCGAGGTTGGAGGCCGCGATGATCGGGCCGATGCGCTGGGCGAGGATGCCGGTGGAGCCGGCGAACCAGATGTGGGGTTCGGTGGCGGGGTGTTCCATGGCCGGCCGGGAGTACTCGTCCTGCGGGGTGAGCCCGAGGTAGGCCGGGTCCTTGAACGTGGGGAGGTAGGCGGGGACATGGCCGCCGCCCGCCCAGGCGGTGGCGTGGGTGACGAGGTAGGCGGCGAGCTGGTAGGCGCCCTCGTTGGCGGCGCCGCCCCGGCCGGCCTGGTGGGGCAGCACGAAGGAGTGCGACTCGGCGTGGGTGGCGGGGGTGCCGAAGACGGGGGGCAGCGGCTGGGCGCCGTAGCCGAGTTTCTGGCCGCTGTAGTACGGCACGGACCAGTCGCCCTCCCAGGTGAAGGGTGATCCGGCGAGGAAGGCCTCGGCGTCGGTGGCGCCGACGATCGCGTAGCCGTCGGTGACGTGCCGGCGGAAGAACTCCAGTACCCGGGTGGCCTTCTGGGTGTCGAAGGTGACCTCGGTGCGGGCGTCGTCGAAGTAGGTGCCCGCGAGCTGCTGGTAGAAGGCGACGAAGAACCACCAGGAGAAGTTCTGGTCGTTGGCGTGCAGGCCGAGGGTCTGTTCGCCCGACTTCAGTTGTTTCCGCGCCGACTTGAGGATGGCGAACCAGTCGTCGGTGGAGGTGGCGGAGGGCAACTTCCCTTCGGCGTCGAGGAGTCCGGCTTTTCTGCACACGTCGGTGCGGTAGAAGTTCAGCTGGACGTGGATGTCGAGCGGCAGGGCGTAGAGCTTGCCGTCGACGATGCCGCGCTGCCACAGGACCGGGTTGAAGTCGGCTTCTTTCACGCCGTACTCGGTGAGCAGGTCCAGGTCCCAGGGGTCCAGGAGCCGGCCGGGCGCGAAGCCGGGCACGCGGCCCTGGTGCATGACGGCGAGGTCGGGTGCGCGGCTGCCGGCGGCGGCCATGGCGAGCTTCGTGTAGTAGGGGCCGCCCCAGGTGAGCGTCGACGCCTTGACCGCGACGTCCGGGGTGGCCCGCTGGAAGGCGTCGACCATCGCGACCATGTTGCCGCCGTCGCCGCCGCTGAAGAGGTTCCAGTACCGCACCCGGGTGCGGGCGTGGGAGGCGAGTGCGTCGGCGCCGGTGCCCAGGGCGGCGAAGCCGAAGCTGCCCGCGACCGCGAGGCCGCCCGCGGTGGCGAGGAGTCGCCTGCGATTCAGGTCAGGTGGTCCCATGCCCTGCCCTCACTGTAGAGATCCCGTCACGTTCGACATGTCGTACAACGCTCGCAACTTCGAACGGGACCGTAAAATCGAAGCGCTTCCGCGTCAATGGGTTGAACACAGTGCACTGTTCATTCCCGGGGGCGTTTTCCGGACACAGCGGTCGTTCCCGGTCCCACAACGGCCACCGGAGGACATGACGTCGCCAGTTGTGGGCGCGTAACCTCGGACCGGCCTGGCAGGCGGACGGCGGGAAGGGGAGCGCACGACGTGGTGACGACCTTCCTCGGCGAGCTGTACACGTCCTTCGCGTGGATCCCCACCGCGGTCCTCGGCGCCGCCCTCGCGCTGAAGCTGCCGGCGATCATCCGGTTGTGGCGGGAACCGCTGCTGCGGGCGGTCGGCGGACTGCTGCTGCTCGCCTGCGCGGTGTTCGTGTTCGTGATGCCGCCGGTGATCACCTGGACCAACCGGGTCACGGGCGTGCCCAACCTCTCGGCGCCGTGGGTGTATTCACTGCTCACCGCGTTCAGCGGGGCCGGTCTGCTGCTCATCGTGACCTGGCGCAACGGCCTGTCCGAGCGCTCGGACGCGACCCGGCGCGCGAGACGGTGGGTCATCTCCGTCTACGCGGGCGTGATCGTGGCGCTGTGGGTGCTGTTCGCGCTGGCCGACGCGCCCGTCGAGCGGGTCCGGGACCTGGACACCTATTACGCCGACACGCCCTTCATGCGCGAAATGATCGTGCTCTACCTCCTCGGGCACACCGTGGCCGTACTGATCACCGGACGGCTCATCTGGAACTGGGTCCGCGCGGACGGCCTGCACGGCTGGCTGCGCTGGGGACTGACGTTCCTGGGCGCGGGCTACGCGCTGAACCTCGGGTTCGATCTCGCCAAACTCACGGCGGTCGCGGCCCGTTGGACGGGACACGACCTCGACACCCTCAGCACCGACATCGCGCCCTGCGCGGCCTGCCTCGGCGCGATCCTGATCGCCGTCGGCTTCATCCTGCCGCACACCGGCCAGTACCTGCACGGCCGCCTCCGCGTCCGCCTCGCCCACCACCAACTCCGGCCGCTCTACGTCCTGATGCGCTCCGTCGACGGCGACGGCGTCCCCCTCATGCTCTTCGCGGCGCCCGAACTCCGGCTGATCCGGCGGGAGACGTACATCCGCGACGTCCTCCTCCCGCTCGCCCGCCACCTCGACGACGACCTCCGCACCCGCGCCCACCAGGCCGCCCTCGCCCTCGGCTGGGCCCCGCCCCGCGCGAAGGCGCTGGCCGCCGCGGTGGCGATCCTCGACGCCGTCGATCCCGCCCCCGGGCACCCCACCGGTCACCCCGACACCGCCGACCTCCTCCAGGAACTCGGCCCCGTCTCCCGCGCCCTGCGCCACCGCGACGCGATCGACGCGGTGCGCGCGGCCGTTCGGAGCGCGGAGCAGGAAGCCGGCCCCACGGAGCAGTCCGGCCCCGCACCGGGACCGGCGCACTCCGCAGACCCCGCGGAAGCCTCCCGCTTCCTGCTTCCGCGGCGACCGTGAGGTGGCTGAGTCGGCGAATGTCCTGGCATATTGCAGCGGTGCGCACGAAGAAGGAGATGCGTCGGTTCGCCGCCGCCCTCATCGACCCGATGCGCGTCCCGGTCCCGGCCGAACCCGAGGCCCTGTTCGACGCGCTGGTGGACTCCGTGACGCGCTGGCGGGGGCGTGAAGTCGTCGTCCGCCGCGAGGTGTTCCCGCCGCACACCGCCAGTGGTCTCTGGCTGGAGGGCGACACCCACGACGTCATCGTCATCGACAAACGGGCCGCCGCCTGGCACCAGATCGTGATCTTCTGCCACGAGGTGTGGCACATGCACCAGCGCACCGCCCAGCCCGTGTCCAGCCCCGACGGCAGCCCCCAACCCGTCGCCGCCCGCACCGACTTCAGCCTCGCCGACGAACAGGAGGCCGACCGCTTCGGCATGCTGATGAGCGGACGGCTGCGGCCCTGGCTGGAGGCCGCCGCCACAGCCGACCCCGCGCACGGCCCGGCCGTGGGCGACGACGACGGCCAGGACGGGCTCGCCGGGCGTATCGGAGCCGCCCTCAACTACCGCGGGACCAGAAAATGAGCGGTCTGATCAACTACCTCAGCTGCGGCCTGCTGTGGCTCGGCCTGCTGGTGAAAGCCCCGGATCTCCTACGGCACTGGCGCGACCCCTACCTCCGCGTCATCTGCGTGCTCCTCGGCCTGGCCGGGACCTGCTTCTTCCTCGGGGCGCCGCCCACCGTCGGCGCGGTCAACCAGCTCAGCGGCGTCCCGAACCTCGCCGCGCCGCTGACGTACGCGTCGATCACCGCGTACAGCGCGTCCTCCCAGGTGCTCTTCGTGTACTGGCGGGGCGGACCGCACGTCCACCGCACCGCCCGCCGCTGGATCGTGGCCTACACCCTCGTCCTCGTCGGCATCGCCGTGATGTTCGCGCTGGGCGACACCCCGGTGGAGCGCCGCACCGACCTCGACACCTACTACGCGAGGACGCCGTTCATCACCGAGATGATCGTGCTGTACCTGTGCGGACACCTCGTCGCCGTCAGCGTCACCACGGTCTCCTCGCTGCGCTGGGCGCGCCAGGTGGACGGCTGGCTGCGCGCGGGACTGATCACGCTGGGCATCGGCTCGCTGTGCGGCGCCGGCTACAGCGTGACCAAGTTCGCGGCGGTGATCGCCCGTTGGTGCGGACTCGACTGGACGGAACTCGGGACGACCGTGTCACCGGCCGCCGCCGGGCTGGGCGCGGTCCTGATCGTCGTCGGTGTGCTGATGCCGCTCGGCGGCCCCCGGCTGACCCGGTGGCGGCGGGCGCGTCGGACGTACGCCCGGCTGGAGCCGCTGGAGCGTGAACTGGACGAACTCCTCACCCGCCGAGCGCTACGGCTGCCCCGGCCGCGCTGGTCCTCGCCCGCGACCCGGCTGGTGTGGCGGCAGACCAGCATCCACAACGCGCTCGGCCACCTCGACGCGTTCTTCGACCCGGCCCTGTACGAGCGGACGCTGGAGGCGGCGGCCCACACCTCGGGCGACCCCGAGCAGGCCGAGGCGACCGCGTGGGCGGCGGTCGTCGCCGCCGCCGCGGCCGAGGAACGCCACCGCGACCCGCACCTCCTGCCCGCCGACGAACCGGGCCGGCTCCCCGACCGCGCCCCCGGCACCGCCCTCCTCGTGCCGATCGCCGACGCCCTGGCCCACTCCCCTCTCGTCGCCGCCGCCCGGGTCCGCGCCGGTACGACGGAAGGGAGTTCACGGGCATGAGCCTCATCGTGTATCTCGCCGCCGCCGTCTTCGGACTGTCCTGCACCGTCCTGCTGCGCCGCCCGCCGAGCTTCCCCCGCGACCCGCTGACCGTCACCACCTGCGTGGCGATCGTCCTCGGCGCCCTGGGCCTGGTCTGCGCCGCGCCGCCGACCCTGAGCGCGGTCAACGGCCTCACCGGCGTCGCCAACTTCGGCGCCCCGCTCACCTACGGCATGATCTCCGCGTACAGCTGCTCCCTGCTGGTGCTGCTCTTCCAGTGGCGGGGCGGCTCCCCCGACCGCATCCGCCGCCTGGTGCTGCGCAGCATGGCCGCCTACGGCGCGCTGATCGTCGCCATCGTCGTGCTGTTCGCGCTGGCCGACCCGAGGACCGAGCGGCTCACCGACCTCGACACCTACTACGCCAACACGCCCTACATGCGCGAGATGATCGTGCTCTACCTCCTCGGGCACAGCGCGGCCACCCTCGCGATGTGCGCGGTGTGCGTCAGCTGGGCCCGGGAGGTCACCGGCCTGCTCCGGACCGGCCTCCAACTGATCCTCGTCGGCACCCTGTTGGACGTGGTCGGCTTCCAGCTCGTCAAGTACACGGCGGTGGTGGCCCGTTGGTCGGGCCACGACCTCGACTTCCTGTCCACCGGGGTCGCGCCGCCGATGGCCTCGCTGGCCGCCCTGACCTGCTCGATGGGCTTCGTGCTGCCCCGGCTGCTGCCCACCGCCCGCGCCCACTGGCGTTACCTCGACGACCTGCGCGGACTGGGCCCGCTCTGGTCGGAGATACGGTTCGCGTCGATCGCGCCGAAGCCGCCCAGCACGCTCTGGCAGCTGCCCCGGATGCGGCTGCACTGGCGCGAAGTGTCCATCCACGACGCCCTGTTGGCACTCGCCCCGTACTTCGACGACCGGGTCCGCGAGCGCACCCGCGAGGCCGCCCTGCACGCGGGCCGCTCCGCGCACGAGGCCCGGATGGTCGCGGAGGCGGCGATGGTGGCCGACGCGGCCCGCCGCGCCGCCGCCCGGGAGGAACCCTTCGGCAGACCGAGCACCTACCGGCTCTACGCCACGGAGGTCTCCGACACCGGCGGGCTGGTCGAGCTGGCGCGGGCGCTCGCCCGCTCCCGTGTCACCGCGGCCGTACCGGAGGGTACGGTGAAGGCCACCCCGCACTGATCCACGCGCCCGAACCTCCTTGTTCCCGGGCCGACTTGAGGAGCCGCATGTCGCGGAGAGCTGTCGTCATCGGTGCCGGACTGGCCGGCGTGCTGGCCGCCGCCGCGCTGTCCGCCCACGCGGACGAGGTGATCGTGCTCGACCGGGACGAGCTGCCCGCCGGACCGGAACACCGCAGGGGTCTCCCGCAGGGCCGCCACGCCCACCTGTTGATGTCCGGCGGCCTGGCCGCGATGGAGGATCTCGTACCGGGCGTCCCGATGCGGGAGCGGCTGCTCGATGCGGGCGCCCACGAGATCTCCCTCAACTCGGGCCTCCTCGCGCTGACTCCGGAGGGCTGGCTGCGCCGCTGGCGGCACGCGGGCCCGCGCATGCTCACCTGCAGCCGGGCGCTGCTGGACTGGGTGGTCCGTGAGGCGGTCCTCGCCGAGACCAAGACCGTGATCCGTCATGGCCGGGGGCTGGCGCTCCTCGGCGACGCCCGCCGGGTCACCGGCGTCCGTGTCTCGACGGAGGCCGGGGAGACGGAACTCGACGCCGACTTCGTGGTCGACGCGAGCGGGCGCGGCTCCCGTGTCGTCCACTGGCTGGAGGCCCTCGGCGTCACCGGCGTCGAGGAACGGATCGTGGACTCCGGCCTCGTCAACGCGACCCGGATCTACCGCCGCCCCGAGGGCGCCGAGCACTTCCCCCTCACGATCCTCCAGGCCGACCCCTACGCGTCCCGCCCCGGCCGCGCGGGCATGGTCCTGCCCATCGAGGGCGACCGCTGGATGGTCAGCCTCGCGGGCACCCGCGGCGCGGAGCCCCCGGCGGACCCGGAGGGCTTCTTCCAGTACATACGCGATCTGCCGCATCCGATCCTCGCCCGCCTGCTCTCCGGCGCGGAGCCCCTGACCGACGTGCACACCAGCCACAGCACGCGGAACGTCCGCCGCCGTCTGGAGAAGGTCCGCGCGTGGCCCGAGGCCCTGATCGTCCTCGGCGACGCCCTCGCCACCTTCAACCCGGCCTACGGCCAGGGCATGTCGGTGGCCGCGCTGGGCGCCCGGAATCTCTCCCAGGCCCTGGACCGGGACGGCTTCACGGCCCCCGGCCTCTCCACCACCGTCCAGCGTGCCCTGGCGGCCCCGGTGGAGGGCGCCTGGTCGATGGCGGTGGGCCAGGACATCTGGTACCCCGACACCAAGGGCCCGGCCCCCACCAGGGCCGACCGCCTGGCCGCCCGCTACGCCCGCCGTCTCCTCAAGACGGCGACGGGTTCCTACCCGGCGGCGGCGGCCCTGTCGTCGGTGACGAGCATGGAGTCGGACGCCTCGGCGCTGCTGCGCCCCGACGTCCTGCTCGCGGCCCTCAACGGCCCACTCCTGCCCCGGCTTTCCGACCCGCCGCTGACTCCGTCGGAACGCCGGACCCTGGCCGGGTTGAGCCGTCCCTAGGGACGCGGGGCCGTATCCGCAGCCCGGACCGTCAGCCCGCGAACGCGACCGGCGCCAGTCCCTTGCCCGCCCCCGGCACCACCAGCAGCGACCCGGCGACCGGATGCGGCGCGTCGAGCCCCACCCGCGCGGTCGTCACGTACAGGTCGGTCAGGTCCGGGCCGCCGAACGCGCACGCGGTGACCAGCGAGGCCGGCAGCGGGACGACCCGGTCCAGCTCCCCGTCCGGTGTGTACCTCCGCACCGCGCCGCCACCCCACAGGGCCACCCACACGCACCCGTCCGCGTCGACGGTGAGCCCGTCGGGAAACCCGGCGCCGGGCTCGATCTCGGCGAACCGGCGCCGGCTGTCGACCCGCCCGTCCGCGTACGCGAACACGTCGATCCGGCGGGTGGGCGAGTCGATGTAGTACATCAGCCGCCCGTCCGGGCTCCACCCGGTCCCGTTGCTCACCGCGACGTCGTCGAGGACGAGCCGCACGGAGCCGTCGCCGGTGACCCGGGACAGCGTCCCGCCGCACGCCGCCTCGTCGTACCGCATCGTGCCGGCCCACAGCGCCCCGTCGGGCGCGACGGCCGCGTCGTTCGCCCGCCGCCCCGGCACGACCTCCCGGTGCAGCCAGCTGAACTCGCCGTCGGCGTCGAGGAGTCCGATCCCGTCACGCAGGTTGAGGACGAGCCCGCCACCGGCCCGGGGCTTCGCGGCCCCCACGTGCTGCTCGGTGACCCGCACCGTCCGCACCCCCGAGACGGGGTCGTACGTGTGCACCCGGCACCCGAGGATGTCGATCCAGATCAGCCGCCCGCCGGCCGCGTCCCAGGTCGGCCCCTCGCCGAGGGTCGCCTCGGCCCGTACCGCCACTTCGTAGGTCATCCCACACTCCGGTGTCCGAGCCGCTCCGAGAGTTCGACGGCGCCCTTCGCGGCCAGCTGCTCCAGTTCGGTCCGCCGCTCGTCGCTCCAGCGGATCATCGGGACGGAGATGGAGAGCGCGGCGACGACCTGTCCGGTGCGGTCCCGGACCGGCGCGGCGACACAGGACACGTCCGGGTTCGACTCTCGGCTCTCGACGGCGATCCCCCGCTCGCGGATCTCGGCGAGAGCCACCCGCAGGGCGTCCGGGTCGGTGATGCTGTTGGGCGTCATCGCGGCCAGTGGCGCGTTCGCCGGGATGCGCGCGGTGAGCTCCGGGTCGGGCAGCGCGGCCAGCAGCATCTTGCCCACGGAGGTGCAGTGCGCGGGGAGCCGGCGTCCGGCCGCCGACACCATGCGCACCGCGTGCGTGGAGTCGACCTTGGCGATGTAGATGACGTCGGTGCCTTCGAGGATGGCCACGTGCACGGTCTCGTCGCAGGTCTCCGCGACGGACCGGGCCACCTGCTGTCCCTCGGCGGCGAGGTCGAGCTGCTCGGCGTATCGGCTCCCGAGCTGGTACGGACGCACACCCAGCCGGTAACGTCCGGGTTGTCCTGGCACGGGCACGATGTACGACCGGGCCGCGAGGGTGGTGACCAGTTCGTGCACGGTCGTGCGGGGCAGTTGCAGCTTGCGCACGATGTCGGGGGCGGAGAGCGTCCCGTCCCCGTCGAGGAAGAGCTCGAGAATGTCGAGAGCCCGGGTCACGGCAGGTACGAGGCGTCCCACAACCGGCCCCCTTCTTGGTGTCTGTGAGTGGCTGATCTGGGCGTGAACGCGTGGCGGTGTCGCGCTGTGTTCGAAATTTCAACTGGCGATCGGCATGACGAACACAGGCTAGCCATACTGGGTTGCCCGGGCAATGGTCGGGTGACCATGTGACTACCGAACGGCCCCGACACCTCCCGGCCGACCGCGCACCGGCGGTGCGCGCGGCGCGCGTCCGACGGCCGCGCCCCGGGTGTCGGCGGTGTGCGCGACGATGGATCGCATGCCCGCCGCGAAACGCCCCGCCGCCCCCTTCGGCCCTCTCGACCTCCAGCTCGTCCTGCTGCGCCGCATGGCGGACCACAACCCGGACCTGGTCGAGGACGCCCGTCATGAGCTGGGCGTCTCGATCGCCGGCATGCGCGAGGCCAACAGGCGGTGGCAGGCGATGCTGCACGCCCCGCGCGGCCGGGCCGCCGCCGCGCGCTACCGCTCGGTCCTCGGCGCCCCCGAGGCGACCGTGCGGCGCAGGATCGGCGACCTGGACTGCGAGGCCCGGCTGTGGGCGCTGCCCCTCTGGCCGGACCTCCGCTTCGAGGTGCTGACGGCCCCGAACGGCGCGGTGTGGAACGCGTGGCTGGTCCGCGCCCCGGGCGCCGAAGGCCCCGCCCTCCGCACCCTCGACGACCTGACCCCCTGGTCCTGCACGGTCGACGAGGCGGCCCGCGCCTTCGCTCCCGCCCGCCCCCTGGAGGGCACGGCCCCCACCCGGTGGGGCCTCGCCTTCACCGCCCCGGACGCGCGGGGCGTACGCCACGCGTGCGCGGCGGAGTTCACCTGGGGGCTCCTCCAGCGCACGGCGGTCAGCGGCTGACGGCCGCCCCCAGCACCGCGTCGACCACCGCGGCCAGCGAGGACTCGGGATGCAGATGCAGGAAGAGGTTCGGCTCGACGAGTTCCAGCTCCATCACACACGGCCGCCCGTCCGGCCCGTCGACGAGGTCCACACGCGCGTACAACAGCTCCGGGGAGTCCGGTACGGCGGCCAACGCCCGCTCGGCGACGGCACGTTCGGCCTCGGTCGCGGTCCACGGCTCCAGGTCCGGGTGCGACACCTTGTCGTCGTCGTACGCCGTCCCGCGCGCCAGCACGGCCCCCTTCCGCGAGGCGTGCACCAGCCGGCCCCCGAAGAACAGCAGCGCCCGCTCCCCGCTGACGTCCACGTTCGTCAGATACGGCTGCACCATCGCGGTCAGCCCCTCCGCGTGCATGCGCTCCAGCTGCCGTACGGCCGTCTCGTGCCGGTCGGGCGTGTAGCGGGCGGCGAAGCGGGCGCCCGCGCCCGAGGTCGGCTTGACCACGTACTCGTGGTCGTCCGGCAGCTCGGCGGGGCCGGCCGGGTCGCCGGGCGCGAGGTAGCGGGTCGGCACGACGGGCACGCCGGCCGCCGCGAGGTCGCCGAGGTAGCGCTTGTCGGTGTTCCACCGCACGACCTGCACCGGATTCAGGAGCCGGGTCGCCTTCGCGGTCCGCTCGGCCCACGCCAGGAACTCGGCGGGCCGCCAGCTGTAGTCCCAGGTGGAGCGGATGAGCACGAGGTCGTGGCCGCCCCAGTCGGTCCCGGCGTCGTCCCAGGGCGCGGCGACCGCCTCGGCCCCGGCCGCCCGCAGCGCCTCCACCAGCACCGGCAGGTCCCGGTCCTTGCTGGGCCCGCTTCCGGGGTCGTAGGTGGCGAGCGCGATTCGGGGCACGGGAGCCTCCAGCTTCGTACGGCGGTCGTTCGGCGGTCGTCCGGCGGTCGTCCGGCGGACATGGGACGGTCGTCGGCGGCAGATCGTCTCGGCAGGGTAACCACGGCGACCGCGACCGCGGCAACCGGATTGACCTTCCCCCTCGGTGAACCCCCAGCATCGGTGCCGGAACCAAAGAGAGGCCGAGGTGCGCATGAAAGGCGCGGACATGCTGACGATCGGGGCCTTCGCGCGGGCGTGCAGGCTGTCGCCCAAGGCGTTGCGGCTGTACGACGAGCTGGAGCTGCTGCGGCCGGCGCGCGTGGACCCCGACAGCGGCTACCGGTACTACGCGGCGGACCAGCTGGAGCGGGCGCGGCTGGTCGCGTGGCTGCGGCGGCTCGGGATGCCGCTGGCCGGGATCCGTGAGGTGTGTGCCCTCGAACCGGCCGCCGCCGCCCGCGAGATCCGTGCCTTCTGGGCGCGGGTCGAGGCGGAGACGGCGGAACGGCGCGACCTCGCCGGGTTCCTCGTCGACCATCTCGCGGCCGGGCCGGCCGTACCGGGAAAGGACACCACCATGCTGGAGCTGCGGTATGCCGCGCACTCGGACCGCGGTCTGGTCCGCCCCTCGAACCAGGACACCGCCTACGCGGGCACCCGGCTGCTCGCGGTCGCCGACGGGTTCGGCCCGGCGGGCGCGCCCGCGAGCGGGGCGGCCGTCGAGGCGCTGCGTTTCCTGGACACCGAGGAACTGCCCGCCGGCAATGTGCTCAACCTGCTGGAGGAGGCGGTACGGGGTGCCACCGAGGCGGTCCGTGACGTGGCCGGTCCCGGGGAGAACGGCACGACCCTGACCGCGCTGCTGTGGACGGGCTCGAAGCTGGCGCTGGTGCACATCGGGGACTCGCGGGCGTATCTGCTGCGCGACGGCGGGCTGTTCCGGATCACCCACGACCACTCCGTCGTCCAGTCGCTCGTCGACGAGGGCCGGCTGACGCCGGAGGAGGCCGGCACCCACCCTCAACGCAGCATGCTGCTCAAGGCGTTGACGGTCGGCACGCCGGACCTGAAACTCCACGACGCCCACCGGGGCGACCGCTACCTCCTGTGCTCGGACGGCCTGACCGGGGTCGTGCCCGAGCAGCGGATCCGTGAACTCCTCACCGCGGGCCCGGATCCGGAGGAGGCGGTACGGTCCCTGGTCGACGCGGCGAACGCGGCAGGGGGTCCGGACAACATCAGTTGTGTGGTGGCGGACGTGGTGTAGGAACGGGGGTGTCCCCGACGGTTGGGGACCCTTGTCCCCGACGACCGAGGAGAGCACCGCGTGTCCACCCTCTTTCCCGCCCTGACCGAGCCGGGCGGCCGGCCCGCGCTCAGGTTCGGTGACCGGTCCCTGACGTACGCGGAGCTGGGCGCGGCGGCCGACGCCCTAGCGGCCCGGTGCGCGGGCGCGGGACGGGTCGCCGTGTGGGCGACCAACTCGCTGGAGACGGCCGTCGCGGTCGTGGCGGCACTGCGGGCCGGGGTGGCCGCGGTGCCGCTCAACCCGAGGTCGGGCGAGAAGGAACTCGGCCACATCCTGACGGACAGCGCACCGGCCCTGGTCCTCGCGGCCCCGGACGACGAACTTCCGTCCGCGCTCGGGCACTTGGAGCGGGTCGACATCGACGTGCGGGGTGCCGGGGTGGCCGGTCCCGACGTCTCCCCGGGCGAGGAGGACGCCGCCCTCGTCGTCTACACCTCCGGCACGACCGGCCCGCCCAAGGGTGCCGTCATCCCGCGCCGGGCGGTCGCCGCGACGCTGGACGCGCTCGCCGACGCCTGGGAGTGGACCGGCGACGACGTCCTGGTGCACGGGCTGCCGCTGTTCCATGTGCACGGGCTGGTGCTGGGCATCCTGGGCCCGCTGCGGCTCGGCGGCTCGGTGCGGCACCTGGGCCGCTTCAGCACGGCGGGCGTGGCACGGGAGCTGAACGACGGGGCGACGATGATGTTCGGCGTCCCGACGATGTACCACCGCATCGCCGAGTCCCTCCCCGACGACCCCGAACTCGTCAAGTCCCTCGGCCGGGCACGCCTGTTGGTCTCCGGCTCGGCCGCGCTCCCGGTCCACGACCACGAACGGATCGCCTCGGCGACCGGCCGCCGCGTCATCGAGCGCTACGGCATGACGGAGACCCTGATGAACACCAGCGTGCGCGCGGACGGCCGGCCGCGCGCCGGAACGGTCGGCGTCCCGGTGCGCGGGGTGGAACTCCGGCTGGTCGAGGACGACGGCACCCCGCTGTCCCGGTACGACGGCGAGAGCGTGGGCGAGATCCAGGTGCGCGGGCCGAACCTCTTCACCGAGTACCTCAACCGGCCCGACGCGACCGCCGCCGCCTTCACCGCCGACGGCTGGTTCCGCACCGGCGACATGGCCGTGCGCGACCCCGACGGCTATGTCAGGATCGTCGGCCGCAAGGCCACCGACCTGATCAAGAGCGGCGGTTACAAGATCGGCGCGGGCGAGATCGAGAACGCGCTCCTCGAACACCCCGGGGTCCGCGAGGCCGCCGTCACCGGCGAACCGGACCCCGACCTCGGTGAGCGCATCGTGGCCTGGATCGTCCCGGTGGACCCCCAGTCCCCGCCCCGGCTGCCCGAGTTGGCCGAGCATGTGGCGTCCCGCCTCGCCCCGCACAAACGCCCCCGTGTCGTCCACCACCTCTCCGCGCTCCCCCGCAACGACATGGGGAAGATCCTGAAGCGCTCCCTGACCCACGACTGAACGCCTCCCGGCCCGGGAGACCCCGGCCCTCGTCACGGACGACACGCGGACGGCACGCGGGCGGCCGGGGCGGGGGCACGGGTGCCGCGATCCTGGAGAGGCCGCCGGAGGATGCCCGGTAGACGGCCCGCCAACTCCGTTTCCACCCGCGGGACTTGGCCGGACCGGACCTGATCCGGACCTCATGGACCGGATGGGGCGAGCGGCCCCGACACGGCGTCACGAGGGCGGCCTCCCCTGCCCTTTATCCATTCTTTAATTCGGGCATTACAGACAAATACCCCCATTTAGCGGCACCCCGCCCGGCCCACCACAAGGCGCGCCCGCCCCACCGCCCCCGCACGATGCGAAAGAGGCCCGCCGCCCGGCGACGCCCCGGTCCGTGCTCTCGGGAGAACCTGCCATGACCGTCAGTCTGGAGCAGTTGCGACGCTGCCATTTCGCCGTCGACCTGGGTGCCGCCCGTACCCGTGTCTACGTCAAGGGCGCCGGGCTCGTCGTCGACCAGCCGTCCGCCGCCGCCGTGAACACCCGGACCGGCGCGCTGATCGCCGTTGGAGAGTTCGCGGAGAAGATGACGGGCCGTACGCCCGACTACATCCGGGTGGTGCGGCCGGTGTCCGGCGGCACGGTCGTCGACATCGAGATGGCACAGCGCATGCTGCGCCACCTGATCGGCGACAAGGTGCGCCGCGCGCTGCGCCGCAAGCCCCGGCTGCGGGCCGCCGCCTGCACCCCGCACGACGCCGATCCCCTGGCGCAGCGGGCCGCGATCGAGACGCTGGTCGGACTCGGGGCGCGCCGGGTGGAGCTGGTCGACACGCTGATCGCCGCCGCCGTCGGCTGCGGGCTGCCGGTCGAACGGCCCGAGGCCACCATGATCATGGTGTGCGGGGCCGCCGCGACCCAGGTCGCCGTGCTCTCCCTCGGCTCGATCGTGACCGCCGAGCGCATCCCGGTGGGTGGTGAGGCGGTGGACCACGCGATCGTCCAACACCTGCGCCACGAGCACGAGTTGATGCTCCCGAGCCAGTCCGTACGACCGTTGCAGCTGGCGCTGTCCGGCAACGGCCTCACCCAGCAGGGCCCGACCACCACCGAGATCCACGGGCGGGACGTGGCCAGCGGCCTCGCGCGTTCCGTACGGGTCGACACCGCGGCCGTCCGGGACGCGATCGAGACCCCGCTGACCGCCGTGCTCGACGGGATCGGCCGGGTGCTGCGCAACTGCCCGCCCGACCTGGTGGCCGACCTCGCGGACCGCGGGATCATGATGGTCGGCGGCAGCGCGCTGCTCCCCGGCTTCGACCAGATGCTGCGCGTGGCCACCGGGATGCCGGTGCACATCGCGGAACGGCCGGACGTGTGCGCCGTACAGGGACTGGGCTACATGCTGGAGGGCAAGATCGAGCCGCTGGTCCTGGACCCGCTGGCGACCACCTGAGACCGGGCCCGGCCGGCCCGCGTGACAGCGTCCCCGACCTCTCCCGGCTGCTCGAAGCGGTGCTGAGCGTCGGCTCGGAGCTCGAACTGCGCACCACGCTCCAGCACATCGTGGACGGCGCCGCCGAGCTGACCGGCGCACGGTACGCGGCGCTCGGCACCACGGACCCCGGGCAGGACGGCCTCACCGAGATCCGCACCGGCGGGACCGAGCCGCCGCCCGCCGGGGTGCTCAGTGTGCCGATCCACGTCCACGACGAGGTGTTCGGCCACCTCCACCTCGCCGGCAAGCAGCACTCCGCGCCCTTCACCGCCGAGGACGAGCAGCTCCTGCACGTCCTCGCGGCGCAGGCCGGCATCGCGATCGGCAACGCCCGCCTGTACGAGACGGCCCGGCAGCGCGAACGCTGGATCGAGGGCGCCGCGGCCGTCACCACCGCGCTGCTCACCGGCGAGCGGGCGGCCGACGCGCTGGCCACGGTCGCGGAGGGCGCCCGGGCACTGGCCGACGCGGCGGCGGGCGTGATCCTCCAGCCCACCCCGGCGGGCGGCATGGAGATCGTCACCGCCTCCGCCCAGGACGACCCGGGCGACTTCGTCGGTACGACCATCGCGCCCGGCAGCCCGGTCCTGGTCCAACTCCTGGGCGGCGAACCGGTGTTCATCGACGACTCGGCGACCGACCCGCGCATGACGACGCACGTACGGCACCGGTTCGGCCCGAGCATGATGCTGCCGCTCCAGGCGGAGGGCCGCCTCATCGGCACCCTCGCCCTCCCCCGCCGGCCGGGCGACCGCCCCTACACGGCCGTGGAACGCCTGCTGGCGACACAGTTCGCGTCCCAGGCCGCGCTCGCGCTGGTCCTGGCGGACGCGCAGCACAGCCGGGAACGCCTCGCGGTCTACGAGGACCGGGACCGGATCGCCCGCGATCTGCACGACCTGGTGGTCCAGCGCCTGTTCGCCACCGGCATGATGCTGGAGTCCACGCAGCGCAGAACCACGGAGGCGGACGAGGCGCACGACCTCCTCGGCCGCGCCGTCGACGAACTCCAGTCGACGGTCCAGGAGGTCCGCACGGCGATCTTCGCCCTGCAGCAGCCTCCGGCGGAGGCCCCGACGTCCCTGCG
Source organism: Streptomyces sp. NPDC090083 (assembly GCF_044747445.1). NCBI lineage: Bacteria > Bacillati > Actinomycetota > Actinomycetes > Kitasatosporales > Streptomycetaceae > Streptomyces > Streptomyces sp. NPDC090083. The sequence goes on along the minus strand of NZ_JBIVED010000003.1, from coordinate 685,674 downwards.
GGGCAAGGTACTTCGCGAGACGGCGACCGCGTCGGCGATCCTCGGCTTCGCGCCCTCGACGCACTTCGAGGGCGCGGTGGACACCCTGGTCCCCGACCGGGTGGCGGCCCCGCTCCTGACCGCCCTCGGCCGCGCCGTCACCGCCGCGTCCCACCGGACCGGCGTCACCCGCCTGGAGATCACGATCGACGTGACCAGACCCCTGCCGGACGGCCGGGACGCCGTACGACTGCGGGTCCATGACGACGGAGGGACGGACGGGACGACGGTGAACTGGCAGTCGCCTCTGTAGGGTTCGGGCCGCTCAGTAGGGCAGGAGGCGCCCCGACGGCGTCCTGCGGTCGATGGTGTCGTCGCGGGGCGTGATGGGCCGGCGACTGACGCGAACGCGGATCTGTCGGTTCATGGCGCCCTCCCGAGGCTCATATCTCCTATGCCCCTCTCCTATGCCCCGCACTCGCCCTCGCGACTCCCGACAACATCAAGTCCGTACGGTGAGGCCCATGACGACCACTTTCACGCTGCTACATCCCGGGGCCATGGGCGCGAGGACGGGCGGCGAGGCGACCCGCACGGGCACCCGGGTGCTGTACGTCCCCACAGGCCGGAGTCCCGCCAGTCTCCAACGGGCCCGCGCAGCAGGCCTGGAGCCCGCCGACTCCCTCGCATCCGCCCTCGCCGCAAGCGACTTCGTCCTCTCGGTGTGCCCGCCGCACGCGGCGGAGGACGTGGCGCGCGAGGTCCTCGCGCACCCCTTCCGGGGCGTGTACGTGGAGGCCAACGCGATCAGCCCGGACCGCACCCGGCGTATCGCGGCGGCGTGCGCGGAGCGGGGTGTGCCGATGCTGGACGGCTCGATCGTCGGCGGCCCGCCGGGACCGGACAGCGCGCCCCGCCTGTACCTGAGCGGGGAGAGCGAGCAAGTCGCCCGCCTGGCAGGCGCGTTCGAGGGAACCCAGGTCGTGGCCCGTCCCCTGGACGCGGAGATCGGTGCCGCGTCGGCGCTGAAGATGGCGTACGCGTCGTACCAGAAGTCGGCGCGCGTCCTGGCCGCCGTGTCGCACGCCCTCGCCGCGCACCACGGCGTGGGCCCCGAACTCGCCCGCGAGGCGGCCTCGTTGACGGCCAACATCCTCGCCGAGACCGACCAGCTCCCCAGCGTCGCGGCCCGCGCCTGGCGCTGGGCACCGGAGTTGGGGGAGATCGCGGCGACACTGCGCACGGCGGGACTGCCCGCGGAGATGGCGGACGGGGCGGCGGCGGTGCTGGGCCGCTGGGCGGACGACAAGGACGACCACGGCCTGACGGTGGACGAGGTCCTGCGGCACCTCCGGACGGAGGGGTGACTACGGCGCCGTCGCGGCCCCCGTGCCCCGCAGCTCCCGCACGGTCCCGCCGAGCCGCGACCGGAACCCCGCCAGCAGCTCGGGCTGCGCGCTGACCACCCACCGCGTACCGACGAGGTACTTGCCGCCGTAGACGGCCGCGCTGTCCAGCCAGGTCACCTTGAACCGCTCCTCGGGGAAGGTGGTGATCCGGTACTCCCCCAGCTCCGTACGGCAGACCCCCTCCCGCAGCTCGTCCGCGTCGATCCGGATCTCGGCGGTGCACCCGGTGAGCCCGGCGATGACCTCGACCTTGGCGGGGGCCACGACTCCGGCCTCGGGAGCGGCGGTGACCGCCGCCGAGGCCGGCGCCGCGCGCTTGCGGTCGGCGTCGTCGGCCTCGCCTCCACCGCAGGCCACGGCCAGGGGAAGAAGGGCGAGGGCGGCGCCTCTGCGGAGGCGGGAGGTGGAGCGTCGGGCGGGTCGGTGGACCTGGCTCGTCGTGTGGGCCTGGCGCGTCGTGCGGGTCCGCTGGGTCATGGCAGGGGGTACGGGGGCGCCGGGACGGCCGTTCACCCCGGACGACGAACAGGGGCTGTCCCGCACCGTGTGCGGAACAGCCCCTGTCGATCGAGCGCCGGGCAGGCCTTGCACCTGCATTTCCCCGCGGGAAGCGGGGCGTCTTTCCTTGGACCACCAACGCAGCACCAGTCGACCGGAGTTACGGCGACGGGCTCAAGATCCAGCATAGCCCGAAAAGGCGCCCGAGCCGAATCGGACCGTCCGTCGGGCGGTCCGCCGGGCCGTGCATCGGGCCGCCCGCGCATGCCGGTTGCGCGCGGATCGGGTGAGGAAGTGGTGGAGACGGCCGAACCAACACGGTGCGACCGCAGCACAGTCGGCGATTACGGGACATCTCGTCGCCCATATCAGAGCGGCGGGGGCGATACCCTGCGACGTCGGACGCGCCGGCGTCTCCGTCCTCCCAACACCCCTTGCGCAGCAGGCATGTTAACTCCGTGAAACCCGATGGAGTGAACTCTGAGGCGTCGGTTGACGGTGATAGCATTCCGCCGTCTGCGACCTTGATCCACTTTTGGTCAGACTTCGAGTCTGAACGCGGTCACCCCTCCGCGTCGACCAGCCATGCAGTCCCCTGGACGGGTTGCGGATCCCTGCAAGGCGTACTCGATGACGCCTGCACGCCACGCGCCGGGAAAGGTTTCCATGACTCAAGACGTGCTTCTTTGGTGCCTGGTTGCGATAGCGGTGATAGCCACAGCCGCGGTCGTGGCTCTCGTGCTCCGCAGCAGAGCCCTGAAGAGGAAGAAGAAGGAATCCGAGGCGGCGCTCGAAGCGCGGCTGCGGTACACGCAGGGTGAACTCGACCGCGCCCAGGCCGCCTTGGTGACGATGCGGGACGAACAGGACGGTGTCATCCGCGAGGCGGGGCAGGCCGCCGAGGAGAACACCAAGGCGGTCCTCAAGGGCGCCGCCCGCTTCCTGCAGAGCCTCGCGGCCGAGCAGACCACCCTGCTGGACGGGGTCCAGCGGGAGTACGGCGGCCACGCGGTCCTCTCCGACCTGATGGACATCACCCACGCCAACGCCCAGATGGCCCGCAAGGCACAGGGCATCGCCGTCATGTGCGGCGCCCCGCTGGGCCGCCGCAACCAGCCGGCCAGCGTCTACGACGTCGTACGCAGCGCGCAGAGCCAGATCCGCAACTTCCAGCGGGTCGAGATCATGCAGCCCAGCGGTATCGCGCTGAAGGCCTCCGCCGTCGCGCCGGTCGCCCTGGCCGTCGCCGAACTCCTCGACAACGCGGCCAGCTTCTCGCAGGCGGACGCACCGATCGAGGTCACCTTCCGCCAGGCCCAGAAGAACCTGTGCATCGTCATCGACGACGCGGGCGTCGGCATGGGCGACGAGGACCGGCAGCGGGCGACCGCGCTGCTGTCCGGAGAGGGCCTTCCGCAGCTGTCCGAGCTGGGCACCCAGCCGAAGTTCGGCTTCCCGGTCATCGGCCTGATCGCCCGTCAGCACGGCTTCACGGTGGATGTCACCGGTGTCTCCCGGTACGGCGGCGTCCGGGCCGTCGTCCTTCTGCCCGAGGAGCTGTGGACCATGGAGGAGACCCTGCCGCCGGCCACCGAGGCGCCCGTGAGCACCATCCGGCCGATGGAGACCGGACGGTCGGCGCGTACGGCGGGCGGTCTGCCCAAGCGCGGATCCCGGATGTCGCCCACCGGTCTTCCCAGCAGTGGAGAGCAGTCGCCCCGCCGGAGTGCCCGGCGCGGCTCCGGCAGCCTGGCGGCCCTGCAGCGCGGTACGCAGTCCGCGCGTGACACGGCCTCCTTCGACACCCAGACGCCCGGAGGGTCCGAAAACGCATGAGTACAGCAGACCTGTCCTGGATGGTCCAGGACATCGTGGACAACGTGCCGAGAGCACGGCACGCCGTGGTGCTGTCCGCGGACGGCATTCCGCGCGGGTCCACGGACGACCTGACCGGACAGGACGTGCGGACCATCTCCGCCGCCATGGCGGGGATGCAGTCGCTCAGCCGGGCCACCGCCCACTTCGCCGGGCTGGCCAAGGACCGGCAGTGGATCCAGACGGTCATCGAGTTCCAGCACGGCTGGGTGTTCCTGATCGGCGCCGGGCAGGGCGCCTATCTGGCCGCCGCCGCGGAGCCCGACGTGGACATGGAGCAGCTCTCGTTCCGGATGAACCGGCTGGTCTCCCGGCTGGGCAACAACCTCACGGCGCCGCCGCGGGTGACGGCCGGTGACGCGGCGCACAGCGTGGACGCCGCCTCGGCACAGCGCGACGCGGAGGGCGGCGGGGTCTTCCTGCTCGCGGAGCTGGACAAGGCGGTGGCGTCGGTGCCGGGCGCCCTGCACGCGCTGCTGCTCGGCGCGGACGGTCTGCCGCGCGGGGCGAGCGCGGGCATCGGCAGGAACCTGGCGGACACGATCTCGGCGGCCATGACGGGCATCCACGCGTACAGCCGGGCGACCGCGCCGTTCGCGGGCGGCCAGCAGGACGACGAATGGATGCAGACGGTCATCGAGTTCGAGCACGGCTGGGTGTTCCTGATCGCGGCGGGCGAGGGCGCCTTCCTCGCGGCGGCGGCCGAACACGGTTGTGACATCGAGGAATTCACCGTACGTCTGGGCGACACGATGCCGGCGCTCACCGCCGGGTCGGCCGCCCGCGGAGGAAGGACGGGCGATGCGTGACGACCTGGACAGCGAGCTGGAACTCACGGCCCCATTAGTCCCACTCTTCGTCATCGCGCAGGGTCGCGCCCTGCCGCGGGAGAGCGAGTACGAGCACACCACGATCATCACCGCCCAGGACGGCGCCCTGACGGCGGCCCGCACGCTGTCGCCCGAGGCCCGTACGGTCATGGACCTGATCGCGGACGGCTTCCTCTCGGTCGCCGAGGTCGCCGCGCACACCCGGCTGCCCCTGGGCATCGTCCGCATCCTGCTGGCACAGATGGCCGAGGACGGTCTGATCCATGTGCGTGACCCGGTGCCGCACGCCGAACGCCACGACCCCGTCCTGCTGACCGCCGTGCTCGACGGCCTGATGCGAATTCGAACCGGAGCGTAGTCCCGTGTATCTGGATCCCGACGTCTCCCGCTCCGTGAAGATCCTGGTCGTGGGCCACTTCGCGGTCGGGAAGACCACGTACATCGGAAGCGTCTCCGAGATCGAGCCGCTGCAGACCGAGGAGGAGATCACCGAGGCCAGCGAGGGGCTCGACGACATCTCCGAGACCCCGGACAAGACGACCACGACCGTGGCGATGGACTTCGGGCGTCTCACCCTCGGCGAGGACCTGGTCCTCTACATCTTCGGAACCCCCGGCCAGGAGCGGTTCAAGCAGATGTGGGAGGGGCTGTCCCGGGGAGCGCTGGGGGCGCTGGTCCTGGCCGACCCCGAGCGGCTGGAGGAGACGTTCCCCGTCCTCGACCTGGTCGAGGCGTTCGGTCTGCCCTACGTCATCGGCGTCAACACGTTCGAGGGCAAGCACCAGTTCCCGCTGGACGAAGTGTGCGAGGCACTCAACATCGCCGAGGAGACCCCGGTCATCCACTGCGACGTCCGTGACCAGGACTCCTCGATGCAGGCACTCATCACCCTCGTGAAGCACCTCTTGTCCTCACTCGGCTAGGAGCCAGCATGCAACAGCCCTTCGACCCGTCCGGGGCACCGGCCGGCTGCCCCGCGCACGGCAACGTCCCGCTGTACGGGCCCGACTTCGGCTCCGACCCCGAGAGCACCTACGCCCGGCTGCGCACGCTGGGGCCGAGCGCCCCGGTCGACATCGCGCCGGACGTCGAGGTCGAGCTGGTGACGAGTTACGACGCCAGCCTGTACATCCTGCAGAACCCGACGCTGTTCGTGCGGGACTCGCGCCGCTGGAACGCGCTGAACGACGGGCAGGTGCCCGCGGACAGTCCGGCGCTGCCGATGATGGGCTACCGGCCCAACGCCCTGTTCAGCGACGGCGCGGCGCACGCCCGGCTGCGGCAGGCGGTGACGGACTCCCTCGCGACCGTCGACCAGGGCCGGCTCGTCCGGCTGACGCAGCAGTCGGCCGACTACCTGATCAGCCAGTTCAGTTCCGAGGCCCTCGGGCAGGCGGAGCTGATGGCCGCCTACGCCCAGCCGCTGCCCCTGCTGGTCTTCGGCGAACTGTTCGGCTGCCCGCCGGAGCTCGGCGACCGCGTGATCGCGGGCATCACCGGCATCTTCCAGGGCATCCCGGGTGCCGACGAGACGCTGGGCGGCGCGCTCGTGGAACTGATCGCCCTCAAACGCCGGCAGCCCGGCGAGGACCTCACCACCCAGCTGATGGTGCACTCCTCCCGGCTGACCGACGAGGAGGTGCTGCACCAGTTGGTCACCCTGCTCTCCGGCGGGACCGCGCCCCTGACGGCCTCGATCGGCACCAGCGCCGCGCTGTACCTCAGCGACGACTGGCCGAGCGGTCTGCCGGTCGAGGACGCGGTCGTGAAGACGCTGTGGAACTACGCGCCGATCGCCAACTACGCGGCCCACTACCCCACGCAGGACGTCGAGTTGGGCGACCGGACGCTCCAGTCGGGCGACCCGGTCCTGATCTCCTTCGCCGCCGCCAACAACGACCCGAAGCTGACCGCGCACCGCGAACAGCTCAGCTCCAAGGCCCACCTGGCCTTCGGTGCCGGTCCGCACGCGTGCCCGGCCAAGGACCCGGCGTTCATGATCGCGGCCACGGCCGTGGAGTCGCTCCTCAACCGGCTGCCCGACGTCGAGATGCGCGTCCCCTTCAAGGAGCTGGCGTGGGTGCCGGCGCCGTGGAGCCGCCAGCTGGTGACGGTGCCCATCCGGTACAGCCCGCGCGCGGTGCCGTCGGCGGCCAAGCCCCGCCCGGCGCGGCCGTCCGTTCCGCAGGTCGGGCAGTCGCCCGCCGCGGTGCCGCAGCCGGCCTCGTTCGGCCGGCCGGCCGCGCACGCCGCTCCGCGCCCCAAGGGGGGCATGTTCAGCCGGTTCCGTGCCTGGGTGAATGGTGAGTGACGTGAAGAGCGAGTGACGTAGGTAACCCTACGAAAACACTGTGTTATTGGATGATTCAAACATCCCACGGGTACGAATGGCGGCTGGCAGAGAGGAGCCACCATCGTGGGAAGCGTCACGACTCCGACAGCGGACCGTCGGGCCACCGTCTCCCTGTTCTCCCGTCTCCGGACGGCCGACGGACAGGCCGATCCCTTCCCCATCTACGCGGAACTCAGGGCGCGCGGCACAGTCAGCCCCGCGCCCTGGGGCGGTCACCTCGTGACCGGCTACGGCGTCTGCGACCAGGTACTGCGCAACGGCCTCTGGCTCGAACCCGACACCGACTGGAGGGCCCGGCAGGGCGCGCGCACCCGCTGGAGCGCCCCCTCCTCCCAGGAGATCAGCCGGACCATGCCCGCCCTCAACCCGCCGGAGCACACCCGGGTGCGCCGGTCGGCGGGCACCTTCGACCGCTCCACCGTCGAGCAGATCGGCCGACGGGTGAACGACATCGTCGACCGTCTTCTCGACACCCTGCACGAGCGGCTGCACGCGGGGGAGGCCGACTTCGCGGAACTCGTCAGCGAGGAACTCCCGGTCGCCACCATCGGCGACTGGCTCGGGATACCCAGCGCGGACTGGCCCCGGCTGCGGGAACTGACCCACGACCAGGTCTTCACCCAGGAACTGCTCCCGAACGCCAGCCAGCTGGCCCGCTCCGACGCCGCCATGGCGGAACTGCGGGTCTACTTCCTCGATCTGGTGCGCGACCGGCGCGCCCATCCGGGCGACGACCCCGTCTCCCGGTGGATACGCACCTGGGACGAGCTCGAACCGGACCGGGACAAGGCCGACGAAGGCGTCTACTTCCTCGCCCTGTTCGTCCTGCTGGCCGCGCTGGAGACGACGTCGACACTGCTGTCGACCATGGTCCTCCTGCTGGTCGAGGACCCCGGCCGCTGGAGCCTGCTCGCCGAACACCCGGACCTGGTCCCGGAGTTCGTGGAGGAGACCCTTCGCTACGACCCTCCCACCCACGTCATCAGCCGGGTCGCCTCCCAGGACTGCCGCCTGGAGGAGACCGAGGTCCGCGCCGGGGAGATGGTCCACCTCATGGTGGGGGCCGCCCACCGCGACCCCGCCCGGTGCGCCGACCCCGACGCCTTCGCCCCCCGGCGCAAGCTGACCCACCTCGCCTTCAGCGGGGGCATCCACTACTGCCTGGGCGCACCGCTGGCCCGGCTCGAGGCGCAGACCCTGCTGCGCCGCATGATCGCCCGACTGCCGAGACTCACCCTGGTACGCCGCCCCGCGCGGGCGCCCCGGGTGGCGTTCAGGCGACTTCTGAACCTGGATGTATCCCTGACATGAACTCGCCAATGACCCCTGGTGCCACCGTGCACGCCCCCGACACGGAGCCCCCGCACCACCCGGAGACGGCACCCGCAGCCGCCCCCCTGAGCCTCACCCGGACCGGTCCCGTCCTCCACGCGCGCCTCAACCCCTCCGCCCAGGACGACGACGTCCTCGGCTCCGCCGTCCTGGACGCCCTCATCGCCGTCCTCGACGGCCTCCACGAACAGCCCGACGTCCGCATCCTGGTCCTCTCGTCCCTCGGTGAGGACTTCTGCCTGGGCGCGGACCGCAGGGAGTACCAGGACGCGCTGGCCGCCGACCCGACCGGGGCCAGGCTGCGGCGCCTCGTGGACAAGGCCCAGCGTCTGTGCCAGGCCCTGGAGAACACCCACGCCGTCACCATCGCCCGCCTCCACGGCAACGTCATCGGCGCCGGCCTCGCGCTGGCCGCGCACTGCGACCTGCGCGCGGGGGCGGACACCTGCCGCTTCCGCATGCCGGAGGTAGGCCTCGGCCTCGCACCCGCGTGGGGCGGCGGAATGGGCCGCCTGATCGTGGAGGCAGGCGCCGCCCGGATCCGCGAACTCATGCTCACCTGCGAGGACTTCGACGCCCCCACCGCCCACGGCCTCGGCCTCCTCCACAAGGTTGCCCCCCTCGACGACCTGGACGACACCATCACCGCCTGGACCAGACCCCTCGCCCGACGCTCCCCACAGGCCCTCGTCCTGACCAAACGCATGCTCACCGGCTACGTGAAGGCAGCCCGGGCATCCGACACCACCCTGCTCGACGCCCACCTCCTGGCCGCCCAACTCACCCAGCCCCGCTGACCTCCGGGCCCACCGGGCCGGGACCTGGACGACGGCCAGCGCGCCCTTCCAGACCTCCCGAGGGTCCCCACGACAGAAGGACCGGCCCGCCGCTCACCCCCGGCTCGGCGGGCCGGCACAGACACACCGAGGGGACGCGACGTCATCACACGCCCCTTGAGCCCTGCCCTGAACAGCTGAACGGGTGTCACCACATGCGAGTGATGACACCCGTCCAGACGTTTCCGCATGTGGAAACGGTTCTCCTGAGGGAAGCGAAGGTGGGGCGGGTGGGACTCGAACCCACGGCCGACGGATTATGAGTCCGCTGCTCTAACCGGCTGAGCTACCGCCCCATTACGGCGCGTCGCGCACATTTGTACGCGCCGTCTGCCGCAGCATAGCCGCTCATACGATCTCCTGCTTCGGATGGTCGACTTCGCACGACCATGAGGACTGCCGCACGTCGCGAGCGGTTCCGGGGGACATGAAAAAGGACCCCAACGGGGTCCTCATCACTGCTTCCTCACTGCGCTCTCCCGACTGGACTCGAACCAGTAACCTGCCGGTTAACAGCCGGCTGCTCTGCCAATTGAGCTACGGAAGACCGAAGCTCCCCCGACTGGACTCGAACCAGTAACCTGCCGGTTAACAGCCGGCTGCTCTGCCAATTGAGCTACAGGGGAATGCCTCGTTGCATCGAACGTACCTCCCTGGGTATTCGCCAGAGGGCGTGTGCTCGCTGCGACACATACATTAGCGCAAGCAGGGGGGTGCTCCGCCAATCGGTTCCCCCGGCATCGAGCCGCGTCGGAGATCTACGCAAGGGAAGGATGGCCGTCATGCGCTACAAGCTCACGTTCGTCGTCGGACTGGCTCTGGGTTACGTGCTGGGCACGCGGGCCGGACGCGAGCGCTACGAGCAGCTGAAGAAGTCGGCACGCCAGGTCGCGCAGAACCCCGCCGTCCGCAACACCGCCGAGACGGCGGCGCAGCAGGGCCGCCAGTTCGCGGGCAAGGCGTACCACGCGGTCGGCGAGAAGGTCGGCGACCGGGTCCCCGACTCCGTGGCCCAGCGCGTACGGTCCCTGCGTGAGCGCAACGCGAACGGCACGGGCGAGGACGACTGGGGCACCAGCAACACCTAGGGAGTCGCGACCCGGCGCCGCCACCTCTCGCCGTACGGCAGAATTTCTGCCATGGGGATAGTCGCCGGGTTGGACAGTTCGCCCGATTTCACTCGTATCGTCGTCTGCGACACGGACACGGGGTCCGTGCTCAGGCAGGGATACGCGCCGCATCCGGTCGAGAGCGAGACCGAGGGTGGCGGGCGGCCCTCCGATGTCGATCCACAGGCCTGGCTGCTGTCGCTGGGCGAGGCGGCCGGCGGGGGGCTGCTGGAGGGGGTCCAGGCCATCGGGGTCTCCGCGCAGCAGAACGCGGTCGTGCCGCTGGACGCGCAGGGCAACACCGTGCGGCCCGCGATGGTCGGCGGCGACAAGCGGGCGCAGGTCGCGGCGGCGGACCTCGTCGACGCGCTCGGCGGGCGCGAGGCGTGGGCGCAGGCGGTGGGTTCCGTACCGCAGGCCGCGCACCCCGTGACCAAGCTCCGTTGGCTGAACCGGACCGAGCCCGACAACGCCCGGCGTACGGCCGCGCTGCTCCAGGCGCACGACTGGCTGGTGTGGCAGCTGCTCGGCCGGCCGGTGCGGCGGACAACCGATCGGGGCGGGGCCTCCGGGACCGGCTACTGGTCGGCCGCCGGCGGCGGCTACCGGCCCGACCTCGTCGAACTCGCCCTCGGGCACCAGGCGATGCTCCCCGAGGTGATCGGTCCGGCCGAAGCGGCCGGTACGACTCCGGAGGGGCTGCTGATCTCCGCCGGCACCGGCGAGACCATGGCCGCCGCCTTCGGGCTCGGGATCGGGTTCGGGGACGCGGTCGTGTCGCTCGGGGCCTCCGGGTCCGTGATGGCCGTGCACCCCGAGGCGCTCGTCGACCAGAGCGGGATGATCACCTCGCTGGCCGACGCGACCGGGATGCATCTGCCGGTCGTCACCACGCTGAACGCCGTACGGACCCTGCGGGGCGCCGCCGAGCTGCTCGGGCTGCCCGATCTGGAGAGTCTGTCCGAGCTGGCGATGAAGTCGACGCCGGGGGCGCACGGGCTGGTGTTCCTGCCCTATCTGGAGGGTGAGCGGACGCCGAACCTGCCGCACACCGCGGGGACGCTGGCCGGGCTGCGGCGGGAGTCGATGAAGGCGGAGCATCTGGCGCGGGCCGCGTTCGAGGGCATGCTGTGCGGGCTCGCGGACGCGCTGGACGTGCTGCGCGGGCGGGGCGTCGCCGTACGGCGGCTCTTCCTGCTCGGGCCGGCCGCGGAGCTGCCCGCCGTGCAGGCCGCCGCGCCCGCGCTGTTCGGGACGCAGATCGTCGTACCGCAGCCCGCCGACTACGCGGCGATCGGCGCCGCCCGGCAGGCCGCGTGGGCGCTCGGGGTCTCGCAGGGCGCCCTGGACCCGCGCAACCCGCCGCCCTGGCAGGGACCGGTCGCACAGGTCTTCGAGCCGGGCGACGAACTGGCCGTAGGTCAGGCCGTGCGGCAGCAGTACGTGTCGGTACGGGAACAGACGCATCCGGGCGCGTTCCGCTCCTAGATGCGCGCCGATGCCGGCGCGGACGAGGCACTCAAGGGTGCATAAGGGGGCGTACGGGAGTGCTGTTGGCTTAATCGGTTGAGGTAACGCGGGTGGAGTGTCCGACGATGGGGGCGAGGGGCACACCGTCCGCCCTCCACCCGCCGACTCCGAGAGACCCAGCGTGCTCATACGACTTCTGCGGACCTATCTCAGGCCCTACAGGAAACCCATCCTTCTGCTGGTGCTGCTGCAGTTCCTGCAGACCTGCGCCACCCTCTACCTGCCCACCCTCAACGCGCACATCATCGACAACGGTGTGGTGAAGGGTGACACCGGCTACATCCTGTCCTTCGGCGCCCTGATGATCGGGATCTCGCTGGTCCAGGTCGTGTGCAACACCGGTGCCGTCTACTTCGGCGCCCGCACCGCATCCTCCGTCGGCCGGGACGTCCGGCGTGCCGTCTTCGACCGGGTGCAGTCGTTCTCGGCCCGCGAGGTCGGCCAGTTCGGCGCGCCCTCGCTGATCACCCGGACGACCAACGACGTCCAGCAGGTCCAGATGCTGACCCTGATGACGTTCACGCTGCTGGTGTCGGCGCCGATCATGTGCGTCGGCGGAATCATCCTGGCGCTCGGTCTCGACGTGCCGCTGTCCGGGGTACTGGTCGCCGTGGTGCCGACGCTGACCCTCTGCGTGACGCTGATCGTGCGCCGGCTGCGGCCGCTGTTCCGGGCGATGCAGGTACGGCTCGACGCGGTGAACCGGGTGCTGCGCGAGCAGATCACCGGCAACCGCGTGATCCGCGCCTTCGTCCGGGACGAGTACGAGAAGGAGCGGTTCCGGAAGGCCAACAGCGATCTCACCGAGATGCAGCTGAGGACCGGCAACCTGCTCGCGCTGATGTTCCCGGTGGTCATGACCACGGTGAACCTGTCGTCGATCGCCGTCGTGTGGTTCGGCGCGCACCGGATCGACAGCGGCGGGATGCAGATCGGCGATCTGACCGCGTTCCTCGCCTACCTCATGCAGATCGTGATGTCCGTGATGATGGCCACCTTCATGTTCATGATGGTGCCGCGCGCGGAGGTCTGCGCCGAGCGCATCGAGGAGGTCCTCGACACCGAGAGCAGTGTCGTGCCGCCGCTCGCGCCCGTCACCGAGCTGCGCCGGCACGGGCACCTGGAGGTCCGCGGGGTCGGGTTCTGCTACCCGGGCGCCGAGGAACCCGTGCTGAAGTCCATCGACCTGGTGGCCCGACCGGGCGAGACGACGGCCGTGATCGGCTCGACCGGCAGCGGGAAGTCCACCCTTCTGAGTCTGGTCCCGCGTCTGGTGGACGCGACCGACGGCGAGGTCCTCGTCGACGGGGTCGCCGTGTCGACCATCGACCCGGCGCTGCTCGCCAGGACGGTCGGCCTGGTCCCGCAGAAGCCGTACCTCTTCGCGGGCACGGTGGCGACCAACCTCCGCTACGGCAATCCGGACGCGACCGACGAGGAGTTGTGGCACGCGCTGGAGGTGGCGCAGGCCAAGGGCTTCGTCGAGGAGCTGGAGAACGGCCTCGACTCCCCCATCGCGCAGGGCGGCACGAACGTGTCCGGCGGTCAGCGGCAGCGGCTCGCCATCGCCCGGACGCTGGTGCAGCGGCCGGAGATCTACCTCTTCGACGACTCCTTCTCCGCCCTCGACTACGCGACGGACGCGGCGCTGCGGGCGGCGCTCTCGCAGGAGACCGCCGAGGCGACCGTGGTGATCGTGGCGCAGCGGGTGGCCACCATCAGGGACGCCGACCGGATCGTCGTACTCGACGAGGGCCGGGTGGTGGGGACGGGCCGTCATCACGAGCTGATGGCGGACAACGAGACGTATCGGGAGATCGTGCTCTCCCAGCTGACGGAAGCGGAGGCTGCCTGATGGCCGGGCCCATGGGGCGGATGATGGCCGGGACGGGCCCCGACGCCCGTTCGATGGACTTCAAGGTGTCCGGCAAGCGGCTGATCGGCCAGTTCAGGCCGGAGCGGCTGACCATCGGCATCCTGCTGGCGTGCGTGGTGGTCAGCGTCGGGCTGAACGTGATCGGGCCGAAGATCCTCGGCAGCGCCACCGACCTGGTGTTCGCGGGCATCATCGGGCGGCGGATGCCGGCCGGGACGACCAAGGCGCAGGCCCTCCAGGTGCTGCGCGACCGCGGCCAGGGTTCGGTCGCTGACATGCTCAAGAGCACCGACTTCACCCCGGGCAAGGGCATCGACTTCACCTCGGTGGGGCATGTGCTGCTGCTCGCGCTGGGCACGTTCATGGTGGCCGGGCTGCTGATGGCGGTGGCCACCCGGATGGTCAACCGGGCGGTCAACCGGACCATGTTCCGGCTGCGCGAGAGCGTGCAGACGAAGATGTCGCGGCTGCCGCTGTCGTACTTCGACAAGCGCCAGCGCGGTGAGGTGCTGTCGCGCGCGACCAACGACATCGACAACATCGGGCAGACGCTCCAGCAGTCGATGGGCCAGCTGATCAACTCGCTGCTCACGATCATCGGTGTGCTGGCGATGATGTTCTGGGTGTCCTGGCTGCTGGCGCTGGTCGCGCTGGTGACCGTGCCGCTGTCGTTCCTCGTCGCCACCCGCATCGGCAAGCGCTCGCAGCCGCACTTCGTGCAGCAGTGGCGCTCGACCGGCAAGCTCAACGCGCACGTCGAGGAGATGTACACCGGGCACACCCTGGTGAAGGTCTTCGGCCGGCAGGACGAGTCGGCGCAGCTGTTCGCCGAGCAGAACGACGCGCTGTACGAGGCGGGCTTCAAGGCGCAGTTCAACAGCGGGGTCATGCAGCCGCTGATGATGTTCGTCTCGAACCTCAACTACGTGCTGGTGGCCGTCGTCGGCGGCCTGCGCGTCGCGTCCGGCTCGCTCTCCATCGGTGACGTGCAGGCCTTCGTCCAGTACTCGCGCCAGTTCTCCATGCCGCTGACCCAGGTCGCGTCGATGGCGAACCTGGTCCAGTCCGGTGTCGCCTCGGCCGAGCGGATCTTCGAACTCCTCGACGCCGAGGAGCAGGCCCCCGACCCGATGCCGAGCGAGCGCCCGGCCGAACTCCGCGGCCTGGTCGCCCTGGAGCACGTCTCCTTCCGCTACGACCCCGACAAGCCGCTCATCGAGGATCTCTCCCTGACGGTGGAACCGGGCCACACGGTCGCGATCGTCGGCCCCACCGGCGCGGGCAAGACGACCCTCGTCAACCTCCTCATGCGGTTCTACGAGGTCTCCGGCGGGCGCATCACCCTCGACGGCGTGGACATCGCGCGGATGTCCCGGGACGAACTCCGGTCCGGGATCGGCATGGTGCTCCAGGACACCTGGCTGTTCGGCGGCTCCATCGCCGACAACATCGCGTACGGGGCCTCGCGCGAGGTCACCCGGGGCGAGATCGAGGAGGCGGCGCGGGCGGCGCACGCCGACCGGTTCGTCCGTACGCTGCCCGAGGGCTACGACACGGTCATCGACGACGAGGGCACGGGGGTCAGCGCCGGTGAGAAGCAGCTCATCACCATCGCGCGGGCGTTCCTGTCCGACCCGACGATCCTGGTCCTCGACGAGGCGACGTCCTCCGTGGACACCCGCACGGAGGTGCTGATCCAGAAGGCGATGGCCAAACTCGCCCATGGCCGCACGTCGTTCGTGATCGCGCACCGGCTCTCCACGATCCGGGACGCGGACACGATCCTCGTCATGGAGAACGGCTCCATCGTCGAACAGGGCGCGCACACCGACCTGTTGGCGGCGGACGGGGCGTACGCGCGGCTGTACAAGGCGCAGTTCGCGCAGGCGGTGGCCGAAGTGGACTAGCGGTTCGTCGTTCGGCTGCGGGTCCGGTGGGGGCTGGTCGCGCAGTTCCCCGCGCCCCTCACACACCAACGCGTTTGAGGGGCGCGGGGCTGTGTACATGTGCGGCTCCGCCGCGGGGCGCGGCCCGCCCCCACCGGCCCGCACGCACCCGGCATCAGTCCAGATAGCCCCTGAGCTGGTCCGCGAAGGCGTGGTCCCGCAGCTTGTTCAGCGTCTTCGACTCGATCTGCCGTATCCGTTCCCGGGTCACGCCGAAGATCCGGCCGATCTCCTCCAGCGTGCGCGGACGCCCGTCCGCCAGCCCGTACCGCAGCTGTACGACCTTTCGCTCCCGCTCCCCCAGCGTCGACAGCACGACGTCGAGGTGCTGCCGCAGCAGCAGGAACGCCGCCGACTCGACGGGGCTGGTGGCGTCGCCGTCCTCGATGAGGTCACCGAGGGCCACGTCGTCCTCCTCGCCCACCGGCGCGTGCAGCGACACCGGCTCCTGGGCGAGCCGGAGCACCTCGCTGACGCGCTCGGGCGCGAGGTCGAGGTGGTCGGCCACCTCCTCCGGCGTCGGTTCGTAGCCGCGCTCCTGGAGCATTCGGCGCTGGACCCGGACGACCCGGTTGATCAGCTCGACGACATGCACCGGGACGCGGATCGTGCGGGCCTGGTCGGCGAGGGCGCGGGACATGGCCTGGCGGATCCACCAGGTCGCGTAGGTCGAGAACTTGTAGCCGCGGGCGTAGTCGAACTTCTCGACCGCCCTGATCAGCCCGAGGTTCCCCTCCTGGACGAGGTCGAGCATGGTCAGCCCGCGTCCGACGTACCGCTTGGCGACGGACACCACGAGCCGCAGGTTGGCCTCGATGAGCCGGCGCTTGGCCATCCGGCCCATGACGACCAACTTGTCCAGGTCCAGGGCGAGTTGGCTGTCGAGGTCGAAGGCGCCGCTCAGCCGCTCCTCGGCGAACAGGCCGGCCTCCACCCGGCGGGCGAGGTCGACCTCCTCGGCCGCGGTGAGCAGCGGGATGCGGCCGATCTCGCGGAGGTACTGGCGGAACAGGTCCGAGGAGGGCGCGCCGTTGTCGGCGGCGACCCGGCCCCGGGGCCGCGTCCCGGGTTCGAGGGCCTCGGCGGTCTCCACCGCCTCGGCCGTCGGTTCTTCGGGCTCGGGCGGGTTCTCCGGGTCCGCGGCTTCCGGGTGGTGCGCGGCACGGCTCTGCGGAGGGACGGTCGCGAGGACATCGGTCTCCGCGTCCGGTTCCGCGCCGTCCGTCGTGCTGGTCTCGGTCTGGTCGAGGGTCTGGGTCTGCACGGGGGCGACCTCCAGGATGATCGCTGCCAGGGGGTGCGGCAGCGGCACTTCAGGGGCGGAATCGGCGGCCTCGCCGCTGTCCGTCCCGTACTCGATGAGCGGAACCGCGGGGGTGAAGGACCCGCTGGGGACGGATCGGCCGCGCTCCGAGGACTCAGGCACCGGAACCCAGTGTGGAGTACGACACATCGCCGCCACGAGGGGCGTGCGGTGACTTTTTGCAATCGAGGCGTGACCGGACGGGTTCGCAGGGTTGCCGTGCGCCGCGCGTGGCGATACTCCCGGCATGCTGGAGGTGCACCCGTGTACGGCCGACGACAGAGCGGACCTGGACGAGTTGCTGGCCGCCTCGCACCGTGAACATCTGGGCCGGTACCCGGAGTTGGCGGGAATCTACCGGGCGGGCGTCGATCCCGGCGCCCGCTTCCTGCTGGCCCGTTCGGACGGTGCGGACGCCGTCGGATGCGTGGCCGTGCAGCCGCTGGCGGTCCTCGGCGTCCCGCCGTACGCCTACGAGGTCAAGCGGGTGTACGTGCGTTCCGGGGCCCGGCGGTCCGGTGTGGGCAGTGCGCTGATGGCCGCCGCGGAGACGCTGAGCGCGGGGCTCGGCACGCGGGTGCTCTACCTGGAGACCGGGGTGCGGCACACGGCCGCGCAGGGGCTGTTCCGGAGCCGCGGCTTCCTCCCCGTCCCGCCGTATCCGCCGTATCTGGACGACCCGTTCGCGCTCTGTTTCAGCAAAGAGCTCGACCCGAGACCTCCGGCCTGAGGGAGTGCCATGGCCCCGTCCTTGAGACGCCGTCGTCACCATCCCATCCAGCAGCAGTCCTGGCGCTGGTGGGTGAGCGGGCAGCCGGCCTGGCTGCTGCTGCTCGTCCTGTTCGGCGGGCTGGCCGTCCTGTCGCTGGTGCTGGCCGGGGCGCACACGCTGGTCGCCGGGCCGGAGCACCGGTACGGCGGCGTGAGCGCGTTCCTGTCGCTGACGGGCTCCATGTTCCGGGCGCTGAGCGGGCAGGGGGACTATCCGGACCGGCGGGCCGGGTCCTGGGACGATCTGCTGGCGAGTGTCGCGGCGGCGGTCGGCCTGGTGCTGCCCGCGCTGGTGATCGCGGTGGTGTTCGCCCGGATGTACTCGATCCGCGGCTTCGTGTGGCGTGCGGAGCCCAGTGTGTGTCTGCCGTGGGAGGTGGACGAGACCGTGTACCGGCAGGAGAAGGAGGGCACGCACCACGGCACCATCGCGGTGCGCTTCTACAAGCAGCTGCGCCATCTCACCATCGCCGATCTGCGCTGCGAGGCGTATCTGCGCTATCTGGAGCCGTCGCCGGTGGACGGCAGCCGGCTGATCCGGACGCATCCGCTGGAGGTGCTCGGGTCCAACGGCAGCCGGGTGGGCGCCCGTCTGTGGCCCGTGTCCAAGGAGGGCACGACCTTCACCCTGTGGATTCCGATGGACGCGGAACTGGACGCCGGGCAGATCCGCACCGTGCAGGGCATCGACATCTCCGACAGCGGGCTGCACGACCTGCTGATCCGGGTGTCGGGCAAGGTGGGCGGGCTCGGCGTCGAGGTGCACGACGAGCACTGGTACCGGCTCGATCCCCAGCATGTGCAGATCGGCCGCTTCTCCCGGGTGGACGTGGACCTGAGCCGGCCGAGCAGTTCCTGGGCGGGCTGGGCCACCTTCGAGCAGCCCGCCCGGCAGGCCCTGTTCGTCTACGGCCGGCTGGTGGACCCGCAGGCGCTGCGGGATCTGTACGGGCATGTGCCGCGGCCGGGCGCGGAGGTGGTCCGGGCCCGGATCCGCGGCTTCCGGCGGACCTGGAGCGTGGCGACGGACAACGCGGACGCCCAGCGCGCGATCGTGTACCGCAGGACGGGCGAGCCGGACGTGCCGGACGTGAAGGTGCTGTTCCTCAATCTGGAGGGGGCACCGGCCCAGTACACGGAGGGCCTGCTGCTGCGGGCGAGCAGCGACACGATCGCCCAGCTCAACAGTCCCGACGGGAACTTCACCGTGGAGGACGTGACGGGGCTGGTGGAGTACGACCGTCCGTTCGACGACGGGCCGCCCGACATCGTGCACACCTATCTCGGCCGGCCCGGTCCCAAGGCGGCGGCACGCTCCGGTCTCGCCGACGGGACGGCGGTGATCAGTGAGGAGTTCCTCACCGAGGTGCAGCGCGGGATGGCCGCCTACGATCTGGCGCTGCGCAGCACCTTCGAGGGGGAAGCGCTGCCTCCGGTGCCCGTGGAGCGGCTGGTGCGGACACTGCGGGATCCGAGCAGGTCGATCGGGGCGTCCCGGATACCGGAGCAGGGGTGAGCCCCCGGCCCCGGTGCCTCACAGAGCCCCCGCGCCGTGCACCTGGAGTGCCTGGTCGTACTGCTGGAGCACCCACAACTCGTTCTGTACGGCGGCCAGTTCGGCGGAGTCGCCGAGGCTGCCGAGGCGGGTCATCGTGCCCTGGATGTCGCGGATCCGGCGGACCACGGCTCTGCGGCGGACGGTGACGAGCTGCTCGCCCGCGTAGTTCTCGTCGACCGTGCGGCGCAGGATCGCCTCGACGGCCAGCTCGGTGACCATCGCGCGGACGGCGTCGTCCGGGGCGGCCTCGCGGACCCGGACCAGGTAGTCCTGGGCGTCCTGGAGGCCGTACTCGGCGCCGCCCGCCTCGATGATCGCCTCGCGGACGGCGGCGTAGGGCGGGGCGGTGAACTCGTCGACGCCGTACGCGTCGAAGGCCGGGGAGACCAGGTCGGGGCGCTGGAGGGCGAGTTTGAGCAGCTCGCGCTCGGTGGCGAAGACCGGGTTGCGCAGGGTGAGGGCGGGGCCCGCGGTGCTGGGGCGGGGGGTGGTGTCGTACTGCTGCCGGTCGGCGCCCCTGGCCGGGGCGGGGCCCTTGCCGCCGCGGTCGCGGGCCCAGCGGGCCAGCTGGGCAACCCTCTTGACCACGAACTGGGTGTCCAGGATGCCGAGCATGCCGGCGAGCTGGACGGCCACCTCGTGCTGGGCGCCGCTGTTCTTGATGCGGGCGACGATCGGGGCGGCCTCGTCCAGCGCGGAGGCGCGGCCCGCGGGGGTGTCGAGGTCGTAGCGGACGACGATCTGGCGGAGCGCGAACTCGAAGAGCGGGGTGCGGGGTTCGACGAGGTCGGCGACCGCCGCGTCGCCCTTGGCGAGGCGCAGCTCGCAGGGGTCCATGTTGTCCGGGGCGATGGCGATGTACGTCTCGGCGGCGAACTTCTGGTCGTCCTCGAAGGCGCGCAGGGCCGCCTTCTGGCCGGCCGCGTCGCCGTCGAAGGTGAAGATCACGCGCGCCGAGCCGTTGTCCATCAGGAGTCTGCGGAGGATCTTGATGTGGTCGCCGCCGAAGGCCGTGCCGCAGGTCGCGATGGCGGTGGTGACTCCGGCGAGGTGGCAGGCCATGACGTCCGTGTAGCCCTCGACGACGACCGCGCGGGAGGACTTGGCGATGTCCTTCTTGGCGAGGTCGATGCCGTACAGGACCTGCGACTTCTTGTAGATCGCGGTGTCGGGCGTGTTCAGGTACTTCGGGCCGTTGTCCGACTCGTAGAGCTTTCGCGCGCCGAAGCCGACGACCTCGCCGCCGATGTCGCGGATCGGCCACATCAGGCGGCCTCGGAAGCGGTCGATGGGGCCGCGGCGGCCCTCCTGCGCGAGGCCGGAGAGCAGGATCTCCTTGTCGCTGAAGCCCTTGCCGCGGAGGTACTTGGTGAGGTGGTCCCAGCCCTGCGGGCTGTAGCCGACGGAGAAGTGCTCGGCGGCGGACTGGTCGAAGCCGCGCTCGGCGAGGAAGGTGCGGCCGGTGTCCGCCTCGGGGCTGACGGCGAGCTGTTCCACGTAGAAGTCGGCGGCGATCTTGTGGGCCTCGACCAGGCGGATGCGCTCGCCGCGCTGGTGGGAGGGGTTGTACCCGCCCTCCTCGTACCGCAGGGTGATGCCGGCCTGGGCGGCCAGGCGCTCGACCGACTCCGAGAACGTGAGGTGGTCGACCTTCATCACGAACGTGATGGTGTCGCCGCCCTCCTGGCAGCCGAAGCAGTGGAAGAGACCCTTGCTGGGGCTGACCTGGAAGGAGGGCGACTTCTCGTCGTGGAACGGGCAGAGGCCCTTGAGGTTGCCGCCGCCCGCGTTCCGCAGCTGGAGGTACTCGGACACCACGGCGTCGATCGGGACCGCGTCCCGAACCGCCTTCACGTCCTCGTCGTTGATCCGTCCTGCCACGCGTGAATTCTACGGGGCCGGACTGACAGCAGTGACTAGGAGGAGCTCCTGGCGCCCAGGCTGTCCAGCGGAACGTGTGGGTCCGCGAGGGCCTCGGTGTCCACCCGCACCCGGGAGCGGATGAGCTGCTGGATGGGCTCTGTGACGTCCCACACATTCACGTTCATCCCGGCCAGCACCCGGCCCTCCTTCATCCAGAAGGCGATGAACTCGCGCTTGCCCGCGTCTCCCCGGATCACCACTTCGTCGTAGGAGCCGGGGGGCGCCCAGCCGGAGTACTCCATGCCCAGGTCGTACTGGTCGGAGAAGAAATAGGGCACGCGGTCGTAGGTGACGTCCTTGCCGAGCATCGCGCGGGCCGCCGCCGGGCCGCCGTTCAACGCGTTCGCCCAGTGCTCCACCCGCAGGCGGGTGTCGAACAGGGCGTGGTGGAAGGCGGCCACGTCACCGGCCGCGTGGATGTCGGGGTCGGAGGTGCGCAGCCGTTCGTCGACCGCGATGCCGCCGCCGTGCGCGCGGTCGGCCAGCTCCAGGCCCGCCGCCTCGGCGAGCGCGGTGCGCGGGGCCGCTCCGATGGCCGCGAGGACGTCGTGCGCCGGGTGCTCCTCGCCGTCGTCGGTGCGGGCGGCCAGCACCATGCCGTCCTGGCCGACGATCTCGGCGAGCCGGGCGCCGAAGTGGAACCGCACCCCGTGCTCGGCGTGCAGGTCGGCGAAGATCTGGCCCAGCTCGGGGCCGAGGACGCCGTGCAGCGGTGTCTGGGACGGTTCCACGACGGTGACCTCGGCGCCGTACTCCCGGGCCGCCGCGGCGACCTCCAGGCCGATCCAGCCGCCGCCGGCGATCACCAGGTGGCCGTTGTCCCGGCCGAGGGAGGTCAGGACGTGCTTGAGGCGCTCCGCGTGGGAGAGGCGGCGCAGGTGGTGGACGCCCGCGAGGTCCGTGCCCGGGATGTCGAGGCGGCGGGGTTCGGAGCCGGTCGCGATGAGCAGCTTGTCGTAGTGGACGAGGGTGCCGTCGTCCCCGAAGCGGACCGTCTTCGCCGCACGGTCGATGGCGTCGACGGTCTGGCCGAGATGCAGCTCGATGTCGTTCTGCGCGTACCAGGCGGGTTCGTGCACGAAGACGCTGTCGCGCTCCTCCTTGCCGAGGAGGTAGCCCTTGGACAGCGGCGGACGCTCGTACGGGTGGTCGCGTTCGTCGCAGATCAGTATCACGCGGCCGGTGAAGCCCTCCGCTCGGAGCGTCTCGGCCGCCTTGGCGCCGGCCAGGCCTCCTCCGATGATGACGAACGTCTGATCCGCGTCGACCACTTGATGCCTCCTCGTAATGATGCCGCCATATGCGAGCGTCCCGCACGCAGCGTGATGCGGGAAGGGGGTGTGGCCCGATCAGGCCACGGAGGGTCACATTCGGGCTTGTTTCGCGTCACTGTGCCCCAGTGATGTGAGATGCGCGTGAAGAGACCGCGCCGACGCGTCCGTCAGCGAGGCGATCTGATCCACGATCACCCGCTTGCGGGCGCGGTCGTCGGGCGCCTCGTCGAACTGCGCGCGGAACTGCGGCTCCAGCCCGTCCGGCGCGCGCGTGGTGAGCGCCTCGGCGAGTTCGGCGACCACGACCCGCTCGTCGGCGCGGATCCGCTCCTGCTCCGCACGCTGCATCACGTACCGGTCGGCGACCGCCTTCAGGACCGCGCATTCCAGCCGCGCCTCGCGCGGTACGACGAGTTCGGCGTCGTAGCGGGTGAGGCGGCCGGCGCCGTACGCCGCGCGCGTGGCGGTCTCGGCGGCCAGGCAGAAGCGGCCGATGAGCTGGCTGGTGGCGTCCTTGAGGCGGGCCTGCGCCACGGCCGAGCCGTCGTAGCCGTGCGGCCACCACGGCTCGTTCTGGAGCCGGTCCAGGGCCTCGGCGAGTTCGGCGGGGTCGGTGTCCGCGGGGACGTAGCGGCCGACGGCCACCTCGAAGACCTCCTGGCGCTCCGGCTCCGCGTGCAGGTAGTTCGGGTCGATGTGGCCGGCGTGCAGGCCGTCCTCGACGTCGTGCACCGAGTACGCCACGTCGTCCGACCAGTCCATCACCTGGGCCTCGAAGCACGTGCGCGTGCCGGGGGCGCCCTTGCGGACCCAGTCGAAGACGGGCCTGTCGTCCTCGTAGACACCGAACTTCGGGGAGGCCGGGTCGGTGGGGTGGACTCCGCGCGGCCAGGGGTACTTGGTGGCCGCGTCCAGGGTGGCCCGGGTGAGGTTGAGGCCGACGCTCACCATCTCGCCCGTCGTGTCGCTCCGCGTGAAGCGCTTCGGTTCGATGCGGGTCAGGAGTCTCAGGGACTGCGCGTTGCCCTCGAACCCGCCGCAGTCGTCGGCGAATTCGTTCAGTGCCTGTTCGCCGTTGTGGCCGAAGGGAGGATGGCCCAGGTCGTGGGAGAGGCAGGCCGCCTCCACGAGGTCCGGGTCGCAGCCGAGGGCCGCGCCCAGTTCCCGGCCCACCTGGGCGCACTCCAGGGAGTGGGTCAGGCGGGTGCGGGGGCTGGCGTCCCAGGCCCGGCTGCGGGTGCCCGGGGTGACGACCTGGGTCTTGCCCGCGAGGCGGCGGAGGGCGGCGGAGTGGAGCACGCGGGCGCGGTCGCGCTGGAAGGCGGTGCGGCCGGGGCGTTTGTCGGGCTCCGCGGCCCAGCGGTCGACGGACGTGGGGTCGTAGGCCGGGGGTGGTGCGGTGCGGGTACCTGCGGTGCCTTCCATGGTTCGACAGTAAACGGCGGCAGTGACAATTCGGGAGTTGCGGGGCGCCTATGCGTCCGCCGGGTGCGGATCGGGTGCGGCCATCGGCTCGTTGCGGCTGGTCACGGTGGCCGGTCGGGCCGTTCCCCGCGCCTGCGGGTGGGGTGCCCGCGGCCGGGTGCCGAGCGTCTGGTCGTAGCGGTGGAGGATCAGCCTGGCCATCGCGGGGTGGGCTCCCAACGGGGCCGATGCGATCCATGGGGCCGCTTCCGCGCACTGGGTCGCGAAGCGGCCAGGAGCCGTGAAGCAGGAGGCCACTGCCACCCTGTGGTGGCCTCGGGCGGTGAGGGTGCGGACCGCCTCGGGGACGGTGGGGGCCGCGGCCGAGGCGAAGGCCGGGATGACCGGGACGCCGAGGCGGGTGGCCAGGAGGCGGGCCGTGCGGGCGGTGTCCCGCTGCGACTCCGGGTCCCGGGAGCCCGCCGCGGCCAGGACCACGGCGCTCGCCGCGCGGCTCCCGGTGGGCCAGCCCGCCTCCACCAGGCGGTCGTGGAGGGTCTCCACCAGGAGGGGGTGCGGGCCCAGAGGGGGTGCCACGCGCGTGTGTGCCCGTGCGTGGGCGGCCAGTTCGGGGATGTCCTGCTTCACGTGGTAGCCGCGGGACAGAAGGAGGGGGACCAGGACCGCTTCCGGGGTGGCGAGCCGGGTGAGGGTGTCCGGGAGGCGCGGCTCGTTCAGTTCGATGTGGCCCAGGCGGACGGGGAGGCCGGGGCGCAGGGCGCGGACGCGGGCCTGGAGGGCTCGTACGGTGTGCAGGGCTCTTGGGTCGCGACTGCCGTGGGCCACCAGGACGAGGGTGGGCGTGCTGCCGGGGGCGGGGTCCTCGCGGGGCGGGTGCGGCGGCGTCATGGAGTGATGGTGGCGCGAGGAGGTTGCCCCGCCGTTGCTCTGGAGTCACGGGTCTTTTCCGGGGGTTCACGGCGGGGTGGCGGGGGGTGTGAGAACCGGAGCGGGTCCCGGCGCGTCTGTGACTGTCGAACCCGAACGGGGAGGGCCCTTCTCATGCGTCGCCTGGAACTCCGCAGACCACGGCTGCCCCGCACGCGTGCGGGATGGCGGCAGTTCGTGCAGGTGGTGGCCGCCGGGTGTGTCCTCGCGCTGCTTCCGGCCACCTGGCTGTGGGTGGCGACCGCCGACCGGCTGCGGACCGTCCAGGACGCGCCGCGCACCGACGTCGCCGTGGTCTTCGGGGCCGGGCTGTGGGACGGCGAGCCGTCGCCGTACCTGGCGCACCGGCTGGACGCGGCGGCCACGCTGTACCGGGAGGGGCGGGTGAAGGTCGTCCTGGTGACCGGCGACAACAGCCGCGAGGACTACGACGAACCGGACGCGATGCGCGTCTACCTGGCGAAGCACGGGGTGCCACGCGCGCGCGTGGTGACCGATTACGCCGGTTTCGACACCTGGGACTCCTGCGTCCGCGCGAAGAAGATCTTCGGCGTCGACCGGGCCGTCCTGATCAGCCAGAACTTCCACATCCGGCGTGCGGTCGCCCTGTGCGAGGCGGCGGGCGTCGCGTCGTACGGCGTCGGGGTCGACGAGTCGCACGACGTGACCTGGTACTACGGCGGCACCCGCGAGGTGCTGGCGGCGGGGAAGGCGGCGCTGGACGTGGTGTTCCACCCCGATCCGCGGTTCCTCGGCCACAAGGAGACCGGGGTGGCGCGGGCGCTGGCCTCCGCCCGCTGAGGCGCCGTCAGCGGCGGCCGGTCCAGTCGCCGCCCTCGATCAGCTTGCCGTGGGTGCGCAGGCGGGCGGTGACGGCGGG
The DNA here is from genome assembly GCF_044747445.1 of Streptomyces sp. NPDC090083. Classification (NCBI taxonomy): domain Bacteria; kingdom Bacillati; phylum Actinomycetota; class Actinomycetes; order Kitasatosporales; family Streptomycetaceae; genus Streptomyces; species Streptomyces sp. NPDC090083. The sequence continues at coordinate 660,040 of NZ_JBIVED010000003.1, read as the reverse complement.
GGCGGCGAGGTAGACCCAGGCGCGGACGGTCGTGCCGTCGGTGTCGCGGGTGACCTCGCGGACGACGCGTTCGTAGAGGTTGTCCGGGTCGCCGGGGGCGTACTCCTCAAGCCGGTCCAGTTCGCCGAGCAGTCGGGGGTGGGCCTCGGGGTGCGCGGTGACGAGTTCGCCGACGGTCACGGCGCCGGGGGCGTCCACGGCGTACGGGTAGCCGGGTCCGTCGTAGAGGGCGGCGCCGTGGAGGCGTGCGCGTTCTTCGGTGTGCGTACGGCCGCGCAGGAAGAGGTCGTGGTTGGGCTCGCCGGGGCGGAGGGTGCCGTAGACGAAGAAGGGGAGGGGTGGCGGCGTCATCGCTCTCCTTCTCCTCGCTGTCCTCTGCCTGTGTATGCGCTATGGACATGACATGTCATGCCCCCTTAAATCTAAGCCACCATCACCTCCCTCTCCCCACCCCCACTTTCGTCCCGAGGAGACCGATGAGAACGATGAGTCAAACACGGCGTGTCCGGGGTTCGCGGCTCGCCACGGCCGGTGTCGCCGCCGGTGCCGCGACCCTGCTGGCCGCCACCCTCGCCCCGACCGCCCACGCGGCCGACCGGCCGACCCGGGCCGGTGCGATGGCGAACGCCGCCTCCGCCCTGGTGGCGCACGCCGCGAGCCTCGGGCTCACGGCCGCGGAGGACACGTCGGTCCGTGACGTGATCGTCGACGCGGACGGCAGCCAGCACGTCCGCTACGACCGTACGTACCGCCGGCTCCCCGTCCTCGGCGGCGACTTCGTGGTCCACCTGGCACCGAACGGCACCTACCGCAGCGCCGACCGGGCGACCCGGAGCTCCATATCCCTGCCGTCCGTGACGCCGAAGGTGGCCGCCCCCAAGGCCGCCGACCTGGCGGTGAACGCATTGCGGGCGGCGCATCTCGGCGAAGCGCTGAAGAGCGTGACGGCCAAGCCCCAGTTGACGGTCGACGCGCTGCACGGCGCACCGAAGCTCGCCTGGCGGACGAACGCGGTCGCCAAGGACTCGCTCGGCAACCCGGTCGCCCGCACGGTGCTGACCGACGCCCGCACCGGCGCCCAGATCGACGCCTGGGACAGTGTGGAGACCGCGGCAGGCGACGGGCAGTCGCTGTACAACGGGACGGTGCCGCTGGAGACGACGCTGTCGGGATCGACGTACCAGCTCAAGGACGCCACCCGCGGCGGGACCTACACGGGGGACGCGGCGAACAAGACCGACCTGTGCATCTTCGGCATCTGCATCAGCCGCGCCCCGGCCACGCTGTTCACGGATGCCGACAACCACTGGGGAACGGGAACGAGTTCGGACCGTTCCACGGCGGCGGTCGACGCGCAGTACGGCACCGACGTGACCTGGGACTACTACAAGAACGTGCACGGCCGCAACGGCATCGCGGGCGACGGCAAGGGCTCGTACAACCGCGTGCACTACGGCAACAGCTACAACAACGCCTTCTGGGACGACAGTTGCTTCTGCATGACGTACGGCGACGGTGACGGGACGCAACTCGGTCCGCTGGTGGCGCTGGACGTCGCCGGGCACGAGATGTCGCACGGCGTGACGTCCAAGACGGCGGCGCTGACGTACTCGGGCGAGTCCGGCGGACTCAACGAGGCGACCTCCGACATCATGGGCACGCTGGTGGAGTGGTACGCCAACAACTCCTCCGACCTGGGCGACTACCTCATCGGCGAGAAGATCGTGCGGCCGGGCTTCGGCAAGGCGGCGCTGCGGTTCATGGACCAGCCCTCCAAGGACGGCAACTCCGCCAACTGCTGGAGCTCGTCGGTCGGGAACCTGGACGTCCACTACTCCTCAGGGGTCGCCAACCACTTCGCGTACCTCCTCGCCGAGGGCAGCGGCGCGAAGACCGTCAACGGCGTGAGCTACAACTCGCCCACGTGCAACGGCTCTTCGGTGAGCGGCATCGGGCGGGACAAGCTGGGGGCCATCTGGTACCGGGCGCTGACGGTCTACATGACGTCCTCGACGAACTACGCCGGGGCCCGGACGGCGACCCTCAACGCGGCCAGGGACCTCTACGGGGTGGGGAGTGCGGAGTACGCGGCGGTGGGCGCGGCGTGGAGCGCGGTGAGCGTGGGGTGAGGTGAGGTCCTGAGGCGGCGGCGGAATGCCGTGGCGCGGGCGGCCCCGGGCTGGCTACGCTCCGGTGCCGCCGCCTCACGAACCGGAGCCCCATGACCGCCAGCGCCAGGATGCACGCCGACGAACTCGACATCGACGCGGAGCTGGTGCGCCGCCTGGTCGGCGAGCAGTTCCCGGACTGGGCGGGTCTGCCCGTCACCCGGGTCGCCTCGGCCGGGACCGACAACGCGATGTACCGGCTGGGCGAGGACATGGTCGTACGCCTGCCCCGACTGCCGGGCGGGGCACGGCAGATCGAGACCGAACAGCGGTGGCTGCCGCGCCTGGCACCGCGGGTGCCGCTCGCGGTGCCGGTGCCGCTGGCGATGGGTGCGCCGGGAGGCGGCTACGGGCTGCGGTGGGGGGTCTACGGCTGGCTGGACGGGAGCAGCGCGTACGACGCACCGCCGGCCGAACCAGCGGCCACGGCGGTCGAGTTGGGGCGTTTCGTCGCCGCGCTGCGCCGGGTGGACGCGGTGGGCGGGCCGACGTCGTTCCGGGGCGGGCCGGTCGGGGAGCGGGACGCGGAGGTTCGTGAGGCGATCGAGGACCTGGGCGCGGACGGCACCCACGACGCGGCGCTCGCGACGGCCGCCTGGGAGGACGTCCTCGCCCTGCCCCAGTGGCAGGCCGACCCCGTCTGGCTCCACGGCGACCTCCTGCCCGGCAATCTGCTCACCACCTCCGGCCGGCTCAGCGCGGTCATCGACTTCGGCGGCCTCGGAACCGGCGATCCGGCGGCGGACGCGTTGCCCGCATGGGCCCTGTTCTCCTCCGGGACGCGTGAACTCTTCCGCGAGGCGGGCGAGTTCGAGGACGCGGTCTGGGCCCGGGGGCGGGGGTGGGCGTTGCGCTTCGGGCTGGTGGCGGAGCACTACTACCGGGGCGGGCGGAATCCGGTGCTGGCGGAGGTGGGGCACCGGGCGGTGCGGGAAGCGCTGGCGGAGTTCGGGGCCACGGGTCCGTGAGGGGCGCGGTCCGCGTCCCTGGATACTTGGCGTCATGGCTGATCAGCGTGCGGTTCACCTCGTCCGTCGACCGGGCCGCGCCCTGTCCGCCGCGGACGGGGTGGGCGCGTTGCTGGCGGCGTACCACCTGCGGACGGAGGCCGAGAAGGGGACGCCCGTCGCCGACCCGGACGGGCTGCCGGACCGGTACCGGGCGGAGGTCTCGGACCCGGGAGCCGCGTTCGCCGACGATGTCGTGCTGGTCGCCGTGAGCGGGGGCACCGCGGTGGGCTGTCTGGTGGTGACCGCCCCCGTCGACGGGCGGTCGGAGATCAAGCGGCTCTGGACGGAACCGGCGTTCCGGGGCCGGGGCGTGGCCTCGGATCTCCTCGGCGCGGCGCTCGCGCAGGCGACGGAGAGCGGTGCGGACGCCGTGCGGTTGTCGGTGTGGGCGTGGCGGACCGGTGCGGTCGCCCTCTACGAACGGTTCGGCTTCACCGTCGTCGAGTCGTGGGACGGCCGGGATCACCTGGTGTGCATGGAACGGGCCTTGTGAGAAGTCCACGCCCGGACAAGCGAGTTGGGGGCGGCTGCACCGGGCGCGCCGGGCGGTGACGTGCCCGGGCGGGTGGAGGACGGCCCGGGTCAGGCGGCCAACTCCCTTTCCGCCGGCTCCTCCTGGGCCCCGGTCACCGGCCGCCGCTTCCCGTCCCGCATCACCACGGCCGCCAGCACCGCCGCCGCCACGACCCCGGCCGCGCTCACCATGAAGGTCGTCGACATGGCGTCCGTGAACGCCTCGCGAGCCGTCCGGACCAGCCCCGCGTCCCCGTGCGCCGCGGCCAGCGCCCCGCCGATCGAGTGGCGGGCCGTGTCGGACGTACCGGAGGGCATCTCGTCGGCGAAGCCGCTCGACAGGAGGGAGCCGAGGATCGCGATGCCCAGGGCCGTACCCGCTTGCTGGATCGTGTCATTGAGGGCCGAGCCGACGCCCGCCTCGTCCTCCGGGATCGTGCCCATCAGGGCACCCACCGCGGCCGGCATCGCGAGGCCCGCGCCCAGGCCGAGGAGTCCGAGGGCGACCGCCGGGACGGTGAAGCCGGTGTCGGCCGTGACCGTCGTCAGCAGGGCGAAGGAGGACGCCATCACCAGCATGCCCACCAGGACGAGGGAGCGGTGGCCGTACGTCGCCGTGAACCTGGCGCCCGCCGCGTTGCCGGCCAGCGCGGTGACCGCGAGCGGGACGAAGGCCAGGCCCGCCTTCACCGGTGAGTAGCCGAGGACGAACTGCAGGTACTGGGTGAGGACCAGCAGCAGGCCGCCGTTGCCGATCTGGACCAGGGTCAGGGAGAGCGAACCGCCGCTGAAATCACGGTGCTTGAAGAGGACCAGCGGGACCATCGGGGTCGGCGTGACGTTCTCCCAGATCACGAATCCGGCCAGACCCGCCAGCGCCACCGCGAGGGTGACCAGGCTCCGGCCGCCGAACGCGCCGTGCTGCGGGATCTCGATGATCCACCAGATCAGCGCCGTCATGCCGACCGCCGACAGCACCGCGCCCAGCGGGTCCGGCTTCCGCCAGGGCCCCCTGGACTCCGGCATCAGCGTCACACCGGCCACCAGCGCGAGCGCCACGACAGGGACGTTGAGGAAGAAGATCGAGTGCCACGAGAAGTGGTCGATCAGGACGCCGCCGAGCACCGGACTGCCGACCAGCGCGAGCATCGACACCGAGCCCCACGCCGCCATCGCCCTGGCGCGTTCCTCCGCGTCGAAGACGGTGATGAGGATCGAGAGCGTCGACGGCATGATCAGCGCCCCGCCCGTCCCCATCGCCACCCGTACGGCGATCACCTCGCCGGGGTTGGTGCAGAACGTGCCCGCCAGTGACGCCGCCCCGAACAGCACCAGGCCGATCAGCATCACCTTCCGGCGGCCGAAGCGGTCGCCGAGGCTGCCGGAGGTCAGCAGCAGGCCGGCGAAGACCAGGACGTAGGAGTCGAGGATCCACTGCGTGTCCTGGGCGCTCGCGCCGAGGCTCTCGGTCATCGACGGCACCGCCACGGTCAGCGCCATGCTGTCGACCACCAGCACCAGCGAGCTGAGGCACAGCACGACGAGGATCCACCAGCGTCGCGGGTTCCGGGTCTCCATGGGGCTTCCTCCAGATCAGATCACGCTCGCCGACCGGCTGCGCGTACACCGTTCCCTCGGTGCGCACACTGTACGCATAGAGGAACAGTGTGCGCAATCCTTGAACTCTGTACGCTGGACGCGAACGACGTACGCACAGTTCGCACCGCCCGCACAGCCCGCACGAAGGAGCCCCCATGGCCGCCAGGACGAAGCCCATCCCCTCCGTGTGGGCCCGTGAGCAGCGCGCCCCCGACCAGCCCGCGCTCAGCCGGGACGCGATCGTCCGCGAGGCGATCGCGATGCTGGACGCCGACGGCATCGAGGCGCTGAGCATGCGCAAGCTCGGCTCCCGCCTGAACGCCGGCGCGACCTCCCTCTACCGCCATGTCGCCACCAAGGACGAGCTGATGGAGCTGGCCGTCGACGAGGTCGCCGCCGAGATCCACGTCCCGGCCCCGGACGCCGCCGACTGGCGCGCCGCCGTCACCGAGGCCGCCGCCTCCTTCCGTACGACCGCGCTACGGCACCGCTGGCTGTCCTCGGTGCTCGGGCAGGCCGGGCTCGCCTACCTCGGCCCGAACCTCATGGCCTTCAGCGAGCGGCTCGCGGCGCTGTTCACGGCCGTGGGCTTCACCGAGCCGAGCGGCGCGATCGACGCCGTGCTGTCGTACACGATCGGGATGAGCACGACCGAGGCCGCCTGGCTGACCACGGTCGCGCGGTCCGGGGAGAGCGAGGCGGATTTCATCGCCCGCCTGATGCCGGCCGCCCGGCAGGCGGCGGCCGGTCACACCCATCTCGCCGGTTCCTACGCCGACTCGGCCACCACACCCACCGACCCGGCGGCCCTGCGCGACGCCAAGTTCGCCTACGGCCTCGATGTCGTCCTGGACGGGCTGTCCCTGCGGCTGGCCCGGTAGAAGCCGCCTCAGGGTCGCCCCCATACGCCGGGTCCGCAGGGGCGGTGAGGGTACGGGCGGTGCCGACGAGGACGAGGAAGCGGCCGGCCTCGCGTTCGCTTCGGTCCGCCGACGGACGTTCCGGGCGATACCGCACTCACGCGATCTCCTGGCCTGGCAGGCTGGCAGTCACCTTCCGAACCCTCCCGCCGAAGGGCTTCTCGTGCTGCATATTTCGCCGGAGGACATCGCGTCGATCCGGAATGTCTGTGGACAGGAGGTCGTCGATGAACTCCTGCGTCAGGGTGAGAAGTACGGCTGGTCCGAGCTTCGCCTTCGACGCCCGTTGTGGACCGCGACCGGCAGCAGCTACACAGGCGCCGTGCTCCTGGCGGCCTCCGTCGCACCCCCGCCCCACCAGCTCGTCATCAAGGTGATTCCCGCCGGAGCACCCGCCAGAGAGGTGCTTGCCCATACGGAAGCCCTGGATGCCGCGCCGGAGTTCTCACGCAACCACTTGGTCGGCCAGCCGTGTTCGCCTCTCGACCTTCCCGACGGCAGGACCGTGATGTTCCAGGAGGTCGCCGGGGACAGCCTGCTCGACGCCACACCGTCGGGGTCCCTGGTCCGGGAAGAACAGAACCAGGTAGTCACCACGGTGGTCCGGGGACTGCTGACCGAATGGAACGAAGCCACCCTGAGGCACGCCGTCCCGGTACAGATGAAGGTGTCCGAGTTCCTCCACCGTGAACTGGCCGACCTGTGGACGAGCGGCGGCTCCCTCCAGGCGTTCGGCCGGGGCCTGGGAGTCCTCGGTCCCTCGCTCCCTTGGCTCTACAGCGACGGCATGCGGGTGCCCAATCCGTATCTGCTGGTCAAAGACGCGCACCCCGCGCTCGCGGACCCGACGGTCCCGGTCCTGCGGGCGCTCGGTCACGGAGACCTCCACCTCGACAACATTCTCGTACCGCGGCTGGAGAAGGTGGCACAGCCGCACCTGTACCGCCTCATCGACATGTGCACCTTCAGCAAGAACGCGGATCTCGGTCGCGATGTGGCCACCCTGCTCCTGTCCACTCTGGTGCCACACGTGAACCACAGGCACGAACTGCCGCCCGACCAGCGGCATGCGCTCCTCAGGTTCATCGTCGACCCGGACGCCTCCCATCGCGCCGACATCGTCCCGGACGCCGCGGCCCGAGTGGCAGCCGTGCGCGACACCGCCCGCGAGGCGATGCGCCGCTGGAGGGACCCTTGGGACGTCCAGTTCCTGCTCTCGCTGACGGTGACGGCTCTACGGTTCACGACGTACACCAACATCAGCGAGGCCGGGCGCACATGGTTCGCGCGGCTGGCGGCCCACGCGAGCGGCGAAGTACTGGCACGGACTCAGGTGAAGGACGCCGGGGCCCGGCCACCGGTCCTGGAGCCGGGCCGGGACACCTTCACCATGGCGGGTTTCGGGCAGGCGGGCTCGGCTGGGCGCGACCGGCAAACAGACTTCGTGCCGGATCAGGAGCCTCGGCGCCGACGGTGGCAGACGGAGACAGGCGTACGGGACGACCGGGCCGTCGTCGGATTCGGCCCCCACCACACGGTGGTGGCCGTCGACGGCGAGGGCGGGATCCGCCGCTGGACCGCCTCCGGGGACCCGCTCCCCGGAACCAGCGGCCGCTCTCCCCGGCAACGACTCGGCCATCAGTCTCTGGTGGCCTCCCTGACGCACAGTGTGGTGGTGGCCCGCCCGAAGGAACTGGAGATCGTGCACTTCCCGCAGGCGGGCGGAGCCTTCCGGTCTCCGCCGGTCCCGTTGCAGAACGGCGACCACTTCCTGGTCACCAGCGGCGGCGACGTGTTCGCCACCCATGACAAGAAACACCTGACCGTCCGCGACTACGAGGACGGAGCACCGATCGAGGCACTGCCCTGCCCGCCCTCGATGGCCGCGAGCGCTGTCAGTATCGACGCATCCGTCGTGGCCATGGCCCGCTCGCGGGAGGTGCACATCCACCGGCGGGGCCGCCCGCCGCTCCGGCGGAGCGTGAGCAACAGCATTCCGCACCTCAGGAACAAGGTCCTCCAGATGATGACCCCCGATCCGGGTCTGCAACTCGCCGTCTCCCCTTCCGGCAGCCACGTCGGGTGCGTCACCTTCGAGGAGGTCGTCGTGTGGAGCACCGACGACGGGCGAGAGGTCTACCGCCGCAGACTCACCGACCGGGAGGCCGACGAAGCGCTCGGCGCGAAGTGGATGCGCCTGGTCTGTACCGAGACGGGCACGCTCTTCTGGCTCCGGCGGGGACGACTGTCCACCCCGACCATCGACGGCGGCACCCAGTTGCGCCAGTCCGGAACCTACGCGGACATCGCCATCGCCCGGGACGGCACGCTGATCGCCATGCTCAGCACCGAGGGACGGCTGGAGGTGTGGGACCTGTAACCCTCCGGTCCCCCGGTCCGCGCCAGGCCGCCGGCACTCGACCACCTCGGCGTCTCGGTCCGGCGCATGGCCGCAGCGGCGGCTGGGCATTACTCCCCACGCGGTCGGTACGCCGTCGGGCCGACCGCTGCGCACACGCGGCGGCGCGTCAGCGCATCCGGGGGGGAAGCCGTGACGGCACCGGGCACACCGATTTTCGAGCGGCAGAACGACCCCGACCTGCTGGTACTCCTCAAAGCGGCCTCTGTGTCGCACCATCGGGCCAAGCGGCTCGCCTCAGCGCACGTCTCGCTCTCGGTGTTCCTCGCCGCAGTGGGGGTGGCGGGTGTGTTCGCACCCGTGCTGAAGACACCGGGCACCCTGCTCGGTCTCCTGTGGGCACTCGCGTACGCGGCGGGGGCCCGGCTGTGGGGGGTCGGGGAGATGCGGCGCGCGGCTCTGCTCCAGGAGATGTTCGACATCCGCCTGCTCGGGCTCCCCTGGAACACCGTGGCGGCGGGCGGCGCCCCACCCGCCGCCCAGGAGGTGGGCCGAGTGGCGCGCCGGTACTCGGCACCCGAATCGCGGCTGCACGACTACTTCTACGAGGCCACCGCGCTGAGCCGCCCGCTGGACGTCTTCGCCTGCCAGTTGCAGACGCTCGCTTGGGGCGCCCGGGTACGCCGCCGGTACGCCACGACCGTCTCGTGCGGTCTGGTGCTCTGGAGCATGGCGGGCGTCGGAACCGGTCTCGCGCGGTCGATGACCGTGTCCGACCTGCTGCTCCACTGGTTCGTCCCGTCACTGGGACTTCTGCTGCTCGGCCTGGAGACCGCCGTGGCGCAGCGGGACACGGCCGGGGCTCGCGAGCACGCGGAGTCGGTGCTCCTGGCCGCGATGCGCGAGCACGTGTCGCGCGGGCGCCCTCCCGGGGATGTCCCGGGACTGCTCGTCCTTGCCCGACAGATCCAGGACGTACTGCTCCGGACCAGACTCGGGCAGGTCCGGGTGCCCAACTGGTTCTTCAGACGGTTCCAGGACTCGGACCGGGAGGACTTCGTACAGGCCATGCGGGAACTGGACCGGACGGCCGCCGACCCGGCGCTCTGACCGGAGCGGTCGCGGTGAAGTGAGCCCGTACGACGCCGGGCTCACCCCAGAGGACGTAGCGGAGGGGTTCGGTTCGACGGTGGGCTCGGTCGGGCGGGCGGTGTAGCGGTGCTCCTCGATCTTCACCCGCGCCTCCCCCGGCGGACGGACCGCCTTCCCCTGACGTGCACGCGGACGACCCGGTGCTGCGGCGCTTATGCCAGAGGCAGGTTCCCGTTCGGGTGAATCAGGGGGTGATTCACGTGGCGGCGGCGGTCCGGCACGGCGTTCTCGGTGATCGTTTGCGGTGTCGAACCGACCGGCGTGCCTGTTTTGCGGTGCGTCGTCCAGAGATCCTTGGGAGTAGTCATGCGTATGCGTTCCGCCCTGACCACGTCCGTCCTCGCCGTCGGCATCCTGCTCGGCGGCGCCGGTGCCGCCCTCGCCCACGACGACGGCGGGGTCGTCTCGGGCACCGGCTCGCAGGGCTCCGGCCACACCGACACCACCATGTTCGCCGGTGTCATCAACCACGTCGGTCCCGTCTACGCCTCGACCAGCAAGACGGACCACGACTGGGACCGCGGCACGTTCCAGGGCATCTTCGGTCACTGAGACGTCCGCCCGGCTCCGGCCGGGCAGCGCACCGGGCCGTCCGTGACGGTGTGAAGGGGGCGGCCGACCTGTGTCGGCCGCCCCCTCGCCGTATGTCACCAGGTCAACGGCCGGGCCTGGCGCGCGTCCCGCAACGCCCGCCCCCACCACACCAGTTGGTCCAGCATCGCCTTCGCCGCCGCGTCCGGGGCCGCGGCGTCCCGGAGACGGCCCTCGTCGTCGAAGGCCGCGCCGGCGTTGTGGAAGGAGACGGTGTCGCGGACCGTCACGGCGTGCAGTTCGGCGAAGACCTGGCGCAGGTGCTCCACCGCGCGCAGGCCGCCCGCGAGGCCGCCGTAGGAGACGAGGGCGACGGGCTTGGCGCGCCACTCCGTGAAGTGCCAGTCGACGAGGTTCTTGAGGCCGGCCGGGAAGGAGTGGTTGTACTCGGGGGTGAGGACGACGAAGGCGTCGGCCGAGGCGAGTTTCGGGGTGATGCCGGCGAGTGCGGCCGTGGCCTCCGGGGTCGGGGCGAGGGTCGTGGGCAGGTGGCCGGTGTCGGCGACGTCGACGACCTGGACGGTGAGGTCGAGGTGGTCGCGGACATGGGTGAGGAGCCAGTCGGCGACGACCGGGCCGAAGCGGCCGTGGCGGTTGCTGCCGATGACGACGGTGACGTTCAGCGGCGGCGCGGGGGTGAGGTCGGTGTCCATGCGGGCAGCCTGGTACCTCAACCATTGTTCAGGTCAAGGGCGGCCGTCTTTCCCGGGGTTCTCCGCCGCCCGCCGCCGCTCTCCCCGTCCTACACCGCCCCGCCCCGCCCTCCCCTGACGCCCGGTCACCCGTTCACACGCGCCGCTTGCGCTCTTCGGGTTCTTCTCCCGGACGGGTTCGCGCGGACCCGCCGCACCTCTATGACCTGCCGAAACGGCGGCGGGTGTGGGCCGACCGGGCGGCTTCCCGACACCCGTTCACCGCATTTCCGACGCCCGCTCAGGAAGCGGGCTCGGCCCGGTGCCACTTACCTCGGAAGGGCAGCCACCCACAGCTCGGAGGAGCACCGATGCGTCGTACCGCCCGTCTGCTGACCGGCACCGCGCTCGCCGTCGCCGCCGCGGGTCTCGCGACCGCACCGGCGTACGGCGGCGAGACCGGCAGCCTGGAGGTGTTCCCTTCGAGCGCCGTGCCGGGCGGCGACGTCACGGTGAACACGGCGGCGTGCGGCGACGACGGTACGGCCGCCGGTGACGCCGGCGCGGTGGGCGCCGGCACGTTCACGCTGGCGCCGAGCGCGCACGAGGGCGACGCGATCGGGCAGTTCAAGGTGCCGCCGAGTGCGCAGCCGGGGACGTACGAGATCGTCGCGAAGTGCGCGGACGGCCGGGAGGTCTCCGGCGATCTGATGGTGACGCTGGCCTCGATGCGGCAGCAGGTGCAGCCGCGGGGCAGTGTGAAGACGGGGGTCGGTGGCGCGTTGGGCCCCGACCCCGTGCAGACCGCGGCCGGTGTGGCGGCTCTCGCCGTCGCCGCCGCGGGCGGTACCTGGCTCCTGCATCGCCGGGCGAGAGGCGACAGGTTCTGACGGACACCCTCCGCTGTCCGTCCGCCGGTACCGCATGTCCCCTCCCCCTCCGGGTCCGACGCCCCTCGCGACCCGGAGGGGGCGCGGGGCAGTTACGGGAGAGGGGTGCGCAATGCGACTCGGCAACACCGCGATAGGGGCCGTCACCGTGGTCGCCCTGTGCACGGGCGCGTGGCTGCTGGCCAACGGCTCGGAGACGAACTCCCCGCCGCAGCCGTCCGCCGCCGAGGCCAGGCCGGACCCGGTCGCCGGGCGCACCGCGGCCCGTCCGCTGCCGCCGTCGCCGCCGGACCGCATCCGTATCCCGGCCATCCATGTGGACGCCCCCCTGATGGGCCTCGGACTGACCTCCACCGGCAGCCTGGACGTGCCCCCGGCCGCGAAGAAGAACCTCGCGGGCTGGTACGAGGCGGGCACGACCCCCGGTGAGACGGGTACGGCGATCGTCGCCGGCCATGTCGACAACGCCGACGGCCCTGCCGTCTTCTACGACCTCGGCGCCCTGAAGAAGGGCGGCACGATCGAGTTGGACCGGTTGGACGGGAGCGTCGCGCTGTTCACAGTGGACGCGGTCGAGGTGTACCGGGCGAGCCGCTTTCCGGACCAGAAGGTGTACGGGGCCGCGCGGCGGCCCGAGTTGAGGGTGATCACCTGTGGGGGCGGGTATTCGCGGGCGACGGGATATCAGGGGAACGTCGTCGTCTTCGCGCACCTGAGCGGGAACCGGTGAGCCGGTGAGCCGGTGAGCCGGTGAGGGCGAGGCTGTACTTGGTCCGCTGGTGCGTCGGGGCTGGTCGCGCGGTGGTCCGGGATGCCGACCGATTCGGCGTCGGCGTCGAACCGGTCGGCGTCGTCAGCGGATCGTCTCCAAGTAGCGGAGCACCGCGAGCACTCGGCGGTTTCCCGTCTCCGTCGGGGGCAGGTCGAGCTTGGTGAAGATGTTCGCCACGTGCTTCTCCACGGCTCGTTCGGAGACGGTGAACGCGGTGGCGATCGCGTGGTTCGTGCGGCCCTCCGCCATGAGGGCGAGGACCTCGCGTTCGCGGGGCGTGAGGGTGTCGAGGGCGGTGGACCGCCGCGCGGCGCCGAAGAGTTGGGCCACCACCTCGGGGTCCAGCGCGGTACCGCCGGCCGCCACGCGTTCCAGCGCGCCGACGAACTCCCCGATGTCCACGACCCGTTCCTTGAGGAGATATCCGAAACCGGCCGGGTTGCCGAGGAGTTGGGCCGCGTGCGTCGTCTCGACGTACTGCGAGAACAGCAGGACACCGGTCCCCGGGTGCCGCTCGCGCAGTTCCACGGCGGCGCGTACGCCTTCGTCGGTCTGGGTGGGCGGGAGGCGGATGTCCACGACGGCGACGTCCGGTTCGTGTGCCGCCACCGCGGTGAGCAGGGCCTCGGCGTCGTCCACCGCCGCGGCCACCTCCACGTCCCGCAGCCGGAGCAACTGGACCAGGCCGTCGCGCAACAGGGCCGAGTCCTCGGCGATGACGACGCGCATGCCGCTCCGTTCGGGTGGGGTCCGGCCGGGTCGGGTCGGCCCGGGCACGGGGTCAGCCGTGGGGCAGGTCGACCGTGACCACCGTAGGGCCTCCGGGTGGGCTGTCGCAGGTCAGTGTGCCGTCGACCGTGCGGACCCGGGCCAGCAGGCCGGTGAGTCCGGAACCGGCGCCGACCGTCGCGCCGCCCTGTCCGTCGTCGGTGACGCGCAGCCGCAGGACGCCGTCGCGGGCGGTGACGTCGACGGCGGCGGCCGTGGCGCGGGCGTGTTTCGTGGCGTTGGCGAGGAGTTCGGCGGCGCAGAAGTAGGCGATGGTCTCGACGGCCGGGGTGGGGCGGGTACCGATGTCGGTGGTGAGGGCGACGGGGAGGGCGCTGTCGGCGGCGAGGGTGGTGAGGGCGGCGGGCAGTCCCTCGTCGAGTACGGGCGGGTGGATGCCCTTGACCAGGTGGCGCAGGTCGGAGATGGCCTGGGTGGCGTTGCCCCGCGCGGTGTCGACGACGGTGAGGACGCGGTCGGGTGCGGCGCCCGCGGTGACCAGTTCCCGGATCAGGGTGAGATGCATGGCGAGGGCGACGAGGCGGGCCTGGGTGCCGTCGTGCAGGTCGCGTTCGATACGGCGGAGGGTCTGCGCGGCGTCGTCGACGGCCCGGGCGCGGGTCTCCTCCAGGGTGCGGATGCGGCGGGTCGCGGCGTCGGGGCCGAGCAGCACGGTCATCAGGGCGCGCTGCGGGCCGAGGGCGTAGCGCAGGATCAGGGGGGCGACGGCCAGCAGCAGCAGACCTGTTGTGAACGGAATCAACCAGCGCGGCCAGGAGTCGAGCTGCTGCCCGAAGAACGCCAGTGACACCCGGTGGGTCGAGCCGTCGGCGCTGTGAACCGTGTTGTAGTTCCAGCGCTTGAGCAGCGGGTGCAGGGTGAACAGGACGCCGTAGACGTAACCGATGACGACGGCGGCGTACGCGAAAACGGCTGTGAACGGAGTCAACAGGGCGCAGCCCACCGCTCGCCAGCCGGTTCGGTCGAGCAGGATGCCACGCCGCCACCCGAGGATCGCGGAGGCGCCACCGGTCCCGGTGCCGGTCATGCCGGGCATGCCTGTGCCGGTCCTGCCGCTGCCGCTCCCGTCGACCCCACCGCCCCCGCCGGCTTCCGCTCCCGGCCCGCCCGGCCGCTCGATCTCCAGGCCGAGCAACCGCTGCGCGAGACCCCGTTGCAGCGCGCCCAGCGCGAGCGCGCCGCGCACGGTGACCGCCAGCAGCCACAGGCCGAGCGTGGTCACCGACAGCGCTCCGCCGAACACTAGCCCGACGAGCGTGAGGAAGAAGCCGGCGAGGGCGAGCGGGAGGGCGATCACTCCGTAGAGGACGGCGGACAGGGCGCGGCGGCCGAAGGTGGCGGTGGCGAGGGAACGGAGACGGGAACGGAGGCGGGAGCGGAGGCTCGGCATGGGGATCAACCTAGGAGAGGAGCGACCGGGCGACACGGAACTGCACGGCGGTCAGGCCGCGCACCGCCCACGGCATCAGCAGCAGGAAGCCGATGCCGCCGACCACCGCGTGGAAGGCCCAGGCCCCGGCGAAGGTGGGACCGCCCCAGGCGCCGGAGTAGTCGTCGCCCGCGCGGAGCGGCCAGCCGATGTTGAGGGGCACGATCGCCCAGCCGTAGAGCGTGATGAAGGCGGTGACCAGGTTGAGGGGCGTGGCGAGGAGGGCGTGGGGCAGGCCGCCCGCGCGGGGCCTGCCGGGGAGGCCGGTGGGACCGGTGGGGTCGGTGCGGTCGGGGGCGAGGAAGCGGTGGACGAGGCCGCGCTGCCAGCGGGCCGTGGGGGCGCCGAGGAGGGCGAGCGGGATGCAGGCGAGGTCGAGCGGGAGGGCGAGGAGCGCGTAGGCGGTGCGGCGCCAGGTGGCGGCGGTGAACGGTGCGTGGACGAGGTCGCGGACGTGGGTGGAGGTCGGGTCCGGGGCGGTGGTCATGGTGCGTCCCCCTGCACATGGGTCGGCGTACGTGGAGCCGGTTACGTGGAGTCGGTCTGTGTGGAGTCGGTTCTCCGTGTGTCGGCGCAGTCCGTGTGAACTGCTGTGAACCGATGTCTCCAGCTTTCCGGCGCCGCCCGCCGTACACGATGGTGCCTGCACGGGACCTGGGGGTTCGGTTAACCGAACCGGCGCGCGCCGACTCCGCCCCGGCCCCGCCCCGACCCCGGCCTCACACTCCTCCCCGGCGCGCCCCCAGCTCCCTCACACCCCCCGCACGCTTCCGCTGAGGGCAGCGTTCCTCGCGGGAAACAGGGGTGATGCGGTCGGGTAACACCGGAGTCGCAGGCTCCTCGGCATGACCTCGAATCCGCCTGTGGTGCCCACCCTCGTGCTCGTCGGCCACGGCATGGTCGGTCAGCGCTTCCTCGAAGCGCTCGCCGAGCGCGGCCTGACCGGCACGCACCGCGTGGTCGTGCTGTGCGAGGAACCCCGCCCGGCCTACGACCGCGTCCAGCTCACCTCGTACTTCGCGGGCCGCACGCCCGCGGAACTCTCGCTCACGGACGCGGAGTTCATCAGCGATCACGGGATCGAGCTGCACGTGGGCGACCCGGCGGAGTCGATCGACCGCGTGTCGAGGACGGTGACGGCCCGCTCGGGACTGTCGGTCGCGTACGACGTCCTCGTCCTGGCCACCGGCTCGTACCCGTTCGTGCCGCCGGTCCCCGGCAAGGACGCCGAGGGCTGCTTCGTGTACCGCACGATCGAGGACCTGCTCGCGATCGAGGCGTACGCCGGGTCGCGGGCGACGACGGGTGCCGTGGTGGGCGGTGGACTGCTCGGCCTCGAAGCGGCCGGTGCGCTGAAGGGGCTCGGACTCACCAGCCACATCGTGGAGTTCGCGCCGCGGCTGATGCCGGTGCAGATCGACGCGGGCGGCGGCGCCGCGCTCCTGCGCACCGTCGAGGACATGGGCCTGACGGTCCACACGGGCGTCGGCACCCAGGAGATCCTGACCGGCGCGGACGGTGCCGTCACCGGCATGAGGCTGTCGGACGGCTCCGAACTCCGCACGGACATGGTGGTGTTCAGCGCCGGAGTCCGTCCCCGCGACCAACTCGCCCGCGCCTGCGGCCTGTCGGTCGGTGAGCGCGGCGGCATCGCGGTCGACGAGCAGTGCCGTACGGTCGACGACCCGCACGTGTTCGCGATCGGCGAGTGCGCGCTGGCGGCGGACGGCCGGGTGTACGGGCTGGTGGCGCCCGGTTACGAGCAGGCGGAGACGGCCGCCGCGACCATCGCGCGGGACGAATCGGCGTTCACCGGCGCCGACTTGTCGACCAAGCTGAAGCTGCTCGGGGTGGACGTGGCGTCCTTCGGCGACGCGCACGGCGCCACCGCGGACTGCCTCGACGTCGTCTACTCGGACGCGCGGGCGGGGACGTACAAGAAGCTGGTGATCGGCCGGGGCGGTGAGCTGCTGGGCGGGATCCTGGTCGGCGACGCGGACGCGTACGGCACGCTCCGCGCGTTCACGGGGTCCGTACCGCCGGTCTCCCCCGAGCAGTTGGTGCTTCCGGCCGGTTCCGGGGACGCCGTGCAGCTGGGGCCCTCGGCGCTGCCCGACGCGGCGGTCGTCTGCTCGTGCCACAACGTCAGCAAGGGCGCGGTCCGCGGCGCCGTCACCGAGCACTCCTGCACGAGCGTGCCGGAGGTGAAGAAGTGCACCAAGGCCGGTACGGGCTGCGGGAGTTGCGTCAAGGTGCTCGGCCAGCTGGTCACCGCCGAGCTGGAGGCGAACGGCGTCGAGGTCGACAAGGGGCTGTGCGGCTGCTTCGCGCAGACCCGGGAGGAGCTGCACGAGATCGTCCTCGCGCTGCGGATCGCCTCCTACCAGGATCTGCTGGACCGCTACGGCCGTCCGGGCGCCCGGGGCGGGGACGGCTGCGAGATCTGCAAGCCGACGGTCGCCTCGGTGATCGCCTCCCTCGCCCCGGTGATCGGCGCGAGCGGCTATGTCCTGGACGGCGAGCAGGCGGCGCTTCAGGACAGCAACGACCACTTCCTAGCCAACCTGCAGAGGAACGGCTCCTATTCGGTCGTCCCGCGTGTCCCCGGCGGCGAGATCACCCCGGAGAAGCTCATCGTGATCGGCGAGGTGGCCCGCGACTTCGGCCTCTACACGAAGATCACCGGCGGCCAGCGCATCGACCTGTTCGGCGCGCGGGTGGAACAACTCCCGCTGATCTGGGCCCGGTTGGTGGACGCAGGCTTCGAGTCCGGGCACGCGTACGGAAAGGCGCTGCGGACCGTCAAGTCCTGCGTGGGACAGACCTGGTGCCGCTACGGCGTCCAGGACTCGGTCCGGATGGCGATCGAACTGGAGCTGCGCTACCGGGGGTTGCGCTCCCCGCACAAGCTCAAGTCGGCGGTGTCGGGCTGTGCCCGCGAGTGTGCCGAGGCCCGGTCGAAGGACTTCGGGATCATCGCCACCGCGGCCGGCTGGAACCTGTACGTCGGCGGCAACGGCGGCGCCACTCCGCGCCACGCGGACCTGCTGGCGAAGGACCTGTCCGATGCCGAACTGGTGCGCCTGATCGACCGGTTCCTCATGTTCTACATCCGCACGGCCGACCGGCTGGAGCGCACGAGCGTGTGGCTGGAGCGGATTCCGGGCGGCCTCGACCATGTGCGGGAGGTGGTCGTGGCGGATTCCCTCGGTATCTGCGGGGAGTTGGAGGCGCTGATGGCCGCGCATGTCGACGGGTACCGCGACGAGTGGG
This sequence comes from Streptomyces sp. NPDC090083, assembly GCF_044747445.1. Classification (NCBI taxonomy): domain Bacteria; kingdom Bacillati; phylum Actinomycetota; class Actinomycetes; order Kitasatosporales; family Streptomycetaceae; genus Streptomyces; species Streptomyces sp. NPDC090083. The sequence continues at coordinate 641,943 of NZ_JBIVED010000003.1, read as the reverse complement.
CCGCGACCGTCGAGGACCCCGGGAAGCTGGCCCGGTTCGTGTCGTTCGTGAACGCGCCCGACACTCCGGACCCGGTCGTCGGCTTCGTGCCCGAGCGCGACCAGATCAAGCCCGACCTGCCGCTGCTGGCCATCGGCATGCGGCCCCAGCAGTCCGCAGACGTCCTGGAAGGAAGCGCCCAGCGATGACCCTGGCCCCCGAGACGACCGACCTGAAGGTCCAACTCCAGCTCGCCGAGGGCTGGTTCACGATCTGCGACCTCAGCCTGCTCACGCCCGGCCGCGGGGTGGCGGCCCTGCTGCCCGACGGCTCCCAGGTCGCCCTGTTCCGCGACCGCTCCGGCAGTCTCTACGGCATCGACAACCGCGACCCGTTCAGTGGCGCGGCGGTCCTCTCACGCGGCCTGACCGGTACCCACCGGGGCCGCCCGTTCGTCGCGTCGCCCCTGCTCAAGCAGCGGTTCGACCTGATCTCCGGCGCATGCCTGGACGACGCGGCGGTACGGGTGGCGACGTACGGGGTACGGGCGAACCCGGTGCCGGACCGGCCGTGACGCCCCGTCGCCGCGCCGCGCAGCACGACGGGGCCGGTCAGGCCTTGAGCCGGTCGTGGACGACTCCGGTCAGCTCCTCCGAGGCGGCCCACAGGCGTCGCCCCATCGCGTCGTCGAGGGTCCAGGGGGCCCGCCAGGACCGGGCCGGCGACCCGCGCCACATCGCGACACGGGGGCCGAGGAACGCGTCAGGCCGGACGCCGGGGGCGGTGGCGGCGTGGAGGGAGGGCAGCGCACCGGCCTCCGCGGACTGGGCGAGGACGCGGTTGCCGAGCTCCATGAGCCGTTCGGCGCCCTTGCGGCCCTCCGCCCGCGGGCCCGCGGTCTGGAGGTTGGTGGCCGCGTAGCCGGGGTGGGCGGCGGCCGCGACCACCCGGGAACCGGCCGCCGCGAGCCGCCGTGCCAGCTCGTGCGTGAAGAGCAGGTTGGCGGTCTTCGAGCGCGCGTAGGCGGTCCAACGGCCGTACCGGCGCTCGCTGTCGAGGTCGTCGATGTCGATGTCGGCGAGCACGTGCATGAAGCTGGAGAGGGTGACGATCCGGGCGGCGGGCGCGTCGAGCAGCGCGGGCAGCAGCAGTCCGGTGAGGGCGAAGTGCCCGAGGTGGTTGACCCCGAAGTGCGTCTCGAAGCCGTCCACCGTCGTGCCGCGGGGCAGCGCCATCACCCCGGCGTTGTTGACGAGCAGATCGAGCCGCTCGTAGGGGAACCTGGCCGCGAACTCCCGTACGGAGGACAGGTCTGCGAGGTCCAGTCGGGCGAACTCGGCCTCGGCGCCCGGTACTTCGGCGACGATCCGGTCGGCGGCCTCGCTCCCCCGCGCCTCGCTGCGGCAGGCGAGCACGACCCGGGCGCCGCGGCGGGCCAGTTCGCGCGCGGTGATGTGGCCGATCCCGCTGTTGGCGCCGGTGACGACGGCGACCCGGCCGTGCTGGTCGGGGATGTCCTTCTCGTTCCAGCCGGACATGGGCGGGCTCCCTCACGAGCGTCGGCGAGCGGTCGGGAGATCAGCGTACGAGAGCCGGCGCCGCCGCTGTCACACCGAGCGACACCTCCATCACGAGATGGTCACTCCTCCCTCACCGCCCTCACCGGGGCAATACGGTCCATGTCTCACCGGACACAGGGGGACGAGATGACACATCCGTACGCCACACCACCCATGCCGCAGCCGCAGCCGCCGTTCCAGCCGGTCCGCCCGGCGCCCCGCTGGGCCCGCAAGCGGTATGTGCTGCCCGCCCTCGCGCTGGCCTTCCTCATCGGCATCGGCGCGGGCGGCTCGGGCCAGGACACGAAGACCGACACGAAGACCGACACGACGGCCGACGCGAAGCCGGCGGCGGCCGGTCCGCGGCCGACGGCGACCGTCACGGCGACGGCGACGGAGACCGCCACTCCGGCCCCCGCCCCCACGGTCACCGAGACGAAGACCCTCAAGGTCACGAAGACGGTCACCGCCGCCGCCGTGGACAGCGGCTCCGGTTCGGGCTCCGGTTCCGGTTCGGGCGGCTCCGGCTCCGGTGGCGGCAGCGCCTACTACCAGAACTGCACCGCGGCCCGCGCGGCCGGTGTCACGCCCCTGCACGTGGGCGACCCGGGCTACGACTCCCACCTCGACCGGGACGGGGACGGGGTCGCCTGCGAGTGACACCGACGGCGGAGCGGGCGGCACCCCCCGCACAGGGGTGCCGCCCGCTCCCGTGATCCGGAACCGCCGCCGCGTCGGTGAGGGTCGCGCCGGCCGGCGGGAGTCCCGGGGGTCCTGGATCCCGTACGCCCTACCGGTGGTCGCTCCCCTGCGCCACCGAGGCCGCACGCCCCGCCTCCAGCCGGGCCACCGGGATGCGGAACGGGGAGCAGGAGACGTAGTCCAGTCCGACCTCGTGGAAGAAGTGGACGGACTCGGGGTCGCCGCCGTGTTCGCCGCAGACGCCGAGCTTCAGGTCCGGGCGGGTCTCGCGGCCCGCCTTCGCGGCGAGTTCGACCAGGGAGCCGACGCCGTCGCGGTCGATCGTCTCGAAGGGGCTGACCCCGAAGATGCCCTTCTCCAGGTAGGCCGTGAAGAAGGAGGCCTCCACGTCGTCGCGGCTGAAGCCCCACACCGTCTGCGTGAGGTCGTTCGTGCCGAAGGAGAAGAACTCGGCGGCCTCGGCGATCTGGCCCGCTGTCAGGGCGGCGCGCGGGAGTTCGATCATCGTGCCGATCGACAGCTTCAGGGAGGTGCCGGTCGCGGCCTCGACCTCGGCGACGACCTGGTCGGCCTCCTCGCGGACGATCTCCAGCTCCTGGACCGTGCCGACGAGCGGGATCATGATCTCGGCGCGCGGGTCGCCCTTGGCCGCCTTGCGCTCGGCGGCGGCCTCGGCGATGGCCCGCACCTGCATGGTGAACAGGCCGGGGATGACCAGGCCCAGGCGTACGCCGCGCAGGCCCAGCATCGGGTTCTGCTCGTGCAGCCGGTGGACCGCCTGGAGGAGGCGGAGGTCGTTCTCGTGGGACTCCTGGCGGGACTCGGCCAGTGCCACGCGGACCGACAACTCCGTGATGTCCGGCAGGAATTCGTGCAGCGGCGGGTCCAACAGGCGGACGGTGACCGGGAGTCCGTCCATCGCCTTGAACAGCTCGACGAAGTCGGCCTTCTGGAGCGGGAGAAGCGCCTTGAGGGACTCCTCGCGCTCGGTGTCCGTGTCGGCCAGGATCAGCCGCTCGACCAGTTCGCGGCGGTCGCCGAGGAACATGTGCTCGGTACGGCAGAGGCCGATGCCCTGCGCCCCGAAGCGGCGGGCGCGCAGCGCGTCCTCGGCGTTGTCGGCGTTGGCGCGGACCCGCAGCCGGCGTACGCGGTCGGCGTAGCCGATGATCCGGTGGACCGCCTCGACCAGTTCGTCGGCGTCGTCGGCGCCCGCGTGCATCCGGCCCTCGAAGTACTCGACGACCGGGGACGGGACGACCGGGACCTCGCCGAGGTACACCTTGCCGCTGGAGCCGTCGATGGAGATGACGTCGCCCTCCTCGACGACGTGCCCGCCCGGCACCGTCATCCGGCGCCGCTTGGTGTCGACCTCCAGCTCCTCCGCGCCGCAGACACAGGTCTTGCCCATGCCGCGGGCGACGACGGCCGCGTGGGACGTCTTGCCGCCGCGCGAGGTGAGGATGCCCTCGGCCGCGATCATGCCGTCGAGGTCGTCGGGGTTGGTCTCCCGGCGGACGAGGATCACCTTCTCGCCGGACCGCGACCACTTGACCGCGGTGTACGAGTCGAAGACCGCCTTGCCGACCGCCGCGCCCGGTGAGGCCGCGATGCCCCGGCCGACCTGCTGGACCTTGGCGTCCTCGTCGAAGCGGGGGAACATCAGCTGCGCCAGCTGTGCCCCGCTGACCCGCTGGAGCGCCTCGGCCTCGTCGATGAGTCCCTGGTCGACGAGCTGGGTCGCGATACGGAACGCCGCACCCGCCGTCCGCTTCCCCACCCGCGTCTGGAGCATCCACAACTGCCCGCGCTCGATGGTGAATTCGATGTCGCAGAGATCCTTGTAGTGGTTCTCCAGGGTCTCCATGATCCGCATGAGCTGGTCGTACGACGCCTTGTCGATCCGCTCCAGCTCCGCCAGGGGCACGGTGTTCCGGATGCCGGCGACGACGTCCTCGCCCTGCGCGTTCTGCAGGTAGTCGCCGTAGACGCCCTGGTGGCCGCTCGCGGGGTCGCGGGTGAAGGCGACGCCGGTGCCCGAGTCGGGGCCGAGGTTGCCGAAGACCATCGAGCAGACGTTGACGGCGGTGCCGAGGTCGTGCGGGATGCGTTCCTGGCGGCGGTAGAGCTTGGCGCGGTCGGTGTTCCAGGAGTCGAAGACCGCGTGGATCGCGAGGTCCATCTGCTCGCGCGGGTCCTGCGGGAAGTCGCGGCCCGCCTCGGCCTTGACGATCCGCTTGAACCGGGTGACCAGCTTCTTGAGGTCGGCCGCGTCCAGTTCGGTGTCGACGGTGACCTTCTTGGCGTCCTTGGCCTTGTCGAGCGCCTCCTCGAAGAGGTCGCCGTCGACGCCGAGGACGGTCTTGCCGAACATCTGGATCAGCCGGCGGTAGGAGTCCCACGCGAAGCGCTCGTCGCCCGCCTGCTTCGCCAGGCCCTGCACGGACTTGTCGGAGAGGCCGATGTTCAGGACGGTGTCCATCATGCCGGGCATCGAGAACTTCGCCCCGGAACGGACCGACACGAGGAGGGGGTCGTCGGCCTGCCCGAGCTGCTTGCCCATCGCCGCTTCAAGGGCGTCGAGGTGTGCACTCACCTCGTCACGCAGTGCCGCCGGCTCGTCCCCGCTGTCGAGGTACGTCTTGCACGCCTCGGTGGTGATGGTGAAACCCGGAGGGACGGGAAGGCCCAGGTTGGTCATCTCGGCGAGGTTGGCACCCTTGCCGCCGAGGAGGTCCTTGAGGTCCTTGTTTCCCTCGGTGAAGTCGTAGACGAACTTCACTACGTGGGGTTCTTTGTTTTCCGACACGGGTCTCGACTCCTCGGGACGCGGGTGGCTGCCCTGACGGCCAGGAACATACCCAGATCGAAGGCGCCTGGGTACGTCCACTTGCATGTCATGCGTCTGTAACCGGTAGTCCGCCAGCGGATCGAAAGTCAAAGCTCGGCAAGCGAATACCGCCGGATGTTTTCACTTCTTGAACGCGCCATGGATCACCGGCACACTTTTGCGCTCACATGAGCGGCTCACGGCTCGACTGTTTTCGATCGATGAACGATCAAAGGGTGGCACGGAGTGCCACCCTTTGGAGAAGTGCAGCCGCGCAAGATCCGCTCACCTGAGCGCCACCCCTATCAAAGGTGGCGAGAATCACGCTTCCACACCCGACCGGATTTCACCATCCGGACGCGTTCCCGCGACGGAAACGCGGACGTCACATCCCCAGCGCGAGCAGCCGCTCCTCGACCCGCTCCGGCGCGTACAGGTGCTCCACGACCATCGCCCCCGCCCCCACCAGCCCCGCCCGCTCACCGAGCCGGGAGGTCAGTACGTGCAGATGAGCGGTCGAGCGCGGCAGCGCCCGCTGGTACAGCAGCTCGCGCACGCCGGTGAGGAAGGACGTTCCCGCCAGGTCTCCGGCGATCATCAGCACACCGGGGTTGAGCAGCGTCACCACGGTCGCCAGGACGTCCCCGACCTGCCGTCCCGCCTCGCGGGCGAACGCCGCCGCTCCCGGGTGCCCCGACGCCAGCAGGTCCCGCACGTCCGAGCCGGACGCCGCCGGCACCCCGGACTCGGTCAGCCGTCGCGCCACGGCGCCGCCGCTCGCCACGGCGGCGAGACAGCCGTAGGACCCGCAACGGCACAGCGCCTGCGCGCCCGCCGGGACCCGGATGTGGCCGATGTCGCCCGCGCCGCCGTCGATCCCCCGGAAGACGGAGCCGCCGACCACGACCCCCGCGCCGATCCCCGTCGACACCTTGACCAGCACGAACGCCGAGCAGTCGGGGTGGCCGGTGCGCTGTTCGCCGTACGCCATGAGGTTGGCGTCGTTGTCGACCAGGACCGGGACCCGCGGGGCGCCGGTCCGCTCGGTGAAGGCACGGGCCAGCCGGCCTCTTATGTCGTAGCCGTCCCAGCCGGGCATGATCGGCGGCTGGACCACGCGGCCGGTCTCGCTGTCGACGGGTCCGGGCACCGCGAGCCCGATCCCGCAGACCTCGGCCGCCCGGTGCCCCGCCTTCTCCAGCAACTCGGCGAACCAGCCGCCGAGTTCACCCAGTACGGCGTCCGGCCCGTCCTCGATGACGAGCGTGCCGCCGTGCTCCGCGAGGATCTCGCCGGTGAGGGACAGGACGCACGCACGCGCGTGGCGGGTGTCCAGGTCCGCCGCGAGGACCACGGCGTGGGCGTCGTCGAACTCCAGGGTGATCGACGGCCTGCCGCCCAGCGGGGAGTCCACCGGGCCGCCCGCGCCCTCGCGCAGCCAGCCCGCGCGGAAGAGCCGGTCCAGGCGCTGGCCGACGGTCGCGCGGGAGAGTCCGGTCACCTGCTGGAGGGCGCCCCGGGTCGTCGCGCGCCCGGTGCGCACCAGTTCGAGCAGATCTCCGGCGCTCCCCTGACCTCGTCCCGTCATGCGCACCCCCTTGTGTTTCTCAACCCTGCATTACATATTGAGTTTTGCGTGTTAAATAGACGTAACCCTACGGTAGCCATGACCGAACCGGTCGGCACGACGTGTTTCGTGGAGTCCCGAGTGGATCGCACCGCCCAGCTCACCGCCCTCCCCGAGGAACGCACCTTCGTATACGATCCGCCGCCCCTGCCGACGTCCCTGCACCTCAGGGCCGCCGCGGTGCTGGAAGCGAACTGGACGGGCGCCTCGACCGTGCCCTCCCGTGGCCTGTACCCGCACCAGTGGTCCTGGGACTCCGCGTTCATCGCGATCGGTCTGCGGCACCTCTCGCCGCTGCGGGCGCAGCGGGAACTGGAGACGCTGCTCGCCGCCCAGTGGGGCGACGGCCGTGTCCCGCACATCGTCTTCAACCCCTCCGTGCCGCTCGACGCGTACTTCCCGAGCCCCGACTTCTGGCGCTCCTCGGCCGCGGGACACCCGGCGGGCGCCCCGCGCACCGTACAGACCTCCGGCATCGTGCAGCCACCGGTCCACGCGCTCGCCGCCTGGCTGGTCCACCGCGCCGACCCGGGCCTGTCCCGCGCGCGCGGCTTCCTCGCCGGCGTCTACCCCCGGCTGGCCGCCTGGCACCGCTATCTGCTGCACCGGCGGGACCTCGGCGGGGGCGGCCTCGCGTCCGTCGTGCACCCCTGGGAACAGGGTATGGACAACAGCCCTTGCTGGGACGCCCCGTTGAGCCGGATCACGCCCGCCCCGGCCCGCTCCTTCCGCCGCGCCGACCTCGACCACGGGGCCCCCGAGGACCGGCCCACGGACCTGGACTACGGCCGTTACGTGCGCCTCGCGACGGACTACCGGGACGGCCGGTACGCCGACGGGGCGGGCGAGTTCGCGGTGGAGGACCCGTCCTTCAACGCCCTGCTCATCGCCTCCGAGCACGCACTCGCCCGGATCGCACGGGAGTTGGGCGCGACCGGCACGGCCCGGCACGCGCGCGCGGAGCGGCTCACCGGGGTGCTCATCGACCGGCTGTGGGATCCGGCGGAGGGCATGTTCTTCTGCCGCGACGTACGCGGCGAGGGCCTGATGGCCGAGCGCAGCGTCTCAGGACTGATCCCGCTGCTCCTGCCCGACCTGCCCCGGGACATCGCCACCGCCCTCGTGCGGACGGCGTCCGGCCCGCACTTCGGCCTCGGCGTGAGCACCGGACTCCCGCCCAGCTACGACCTGTCGGGCGAGGCCTTCGATCCACGCCGGTACTGGCGCGGCCCGGCCTGGTTCAACACGGGCTGGCTGCTGGAGCGCGGCCTGCGGCTGCACGGCGAGCGGGCCCGGGCGGACGCGCTGCGCACGGCGTTCCTGGAGACGGCCGACGCCACCGACTTCGCCGAGTACGTCGACCCGTACGACGGCGAGGCGTGCGGCGCGACCGGCTTCAGCTGGACCGCCGCACTGACCCTCGATCTGCTCCACGAGCCCCCCGGACCCGGCGTGTCCGGCGCGGGCCCCGGCACGTTCGACAGGCGTGGCACAGAAGCGCGCGACACAGAGGTGACCGAAGCGAACGGCGGCGAGGCCGAGGTCGCAGGCGGAGTCAAGGGAGGGGACCGGGGATGACGGACCGGCATCATCTGCTCGTGCACGGCGGGACGTTCGCGGCCGTGGGCGACGGCGGGGACATCAGCGGCGTACGGGGCGGCAGTTCCCCGGACGGGTTATTCGTCCGGGACGCCCGGCACCTGAGCCGCTGGCAGCTGACGGTGGACGGCGCGGTGCCGGAGGCGCTGACGCCGGTGGCCGACGGGGATCTGGCGCGCTGTGTCCTCGTCCCGCGCGGTGGCCGCCAGGAGCCGCCCGCGCACACGCTCTTCCGTGAACAGGCCGTGGGCGACGGCGCGTTCGTCGAGTCGCTGAAGGTGACGAGCAACCGCCCGGTGCCGACCACGGTCCGGCTCGCGGTCACCGCCGACGCCGACTTCACGGACCAGTTCGAACTCCGCTCCGACCACCGCACCTACGCCAAGACCGGCGTCACCCGCTCCCGCCATGTCCTGGAGGACGGCGTGGAGTTCGCCTACCAGCGCGGCGAATGGCACTCCCGTACGACGGTCACGGCCGAGCCCGCGCCCGACGGCGTCGAGGAGACCGGCACCGGCGCCCGCCGCCTGGTGTGGACGCTGGACCTCGAACCGCACGGCACCGCCGAGCTGACCCTGCGCGTCCTGGCCCGCCCGCACGGCGACGAGCGGGCCCGCCGGGTACCGCGCTCACCGTCCGCGCTGAATGATCAACTCATGGCGCTGGAGGGCGAGTTCGTCCAGGGCGTCGCCTTCCCCACCGGCTGGCCGGAGCTGGCCGCCGCCTGCGCGCGGGGCCTGGCGGACCTGGCCTCGCTCCAGGTCCCGGCGAAGGGCCCGGACGGCGAGGAGCTGCGCGTACCGGCGGCGGGGGCCCCGTGGTTCCTGACCCTGCTGGGCCGCGACGCCCTCCTGACCTCCCTCTTCGCGCTCCCGTACCGCCCCGGACTCGCCGCCGCCACCCTGCCCGCGCTCGCCGCGACCCAGGCGACGGCCGTGGGCCCCGAGTCGGTCTCCCAGCCCGGCAAGATCGTGCACGAGGTGCGGCACGGCGAGCTGGCGCACTTCGGGCAGGTGCCGTACGGGCGGTACTACGGCTCGGTCGACGCGACCCCGCTGTTCCTGGTGCTGCTCGGCGCGTACGTCGAGCAGACCGGCGACTCGGCGCTGGCCCGGCGCCTGGAGCCGCACGCCCGCGCCGCGATCGGCTGGATGCTGGACCACGGCGGCCTGACGTCCCGGGGCTACCTGGTCTACCGCGCCGACGAGGGCGGCCTGGCCAACCAGAACTGGAAGGACTCCCCCGGCTCGATCTGCGGCGCCGACGGCACGCGGGCGAGCGGGCCGGTGACGGCGGCGGGGGCGCAGGGGTACGCGTACGACGCGCTGCGCCGCACGGCGTGGGTGGCGCGGACGGTGTGGGAGGACCAGACGTACGCGGCGCTCCTGGAGCAGGCCGCGTCCGACCTGCGGGACCGTTTCCAGCGGGACTTCTGGATGCGGGAGCACTCCTTCCCGGCGCTGGCCCTGGACGGCGAGGGCCGCCAGGTGGACGCGCTGGCGTCGGACGCGGGCCATCTGCTCTGGTCCGGGCTGCTGGACAAGGAGTACGGCGAACTGGTCGGCCGCAGGCTCCTGGCCCCGGACTTCTTCTCGGGCTGGGGCGTCCGGACGCTGGCGTCGGGCCAGGCGGCGTACCACCCGCTCTCCTACCACCGGGGTTCGGTCTGGCCGCACGACAACGCGCTGATCACCCTCGGCCTGGCCCGCTACGGCCTGCACGACGAGGCCCGGACGGTCGCGCACGCGCTGGTCGACGCGGCGACGGCGACCGGTCACCGTCTCCCGGAGGTCCTCGCGGGCTACGGCCGTGACACCCGTCCCGAGCCGGTTCCCTACCCGCACGCGTGCGTCCGGGAATCCCGTTCGGCGGCGGCCCCGTTGGCGCTGCTCACGGCGGTCGGGGGCGCGTGACACAACGGTGATAAGGCGTTTGCCGGGTGTTTGCCCAGTTCCGTGAACAGGGGCCCGGGGCGACTCGTACGGAAGAGCGGCGGTCCTGCCTCCCCATCGGACCGCCCCTCTCCTCCGATCACGGGCCTCGCACGGAAGGACCTCCGGGTTGCCTCAGCACACGAGCACACGCCAGACAGCGAAGACGGCCGGGGCAGCCGATAGCGAGGTACTGCCGCCGGACACCGCCGAGGAACCGGCACCGGACGCCTCCGGCACGAAGGAGACCGGGTCAGGGGCGGACGACGGGGGTTCCGCGGGCGCGGGGACCGGCGCCGTGAACGAGACCGAGCCCACTGCCGAAGCCGACGCCGACGCGGGTGCCGAGTCCGAGTCCGGGGCCGGGGAAGCGCCGTCCGACGCCACGGCGAAGCCCGCCTCCGGAACCGTGCCCAAGGCCGCGTCCGGCGCCACCGAGTCCGGAACGACCGAGCACGCCGACACCACCCCCGACTCCAGCACCCCGGACTCCACCGACTCCCCCGACTCCGAGGTACCCGCCCCGGAAGCCGAAGCCGAAGCCGACGCCTCGGCCACCGACGCCGACCCGGACGCGGCCCCCGCCCCCGCCCCCCGAACCTGGAGCAGTCCCCTCGGCCTCCGCCGCCGTGTACGGGCCTGGCGGGGAACGCACCCCGTCGCCGCCCGCGTGCTCTCCTGGACCGTCACCGTCCTCGCCGCCGCGCTCGTCTACGTCTGTCTGCAGATGCCGACGACGGTGAACAGCCTGAAGCCCACGGAGTTCATACGGCTCCCGGCGGAGGCGATCATGGGCGCGGTCGTGCTGATCAGCCTGCCGCGTCGGCCGCGGATCGTGGTGGCGGCGCTCTCCGGCGTGCTCACCGCCGTCGTGGCGATCCTGAACATGCTCGACATGGGCTTCAACGAATACCTGGGCCGCGGCTTCAACGTGATCCTGGACTGGAGCCTGTTCGCCGACGCCCAGAGCTATCTCAAGGACACCTTCGGCGGCGCGGCCACCACCGCCATCACGGTCGGCCTGATCCTCTTCGTCGTACTGCTGATCGTCCTGGTCTCGCTGGCCACCGTCCGCCTCGCCAACCTGCTCGCCGCGCACAAGGCCCACGCGTCCCGGGGCGCGCTGATCGCCGGCACGGTCTGGATCACCTGCACGGCGTTCGGCCTCCAGGTCTCCGGGGTGCCGCTCGCCGCCGACCACACCGCCGCGATCCTCAAGCTCCGCACGGTCGCCGTCCGCAACACCCTGCGCGACGAGGCCGAGTTCAAGAAGGTCGCCAAGGTCGACGCCTTCGGCAACACCCCGGGCAGCCAGCTCGTCCCCGACCTGCGCGGCAAGGACATGATCTTCACCTTCATCGAGAGCTACGGCCGGAGCGCGATCGAGGATCCGATCATGGCGCCGGGTGTCGACGAGACCCTCGCCGCCGACACCAAGGCCCTGGCGAAGGCGGGCTTCGCCGCGAAGAGCGGCTGGCTGACCTCGGCGACCTACGGCGGCAGCAGCTGGCTCGGCCACTCCACCACCATGTCGGGCCTGTGGGTCAGCAACCAGCAGCGCTACCGCACGGTGATGGCCAGCGACCACCTCAGCCTGACCGACGCCTTCAAGAAGACCGGCGACTACGACACCATCGGGGTGATGCCGGGCGTCCAGAAGGGCTGGCCCGAGCAGAGCTTCTACGGCCTCGACAAGGTCTATAACGCCTTCCAACTCGGCTACAAGGGACCGAAGTTCAGCTGGTCGACGATGCCGGACCAGTACGCGCTGGAGCAGTTCCAGAAGCAGGTGCACAGCAAGCCCCGCGCCGACGGCAAGTCCCTGATGTCGATGATCATCCTGACGTCGAGCCACCAGCCCTGGGCGCCGATCCCGAAGCTCGTCCCGTGGGACCAGCTGGGCAACGGCTCGATCTTCGACTCGATCGAGAAGGCCGGCAACAAGGCCTCCGACGTCATCGCCGACACCACCAAGTCCCGCCAGGAGTACGGCAAGTCGATCCAGTACTCGGTGAACTCCCTGACCCAGTGGCTGGAGCGCTACGGCAACGACAACACCGTGCTCGTCTTCCTCGGCGACCACCAGCCGATCGCCCGGGTCAGCGGCAACCACGCCAGCCGCGACGTCCCGATCTCGATCGTCGCCAAGGACCCCAAGGTCCTTGAGAAGGTCGACAGCTGGAACTGGACGGACGGCCTGCGTCCCGCGCACGACGCCCCGGTGTGGAAGATGAGCGCGTTCCGCGACAAGTTCCTCACGGCGTACGGCTCGACGCCCCACCCGAAGAAGAACTGACCGGCCCGCGAGGGCCGTTCAGCCCCCGGACGTGTCCAGTTCCGCGTCCTCGCCGATCCCCGCGCAGTCGTACGGGTCCTTCAGCCACCCGTCCGGCAGCACCACCCGGTTGTTGCCGGACGTACGGCCGCGGGGCCCGTCGGCGCCCGCCGGCCAGGCCTGGTCGAGGTCCAGCTCGTCCAGCCCGGAACGGAGTTCGTCCAGGGACGAGGTGATCGCGAGCCGCTTGCGCATCTCGCTGCCGACGGCGAAGCCCTTCAGGTACCAGGCGACGTGCTTGCGGAAGTCGATGACCCCGCGCGCCTCGTCCCCGATCCACTCGCCGAGCAGCGTCGCGTGCCGCACCATGATGGCGGCGACCTCGCGCAACGACGGCTTCAGCACGTCCTGCGGACGCCCCTCGAAGGCGGCCACGAGGTCGGCGAAGAGCCAGGGCCGCCCGAGGCACCCGCGCCCGACCACGACGCCGTCGCACCCGGTCGCGCGCACCATCCGCAGCGCGTCCTCGGCCGACCAGATGTCGCCGTTGCCGAGCACGGGGATCTCCGGCACATGCTCCTTGAGCCGCGCGATGGCGTCCCAGTCCGCCGTGCCGCCGTAGTGCTGGGCGGCGGTGCGGCCGTGCAGCGCGATGGAGGTGACGCCCTCCTCGACGGCGATACGGCCGGCGTCGAGGAAGGTGATGTGGTCGTCGTCGATGCCCTTGCGCATCTTCATGGTGACGGGCAGGTCACCGGCCCCGCTGACGGCCTCCTTCAGGATCGCGCGCAGCAGGTTCCGCTTGTACGGCAGCGCGGAGCCGCCGCCCTTGCGGGTGACCTTCGGCACCGGACAGCCGAAGTTCAGGTCGATGTGGTCGGCGAGGTCCTCCTCCGCGATCATGCGGACGGCCTTGCCGACGGTCGCCGGGTCCACGCCGTACAGCTGGATCGAGCGCGGCTTCTCGCTCGCGTCGAAGTGGACCAGCTGCATGGTCTTCTCGTTGCGCTCGACCAGCGCCCGGGTCGTGATCATCTCGCTGACGAACAGGCCCTTGCCGCCGCTGAACTCCCTGCACAGGGTGCGGAAGGGCGCGTTCGTGATCCCGGCCATGGGGGCCAGGACGACGGGCGGCGAGACGACGTGCGGACCGATCCGCAGGGGCGACACGGCCGGGGCGGCAGACGGGGAGGCGAGCGGGGCGACGGGCGTGGACATTGCTCCATTGTCCCGCACCGCGCCGGGTACCCGGCCACAGGACCATGTATCGGTAATTAGTTAGCCGCACTATCGAGTTTGGCGTACGATGGTGCGCATGCCCGAGCTCAGCCATCGCCGCCGACAGCTGGTGCTCGCGATCTGCTGCATGAGTCTGCTGATCGTGAGCCTGGACGTCACCATCCTGAACGTCGCCCTGCCCGCGATGCAGACCGATCTGCACGCGTCGACCTCCGGTCTGCAGTGGACGATCGACGCGTACACCCTGGTCCTGGCCTCCCTGCTGATGCTGGCGGGTTCGACGGCCGACCGGATCGGCCGCAAACGGGTCTTCGTCGTGGGCCTGGTGGTCTTCAGCCTCGGCTCGCTGCTCTGCTCCGTCGCACCCGACCTGGACTCGCTGATCTGGTTCCGCATGATCCAGGCGGTCGGCGGCTCGATGCTCAACCCGGTCGCGATGTCGATCATCACCAACACCTTCACCGAGCCGCGCGAGCGCGCCCGGGCGATCGGCGTGTGGGGCGCGGTCGTCGGCATATCGATGGCCGCGGGCCCGCTGATCGGCGGGCTGCTGGTGGACTCGGTCGGCTGGCGCTCGATCTTCTGGATCAACCTGCCGGTGGGCCTGGCCGCCCTGCTGCTCACCCTGAAGTTCATCCCCGAGTCCCGCGCGCCCAAGGCCCGCCGTCCCGACCCGGTCGGCCAGCTCCTGGTCATCGCCCTGTTCGGCTCGCTGACGTACGCGATCATCGAGGCGCCGGACTCCGGGTTCACCTCGATCCTGCCGTTCGCGATCCTCGCGCTGGCCGCACTCGTCGCGCTGCTCTGGTACGAGCCCCGGCGCGACGAACCCCTCATCGACCTGCGGTTCTTCCGTTCGGCGCCGTTCAGCGGGGCGACGGTGATCGCGATCAGCGCGTTCTCGGCGCTCGGCGGGTTCCTGTTCCTGTCCACGCTGTACCTGCAGAACGTGGTGGGCCTCGACGCGCTGCACGCCGGTCTGTGGATGCTGCCGATGGCCGTGCCCACCTTCCTGTGCGCGCCGATATCCGGGCGGCTGGTCGGCAGTCACGGTCCGCGCATGTCCCTGTTGATCGCGGGGGCGGCGATGACGGCGAGTGCGGTGCTGTTCGCGGGGTTCGAGGCGGAGACGTCCGGGGTCTCGCGGTTCATCGGGTACGCGCTGTTCGGCATCGGGTTCGGTTTCGTGAACGCGCCGATCACCAACACCGCGGTGTCCGGGATGCCGCGGGCGCAGGCCGGGGTCGCGGCGGCCGTCGCGTCCACCAGCCGGCAGCTGGGGCAGACGCTGGGGGTCGCCGTGGTGGGCGCGGTGCTGGCTTCCGGGGTGTCGGCGTCGTCGTACAAGGAGACGTTCGTCTCCGCGGCCCGGCCCGGGTGGTGGATTCTGGTGGCGTGCGGGCTGGCCGTGCTGGTGCTCGGTGCGGTGACCAGTGGGGTGTGGGCCCGGCGGACCGCCGAGCGTACGGCTGATCAGCTGTCGTCCGTCGAGGTGCGCGAAGCGGCGGGGATCAGCGCCTAGTTCTGCGGGTGCTGCGGGTTGCGGGTGCGTGGGGGCTTGTCGCGCAGTTCCCCGCGCCCCCGGGTGGGCCTACCTCGCCCGCGCCAGTTCGTGCAGCGTCTCCAGGCGCTCCCGTGACTCCTCGTCCGCCGGGGCGTAGGTGACCATCCGCGGGCCCCGCGACGGGCCCAGCCACAGGTCCGTGTGGTCGACCGTGAGGCGGCCCACGTGGGTGTTGCGGAACTCCTTGCGGCGCGGACTGGCGCCCATGACCTCGTGGCGGTCCCAGATCTCGCGGAACTCGGGGGACGTGCGCAGACGCTTGAGGAGGGTCTTCCAGGTGGGGTCGGCGAGGTGATCGGCCATGGCGCCGCGGAAACGGGCGGCCATGAGGCGCTGGCTCTTCTCCAGGTGCACGATCGACGACTGCCACTCGGCGTGCGTGTAGGAGAGGATCAGGCAGTTGCGGTCCTCCGGCGGGACGGCGTCCAGGTCGCAGAGCAGCATCCCGTAGGTGCGGTTGTGCGCGAGGATGTCGTACCTGCTGTTCTGCAGGCAGGCCGGGATCGGGTCCAGCTGGTCCAGCATCGCCTGGAGGGCGGGCGTGACGACCGCGCAGCTCGTGGCCGGCCGGGGGTCGGTCGCACCGGCGAGCTGGAAGAGGTGGGAGCGTTCGCTGCCGTCCAGGAACAGGGTGCGGGCGAGGGCGTCGAGGACCTGCACGGAGACCTGGATGTCCCGGGCCTGTTCGAGCCACGTGTACCAGGTGACCCCGACCGCGGCGAGCTGTGCGACCTCCTCGCGGCGCAGGCCGGGTGTCCGGCGCCGGGTGCCGCGCGGCAGGCCGACCTGCTCGGGGGTGATGTGCTCCCGGCGGTGGCGCAGGAACGCGGCGAGTTCATGACGCCGGACGGTCGACGCGTTCTGCGGGGCGGCCCCCGGGTCGGCACTCGCCCCGGTCACCGCACCGGTCACCGCGCCGGCCGCCGGCCCCGGCGCCACCGCCGCTCCCGCCCCGGTCTCCTCTGCCATCGTCGTCATCGCTCCAGTCTGCCGCCGCCCGCATCCTGTTTCCAGGTAGTCCTTCTACCAGGATAAGAACACTCTGGTACCCGTCTCCCGGAAGGCGCACGCTCGGCAGCGTGACCGAAACCATCACTTCCCGCACCGTCCGATCCCCGGCGGCTGCACCCGTGCTCAGCGGCCTCGGACTGTTCACCGTGCTGCTGGCCGCGGCGCTGCCCCTCATCGACTTCTTCATCGTGAACGTGGCCCTGCCGACCATCGGCAGGGACCTCTCGGCGAGCGAGGCCGTCCTCGAACTCGTCGTCGCCGGGTACGGGGTCGCGTACGCCGTGCTGCTCGTCCTCGGCGGCCGGCTCGGCGACCTGTTCGGCCGGCGGCGGCTGTTCCTGGGCGGGATGGCCGCGTTCGGGCTGACCTCGCTGGCGTGCGGGCTCGCGCCCACGGCCTGGACGCTGGTCGCCGCGCGGATCGCGCAGGGCGCCGCGTCCGCGGCGATGCTCCCGCAGGTCCTCGCCACCATCCAGGCCGCCACCCAGGGCCCGCGCCGCGCCAAGGCGATGGGCCTGTACGGCGCGACCGCCGGGCTCGCCATGGTGGCGGGCCAGATCCTCGGCGGGGTGCTGGTGGCCGCCGACATCGCCGGCACCGGCTGGCGCGCGGTGTTCCTGGTGAACGTGCCGGTTGTCGTCGTCGGCCTGTTCCTGGCCGCGAAGGTGGTGCCGGAGACGCGTTCCCCGCACCCGGAGCCGGTGGACGTGCCCGGCACCCTCCTCCTCGCCGCGTCCCTGCTGGCGCTGCTGGTGCCGCTGACCGAGGGCCGGGCCGCGGGCTGGCCGCTGTGGACGTGGCTGTCGCTGGCCGCGTTCCCGGGGCTGGCGTCGGCGTTCTACGCGGTGGAGCGCCGGGCCGACCGGCAGGGGCTCACACCGCTGGTGCCGCCGAGTCTGCTGGCGCTGGACTCGCTGCGCCGCGGGCTGGTGATGATCGTGCCGTTCGCGATCGGCTTCAGCGGCTTCATGTTCGTGATCGCGGTGGCGCTGCAGAGCGGCGCGGGGCTCGGCCCGGTCGCCGCCGGCCTGGCTCTGGTCCCGCTGGCGGTGACGTTCTTCCTCGCCTCGCTCGCCGGGCCGCGGCTGGTGAACCGGTACGGCACGCGGGTGGTGACCGCCGGTGCGGTCGTCCAGGCGGTGGGCCTGGGCCTGATCGTGCTGGCCGTGTGGCGCTCCTGGCCGCACCTCGGCTTCGTCGAACTGCTTCCGGGCGCGGCCGTCGCCGGTGCCGGTCAGGCGCTCCAGCTGCCCATCATCTTCCGCATCATCCTGTCCGAGGTGCCGACCGCCCGGGCCGGTGTGGGCGCCGGTGTCATGGTCACCACCCAGCAGTCCGCGCTGGCGCTGGGCGTGGCCACCCTCGGCACCCTCTTCCTCTCGCTGGTCCCGGGCATGGGCATGCGGGACGCGCTGGCGATCACGCTGTCGGCACAGCTGGCGGGGGTCGTGCTGACCGGCCTGCTGAGCCTGCGGCTGCCGCGCACGATCGGCTGACCCGGCGCGTGACATCCCGGACACCATCCGGGATGTCATGCTCACAGCTTGGACAACTCGGCGTGAATCACGCCCTGTTGATGTTGGTATTGCTGCACACTCCTTGCCGGACAGTCCCGAACGGAGGCGAGGCGCATGTTGCAGATCAACACGAGCAAAGTGAGCCGCTGGGACGAGCACGGGCGGGAACACGTCGTCCGCGTGCAGCGCAAGGGAGCGCAGCGCATGATCGTGTGCGACACGTGCGGCTGGAAGAAGAGCGCGCAGTTCCTGCCGTGGCTGAAGGCGGAGGAGCATCTGGCCGAGGAGCACCGGGCGACGGTGGACCGGTCCGCCGAGTGACCGGGAAGCGATGAGTTCGCGGGGCGGGGAGAGTCGTACCGGATACGACTCCCCGGACCGGAAGGCCGACTCATGAGCTCTCTCCAGGACACCCTGCGGCGGCGTGTCGACGACGGCACCGTGCCGGGCGCGGTGGGTCTGGTGGCCCGCGGCGACGACGTCGAGGTGGTCGCCGTCGGCTCGGCCGACGTCGAGGGCACCGCTCCGATGGCCCGCGACTCGATCTTCCGGATCGCCTCGGTCAGCAAGCCGGTCACGGCCGCCGCGGTGCTGGCGCTGGTGGAGGACGGACGGCTCGCGCTGGACGCCCCGGTGGCGGAGTGGCTGCCGGAGCTGGCGAAGCCGGTGGTGGCCCGTACGCCGTCCTCGCCGGTCGACGACGTGGTCCCGGCGGAGCGTCCGGTCACGGTCGAGGACCTGCTGAGCTTCCGGGCCGGCTGGGGCTTCCCCGACGACTTCTTCCTGCCGGCGGTCCAGGCGCTGCTCTCGTTCCAGCAGGACGGCCGCGCGCCCTATCTGCAGCCGGACCCCGACGAATGGCTCGCCCGGCTGGCCCGGGTCCCGATGGTGCGCCAGCCGGGCGCCGCGTGGCTGTACAACACCGGCTCGGACATCCAGGGCGTCCTGGTCGCCCGCGCCTCGGGCTCGTCCTTCCCCGACTTCCTGGCGGAGCGGTTCTTCGGGCCGCTGGGCATGACGGACACGGGGTTCGCGGTGCCGGAGTCCGAGCGGTCCCGCTTCACCACCGCCTACACCCCGGGCGAGCCGGGCGTTCTGGTACGGGCCGACACCCCGGACGGCGGCTTCAGCCGGCCCCCGGCCTTCCCCTCGGGCGCCGGCGGCCTGGTCTCGACGGCCGACGACCTGCTGGCCTTCCACCGCATGCTCGGCGCCGGCGGCGCCGCACCGGACGGCACCCGTGTCCTCTCCCCCACCTCGGTCGCCCGCATGACCACCAACCACCTCCCCGCCGCCCAGCGCGAGGCCGCCGCCCTCTTCCTGGAGGGCCAGGGCTGGGGCTACGGCGGCCAGGTCGACGTCGATCCGGTCGACCCGTGGAACGTCCCCGGGCGCTACGGCTGGGTCGGCGGCACCGGCACGGCCGCCCACGTGGTCCCGCCCACGGGCACGGTGACGGTCCTGCTGACGCAGGTCGCGATGACCAGCCCGACGCCGACCGCGCTGATGCGGGAGTTCTGGGCGTCCACGGCGGGGCGCTGATCCTCCCGACTCGCCGTCGCGGCCGACCGGCCCCAGCATGGTTGGGCGTGCTCAGCCGAACGCCCAACCGAACGACAGGAGTCCCCGTGAACGTCACACTCCGCGGTCGCGGTACCCGTACGCTCGCCGCCGGTGCCCTGAGTCTCGCCCTGCTGTCGGCCGGGACCGCGAGCGCCTTCGCCGCGTCCCCGAGCCCGAGCGCCATGGGCTCGATCACCGTCAAGGCCGACAGGAGCACGGTCAAGGCCGGCGACAAGGTGACCTTCACCGGCCGTACGAAGGGCCTGAAGGTCGGCACCAAGCTGGTGCTCCAGCACGAGAAGTCCGGGAAGTGGAACGCGCTCAACGCGTCCACCGTGGTCAAGAACGGCAGCAGCTACTCGCTCACCGCGAAGCTCAACACCAAGGGCAAGGAGCAGCTGCGGATAGCGGCGGGCACGACCTACTCCCCGACCGTCACCGTCAAGGTCGACTGACCTGATCCGGCGGCGAGTTCACCGCAGCCCCCGCACCAGCAGCTCCACCATGTCCCCGAACTCCCCCTCCACGCCCGGCTTCAGCCACTCCCGGGCGTAGGAGGGGTCGTGGAAGCGGCCCGTGGCCTGGAACACCGCGCGGGCGGCCACGGCCGGGTCGGGGACGGTGAAGGCGCCGCTGTCGACGCCCGCCCGCACGATCTCCGTGAGCTGGCCGGTGAGTTCGGCGATGTGCTCGCTGACCGCCTCGCCCGCTTCCTCGGCGAGGAACGAGTACGTGGCGAAGAGTTCGGGATCGCCGCCCGCCTTCTTCCGCTTGGCGTCGAACAGCCCCGCCAGCCAGTTCCGCAGCCGCGTCTCCGGGTCGCGGTCCTCCGTCACGAAACCGGACAGCGTCTCCGAGGTCCGGTCGAGCCAGCGCTTGGTGACGGCCTCGCGCAGCGCCGCCTTGGTGCGGAAGTGCCGGTAGACGGTGCCGTGGCTGACGCCGAGCGCGCGGGCCACGTCCACCACGGTGGCCTTCGCCGGGCCGTGGCGGCGCAGCACCTCCTCGGTCGCTTCGAGGATGCGCTCGGCGGTCAGGGTCTCGCTCGGTGCCATGACGAAGACCGTACCCGCAGGCCGGATCAGCGTTCGCTGTCGAGGTGCGCCATCATCGCCGACGGGTAGCGGTCGCCCACCGCGGAGTCCGCCGGTACGGCCGCCTCGATCGCCGCCAGGTCTTCCGCGTCCAGGACGACGTCCAGCGCGCCCAGCGACTCCGCCAGCCGCTCCCGGGTCCGCGCGCCGACCAGCGGCACGATGTCCTCGCCCCGCGACAGCACCCAGGCGATGGCGAGCTGGGCGACGGAGACGCCCTTCTGCTCGGCGAGCTTCCGCAGCTGCTCGACCAGGGTCAGGTTGTGCTGGAGGTTCTCGCCCTGGAAGCGCGGCGAGTGCGCCCGGAAGTCGCTCGCGCCGAGCTGCCGGTCGGGCGTGAAGTGCCCGGAGATCAGGCCCCGGGACAGCACGCCGTACGCCGTGACGGCGATGCCCAGCTCGCGGGTGACGGGCAGGATGCGGTCCTCGATGCCACGGGTGATCAGCGCGTACTCCAGCTGGACGTCCGCGATCGGCGCGGTCGCGGCGGCCCGGCGGATCGTGTCGGCGCCGACCTCGCTGAGTCCGATGTGCCGGACGTACCCCTGCTCGACGAGTTCGGCGATGGCGCCGACGGTCTCCTCGATCGGTACGCCGGGGTCGACCCGGGCGATCCGGTACACGTCGATGTGGTCGACGCCGAGGCGCTGGAGGGAGTAGGCGGCGAAGTTCTTGACGGCGGCGGGGCGGCCGTCGTAGCCGGACCAGCCGCCGGCCGGGTCGCGCAGGGCCCCGAACTTCACGCTGGTGAGGGCCTGTTCGCGGCGGGCGGCGGGGGCGGTGCGCAGGGCTTCGCCGATCAGCATCTCGTTGTGGCCCATGGCGTAGAAGTCGCCGGTGTCGAGGAGCGTCACGCCCGCTTCGAGGGCCGCGTGGACGGTGGCGATGGACTCGGTGCGGTCCGCCTCGCCGTAGAGCGCGGACATGCCCATGCAGCCGAGGCCGAGGGCGGAGACCTGGGGGCCGGTGGTTCCGAGAGTGCGTGTGGGGATCGTCATGGGTCCACCTTTGCATGACAGCTGACAGATTTCAATATCTGTCATTCCATACTTGTCAGCCCACCCGACGCCGACGCGATCGATTGGTACAGACCTCTTGACGAAAGGTCTGGACCACGAGCACTGTCATGTCTACGACGCACGACACCTCACCGCACCCCCACCGGGAGGCCTCGCATGCTCCGTCGCCTTGTCACCGCCGCCCTCGCCGCGGCCACCCTCCTCGTCCCCCTCTCGATCGCCACCGCCCCCACCGCGTCCGCGGCCGACACCTGCGCCGTCAAGTCCCGCCCGGCCGGCAAGGTCCTCCAGGGCTACTGGGAGAACTGGGACGGCTCCTCCAACGGCGTCCACCCGCCCTTCGGCTGGACTCCGATCACCGACTCCCGTATCGCCGCGCACGGCTACAACGTGATCAACGCGGCCTTCCCGGTGATCCGTTCCGACGGAACGGCCCTCTGGGAGGACGGCATGGACGCGGGGGTGAAGGTGGCCACGCCCGCCGAGATGTGCGCGGCGAAGGCCTCCGGCCAGACCGTCCTGATGTCGATCGGCGGCGCGGCGGCCGGCATCGACCTCAGCTCCACCGCCGTGGCGGACAGGTTCGTCGC
This sequence comes from Streptomyces sp. NPDC090083, assembly GCF_044747445.1. Lineage (NCBI taxonomy): Bacteria > Bacillati > Actinomycetota > Actinomycetes > Kitasatosporales > Streptomycetaceae > Streptomyces > Streptomyces sp. NPDC090083. The sequence goes on along the minus strand of NZ_JBIVED010000003.1, from coordinate 619,844 downwards.
GACGATCGTGCCGATCCTGAAGAAGTACAACTTCGACGGCATCGACATCGACATCGAGACCGGCCTGGTCGGCAGCGGAAACATCAACCAACTCTCCACGTCCCAGGCCAACTTGATCCGCATCATCGACGGCATCCTCGGCCAGATGCCGGCCGGCTTCGGCCTGACGATGGCCCCGGAGACCGCCTACGTCACCGGCGGGAGCATCACGTACGGCTCGATCTGGGGCGCGTATCTCCCGATCGTGAAGAAGTACGCGGACAACGGCCGCCTGTGGTGGCTCAACATGCAGTACTACAACGGCAGCATGTACGGCTGCTCCGGCGACTCGTACTCGGCGGGCACCGTCGCGGGCTTCACCGCCCAGACCGACTGCCTCAACAAGGGCCTGGTCGTCCAGGGCACGACGATCAAGGTGCCCTACGACAAGCAGGTCCCGGGCCTGCCCGCCCAGTCGGGCGCGGGCGGCGGCTACATGGCGCCGTCCCTGGTCTCCCAGGCCTGGAAGCACTACGGCACGAGCCTCAAGGGCCTGATGACCTGGTCCATCAACTGGGACGGCTCGAAGAACTGGACGTTCGGCGACAACGTGAAGGCCCTGCAAGGCCGTTGAGACCCCCATGCGAAAGGCCGGACGGGCATGCAGCCCGTCCGGCCTTTCGTTCAGGCGGAGTCGACCCTAGGCGCCGACGAGACGCCCGGCGAGGTAGCCCTCGATCTGGTCGAGGGAGACCCGCTCCTGCTTCATCGAGTCGCGCTCGCGGACCGTCACCGCGTTGTCGTCGAGCGTGTCGAAGTCGACCGTCACGCAGTACGGCGTACCGATCTCGTCCTGACGGCGGTAACGACGGCCGATCGCGCCCGCGTCGTCGAACTCGATGTTCCAGTTCTGCCGGAGCGCGGCGGCGAGGCCCTTCGCCTTCGGGGACAGCTCCGGGTTCCGGGACAGCGGCAGCACCGCGACCTTCACCGGGGCGAGGCGGTGGTCGAGCCGCAGCACGGTCCGCTTCTCCAGCTTGCCCTTGGCGTTGGGCGCCTCGTCCTCGACGTACGCGTCGAGCAGGAACGCCAGCATCGCCCGGCCGACACCGGCCGCCGGCTCGATGACGTACGGCGTCCAGCGCTCCTGGGCCTCCTGGTCGAAGAAGAGGAGGTCCTGGCCGGAGGCCTTGGAGTGGGCGGTCAGGTCGTAGTCGGTGCGGTTGGCCACACCTTCCAGCTCGCCCCACTCGTTGCCGCCGAACTGGAAGCGGTACTCGATGTCAGCGGTGCGCTTGGAGTAGTGGGAGAGCTTCTCCTTGGGGTGGTCGTACCACCGCATGTTCTCCTCGCGCAGGCCCAGGCCGGTGTACCAGTTCCACCGCTCCTGCATCCAGTACTCCTGCCACTTCTCGTCCTCGCCCGGCTTGACGAAGAACTCCATCTCCATCTGCTCGAACTCGCGGGTGCGGAAGATGAAGTTGCCGGGCGTGATCTCGTTGCGGAAGGACTTGCCCATCTGCGCGATGCCGAACGGCGGCTTCTTGCGCGAAGTGGTCAGCACCTGGCCGAAGTTGGTGAAGATGCCCTGGGCGGTCTCGGGGCGCAGGTAGGCGACGGAGCCGGTGTCCTGCGTCGGGCCGAGGTGGGTGGAGAGCAGGCCGGAGAACTGCTTGGGCTCGGTGAACTGGCCCTTGTTGCCGCAGTTGGGGCAGTTGACGTCGGCCAGGCCGTTCTCGGGGAGGCGGCCGTGCTTGGCCTCGTACGCCTCTTCCAGGTGGTCGGCGCGGAACCGCTTGTGGCACGCGGTGCACTCGGTGAGCGGGTCCGAGAACGTGGCGACGTGGCCGGACGCGACCCAGACCTCGGGGGCCAGGATGACGGACGAGTCGATACCGACCACGTCCTCGCGCGACGTCACCATGTAGCGCCACCACTGACGCTTCAGGTTCTCCTTGAGCTCGACACCCAGCGGTCCGTAGTCCCAGGCGGCCTTCTGGCCGCCGTAGATCTCACTACAAGGGAAAACGAAGCCACGGCGCTTGCTCAGGCTGACGATGGTGTCGATCTTGTCGGCGGCCACGATGCTCTCTTCATGACGAATGGACGGTAAGGAGGGGCGACGCGAAGCGCCTCGATGAGGGGCGGCGGTCGGGAGACGGGCGGGCGAATGACTTAGGTTACCGGCGCTGCCCTCCCCCTTATCAAATCGGTTCCCCACCCAGGGCTTGTTGACAACGGTTTCCATCTCAGTTGAAAATGACTGTCATGAACGTACGACGACGCCACATATCCGGGATCGCCATCGCCGCGGCCACCGCCCTCGGTCTCGGGACCCTCTCCGCCTGCTCCGACAGCGCGTCCGCCGCCAACACGGACAAGTTCGACGTCGTCGCGGCGTTCTACCCGCTGCAGTACCTCGCCGAGCAGATCGGCGGCGACCACGTGCACGTCACCAGCCTGACGAAGCCCGGCCAGGAACCGCACGACCTGGAGATCAGCGCGCAGCAGACCGCCGCGCTCGGGGAGTCCGACGCGGTGCTCTACCTCAAGAACCTCCAGCCCGCCGTCGACGACGCGGTGAGCCAGTCCGAGGTCAGGACGAAGATCGACGCCGCCTCCCTGACCACGCTGGAGAAGCACGGCAACGAGGTCGGCGGCCACGCGGCCTCGCACGACACCTCGGAGAACGACGAGCTGGCCGGCCTCGACCCCCACATCTGGCTCGACCCGGTGCGCTACGCCCAGGTCGCCGAGGGCGTCGGCAAGGCCTTCGAGAAGGCCGACCCGAAGAACGCGGCCGACTACCGGACGCGCACCGCGGCCCTGGTCAAGAAACTCGACGCCCTCAACACCGAGTTCAAGACAGGCCTGGCCGACACGAAGACCAAGGTGTTCATCACCACCCACGCCGCCTTCGGCTACCTCGCCGAGCGCTACGGCCTCACCGAGGAGGCCATCAACGGCCTCGACCCCGAGTCGGAGCCCAGTGCCCAGCGCGTGAAGGAACTTGAGAAGATGGCCAAGGCCGACGGCGTCACCACGGTGTTCTACGAGACGCTCGTCAGCGACAAGACCGCGAAGACCATCGCCGCCGACGCGCACCTGAAGACGGACGTCCTCGACCCGATCGAGGGCATCACCGCCAAGTCCCGCGGCAAGGACTACTTCTCGGTCCAGCAGGCCAACCTCAAGGCCCTGCAACAGGCCCTGGGAAGCAAATGACCAGCAAATGGCCAGCACGGAGGACGAGTTGATGAGCGACTTGATGAGCGAGCCCGTCATATCGCTGCGCGGAGTCCGCGCCGAACTGGGCGCACGCCCCGTCCTGCGCGGCATCGACCTCACCGTGCGCCGCGGTGAGGTGGTCGCGCTGCTCGGCGCCAACGGCTCCGGCAAGTCGACCGCGATCCGCACGGTCATCGGCCAGGTCCCGCTCAGCGGCGGCGAGATCAAGCTGTTCGGCACCCCGCGCCGCGCCTTCAGGGAGTGGCGGCGCGTGGGCTACGTACCGCAGCGCACGACCGCCGCGGGCGGCGTCCCCGCCACCGTCACCGAGATCGTCGCCTCCGGCCGCCTCTCCCGCGCCCGCTTCGGCGTGCTCCGCAAGGCGGACCACGAGGCCGTACGGCACGCCCTGGAGCTGGTCGGGATGGCGGACCGCGCCAAGGACTCCGTCAACGCGCTCTCCGGCGGCCAGCACCAGCGGGTGCTGATCGCCCGCGCGCTCGCCGCCGAACCCGAACTCCTCATCATGGACGAGCCGATGGCGGGCGTGGACCTCGCCAGCCAGAAGGTGCTGGCCGACACGCTCACCCGCCAGGTCGCCGAGGGCGCGACGGTACTGCTCGTCCTGCACGAACTCGGCCCGCTGGAACCGCTGATCGACCGCGCCGTGGTCCTCCGGGACGGCTGCGTCCAGCACGACGGCCCGCCGCCGCGCGCGCTCGGCCAGCACGCTCTGCCGGGCCACGACCACGTCCACCCGCACGCGGCGGACGCCGAACCGATCCGCACGGGACTGCTGAGCTGATGGACCTCCTCGACTACGCCTTCATGCAGCGGGCGCTCATCGCCGCCGTCCTGGTCGGCATCACCGCCCCCGCGATCGGCATCTACCTCGTGCAGCGCCGCCAACCCCTCATGGGCGACGGCATCGGTCACGTCGCGATGACCGGCGTCGGCCTCGGCTTCCTGCTGAACGCCTCCCCCGTCTGGATGGCCACCGCCGTCTCCGCCCTCGGCTCGGTCCTGATGGAACTGATCCGCTGGTACGGCAAGACCCGCGGCGACATCGCCCTCGCCATGCTCTTCTACGGCGGCATGGCGGGCGGCGTGATGTTCGTCAACCTCGCGCCGGGCGGCTCGAACGCCAACCTGAACTCGTACCTCTTCGGCTCCCTCTCCACCGTCTCGCAGTCCGACGTGACCGCGATCGGCATCCTCGCCGCCTTCGTGATCGTGGTCACGCTGGGGCTGCGGCGGCAGCTGTTCGCCGTGAACCACGACGAGGAGTTCGCCCGCGTCACCGGCCTGCCCGTGCGCGCCCTGAACCTGCTGACGGCGGTCACCGCGGCCGTCACCGTCACCGTCGCGATGCGTGTCGTGGGCCTGATCCTGGTCTCCGCGCTGATGGTGGTGCCGGTCGCCGCCGCACAGCAGCTCACCCGCAGCTTCGGGGCGACCCTCGCCATCGCGGGCGTCATCGGCGTGACCGTGTCCGTCGGCGGCACCGTCACCTCGTACTACCAGGACGTCCCGCCCGGCGCGACGATCGTGCTCCTGACGATCGCCGCGTTCATCGCGCTCACCGCGCTGGCGACCCCGCTGGCCCGGCGCCGGGCCCGGGCGGCGGCCGCCGCGCGACCCGCGGGGGACCCGGTGGAGTGCGCGATTCCGGCCACACGGGGGGCCGCCGACGAGGTCGGCGTCTGACCCTGCACAGCCCGGGCTGGCACAATGGCTCGGCAAAGTGCAGACGTGAGGAGGCAACGGTGACGACGGCCGGCCCGCCCGTGAAGGGACGATCCACCCGCCAGCGTGCCGCCGTGTCGGCGGCGCTCAACGAGGTCGACGAGTTCCGCAGCGCCCAGGAACTCCACGACATGCTCAAGCACAAGGGTGACTCGGTCGGCCTGACCACGGTCTACCGCACCCTCCAGTCCCTCGCCGACGCCGGCGAGGTCGACGTGCTGCGCACGTCGGAGGGCGAGTCGGTGTACCGCCGCTGCTCCACGGGCGACCATCACCACCACCTGGTGTGCCGGGTGTGCGGCAAGGCGGTGGAGGTCGAGGGACCCGCCGTCGAGAAGTGGGCTGAGGCCATCGCCGCGGAGCACGGGTATGTGAACGTGGCCCACACGGTGGAGATCTTCGGGACCTGCGCGGAGTGCGCCGCGGGCTGACCGGGCTCTGTGCGGGTGGGCCGGGGTGAGCGTCCCTGGGGGCTGCCGCCCCCAGACCCCCGCTTCGGCCTGAACGGCCTTGTCCTCCAACGCCGGACAGGCCGGAACGCAGCTCCCGGCGGGCTCTAGAGCGAACCGCCCCGCATGTTCTTCTCCATCTCCAGCAGCTTCTCGTTCGGCACCGCGCCGCCGAACCGCCGGTCGCGCTGGGCGAATTCGACGCAGGCACGCCACAGGTCGCGGCGGTCGAAGTCCGGCCACAGGACGTCCTGGAAGACCATCTCGGCGTAGGCGCTCTGCCAGATCAGGTAGTTGGAGGTGCGCTGCTCGCCGCTGGGGCGCAGGAAGAGGTCGACCTCGGGCATGTCCGGGTAGTACATGTACTTGGCGAAGGTCTTCTCGTCGACCTTGGCCGGATCCAGCCGGCCCGCCTGCACGTCCTCGGCCAACGCCTTTGCCGCGTCGGCGATCTCGGCCCGGCCGCCGTAGTTCATGCAGAAGTAGAGCGTGAGCGCGTCGTTGTTCTTGGTCTGCTCCTGCGCGATCTGCAACTCCTTGGCGACCGACCGCCACAGCTTGGGCATCCGGCCCACCCACCGCACCCGGATGCCGAGTTCGTCGAGGGTGTCGCGGGTCTTGCGGATGAAGTCGCGGTTGAAGTTCATGAGGAAGCGCACCTCGTCGGGCGACCGCTTCCAGTTCTCGGTGGAGAAGGCGTACAGCGAGATCGCGCCGACCCCCATCTCGACTCCGCCCTGGAGCACGTCGAGGACCCGCTCGGCGCCGACCTTGTGGCCCTCGGTGCGCGGCAGCCCGCGGTCCTTCGCCCAGCGTCCGTTGCCGTCCATGACGATCGCCACGTGCCGGGGGATCAGCTCACCCGGCAGCTTCGGCGCGGTGGCCCCCGACGGGTGCGGCTCCGGCGCCGTGTACTCGCGCCGCTGGCGCCCCAGGATCCCGCGTACGGCCATGTGCTTCTCGCTCCTCATGCCTCTTGGTGCCTCTTGCTGTGTCTTGCTGTGTCTAGCTGTGTCTCACGACGTGCTACGACTTCTCGACGTACCGCAGTGAGCGCAGTCCGCGCTCCATGTGCCAGTGCAGATAGGCGGACACCAGGCCGCTGCCCTCCCGCACGTGCCGCGCCTCGCAGGCGTCCGCCGTCTCCCAGTCTCCCGTAAGCAGCGCACCGAGGAGTTCCAGGGCCTGCGGTGAGGGTACGACGCTCCCGGCCACCCGGCAGTCCGCGCAGACGACCCCGCCCGACGCGACGGAGAAGAACCGGTTCGGGCCCGGCATCCCGCACTTCGCGCAGTCCCCGAAGCTCGGCGCGTAGCCGTTGACGGCGAGGGAACGCAGCAGGAACGCGTCGAGGATGAGATGCGGGGCGTGCTCGCCACCGGCGAGTGTCCGCAGCCCGCCCACCAGCAGCAGGTACTGCTGCACGGCGGGCTCGCCCTCGTGGTCGGTGAACCGCTCGGCGGTCTCCAGCATCGCCGTGCCGGCGGTGTACCGCGCGTAGTCGGCGACGATCCCGCCACCGTACGGAGCGATGGTCTCACTCTGGGTGCACAACGGCAGCCCGCGGCCGACGAGTTCGCTGCCCCGCGCGAAGAACTGGACGTCCACGTGCGAGAACGGCTCCAGCCGCGCCCCGAACTTCGACTTGGTCCGCCGCACCCCGCGCGCCACCGCGCGCACCCGCCCGTGACCCCGGGTGAGCAGCGTGATGATCCGGTCCGCCTCACCCAGCTTCTGGGTGCGCAGCACGATGCCGTCGTCGCGGAACAGACTCATGACGCCCATTGTCCCTTACGGCTTCACGGCCCCGGGACGCGTCGGGGCATCCGGGGACCCGTCAGGGGACCTCACCGCGGCTTCGGGCGTTCGCATGGGCGGTGGCCGCGCTCAGCCGCTCGGCCGGGGTCGCGTCCCGCAGCGCGGCCGGCTCGACGTCCCACTCCCGCCCGCCACCGTACGGGCGGAGCTGGACGTAAGGCCCCTCGTGCCCCATGACGATGCCCACTCGTCCGGTACGGGTGTCCATGGCGACCGATCCGACCGGCGGTTTCATCGCTCTCCTCGCACCCGAACCCGCAATTCCATCAAGGTGTCCTTCGCCTCAGATCAGTGTGCCCACACCTGGCTCCCCTCCCTTTCGGAGTTTCACGCTTCTCCACTTCACGAACCCCTTCCGCCCCTACACTCGGCAGGAGTCTGTCGACCACAAGTTCCTTGTGGGAAACGGGTGTTGGCATTGGCCAATGCTTGACGTCGGACAGCCGGGAAAAGCCGCCGGGGCAGCTCGAACGGGCCTTTCGGACGGTACGGAAAAGGGCGGCCAACCGGTTTGACGGAATTCCGAAATCCGGCGCCGCCGATCCCACGCCGTCATCCCGCGCCCGTCGTCCGACGCCCCTTTTCGGGGCCGTCGGCGGACGGGGACCGACCGCGGCGGCTACGACCGGGTGCTGCCGCCGCCCGGCGCGTGCACCCGGGGTTCCGGGGCCGGACTGACACTCGGCGCCGGGCCCGGCTGGGCGTCCGGTTCCGTCGCCTCCCACAGCACGTTGAAGCGGTTGATGCGTTCCTCGACGTGTTCGTGGGTCATCTTCAGGGTCGTCTTGGCGGGCATGACGCGGATGTCGGGCTCGGTCTCGTAGGAGAGTTCGCCGTCGAAGATGATGAAGTCGTTCAGCGAGTTGATCTGGGCGGTCGGTTCGAGGAGGGCACGGACCGCGATACGCGCGTCGATACCGAACTTGCGGTGCCTCTCGCAGAGTTGGCGGAGGCTGCCGGTAACCTCCGACTCCTCGTCGACGAGGAAGACGCGCCGGATCTCCACCCGGCGGGACTTGATGGCCGTCTCCTGGGCGGCGAGATAGCGGCGCGCGGGCTCGCTGGACCAGAAGTCGCGGTCGACGGACGTGCTGGTGGCGTAGAGGGTGCGCTTGACGCACTTGGTGAGGTCGATCAGCCACTCGTGGTTCTCGCCGGGGCAGTCCGCCGTGCCGTTGCCGAGACTCTCCATGAGCAGCGCGAGACGGCCCAACTCCTCCTCGGCGAAGGCCTTCACGATGCTCGCGCCCTGCTCGCCCACTTTCGTGTAGCCCAGCACCAGCCGGGTCACCTCGTCCGAGCGCAGCACCGAGCCGTCGACCTTGCTGTACAGCTCCGTCGCCGCGTTGATCTTCGCGAAGCTCTCCTCGACCGCCGCGCGCATCTCGGTGTGGTGGCTGGAGAGGCTGTCCTTCATGTCCCGGATGCGCCTCTTCTGGCTCTCCTGGACGGCCTCCAGCCGCTCCCCGAAGTCCACGAGCAGCTGCACGATCAGCGTGGCGCAGCCGAGGACGATGGACATCGTCCACTGCCACAGGTCGCCGTCGTTCTCGTTGAGGACGTTGGTCACGAAGAACGCGGCCACTCCCGCTAAGACCGCGACCCCCGTCCTGATGAACAGCCTGGACGCGCGCTGGTCGTGGTTCTGCTGTGGAACGGTCCCTGGTCCCGCCCCCGGTGTCGTCACTCCGTTCATGTGAGCCTCTCCCCCGTCGGATATGCGGTTCGTGCCGCCCCGTCAGCGCGTGCTCAGCGCCTGGTGCAGCAACGGAATGGCCTGTATGGCCAGTTGGTCCCGGATACGCTGGCGAAGGTTCTCCCATTGGCGGCTGAAGCCCGGTTCCCGCTCCAGTACGTCCCACAGGTGTCCCAGCGTGCGGTCCACGTGCGCGCGCGGCATCCACAGATGCAGCAGGTGATCCACGGCCGGGCGCAGCGCCAGGACCGCCGCGGGCCCGTCCGCCGCACCGAGCCGGCTGTTCTCCAGCATGTGCACCACCGTCGTCAAAAGCCAGTCGTGCAACGCGAGGTCTTCGCAGAGCCCCGCGACCGCGGCGGTCTCGGTGCCCTCGGGCACTCTCAACTCCACGGTCCGCAGGCCGTCTTCGGCCAGCGTGAAGCGGTCCAGGGTGGCGTCCTCGCCCTCCGGCGCCTGCCGCGCGGCCCACCGCAGCTGGGTGCGGCGGGACTTGAAGGGCGCCTTGTGGTCGAGGAGGGGGTGGCGCACCAGCTGTGCCAGCAGCCCCTCGGCGATCATCCCGAGGTCCAGCTCGCCGCGCCCGCCGCCGCGCAGCACACCGTCCGCCGTGGCCTGTTCGGGCAGTTTCCCGAACGGTTCGACGACCCCGGGGCGGACGAGGTAGTGCCCCCAGGGCTGCCGTACGTCGGGGCCGGCGGCCGGGGCGCTGAAGTAGGCGGTGGACTGGAGCACCCGGCCCTCGGTGAGCGCCGCGCGGGCGGCCACCGTGCCGACGGCCCTGACCTTGGCGCCGTTGGAGGTGGGCAGCCGGCAGTCCACGCCGGTGAGAACCTCGGGCGAGAGGGCGTAGAGGTTGGGCCGCTCGGAGACGCGGACGTGTTCGTCGGCGCGCAGCCGCAGGAGCTGGGCGGCGGCGCGGCCGTCCAGCGCCTGGAAGGACGGCAGCAGGCCGGTGCGCACCTCGCCGCAGGCGAGGACCGGGCGCGCGGGCCGTCCAGGAGTCGTCATGTCATGTCCCGTCCTGCGGGCCCGGGTCGGCGGGCTCCTCGTAGAACACGTAGGTGGCGCGCTGGGCCACCGCCTCCGGTACCGCGACGCCTTCGCCCGCCGACCGTTTGGCGACCTGTTCGAGCGCGACGGAGTCCACGTCCACCTGGTCGAGGATGAGCCGCACGGCGTCCTCCACGGCGACGAAGCGGTTCGCCATCAGCGTGCAGGTGCGGTAGGCGCTGAACGGGACGCGGGTGTCGCTGAGTTGGAGCAGCGGCGGCAGCCGGTCCCAGTCGCGCGGGAAGTCCCCGCCGGTCCAGATCTGCGGGACGAGCACCGGCTCGCCCAGGTGCCGCAGCAGGCCCAGCCGGGCCAACTGCCATACGGCGGCCAGGAAGGGGCAGGACCACAGGCGGCCCTTGTCCGTCTCCGACCACAGCTCGACGTCCATGAAGACGGAGTGGTTGCGGGCCGCGGTCTCGTGCGGGGGCTGCCAGGTGACGATCTCCGCCAGGGCGCTGCGCGTCGGGGTGGTGCGCTCGCCGTTCGCGAGCCAGCCGGTCTGGCTGACCGGCGGGCGGGAGCCGTGGCTGCCGGGCGGCGGGGACTCGACGAGGCGGTGCATGACGGACTCGGCCAGTTCGATGCGGTCGGCGACCGCGCAGCCCGACTCGCGGGCGAGGTAGTCGATGACGAGCCCGGCCTTCTCGGCCTCTTCCAGGACCAGCGGGACGAGTTCGGCGGGCGTGGAGAAGCGGCTGAAGTAGTCGTCGATGAGGAAACAGGTGCTGATCCGCGGGCGTTTGCCGCTGGTGCGGCGGGCGGCGGAGGCGCGGGCCGCCTCCACCCAGATGCGGACCTCGGCGAAGTGCTCGCGCAGCCGCTCGGGGCCCGCCTCGAAGTCCTCCATGTACAAGTGGCCCAGCTCCAGGGAGAGATGGGCCAACGGCACCGACTGGGTGCGCGGATCCGCGGTGGTCTCCCGGAAGACGGCGTCCGTCATGCCTCCTCCCAGTACTTGTCGTCGGTCAGCCGCGCGGCGAGGTCGCTGAGCGCCTGCCAGGTCTCCATGGTGGCGATCTGGCTGTCCAGCACGTCCTCGTCGGTGATGAGCTGCTCCCGCCACTGGAGCACCGGCTCCAGCGGCACCGAGCCCAGCACCTGGCTGTAGCCGATGCCGTGGTGCGAGGCGAGGTGCTTCAGCTCGGTGTCGCACTGCTCCATCCACGCCGACTGGGTGGGCGTGGCCTGCGACCACAGCGCCGAGTCGGGATCGGGTACGGCGGCCCGTACGAAGCGGATCGCGCCGCGCAGCGCGTCCTCGTCGTGGCCGCGGGCGACGCCGCCGGCGAGGATGCCGCGCTTGCCGTAGACCAGGCTGGCCGCGGCCTCCACGTGCTGGCGGGTCCAGCGGTGGAAGACCAGCCAGCGGGCCTCGACGCCGCTCATCGCGCGCTGCGAGGTGGCCGCGAGGACCATGTCGACGGCGTAGCTGCGGCCGGCGCTGAGGTCGACGACGATCAGGTCGAACTCGCTGTTGAGGCGCAGCAGGAGGTCCACACAGCGGCGCAGATTGTCGCCGGAGGTGGCGAACTCGCCGCCGCTGAGGTCGCCCGGCATGAGGATCAGCCGGCCCGCTCCGGGCGGCTGGTTGCGCAGGACCCGGTGTTCGGTGTCGGCCCAGACGTCGATGCGGACGGGCTCGCTGATCTCGCCTATCAGGTAGGAGTGCAGTCCGCGGTCCTCGGAGGCCTGGCGGGCTTCGGGCACGTCGAAGACGGCCGAGGCGGTGGGCGAGCCGAAGTCGAAGTCCAGGTAGCAGACGTCGTCCCCGGTCAGCGCCCGCTGGTAGGCGAGGTTGGCGCTGGTGACGGAGCGGCCCGTGCCTCCCTTGTCGGAGGCCGCGAAGATCAGCACGGCTCACACTCCCTGGACCGCGGCGGCCTCGCGGGCGCGGGCGAGTGCGTCGAGCTGGCCGAGCACGTCGAGGGCCAACGAGTAGGCGGTGCCGGGTTGTTCGTCGATGAGGGCGCGGGCGCGGCGCAACTTGACCTCGATGCCCCGCAGTTGCATGCCCCGTTTGCCGTCGGAGTTGGGGGCGGGCGCCATCTGTTCGTTGCCCAGGAGGTGGGTGGACTCGCTGAGCAACGCCTTGGCCAGTTCGGTGAGTTCGAGGCTGCGGATCGGTGGCTGCGCGTACATGTTGTGGACCTGGACCATCACCTCGGTGACCCGCTCCGTGATGCTCCAGGACACCGGGCCGTCGGTGAGGGAGGCCTCGGGGTAGATGGCGTGCACGTTGTCCCACAGGCCGACGCCGTCGCCCTCGCCCATGCGGCGGCGCCACACATGGCCGAAGATGTCCTCGGCCAGCCTGAGCAGCCGGTCGTGTGCGGTGAGGTTGCGGGAGAGCGTGCACAACTGGACGGTGCGCTTGAGGAGTTGGGCCGAGAAGTCGCTCATCGTCCAGTCCATCGGCGGGCCGATGGTGCCGCCGCCCTGGAGGGGCAGGGTGACGCCCGGGTTGTGCAGCTGGATCATCGGGTCGTCGCGCGTCATGCGGCTGGTGATCCGGCCGCGCTCGGCGAGGCGTTCCATGACGCGGACGGTGCGGGTCAGGTCGTCGTCGGTGGCCCGGCGGCGCATCAGGTCGTGCACGAGGATCGCGGCGACCGAGAGCGAGAAGTACTCCGACTCCAGCCGCTGTCCCGTCGTACGCCAGGGGATGTCCTCCAGGGGCCAGCGGTCGCCGTCGAAGCGGGCGATGCGCGACCAGTACTGCTGGGTGATCTCCCAGCGCAGTCGCAGCGCCTCGGCGAGCTTCTGCTGTTCGGCGTTGAGCAGGCCGAGGGTCAGGGTGCGGTCGGAGAACAGGTCCTGGATGCCGTCGAGCGCGACCACCGTGAAGTAGAGGTACGGCACCGGGTTGGCGACGCCGCCGGGCTGCGGCCCGATGGCCTCGTCGGTCTCCACCTCGGGCGCGTCCCGCACCAGGCTCCAGGCCCAGCCGCACTCGAAGAGCTGGCTCTCGTCCTTGAGCGCCTCCTGGACGTCGACGCCGAGGATGAAGCTCTCGATGATGGCGGCGCGCAGCGGCCGGAACCGGCGCTGGAACTGCTCCGTCACCTGACGGGTCGACAGCTGTCCCTGGCCGAGGAGTTCACAGAGCGTCTGGCCCTGGGAGGAGTCGGTGTCGTAGACGTTGACCGTGAAGGACCGCAGCAGGCTGACCATGGCGGCGGTGAGCCGGTTGCTGGTCGCGATCCTCAGGTCGCGGATGGTCTCCTGCATGTCGCCGCGGCGCGTCTTGGACTCGTAGACCTTGAGGAAGCCGAGCAGGGCGAGACAGAGGGTGATGGACATCGAGAACGAGTCGGTGACGCCGAGCTGGCGCTGTTCCTCGGTGAGGTCCTGCTCCTTGTCCCGGGACTGGAAGTAGTAACCGCCCGCGAACGTGGGCCTCTTGCCGTCCGTGTGGGTGCGCATGAACTCGACGGCGGCCGTGACGAGGTTGGCCGGGATCTCCAGCCGCCCGCCCGCCCGCTTCAGCGTCTGCTGCACGTCGGTCAGCGTGGTGTCAGGGTCGTCCAGCCGGAACGAGGGCAGCTCGGTCGCCGGGTACAGCAGGCAGAGCAGCCGCTCGGCGTCGGCGACGCTGCTCTCACCGCCCCATTTCCCCCATGCCCACTGCCCCCCGTCGAAGGAGTAGCGGGCGACCGCCTGCCAGATGTCCAGCAGATGCTGCCGCGGCTTGATCTCCATTCCATGCCCCTCACACAGACCGCACTGCCATCAGCCGAGGAATATCCCTCTTCTGTTGTGAAGATTCACCGGTCGACCGTCCTGTCAGCCGATCGGAACCTGTGGCTCCGAATTCCCGCGCCAGCCATAGGAGAGGATCATTCCCGAATATCCGTCCCGGACCACGGCCGCGCTTTTCAGCCGCTGCACCTTGAACTCGTCCGCGAATGGTTCAAGACTCTCCCGCACCTCGCCCTCCCCCACGTCGCACGCGGGGAAGAACTGCTCACCCGTGTGATAACCCTTGGAGTGTTCCATGAATGCGGCCGCAAAGGGGGCGCCGGGGGCGAGGGCGCACATGAAACGCTCCACACCCAGGGTGAACTCCTGGTACGAGGAGGTCATCGACTCGGCGACGAAGAACATCGTGCCCATGGACCACCGGCCGCCGAAGCGTTCGAGTCCGAAAATGTTGCCCTGCTCGACCTTGACGACCTCGCGGAACCGTGCGCGGGGGTCGATGTCGAAGGCTGCGTAGTCCTCGTTCCCGCACAGGGCGTCCCAGAACTGGTCCCAGTTCCGGGCGTAGGAGTCGACCTGGCTGTCCAGGTAGGCCACGTTCGAGGAGGAGCGCTCGACGAGGGTGATCTCGTCGCACCACGGGAGCATGGACAGTGCGGGGTAGAGATTGGCGCCGGCGCCCACGTCGATACCGTAGACCGGGCCGACGCCCTGATTCCGGAAATGGCCCGCGAAATGATCCCTGACAATGGTCAGGATCTCGGCGTCCTCCGCCTGCAGGTCACGGTAGTTGTGATCCACATATGCGATCGAATCGAACGCGCTCCAGGCGACTTCCGCGTTTTTCACCAGTCCACCCTAACAACATCACGGGCACGGCGTACACCACTCGTCAATTTCGCGGCGCAATCCATGCCACCTCACAGGTACGGCCGGGGCGCACGAGGGGCGCATCGTGGCGAATACATTGAAGAGACCGGATTCGGCCTTGAACTGCCGGATTGCCCCACTCAAGATGGGTGGAACCCTGCTGAACACACCAGAAAGGCAGGACACACGCGTCTCGCCCGTACCACCCGTACGAGTCACCCGAGCCGTCAACACATCATTGACTTCCTACCCGCAGGAGGCAGAATGACGCCCTTTCCGGAGGAACGTTTCCCTTCAGTAGGGCGCCGCACTGAACAGGCATTCCTGGCCGACCGCACCGACCGGCACCTGACCCTCAGGGGCATCACCGAGGCAGACCTGCCCGAACTCCTGCGCGTGGACAGGGAGGCCTTCCCCGAGGAGCCGTACCCCACCTTCGTGCTCCGCCAGCTGTGCGACATCCACGGCGACCGCATCCTCGTCCTGGACGACGGCGAGGGCCTCCTCGGCTACATCCTCTTCGTCAGCACCTCGGACGGCTACGTCAGCTGGATCATGAGCCTGGCCGTCACACCCCACCAGCAGGGCCACGGGCTGGGCCGGCGCCTGATGGTCGAGGCCCTGCGCCGGCTGCGCACGGAGAGCGTCCACCAGGTCCGCCTGACGGTGGAACCGACGAACGCCGCCGCGATCATGCTGTACCGCTCGCTGGGGTTCTCGTCCGAACAGGGCGTGCTCAAGGACTACTTCGGGCCGGGCGAGCACCGCCTCCTCATGACACTCGCCCTCTGACGGTACCGCCCCGCCAGCGCGTGGAACGCCTCCTTGGGCTCCCAGTGCCACGGTGAACCCGGTTCGTACGGACGGTCCTTGACGGTTCTGGTGAGGGCGTAGCTCGCCATGTCGAGGTCGTGGCGGGGGTCGTGGGCGCGGTGCGGGGCGTCCGGGGTGACGAACTCGAAGGCCATCGCGCCGTAGAGGCCCATCGACTCGAAGACGTCCAACAGGTCGACGACGTAGGCCGCTTGGGTGTGTTCGCTGCGGACGAGGTGGCCCTTGATCTCCTCCGGGTCCTTGTCGTGGTCGACGACGTCCCAGCCCATGCCGGCCGTCCTCTCAGCGCCCCGGTACGCGCAGGTGCCGAACTCGGTGATCGTCACGGGCTTGCCCCAGCGCTGGTAGGTCCTCAACTCCCGTACGTAGTCGGACCGTCGCTCGAAGTACGAGTAGTAGTCGATGCCCACGACGTCGAAGAGGTCCCAGTCGACCTCGTCGTCCTGTGCCGCGGCGTAGCTGAGGTCGCCGTGGAACACCGAACGGCCCAGCGCCGCCGCCCTCTTGGTGAACGCGTCCAGCCTGCGCTGCATCGCGACCGGGTCGAACGTGCCGTTCAGGATGTTCTGGACGCGGTCCAGGACCGTGGCGCCCGGCACGATCCCGGGGACGAAGAGCCAGAACTCGCAGCCCACGCTGAGGTCGACGCTCGCGCCCTGGCGCCGCAGGCGCTCCGCGAACCGGCCGGTCTCCGCGAGGTGTTCGAGGATGTCCCGCTCGGGGACGTCGCCGAGGGTGGGCTGGAGCCAGATGTGCAGGCCGAGTTCGGCGGCCTCGGCGGCGGTGGCGGTGAGGCGGTCCACGCCGTCGCCGGTGACGTCGACGGTGTCGGCGTGCAGTTCGTCGCGGACGGCGCGCAGGTCGGCGCGCATCCGGCGGGTGCTCCAGGCGGTCGCGGGGGTCCCGCCCTCGCCGACCGTGTAGACCACGCCGTGACGGCGCAGACCGGGCCTGCGGCCGGGTGCCGCGGGCGGTCGCGGCCGGGCGGTCGCCTGCCCGGACGGGAGCAGCGCGCCCGCCGCTCCGAGGGCCAGCGCCCCCGTGAGGAACCGCCCCCGAGTGATTCCCTGTGTGTTCGCCATGGAGCCACTGTGTCCGGCGCCGACCCGCCCCGGCGTCCGCCGATGGTCCACGGCGACGCAACCAAGGGATGAGCGCCGGCGTCGATCACTGCAGAGATCGTCGTCGGACAGCGAACAAAGGAGAGCGTGATCTCAGGCTTCGAACAGTCCCCCACGACCCCTGCCGACCCCACCCCCGCGACCCGTACGACCCCCGTCGCCCCTACGGCCCGCGCCGCCACCCGCCGCACCCTGCTCACCGCCGGTGCCGCCACCGCCGCGACCCTCCTCGCCCCTTCCGCCTCCGCGCAGGCGTCGGACACCCAGGGCTCCGGGACGGGCACGGGAACCGACATCGGCGCCGCGCTGCGCGCCCTGGAGGAGCGCCACAGCGCCCGCGTCGGCGTGTTCGCGCGTCACCTCGGTACGAGGAGGACCGTCGTGCACCGCGCCGACGAACTCTTCCCGATGTGCTCGGTGTTCAAGACCCTCGCCGCCGCGGCCGTCCTGCGCGACCTGGACCGGCACGGCGAGGTCCTCTACCGGGTCGTGCACTACACGGAGGCCGACCTGGTCGAGGGTTCCGACCAGACCCGGGCGCACCTGGCCGAGGGCATGACGATCGAGCAACTCGCCGACGTGGCCATCCGCTACAGCGACAACGGCGCCGGCAACCTGCTCCTGCGCGAACTCGGCGGCCCCACCGCGATCACCCGCTTCGCCCGCTCCCTCGGCGACCGGGTCACCCGGCTCGACCGCTGGGAGACCGAGCTGAACTCGGCCGAGCCGGACCGGATCACGGACACCACCAGCCCGCGCGCCATCGCCGGCTCCTACGGCAAGCTCGTCCTCGGCGACGCCCTGCGCCGCCCCGACCGCGACCGGCTCACCGCCTGGCTGCTCAACAACACGACGAGCGCCGCCCGTTTCCGCGCCGGGCTCCCCGCCACCTGGACGATCGCCGACAAGACCGGCAGTGGCGCCTACGGCACCGCCAACGACGTCGGCATCGCCTGGACGGAGGCCGGCGACCCGGTCGTCCTCGCGGTCCTGACCACGAGGCCGACGCTGCCCGAAGGGCCGTACGACAACCAACTCGTCGCCGATACGGCCAGGTTGGTGGCGGCGGCGGTCGCCTAGGACGTCAGGGGCCGCCGCGTCCCCGACAGGACACGGCGGCCCCGGCCCATGGCGGACCGCCGCCGACCGGCCTAGCGTCGGTGCATGCCGATGAACCGAGCCCACCGCAAGCTGTGCAGCTCCGAGGGATGGGCGCGGACGACGAAGGACCGCATCCTGCCCTGGGCCCTCGAACACGTCGAACTCGGCGCGGACGTCCTGGAGATCGGCCCCGGCTACGGTGCCAACCTCCGCGTCCTCGTCGACCGGGTGGACCGCCTGACCGCCGCCGAGATCGACGCCGACACGGCGCGGCTGCTCCGGTCGCAGTGGGGCGGGCGGGCCACCGTGCTCCACGCGGACGGGGCCGAACTGCCGCTGTCCGACGGTGCGTTCGACTCCGTGGTGTGTTTCACGATGCTGCACCACGTGCCGACGGCGGCCCACCAGGACCGGATCTTCGCCGAGGCGTTGCGGGTGCTGCGTCCCGGCGGTGTGTTCGCGGGCAGCGACAGCCAACCCGGCTTCCGATTCCGGGTGTTGCACTTCCGGGACACGATGAACACCCTCGATCCGGCGACCCTTCCGGCCCGGCTGGAGCGGGCGGGCTTCACGGACCCGGTGGTCGACCTGCACCCGGAGAGCGGCGGTCTGCGCTTCCGGGCCCGCAAGGCGTGACCTCCGCGGCCCCGGCCGCCGACCGCTAGGTCGTGTCCGCAAAGTCCTGTCGTTCGCCCGGAGGGCGGGCCGCGCGGCGTCAGGTGCGTGCTCTCGGCGTGCCGGGCGGAAGCCCTCGTACTGGGCGTACTCGGGCTTTCGCCCGGTGCGGCGAGTGGGGGCACCTCCCACGCCCTTCAGGCAGTGGGGGAGCGTGCATGGCGCCGCGCGGCAGACAGGACTTTGCGGACACGGCCTAGGCCCGCGTGAACCGCCGTACGTACCGGCGCTGCCAGGGCGTCTCCACCGCGTGCCGGTCGTAGTGGGCGCGGACGTAGCCGACCGCCTCCCCGGGCGGTACGCCGTCGAAGACCGCGAGGCAGGCCAGTGCCGTGCCGGTGCGGCCCCGGCCGCCGTGGCAGGCCACCTCGACGCGTTCGGTGCGGGACCGCCACCAGACCTCGGTGAGGACCGCGCGGGCCTCGGCGCGGTCGGCGGGCAGCCGGAAGTCCGGCCACTGCAACCAGCGCTTCTCCCAGGGGACTTGGGGCGGCGGCTTGCCGAGGAGGTACACGCCGAACGTCGGCGCCGGGTCGTCGGCGGGAAGCGGCCGGCGCAGCCCGCGGCCCCGGACCAGGCGGCCGGAGGGGAGGCGCATGACGCCGGTGGAGGACGGGTTCCAGAGCTCGGTCACACAGCCAGCGTAGAGACATCCGCCAGGTGGACGGGGGGATTCGGCAGGGCGTCCGCAGCCCGAGAACGGCCGCTCCGCCCGCGCCCTCGGTCACCTCGCCCCGCCCCTCCCGGAACGCCTCAGCCCACGCCCCGGGACTCCTGCGCCGCCCGCGCCTCGATGCCCCGGAAGTGGTCCGCCATCGCCCGCCGCGCGCGCTCCACGTCGCGGGCGCGCAGCGCGGTGACGATGTCGCGGTGGCGGTGGACGGTGAGGGTGGGGTCGGGGTCGTCGGTCCAGCCCCGGGCGCCGGCGACCCGGCGGAAGACCGTCCAGAAGGCGCCGAGGAGTTGCGGGACGAGTTCGTTGCCGAGTGAGGCGTAGAGCATTTCGTGGAACTCGCGGTCGAGTTCGGGGAAGGGGCGGCGCGCGCGGCCGGCGTCCTCCATGCGGTCCACCACCGCTTCGAGCCTGTCCAGTTCGGGCTCGGTGACGGTGGCAACGACCCGATGAATCAGGCCTTCCTCCAGCACCTCCCGTACCTGGAGGATCTCGGCCAGCGCGTCCGCGTCGTCCTCGTGCCGGGTGAGGGTGCGGAAGGTGAGGCCGTCGACGAGCGGGGTCAGCGAGGCGCGCCCGACATAGGTGCCGTAGCCGTGTCTGATCTCGACGATGTCGAGGGCCTGGAGCGCCTTGAGGGCCTCGCGGACGGAGTTCCTGCTGATGCCGAGGTCTTCCATCAGCTCGGCCTCGGTGGGCAGGGGCGCACCGGGCTGGAGCTTGCGGTCGAGGATCAGCTGGACGACCTCGCGCTGTATCCGACTGTTCCTTGGCTCCCCGGACATGCGCCGCATCGTAGCCGCACGAGACGTCCCACGTCCCATGTCCGGCCGGGACCACCCTGACAGGGTGTCAACTTGCGCCATTTCAAACCGCCATTGGTCCGACCTCTGACGGCTACGCCATTCGTGTGCGATGCCTTGACCGCCCCCACGGCCGCTCTTATGGTCGCGCTGACCGCAGGACGTAGGACGTCGTACCTCCTGGAGTAACCATGCGCGAAGACGTGACCCAGAACGTGCCCGCGCTGCACCGCCGGGCGTTCCTGAAGTACTCCGGCGCGCTGGGCGCGGCGGCGGCGATCTCCTCGTCCCTGACGGCCTGTTCGTCGGGGCCGCAGTCGACGAACGACACCGGGGGCGGGGGCACCGGCCGGAACCGCACGCTGACGGCGGTGATCGGCTATGGGAACGACGGCAGTTGGGACCCGACGATGACGGCGTCCGCGTTCTCGATGGCGGCCAACAACCACATCTACGAGGGTCTGGTCGACACGGACCCGATCACCCGCGCGCCCTATCCGGCGCTGGCGACGGCGGTGCCGAAGGACACGAGCGGCACCTCGTGGACGTTCACGCTGCGGGCGGGCGCCACGTTCCACGACGGGCAGCCGGTCACCGCCGACGACGTCGTGTTCGTCTTCGACCGCATCCTCGACCCGAAGACGACGACCCTCGCGCAGGGCTTCTTCGCCGGCTGGCTGAAGGAGGCGCGGAAGATCGACGCGCAGAACGTCGAACTGGTCCTCAAGTTCCCCTTCCCGGAAGGGGTTTCGCGGCTGACGCTGGCGAAGATCATGCCCAAGCACATCTTCTCCCAGCCGGGCGCCTGGGACGACGCGATCAAGGGGAAGGCGGTCGGCTCGGGGCCGTACCGGCAGACCGCGCACCACCCGAAGTCGAACACGACGTTCGCCGCGTTCACCGGCTACAACGGCCCGCGCCCGCCCGCCTTCAAGACGATGAACTGGCTGACGATCGTCGACGCGGCACCGCGCGTCGCCAAGATCTCCGGGTCGAGCGCGGGCGCGCAGATCTCCGACAACATCCCCTACGCCAACATCCAGCGGCTGCGGAGCGGCGGGCTGACGGTCGCGGGCGGGGCCGGGATGAACAACCTGTTCCTGATGTTCAACACGCGGCACAAGCCCTTCGACGACGTACGCGTGCGCCAGGCGCTGCACTACGCCATCGACACCGGGAAGATGGTCCAGCTGGCGCTGCGGGGACACGGGAAGCCGTCCTCGTCGTTCCTCGACACGGGCAACCCCACGTACCGGCGCGCGAAGACGGTCTACGACTACGACCCCGACAAGGCGAAGGCGCTGCTGAAGGCCGCCGGGGTCAGCGGGCTGGAGATCAACATCCTCGCGGTGAACGTGAGTTGGATCGTCGACTGCCTGCCGACCATCAAGGCGTCCTGGGACGCGATCGGCGTGCGGACGAGCCTCGCCCCGCAGGAGACCACGGCCGTGTTCACCAAGATGGACCAGAAGCAGGACTACCAGGTGGTCGCCGCCGCCTCGAACCCCAACCAGTTCGGCATCGACGCGGACCTGATCATGCACTACAACTACGGCCCCCAGAACCTCTGGATGGGGTACGCCCGCTGGGCCGGGGACCCGGTCGCCAAGCAGCTCTTCAAGGCCATGGACCAGGCCACCCGGGAACCGGACACGGCGAAGAAGAAGACGATGATCCAGGACTACATCGACATCGTCGCCGAACAGGCCGTGCTCTACCCGGTCGTCCACAACGAGCTGATGACCGCCTGGGATCCGAAGAAGCTGACCGGGATAAGGGCCCAGCCCTATCCCGGAATCAACGTCCTTCAGGCCAAGTGGGTCTAGCCACCCGGGAGTTGGACCATGGTCACCGTCGTCAGGATTCTGGCCCGCCGTATCGTCCTGCTCGTTCCGCTGATGCTCGGCATCGTGCTGTTCGTGTTCCTGGTGATGCGCTTCTCGGACGTCGACCCGGCGTCCGCGTTCTTCCAGGGCGCCAATCCGACACCGCGGCAACTGCACGACTTCCGTGTCCGCAACGGCCTGCTGGATCCGCTGCCCGTCCGCTACGTCCATTTCGTGGGCGCCCTGCTCCACGGTGACCTGGGCACCAGCGCGCTGACCCGGGCGCCGGTCCTCCAGCAGGTCACCACCGCGCTGCCGCTCACCCTCCAACTCACCTTCCTGGGGCTGGGGATCGCGATCGTGCTGTCGCTGCTCGGCGGGGTGACGGCGGCGATCTACCGGGACCGGCTGCCCGACCAGATCATCCGGGTCGTGTCGCTCACCGGGGTGGCCGCGCCCGGCTTCTGGCTGGCGCTGCTGATGATCCAGTACCTGGCCGTCGACCTGGGCTGGTTCCCGACCGGCGGCTACATCAACCCGGCGGACTCCCTCACCGGCTGGCTCAGGACGATGGCCCTCCCGGCGCTCGCCCTGTCGCTCCCGGTGGCGGCCCAACTCACCCGTATCGTCCGGACATCGGTGGTCGAGGAGCTGGACAAGGACTACGTCAGGACGGCCATCGGCAGCGGCCTGCCGCCGAGGGTGGTGGTGGGCCGCAACGTCCTGCGCAACGCGTTGATCAACCCCCTGACCGTCCTGGGCCTGCGGGTCGGTTACCTGCTCGGCGGCGCGGTGGTCATCGAGACCATCTTCTCGCTGCCCGGGATGGGCAAGCTGATGATCGACGCGGTGCAGAACGGCGACCCGGCCGTCGTCCAGGGCGTGGTGCTGACCACGGCGACCGGCTTCGTCGTCGTGAACCTCGTCATCGACGTCCTCTACCTGCTGGTCAACCCCCGCCTGAGGGATGCCTCCTGATGTTCACTCAGTTCTCCCGCAAGGGCCTCGCCGAGACCCTGTCCCGGCCCGGCATCCGGCTGCGGGGCTGGCGCCGGCTGCCGCTGCTGTCGAAGGTCGCGGTGTGCTTCGTGGCGGTCGTCGTCCTCGTCGCGCTGTTCGCCCCGCTCCTCGCGCCGCACGACCCGCTCGACCAGCAGCTCCCCGTCGACGGCACCGGGCACCCCTCCGCCGGCCACTGGATGGGCCAGGACAGCCTGGGCCGGGACATCCTCAGCAGGCTGATGTACGGCGCCCGCTGGTCCCTCGCGATCGGGCTCGGGGCGACCGCGCTGGCCCTGGTCGTCGGCGCGCTGACCGGCGCGGTCGCCGCGACCTCCCGCAAGGGCGTGGACGAGACGCTGATGCGCTGCCTGGACGTGGTGATGGCGTTCCCCGGCATCGCGCTGGCGGCCGTGCTGGTCGCGGTGTTCGGCGGCGGGATCACCGTACTGATCTGCGCGATCGCGTTCCTATTCACCCCGCCGGTGGCAAGGGTCGTACGGGCCAACGTACTGGACCAGTACGGCGAGGACTACGTCACCGCCGAGCGGGTGATCGGCGCCCGCACCCCGCACATCGTCGCGCGGCACGTGGCCGTCAACTGCGCCGCTCCGGTGCTGGTGTTCTGCACGGTGCAGGTGGCCGAGGCGATCGTCTTCGAGGCGTCGCTGTCGTTCATCGGCGCGGGTGTCCGGCCTCCCGACCCGTCCTGGGGCAGTGTCATCGCGGACGGCAAGAACATGGTGCTGACCGGGGGCTGGTGGGCGACCGTCTTCCCCGGCCTGCTGATGCTGATCACCGTCCTGTCGCTGAACATACTGTCCGAGGGGGTCTCCGACGCGTGGGCGGCCCCGGCCCCGCGCGAGGTGGACGTACGGCACGACGACGAGAACGAAGACGAGAACGAAGACGACCCGCTCGACGCGCCCGAGCCCGGCAGCGGCGAGGTGCTCCCGCTGCCCGGTCTGACCGAGGCGGCGCTGCGACTCCGGTCGCGGGCAAGGCCGTTGCCCGACCAGGACGGTCAACCGGTCCTCGCGGTGGAGAACCTGGCGATCGGCTTCGAGGGCCGGCACCACGGCGTGGACATCGTCGACGGCATCAGCTTCGAGGTGCGGCCGGGTGAAGTCCTGGGCCTGGTGGGCGAGTCGGGCTGCGGGAAGTCGCTGACCGCGCTGGCGGTGATGGGCCTGGAGCCGAAGGGGGCCCGGGTGCGCGGCCATGTCCGGTTCAACCAGCGGCAGTTGGTGGGCGAGCCGATGCGGGTGCGCCGCCGGCTGCTGGGCCACGAGATGGCGATGGTGTACCAGGACGCGTTGTCGTCGCTGAATCCCGCGATGACGATCCGCGCCCAGCTCAAGCAGGTCATACGGCGTGGCGGGCACCGCGGCGCGGGCGAGCTGCTGACGATGGTCGGCCTCGACCCGGAGCGCACCCTGCGCAGCTACCCGCACGAGCTGTCCGGCGGCCAGCGCCAGCGCGTGCTGATCGCCATGGCGTTGTCCCGCGACCCCCGGCTGATCGTCGCCGACGAGCCGACCACCGCGCTCGACGTCACCGTGCAGGCCCAGGTCATAGAGCTGCTGCTGGCCCTGCGCGAGGAGCTGGGCTTCGCCCTGATCCTGGTCTCGCACGACCTCGCGCTGATCGCCGACGTCACCGACCGGGTGGTCGTGATGTACGGCGGCCAGATCGTCGAGACGGGCGTGACCGCCGACCTGGTGGAGTCACCGGCCCACCACTACACGCGCGGCCTGCTCGGCAGCGTGCTGTCCCTGGAGTCGGCGGCGGAGCGGATGACCCAGATCAAGGGGGTCGTGCCCTCCCCGGCCGACTTCCCGGCGGGCTGCCGCTTCGCCGACCGGTGTCCGCTGGCGAGTGACGTCTGCCGTACGACCGCGCCGGATCTGGTGGGGCCCCGTGCGCACGCGGCGGCGTGCCACCATCCCGCGATCGACCTGGTGTCGACGGATCGTGAGGCGGTGACGTGAGCGGGGTGGGTGTCCTCGGGGGCCGGGCGAGTGGGGCGGGTGGGGTGGGGTGCGGGTCGGGGGTGGGTGGGTCGGGTTGTGTGCGGAGTGCGGGGCGGTGGGGGCTGGTCGCGCAGTTCCCCGCGCCCCTGGGGGGTTGGGGTGAGGCCGGGTGGACAGTGCGGGAGCTGAGCTGGAGCGTGGTCGAGTGAGCGGTGCGTTGGTGGAGTTGGCCGGTGCCCATGTCGTGCACAAGGCGCGGAGCGGGGGGCTGCTGAGCCGTGACCGGGTCTACGCGCTGACCGGGGCCGATCTCTCCGTCGCGCCCGGGGAGACGGTGGGTGTGGTCGGCGAGTCCGGGTGCGGGAAGTCCACACTGGCCCGGGTGCTGGTGGGCATCCAGCGGCCGACGTCCGGCACGGTGTCCTTCCGGGGCCGCGACCTGTGGTCGATGCCGGCCGGTGAACGCCGGGCCGCGGTGGGCACCGGCATCGGCATGATCTTCCAGGACCCCTCGACCGCGCTGAACCGCCGTCTGACGGTCCGGCGGATACTGCGGGATCCGCTGGACGTGCACGGTCGCGGAACCAGGGACGAACGCGAGGACCGGGTGCGGGAGTTGATGTCCCTGGTCGGCCTCCCCCGCGCCCTGGCCGACGGCCTGCCCGGACAGCTCTCCGGCGGCCAGCGCCAACGCGTCGCCATCGCACGGGCGTTGGCGCTCGACCCCGGTCTGGTGGTGGCCGACGAACCGACCAGCGCGCTGGACGTGTCGGTCCGCGCCCAGATCCTCAACCTGCTCCTCGATCTGAAGGAACGCCTCGGCCTGGCCCTGGTGTTCGTGTCGCACGACATCCAGACGGTACGGCGGATGAGCGACCGCGTGATCACCATGTACCTGGGCCGGATCGTCGAGGAGACCCCGGCCGGCCAGGTCACCGACCGGGCCCGGCACCCGTACACCCGCGCCCTGTTCTCGGCCACGCCCGGACTGCTCCACCCCATCGACCCGATCCCGCTGATCGGACCGGTGCCGTCGGCCACCCGGCCGCCGAGCGGGTGCCCGTTCCGCACCCGGTGCTGGAAGGCCGACGACGTGTGCGCCGCCGCCATGCCGGATTTCTCGGCCGCGTCGACACCGGGACATTTCTACCGTTGCCACCATCCTGTGGAGGAGGATCTGTCCACCCGCGACCTCGTTCGCCAAAGCCGCCCCATGGAGCCTTCATGACCTTCCCCGCCCCGCTCACCGGTGTCGTACCGCCCGTCTGCACTCCCCTGACACCGGACCGCGAGGTGGACGTCCGTTCGCTCCTCGGGCTCGTCGACCATCTGGTCGGGGCGGGGGTGCACGGGCTGTTCCTGCTCGGCTCGACGTCCGAGGCGGCGTATCTGACGGACCGGCAGCGGCGGTGTGTGGTCGAGGCGGTGGTGGCCCATGTGGGCGGTCAACTGCCCGTGCTGGCAGGGGCGATCGACATGACGACGCCCCGGGTCCTGGACCATGTGGCCGCGGTGACGGAGGCGGGGGCGGACGCGGTCGTGGTGACCGCGCCCTTCTACACGCGCACCCATCCCGCCGAGATCGCCCGCCACTACCGGCTGGTCGCCGCCGCGTCCCCGGTTCCCGTGGTGGCCTACGACCTTCCCGCGTCCGTCCACACGAAGCTGCCGTCCGACCTCGTCCTCGAACTCGCCGCCGAGGGCGTGCTCGCCGGGCTCAAGGACTCCAGCGGGGACCTCGGCGGCTTCCGGCAGGTGGTGACCGGTGCGCGGGTCCGTCCGGACATCAGCGGGTTCAGTGTGCTCACCGGGTCCGAGGTGGTCGTCGACTCGGCGCTGGCGATCGGGGCGGACGGGGCGGTGCCCGGACTCGCCAACGTGGATCCGCACGGGTACGTGCGGCTCGACGCGCTGTGCCGGGGCGGGGACTGGGAGCGGGCGCGGGCCGAGCAGGAGCGGCTGTGTGCGCTGTTCGGGCTGGTGGGGGTGGGGGATCCGGCGCGGATGGGGGGCAGTTCGTCGGCGATCGGGGCGTTCAAGGCGGCGTTGCAGCTGCGGGGTGTCATCGACTGCGCGGCCACGGCGGAGCCGCAGGTGGCGTTGTCCGCGGACGAGGTGGCGAGGGTGGGGAAGTTCCTGGCGGGGGCGGGGCTGCTGTGACCACGTCTCCCGGCCGCCCACTGGTCTCGGGCGCTACGGGCGGTGGGCGGGCAAGGTCCGGGGGTCCGGGGGCGGAGTCCCCAGGGGGTCAGGGAGTCAGGGGGCGGACAGGGTCGCCGTCGGCAGGCGGCGGAAGACGATGGTGTCGTAGGCGCTCGTCGCTCCCGTCTCGTACAGCACACCCACCGTGTCCGGCCCGACCCGTACGAGGTCCGAGTACCCCGCCCACTCCCCCGACAGCGTGACCGCCTTCACGAAGCTCCCTCCGGCGTCCGCGCTCCGCCACACCGCCATGCCCTGGCGCACGTGGGGCACGGACGGTGCCGAGAACAGCAACGGGGCGCCGGCGCCGGGGAGTTGGAGGACGCTGCCCTCGACCACCGGCACGTCGTCCAGCGTGTGCTGCACCTCGTAGGGCCGGTCGAGGGTGGCGCCCCCGTCGCCGGAGTACGTGTCGAGCCGGTTGCCGGTGCTCGTGCCCAGCTGGTCACGTGCACTGAAGTACAGCCGCCCGTCGGGGAGTTCGGCGGCGGAGGACTCGTTCGCGTTGTTCACGCCGGTGTAGGCCGCGTCCACGAACCCCAGCCGCCAGGTCTCGCCCCCGTCGTCGCTGTACAGGTCGTGGCCGCCGTAGTACCTGGCCTCCTGGCCGGTGTCGGTCGAACCGACGGGCGGCGCCGCGGAGTGGTTCGCCGGGATCACCAGCCGCCCCGCGTGCGGGCCCCGGGTGAGCGCGACCGCGTGCCCCGGCCCGGTGGCGTACCAGCGCCAGTTCGGCGGCTTCACCTGCCCCGTGATGTCGCGCGGAGGGGTGAAGCTCCGCCCGTCGTCCCAGCTGCGCTGCACGAACACCCGCCTGCTCTGCTCCGGCGTGACCTCGCCCCGCATGATCCGGCCCTCGGTCACGGTCCCGCTGTTGTAGGAGGTGACCAGCACGATCGCTCCGGTGCGGGGGTCGACGACGGGGGCCGGGTTGCCCCGGGTGTCCCCGTCCCCGGCGGCGATCACCGCCTGCGGGCCCCAGGTGCAGCCGCCGTCGGTGGAGCGCCTGAGGACGACGTCGATGTCGCCGGTGTCGCCCGCGTTGTTGTGCCGCCCCTCGGCGAAGGCGAGGACCGTGCCCCGGCCGGTGACGACGGTCGCCGGGATGCGGTAGGTGTCGTAGCCGCCGTCACCGGAGACGTACGGCACGGACGAGGTGCAGCCGGAGTGCGCGGAGGCGGGCACCGCGCCGACCGCGAACGGCGCGGCCAGTACGGCGGTGACGAGCAGCGTGCGGCTCAGGATGGTCATCGCTCTCCCTTGCGGAGGTCGCCCGCGCGGGACGACGCCGGCTTGTCCGTCCCAGCCTCCCCGCAGTCACCGGCCCGGACGCGCGGCCTCCGGCGCGCACGGCACGACGCCGTCTCTCCCGGCCGCCCCGCCCCAACTCGCCCAGGGCATGCCTGACGTGCGCGTTTCACATGTCGGCCGGGATGAGCGCCCCGCGTCCGCGCGCGCGGCGGCACGCGGCGGACCGCGGCGAGGAGTTCGGCCGGACGAGTGTCCGCGCCGACGGGCGGGTTCGGGGAGCGGGTCCGCCTACGACGGCGTGCGCGCCGCCGCCAGCAGTCGGGTCACGTCGTCTCCGCAGATGGTGAGGGCCGCGCCCACGGTGGCGAGGGCGTCGCGTTCCGCGGGGGTGTAGGGGCCGTCGGCCAGCGCGATGCGGGCGCCCTGGAGGAGGATGGACTCGCGTCCGGCGGGGGCGAGGTGGGGGGCGAGCGGGTCGAGGGCCTCGTGCAGTTCTATGGCGAGGCCGGCACCGCTGGGTTCGCCGAAGACGCGGCCGGTGTCGGCGGCCAGGGCCTCGACGAGGGCGCCGAGCTGTTCCTCCGTGCAGTCCTGGAAGCCGGCGGCGCGCACGGTGCCCGCGGCGGCCTCCAGGGACGTACGGGCGCAGGTGCCGCCGGCCGCGAGGACGGCGAGGGCGACCGTGTGCACGGCGTCACGGAGCATCGCGGAGAAGCGGCTGGTGGTGGGGTGGTCGAGGACGTCGGTGCCGTAGTGGCCCTGGCAGGCGGCGCACTCGACGACCGGGCCCGTGTCACCGCGCGGCAGCACCGGCATGCCGAGCAGGGTGAAGCGGCGGCGTCCGGTGAGCCGCTGGTAGTTGCGGTCGCCTCCGCAGCCGGGGCAGAAGAACTCCCCGTCTCCGACGCTGGTCCACGCGGTACGGATGCCCACGACGCGCGCTGGACGGCCCTCATGGACAACTCGGCCGTTTCGTCCCCGTTCTGGCAGCACGTCGCACCTCCGTAACGCCGCGGCAACATCGCCGCGCTGGCGTGATGTTAGCCACATTGTCGAGCCGGAGTCAGTACCCAGGACGAGACCTTCCCGTGACCTGCACATCGAATGGCCGGGAAACGACGGGGCCCCGCCCGCCGGGGAGCGGCGTACGGGGCCCTTGGACGACGGGTAAACCGCCGGTCAGGATGGTTCAGCGGGTGGCGCGGTTGACGGCCGAGACGACGGCCTTCAGGGACGCACGTGTCGTATTCGCGTCAATGCCGATTCCCCACAGGATCTTGTCGTCGATCGCGCATTCGATGTACGACGCGGCCTGCGCGGAGGCTCCCTCGCTCATCGTGTGCTCCTGGTAGTCCAGCAGCCGTACGTCGATGCCGACGGAGCCCAGGGCGTCGAAGAACGCGGAGATCGGGCCGTTGCCGGAACCGGTCAGGACGGTGTCGACGCCGTCGACGGTGGCCTCCACCGTGAGGGTGTCCACGCCGTCGGTGTCGGTGGTCGACTGGCCGGTCCGCACCTGGATCCGGCCCCAGGCGTTGTCCGGGTTCGGCAGGTACTCGTCCTCGAAGGTCGCCCAGATCTGCTTCGGGGTGACCTCGCCGCCCTCGGCGTCCGTCTTGGCCTGAATGAGCTTGGAGAACTCGATCTGCATCCGGCGCGGCAGGTCCAGCTTGTGGTCGTTCTTCAGGACGTACGCGATGCCGCCCTTGCCCGACTGCGAGTTGACCCGGATGACGGCCTCGTAGGAGCGGCCGACGTCCTTGGGGTCGATGGGCAGGTACGGGACGGCCCACTCGATGTCGTCGACGGTGACGCCCTTGGCCTTCGCGTCGGCCTCCATGGCGTCGAAGCCCTTCTTGATGGCGTCCTGGTGGGAGCCGGAGAAGGACGTGTAGACCAGGTCGCCCACGTACGGGTGGCGCGGGTGGACCTCCATCTGGTTGCAGTACTCCCACGTACGACGGATCTCGTCGATGTCGGAGAAGTCGATCTGCGGGTCGACGCCCTGCGAGAACAGGTTCATGCCCAGGGTGACCAGGTCGACGTTGCCGGTGCGCTCGCCCTGGCCGAACAGGCAGCCCTCGACGCGGTCGGCGCCGGCCATCAGCGCCAGCTCGGCGGCGGCGACGGCCGTGCCGCGGTCGTTGTGCGGGTGGATGGAGAGCACCACGTGCTCGCGGCGGGACAGGTGGCGGCCCATCCACTCGAAGCGGTCCGCGTGCGTCGACGGGGTCGAACGCTCCACGGTGGCGGGCAGGTTGAGGATGATCTCGCGGCCCGGGCCGGGCTGCCAGACGTCCATGACCGCCTCGCAGACCTCCAGCGCGAAGTCCAGCTCGGTGTCCGTGAAGATCTCGGGGCTGTACTGGTAGCCGAACTCGGTCTCGGGGCCCAGCAGTACGTCGGCGTACTTCATCACCAGACGGGTGCCGTCGACGGCGATCTGCTTGATGTCGTCCTTGGAGCCGCGGAAGACCACGCGGCGGAAGACGGGCGCGGTCGCGTTGTAGAGGTGCAGGGTGGCGCGCCTGGCGCCCTTCAGGGACTCCACGGTCCGCTCGATCAGGTCCTCGCGGGCCTGGGTCAGCACGGAGATCGTGACGTCGTCCGGGATCGCGCCCTCGTCCTCGATGATCGAGCGGACGAAGTCGAAGTCGGTCTGGCCCGAGGCCGGGAAGCCGACCTCGATCTCCTTGTAGCCCATCTTGACCAGCAGGTCGAACATCGCGCGCTTGCGCGCCGGTGACATGGGGTCGATCAGGGCCTGGTTGCCGTCGCGCAGGTCGGTGGAGAGCCAGCGGGGGGCGACCGTGATCCGCTGCTGGGGCCAGGTGCGGTCGGGGATGTCGACCTGCTCGTACTGGCCGTACTTGTGCACCGGCATGACACTGGGCTGCTGGCGATTGGCGCGAGTGTGGCTGCTTGCCATGATGCGTGGGCTCCTCGTGGTGTCCTGAAGGACGGCCGACGGCGCAACGCCAGACTCCGCGGGGAGGGGGTCGGCCTCGACTTACAGGCCCTCGCCGCGGCAGCTAAGGAGAAGCAGCCCGAAACGCATGATGCGAAGCATGCTAGCCGAGCCGCCGTGGACACGTGGCCCCGTATCAGCATGCGGGACCGCACCCCCTCCGGGAGCATAAGGAACCGGGCGGCAGGCCACACTCGGGCGCCGGTCGATAACACAGAGCGACCGTCATCGAGCGCGGGATCCTCACATTTCACCAATCAAGGTCGCGCGTAGTGACATGTTGCTAACGGAGTGCCATCGTGCCGGGCATGACGACTCACGGGGGCTTCGAGCCCGTCTTCTGCACGATCGTCCCGCCACACGTCCTCGACAAGCTCGCCCAGCACGAGGACCCCACGCTCTCCGGTCCCGCCCGCGAGACCCTGGAGCGCGACGCCTGGGAACGCACCCACCGCCGGCTGACCACCGTCATCGGCGCCCCGTCGCTCGCCGCGCCGGTCGCGTCCGACAAGCCGCAGCGCACGATCTACGACGCGCGGCACAAGCAGGACCTGCCGGGGAAGAAGGTGCGCGCCGAGAGCGACGACCCCGGCAAGGACGCCACCGTCAACCGCGCCTTCGCCGGTCTCGGCGCCACCTTCGAGCTGTACCTCAAGGCCTTCAACCGGCACTCCATCGACGGCCAGGGCCTGCCGCTCAACGCGTCCGTGCACTACGACGTGAAGTACGACAACGCGTTCTGGAACGGCGAGCAGATGGTGTTCGGCGACGGCGACGGCGAGCTGTTCCTCGACTTCACCATCCCGGTCGACGTCATCGGCCACGAACTCACCCACGGCGTCACGCAGTACACCGCGAACCTGACGTACTTCGGCCAGTCCGGCGCGCTGAACGAGTCGATCTCGGACGTCTTCGGCTCGCTCATCAAGCAGTACACGCTCGGCCAGACCGCTGCCGACGCCGACTGGCTGATCGGCGCGGGCCTGCTCGCCCCGCGCGTCTCGGGTGTCGCCCTGCGGTCCATGAAGGCGCCGGGCACGGCCTACGACGACGACGCCCTCGGCAAGGACCCGCAGCCCGCGACGATGGACGACTTCGTCGACACGGGCAGCGACAACGGCGGCGTGCACATCAACTCCGGCATCCCCAACCACGCCTTCTACCTGGTCGCCGACGCCATCGGCGGGCACGCCTGGGAGAAGGCGGGCCAGATCTGGTACGACGTCCTCACGGGCGGCGAGCTGGAGAAGGACGCCCTGTTCGCGGACTTCGCGAAGCTCACGGTGGCCGCCGCGAAGGCCCGGTTCGGGGACGGCGGCGAGGAGTCGCAGGCCGTGACGAAGGCGTGGGAACAGGTCGGAGTGCCGACCTCCTAGCCGCGGCGGTCGCCGCGCCGGGGCGGGCACGGCGGTCGCGCAGGACCCGTATCCGTACTAGACAGGGGCCCATGCGTATTCAGGTACGGCGCACGGGTGGTTTCGGCGGTATCCAGCGCCGCGGCGAGGTCGACACCTCGACGCGGCCCGACGCCCACGAGTGGCACACGCTGGCCGAACGGGCGGTCGCCGCCGGGCACAGCACGCCTCCGACCGGCGTCCCGGACGGCTTCCACTACGAGATCACGGTGGACGGGAAGACGGTGCACACGGCCGACCCCCGGCTCACCGACGATCAACGGGAGCTGATCTCACGGGTGTTGAAGGAAGGCGCCTGAGCGGACGTCCTCGGGCGGGCGCAACCGCGCGTTCACGCCCGCCCGTTGACACCCGTTACCGCCGGTACCGATGATCCGGCGCATGGCGATTGATGCAGGCAACCCGATACCCCGCTTCCCGGCCGGATTCCTCTGGGGCGTCTCCACCTCGGCCCATCAGATCGAGGGCGCGGCGGACACCCGCGAACCGTCCGTCTGGGACCGGTTCGAGGCCGAGCCGGGCCGGATCAAGGACGGCTCGACGGCGGCGGTGGCCTGCGACCACTACCACCGCCACCGCGAGGACGTGGCCCTCCTGGCCGACCTGGGCGTGGACGCGTACCGCTTCTCGGTCTCCTGGCCGCGGGTGAACTCCCCCGGCGGCCTCGACTTCTACGACCGCCTCGTCGACGACCTGTGCGCGGCGGGCGTGCGCCCGGTGCCGACCCTGTTCCACTGGGACCTCCCGGTGACGCAGGACTGGCTGCGGCGGGACACGGCGTCGCACTTCGCGGAGTACGTGTCGGCCGTCGCCGGGCGGCTCGGTGACCGGGTGACGAAGTGGATCACCCTCAACGAGCCCGCGGAACACACCCTGTTGGGCCACGCGCTGGGCGCGCACGCTCCCGGCAGGACCCTGCTCTTCGACGCGCTGCCGGTCGCCCACCACCAGCTCCTGGCGCACGGCCTGGCGGTACGGGCCCTGCGCGCGGCCGGTGCCACCGACATCGGGATCGCCAACTCGCACGGCCCGACCTGGCCCGCCTCGCAGGAGCCGGAGGACGTCGAGGCGGCGGACTTCTACGACCTGCTCCTGAACCGCCTCTTCGCCGACCCGCTGCTGCTGGGTGAATACCCCTCGGGGCTCAGCGAGTTGATGCCGGGCGACGTCGAGTCCGACCTGAAGGTGATCGCCGAGCCGATCGACTGGTACGGCGTCAACTACTACGCGCCGAGCCGGGTCGGGGCGCCCCAGGGCGCGGAGATCGAGTTCGGCGGCCTCACCCTCCCCGCCGAACTCCCCTTCTCCGTACGGCAGATCGAGGACGTCCCGGTCACCGACTTCGGCTGGCCGGTGGTCCCCGAGGGCCTGACCGAACTCCTCACCACCTTCCGCGACCGCTACGGCGACCGCCTCCCGCCCATCGTCATCACCGAGAACGGCTGCTCCTACGACGGCATCGACGACCAGGACCGGATCGCCTACCTCGACAGCCATGTCCGGGCGCTGCACGGGGCGTTGGAGGCCGGCGTGGACGTACGCGGGTACTTCGTGTGGTCGCTGCTGGACAACTTCGAGTGGGCCGAGGGCTACGAGCGCCGCTTCGGGCTCGTCCACGTCGACTACGCGACCCGGGAGCGCACCCCGAAGGCGTCGTACGGCTGGTTCCAGGGCATGCTGCGGGCGCAGAGATGACGACGACGGGGAGTTCGGTGGACGACGGCAACCCGGCCCCGCACACGGCCGCTTCGGCTTCCGCGTTGACCGAGCCCGTCGAACGGGTGGGCCGGGGCTGGACGTCCACGCTCTCCCTCGCCAACGGGGCGATCTGGGTGGGCTGGTACGGCCCGCTGCAGATCCTGCTCGCCTCGCAGGCCAAGGACTTCGCGCCCGGCACCGGCATGTCCAAGGAGACGATGCTCGCGTGGGTGACCGGCGCGGGCGCGCTGGTGTCGCTGGTCGCCAATCCGCTCTTCGGCGCGCTGTCCGACCGGACGACGGCACGCTGGGGGCGCCGTACGCCGTGGATCGTGGGCGGGGCCGCGGGCGGGGCGCTGTCGTTGCTGCTGCTCGCGGGCGCGGGCGGGGTGTGGACGATGGCGGTGGGCTGGTGCCTGGTCCAGCTCACCCTGAACGCGGCCTTCGCGGCGATCACGGCGGCCGTGCCCGACCGGGTGCCGCGGCTCCAACGGGGCTCCGTGGGCGGCTGGTTGGGTGCCGCGCAGATCCTGGGCGTGGTGGGCGGCACGGGTCTCGCGACGGCCGCCGGGGGCATCGGGGCGGGCTATGCGGCGTGCGCGGTGTTCACGGCGGTGGGCGTGCTGCCGTACGTGCTGCGCCACAAGGATCTCCGGCTCGCCCCGGCGGACCGGCCGGTGTGGTCCTGGCCGGGGTTCGTGCGGGGGTTCTGGCTGAGCCCGCGCCGTTATCCGGACCTGGGCTGGGCGTGGCTGACCCGCTTCCTGATCAACCTGAGCAACGCGCTGGTGCTGCTGTACCTCCTCTACTACCTGCGCGACCGTCTGCACTACCACGACCCCGACCAGGGCGTGCTGATCCTCACGGCGGTCAACAGCCTCACGCTGCTGGCCACCGTCGTGGTCGGCGGGGTGTGGTCCGACCGGATCGGCCGCCGCAAGCCGTTCGTGATCTGGTCCGGTGTCCTGATGGCGGTGGCGACGGCCGCGCTCGCGGGCTGGCAGACCTGGCCGGGCGCGATCCTCGCGGCGGCGCTCCTGGGCATCGGCTTCGGCGTCTTCACGTCGGTCGACTTCGCCCTGATGACAGACGTGCTCCCGAAGGCCCTGGACCGCGGCAAGGACCTCGGCGTCATCAACGTCGCCAACGCCCTCCCCCAGGTCGCCGCCCCCGCCCTCGCCGCGCCGATCGTGACGTATCTGGGCGGGTACCGGGTGCTGTACCTGGTGGCGGCGGTGATCGGGATGGCGGGGGCGCTGCTGGTGCGGCGGATTCGCGGGGTGGACTGAGGCGGGTCAGAGCACGCCGGCGTCCCGTGCCGACCACGCCGTCGGGAACATCGGGCGGTAGCCCAGCTCGCGGCGGATGCGTTCCGTGGACATGATGCCGAACCAGGGGTCCGGGTCCGTGTTCCGGGCGAGTTCGGCGGGGATCTCGACGCCGTTGAGCAGGTGGATGTCGACCGCGGTGACCGGGGCGTCGTCGGCGATGTTGTAGACGCGGCCGGCGATCCCCCGGGCGTGCAGGATGCGCAGGAGGCCCTGGGCGACGTCCGCGTGGTGGCCCATGTGGAGGCGCTGGTTCGAGGCCCAGTGGGCGGCCCACTGAAGGCAGTTGGCCAGGTGGGGGTCGCCCTCGCCGTAGACGAACGGGAGCCGGGCGACGCGGACGTCCATGTCGGTGAGCGCGAGGAGTTCGCGCTCGGCCGCCACCTTCGACTCGTTGTACGCGCCCCACATCTGGCCGCCGGGGCGGCTCTCGTCGTCCTCGGACAGCGGACGGCCGCGTCCCGAGCCGTAGATCATCCCGGTGCTGACCTGGACGAAGCGGCCTACGCCCGAGGCCAGGGCGGCCCGGCCGAGGGCGACCGCGGCGGTGTGGTTGACGGCCCAGGCCTCCTCGTCCGGTACGCCGCGGAAGGAGGCGGCGACGTTCACGACCGCGTCGACGCCGGAGACCGCCTTGCCGAGGGCGTCCTCGTCGCGCAGATCACCGAGGACGACCTCCGCGCCCAGTTCCGCGAACCGTTCGCCGCGGGCCGCGTCCCGGACCAGTACCCGTACGCGCTCGCCCGGCCCGGTCTGCGCCAGCAGCCTGGGCACGAAGCGCCGTCCGACCTGACCCGTCGAGCCTGTCACCAGTGTCAACATCATCTGCTCCTCACGATCTGTTGCCACCAGCCTGGGACGGGCCGGGCGCCGCCGGGAGAGACCTTCCGATCAGGGGATCGGCAGTCCCTGGATAAGCCGGGCCGAGGGGCGCACCCTGGAAGCGTGAACCGAGCCGAACTCGCCGACTTCCTGCGCCGGGGCCGGGCCCGCCTGGACCCCGCCGACGTAGGCCTCACGGCCGGCGCCCGCCGCCGTACGCCCGGGCTGCGCCGCGAGGAGGTGGCCCAGCTGGCCGGCATGTCCGTGGACTACTACACGCGGCTGGAGCAGTCCCGAGGCCCGCGGCCGTCCCGCCAGATGCTGACGGCGCTGGCGCGGGCGCTGCGCCTGACGGACGACGAACGCGACCATCTCTTCCACCTGACCGGTGAGGAGCCACCGCGCCGGGGCGCCCCGACGGGGCATCTGCGCCCCGGTCTCCTGCTGGTGCTGGACCGGCTGCACGACACCCCGGCCCATGTGTCGAGCGACTGCGGGGAGATGATCGCGCAGAACGCGATGTCACGGGCGCTGTCGGGCGACGCGATGGCGAGGCCGCCCCGGGAGCGCAACCTGCTCCGGCGTTTCTTCCTGGACCCGGCCGCCCGGGAGATGTTCCCGCCGGAGGACGTGCCGGAGCACGCCCGTCTCCACGTGGCGAACCTGCGGGCGGTGGCCGCGGCCCGCCCCGACGATCCCGAGCCGGCCGCGCTGGTGGCCGAACTCCGTTCGTCCAGTGCGGAGTTCGCCCGGCTGTGGGAGGACCACGAGGTGGCCGTCCGCCGTCGGTCCACCAAGCGCTTCCGGCACCCGCAGGTGGGCCTCCTGGAGCTGGACTGCGAGATCCTGCTGAACCAGGACGCCCACCATCTCCTGATCATCCACACGGCCCGCCCGGGCACGGAGTCGTACGAACGCCTCCGGTTGCTGAGGGTCATCGGCCTCCAGGACCTGTCCCCGGCCCACCTGACCGGCTGAGCGCCCCGGCTCGGCCGCCTCTAGAAGCCCAGCTTCCGCAGCTGTCGGGGGTCCCGCTGCCAGTCCTTCGCGACCTTCACGTGGAGGTCGAGGAACACCGGCGTGCCGAGCAGCGCCTCGATCTGCTTGCGCGACGTGATGCCGACCTGCTTCAGCCGCGCGCCCTTGGGGCCGATGATGATGCCCTTCTGGCTGGGCCGCTCGATGTAGACGAACGCGTGGATGTCCAGGAGCGGCTTGTCGGCGGGCCGGTCCTCGCGCGGGAGCATCTCCTCGACCACGACGGCGATGGAGTGCGGCAGCTCGTCCCGCACCCCTTCCAGCGCGGCCTCCCGGATCAGCTCCGCGATCATGACCTGCTCGGGCTCGTCGGTGAGGTCGCCCTCGGGGTAGAGCGCGGGGCCCTCCGGGAGCAGCGGGATGAGGAGATCGGCGAGCAGGTCCACCTGCTGGTCGGCGACCGCCGAGACCGGCACGATCTCCGCCCACTCGAACCCCAGCTCCTTGCCGAGCTGATCGATGGCGATCAGCTGCTCGGCGAGCGCCTTCGAGTCCACCAGGTCGGTCTTCGTGACGATCGCGATCTTCGGCGTCTTCTTGATGGACGCGAGTTCCTTGGCGATGAAACGGTCACCCGGGCCGAGCTTCTCGTTCGCCGGGAGGCAGAAGCCGATGACGTCGACCTCGGCCCATGTCGTGCGGACGATGTCGTTGAGCCGCTGGCCGAGCAGCGTGCGCGGCTTGTGGAGCCCCGGGGTGTCCACGAGGATCAGCTGCGCGTCCGGCCGGTGGACGATGCCGCGGACCGTGTGCCGCGTGGTCTGCGGCTGGTTGGCGGTGATCGCCACCTTCTGGCCGACCAGAGCATTCGTAAGGGTGGACTTGCCCGCGTTGGGGCGGCCCACGAAGCAGGCGAAGCCGGCGCGGTGGGGAACCTCCGACGACGCAGACGGCTTGGATGACGGGGTACGAACGCTCATGGCGCCCATTGTCCCTGATCCACAAGCTCCCGCCGCACAACAGTCCACCCGTGCCCCGCACGGTGAGGCTTCGGAAACCCCGCGGCAATGAAACGTCACGGAAACATCCCCGTGCACAACCGGAAACCCGGGCCGGTGACCCTCTGACGAGCCCCCACACCGTTGGAGACGACCGTGACCCTCCCCGTCACCGAAGCCGCCGCGCATGTCGACACCGGCGACACCGCCTGGCTGCTCGCCGCGACCGCCCTCGTCCTGCTGATGACCCCGGGCCTGGCCCTGTTCTACGGCGGCATGGTCCGCACGAAGAGCGTGCTCAACATGCTGATGATGAGCTTCGTGTCGATCGCCCTGGTCACCGTGGTGTGGCTGGCCGGCGGCTACGCGCTCGCGTTCGGCGACGACATCGGCGGCGGACTGCTCGGCGGACTCCGGCACGCCGGCATGGCGGGCCTCGGCCCGGACAGCGTGCACGGCACGGTCCCCACGCTCCTCTTCGCCACCTTCCAGCTGACCTTCGCGATCATCACGGCCGCGCTGATCAGCGGCGCGGTCGCGGACCGGGTGCGGTTCGGGGCGTGGCTGGTGTTCGTGCCGGTGTGGGCGCTCCTCGTATACGTTCCCGTCGCGCACTGGGTGTGGGGTCCGGGCGGCTGGATCGCGGCGCACCTCGGGGCCCTCGACTTCGCGGGCGGCCTGCCGGTCGAGATCACCTCGGGCGCCTCGGGGCTGGCCCTGTGCCTGGTGGTCGGCCCGCGGCTCGGCTTCAAGAAGGACGCGATGCGGCCGCACAACCTCCCCATGGTGATGATGGGCGCGGGGCTGCTCTGGTTCGGCTGGTTCGGCTTCAACGCCGGTTCCGCGCTCGGCGCCGACGGCCTCGCCGCCGCGGCCTTCCTCAACACCCTCGCCGCGGGCTGCACCGGCCTGCTCGGCTGGCTCTTCGTCGAGCAGCGGCGCGACGGCCACCCGACGACCCTGGGCGCCGCGTCCGGCGCGGTCGCGGGCCTGGTCGCGATCACCCCGTCCTGCGGCTCGGTCTCCCTGCTCGGCGCGCTGGTCGTCGGCCTGGCCGCCGGCGCCGTCTGCTCGTACGCGGTCGGCTGGAAGTTCCGGCTGAACTACGACGACTCGCTCGACGTCGTCGGCGTCCACCTGGTCGGCGGCGTCATCGGCACCCTGCTGATCGGCGTCTTCGCGGTCACCTCCATGACCGGCGGCCCCGAGGGCCTCCTCTACGGCGGCGGGCTCGCCCAGCTCGGCAGGCAGCTGGTGGCCGTGGTCGCCGTGGGGGCGTACGCGTTCCTCATGACGTACGGCATCGGGAAGCTGCTCGACCGGGTGATGGGGCTGCGGGCGAGCGAGGAGGAGGAGCGGACCGGGCTCGACCTTACGGTGCACGCCGAGAGCGCATACGATCACGGCGTCCTGGGCCACGGAGCCCCGGTCGGCGCAACCCTCCCCTCCACGCAGAAGGTCAGCCCCCAGGCATGAAGCTCATCACCGCGATCGTCAAGCCGTACCGCCTCGACGAGGTCAAGACGGCGCTCCAGGAGCTCGGCGTGCACGGCCTGACCGTCACCGAGGCCAGCGGCTACGGCCGGCAGCGCGGCCACACGGAGGTGTACCGCGGCGCCGAGTACCGCGTCGACCTCGTCCCGAAGGTGCGGATCGAGGTCGTCGTCGACGACGCGGACGCGGACGCGGTGATCGACGCGGTCGTCAAGGCCGCGCAGACGGGGAAGATCGGGGACGGGAAGGTGTGGTCGGTCCCGGTGGAGACGGTCGTACGGGTTCGGACGGGCGAACGCGGCCCCGACGCGCTCTGACCGCCAGCGCTCCCCCGACGAACCCGACCACGAGCAGCAGCGCCGCCGCGAGCCACGGCAGCGCGAAGAAGGACGCGCTCGCCGACTGCTTCGTGCCCGGCGCGCTCGCGGTCAGCGTGACGTCCCCCCAGTCGAGTTGGGGCGCTCCCTTCCACGGCTCGCTCAGCCGCACGCGCTGGCCGGGCAGCAACTCGGCCGGGATGCGCGTCAGTCCGCGCGACAGCAGCGTACGACCGAACAGGCCCTGTGCCTTCAGCGTCACCTTCGGATCGAGGGTGACGTTCCCGGTGTTGTGCAGCGTGTAGGAGATCGTGGCGTCGCTGTTGCCCAACCCCGGTACCAGCGGCTGGTGGTGGGAGACCCGCACGTGTTCCACGGCGAGCGCGGGCAGTGTGGGACCGCCGACCCGGAGGTAGACGCGGGCGCCGACGGCCCGCTGCACGCCGAGGGCGAGGGAGCCGTCGCCCTTGTCGACATGCTCGTCGAGGGCGACCAACGCGCCCGGGTGGTCGCCCGGTTCGGCTCCTTCGGGCACATGCAGGGTGAACGGCACGGTGACCGTCCTGTGGGCGGGCACGGTCACCCGGGACCTGGCGGGCTTCGCCCAGGCGCCCACCCCGCGCATCGTCTCCTTCATGGTCCGCACGGCGAACCCGCCGTCCCGCGCGGTGTTGTAGGCGTCGGCCGCGTACAGCCGGAAGGTGAGCGGCTTCGCCGTCTTGTTGGCGACGACCACCTTGTCCCGGACGGTCTGGCCGGGGTCGGCGGAGAGATAGAAGTACGGCCGCGCGGCGATCTGCGACGCGGCCGGGTAGACGGACCAACTGCCGTTGTCCGCCGCGTGACCGGCGGGCGCGGCGAGCAGGCCGAAACAGAGACTCAGGAGGAGGACGTACAGCTTGCGCATGGGTGCGGACCCCCACGGACGAGGTGCGGCGGTCGGGCGGGTGCGGGCGCCCGGCCACCGGAGGCGAGCGGGACGGTCAGGTGAGCGTGAGCGTCAGAACGCCGGAGTACGAGCCCGGAGGCGTGAACGCCGGTACGTTCAGGGAGAGTCCGGCGTCGACGGTG
This sequence comes from Streptomyces sp. NPDC090083, assembly GCF_044747445.1. NCBI lineage: Bacteria > Bacillati > Actinomycetota > Actinomycetes > Kitasatosporales > Streptomycetaceae > Streptomyces > Streptomyces sp. NPDC090083. The sequence continues at coordinate 578,756 of NZ_JBIVED010000003.1, read as the reverse complement.
AACTGGCCGCCGGTGAGCGTGCCGTCGGGCGTGGACGCGAGCGTCGCTCCCGATGTGCCCACCGTGCCCGCCGAACCGGCGACACACGTGCTCGGACTGCCCGCCTTGGTGGCGCAGGCGGGGGTCCAGCTCAGCGCCCCGGCATCGATCTTGGCGCCGGGACCGGTGAAGTCGGTGACCTTGCCGGTCAGGGACCAGCCCGCGGGTCCGCCGCGGAAGTCCTGGACCGTCACCGTGTTGAGGGCGCCCGTGGAGGCACCGCCCTTGCCGAAGTCGACCGCGGACAGGCCCACGGCGTCCCCGGCCTGCGCCATGGACAGCGTGCCCGCCTTGACGGTCGTCGTCAGCTTCTGGCTGCCCGGCGGAACGGGCGTGGTGTCGTTGACGACGTAGGCGGCGGGACCGGCGCCCAGGTCGGTGCTCCACGCGCTGCCCTCGTACGCCACGATCCCGGTCGTCGTCTTGTCGTTGACGACCAGCGAGCCGCTGATGGTGCCGGCGCTGGTGGCCGTGACGGTCGCCGTGTCCGCGGTCTGCGCGCTGCCGGACCGCCCGGCCAGGGTCACAGTGGCACCCGGGGTGAAGTTGCTGCCGGTCACGGCGACGCTGTCACCGGCGTTCCCCGAGGCCGAACCCAGGCTGATCGCACGGGTGTTGACCGGCACGGTGGACGTCGCGGTGACGGTCTCGGAGACCGGCGCCGGCGGGTTGATCACCGTGCAGGGGGTGTCCAGCTCCAGGATGTAGCTGGTGTGGATGTTGTAGTCGCCGGGCGAGAGGGTGATCGCGCCCGGGGTGGTGACCGTGAAGGTGCCGGTCATGGAGAACGACGGGAAGGCGCCGTTGCCCGGCACCGGGTCGTTCTTCTTGGGTCCCGCGACCGTGAGACTGCCGGTCTGCGCCCCGCCGAGGGTGACGGTGCCGGTGGGCGTCATGATGTCGGCCGGCAGGGCGATCGCGGTCGGGTTGCTGGCGGCCGGCGTGACCACCGTGTACGTCACGGTGACGGTGTCGCCGACCTTCGGAGCGGTGTTGTCGACCGTGATCGCGGCGGTCGTGGTGCCGTCGATCGGCGGGATGCCCGCGATCGCCGGCGGGATGCAGTGCGTGGCGAAGTCCACGTTCGTCGACGCGCCGGCCGGACAGGCCAGCGCACCGCCCGTGGCGACCGCGAGCGCGGTCACCCCGAGCAGTGACGCCCAACGGCGTCTTCGGGATGTCGTAGCCATGGCTGTGCCCCCTCCTGAGGACGGTGGGCACAGCGGCTCGTCCGCGCCCACAGGGGGCATTGATGTGGGGATCGCGTGAGAAGTCAATGGAGATGGACGAACAAACTGATGGGCCGTCAGTTCCTGCTCGGCAGCGGGAACCGACGGCCCGATTGGAGCCGTGGGGGGAATTCTCAGTCGAACACGAACGGGCCCGGCGACTGCGGCGCGGTGGCCGTGCAGGTCACGGCGATGCCGAAGATGGTCATCTGGAGCGAGCCGCCGTACGCCTCCAGGCTGTCGCCGGAGGCCACGGTCCCGTCGAGCGGACCGACGGTGACGGCGTCACCGGTCGCCATGGCCGGGTTCCTCGTCCCGCTGAAGACGGTGGTGCCGCCGCTCGCGTTCACGAAGGTGAAGGTGGAGGAGATGGAGTCCTGCGACAGGGCCAGGGGAGCGGTGATGGACGAGGTGACGGTGACCGTGGCCGCCGTGCCGTCCTGCGTGGCCGTGATGGTGGCGTCGCCGCCGCCGAAGATGCCGCAGTCCGCGGTGATCGTCGCCGTCTGGGGAGTGACGGCGAGCGCGGTGGGCGCGAACGCCAGCGAGGCGGCCGCGAGGACCCCCGTCACCAGTGCCGCACCCGTGCCGATTCGCTTGCTTCTGAGCTTGCCTTTCATGGATCCGGTTCCCTTCCCGTGTCGGGGAATGCCATGTGGGGACGGACGGGAGAAACCCGTCGAGGATCCCTCGCGGACACGGTGCGGTGCGCCGCGCGAGCGGAATCTGACGGACCGTCGGAACGTACGGTTCCATTGATGCGCGGGAGGCGCGGGGAGAGCAAGGGCGAAATCCGGACGGGCTACTTCCGGACACGGGCGCGGCGGTCGCCCCGCGCACGGCTCAGCCGGCGGTCACCGTCGACCGCACCACCCCGTCCGGTCCGGCCACCAGCACGGGCGTCTCCGGCCCGCCCAGATCCCGCACCGCCGCCAGATCCTCCGCGGCCACGGACTCCGCCTCCGTCACCACCGCCGCCGCCTCAAGGGACTTAGCCCCGGACGCCACGGCCATCGCCACCGCCGTCCGCAACGCGCTCAACGACAGCGAGTCGAGGGCCACCGTCCCCGCGACATACGTACGTCCCGTCTCGTCCCGTACGGCCGCGCCCTCCGGCACACCGTTGCGGGCCCGCGCGGAACGGGCCAGGGTGACGATCTTGCGGTCCTCGGGGTCAAGCGCGCTGCTCTCGGTCATGCACAGAGCATACGAAGGACCGGGAGACTCCTCCCGCCACGGGGTCCACCGCCCCGCACCGCCCGCCGCGCCCGGCCGGTCGGCGGCCGGGACCTCGGTCCACCACCCGGATCGACGGATCGGTCAGCATGCCGGTCAGCTCGGCGGCCCGCTCCGCGGCCGGCGCGCTGAGATGCCCCGCCCCGTCCATGCACCGGCCGACGACCACCGACTCGCCCCGATTCACGGCCGGTCCAGCCGCAGCCGCTCCGCCCTCGGCAACCCGGCCACCACCAGGTCGTAGGAGTCCTCGACCAGCTCCCTGAGCAGCCGGTCCGGAAGGCCCCCGTCCACCGTCACCGTGTTCCAGTGCCGCTTGTTCATGTGGTACCCGGGGACGATCAGCCCCTGGTGCTCCTCGCGGAGCCGGAGCGCGTCCTCCGGGTCGCACTTGAGGTTGACCGTGAGGGGCGTCGCGTCCAGGCGGGTCAGGGCGAAGAGCTTGCCCAGGACCTTGAACACGGACATCTCCGGGCTGAAGGGGAACTCCTCGACCGCCTCGTTGAACGACAGGCAGAACGCGCGCAGTTGCTCGGGGCTCACTCCGGTTTCGTCTCCTCCTCGGGCGGCTCGGCCGGGTCCACCGGCTCCACCAGCACCGTGACGATCTTGTTCCTGCGGCCCGCCGAGGCCTCCGCCGTGAGGCGCAGTCCGCGTCCGTCGGGCAGTTCCACGAGGGAGGAGGCGCCGGCGATGGGGACCCGGCCCAGGGCCTTCGCGAGCAGGCCGCCGACGGTCTCGACGTCCTCGTCGTCGTAGGCCTCGAAGCCGTACAGCTCGCCGAGGTCGCCGATGTCCAGGCGGGCGGTGACCCGGTAGCGGTCGTCGCCCAGCTCCTCCACCGGAGGGAGTTCACGGTCGTACTCGTCGGTGATCTCGCCGACGATCTCCTCGAGGATGTCCTCGATGGTGACGATGCCGGCCGTGCCGCCGTACTCGTCGATGACGACGGCGACGTGATTGCGCTCCTGCTGCATCTCGCGCAGCAGGTCACCGGCGTTCTTCGTGTCCGGGACGAAGGTCGCGGGGCGCATGGCCGTCGAGACCAGCTCGGACTCGGCCTCGCGGCTGATGTGGGTCTTGCGGACCAGGTCCTTCAGATACACGATCCCGACGATGTCGTCCTCGCTCTCGCCCGTCACCGGGATCCGCGAGAAGCCGGAGCGGAGCGCGAGGGTGAGGGCCTGGCGGATCGTCTTGTAGCGCTCGATGACCACCAGGTCCGTGCGCGGGACCATGACTTCACGCACCAGGGTGTCGCCGAGCTCGAAGACGGAGTGCACCATGCGGCGCTCCTCGTCCTCGATCAGCGACTCCTTCTCGGCGAGGTCCACCAGCGCCCGCAGCTCGGCCTCGGACGCGAACGGGCCGCGCCGGAAACCCTTTCCGGGCGTGAGCGCGTTGCCGATGAGGATCAGGAGGTACGGGACCGGGCCCATGATCCGCGCGAGCGGCAGCAGCACGTACGAGGCCGCCGTGGCCGTGTTCAGGGGATGCTGGCGGCCGATCGTGCGCGGGGAGACGCCCACCGCGACGTACGACACGAGGACCATGACGCCGATCGCGGCGAGCAGCGCGGGCGCGGTGCCGTGGATCACGTGCAGGCACTCGTAGGTGACGAGCGCGGCGGCGGCCATCTCGCAGGCCACCCGCACCAGCAGCGCGACGTTGAGATAGCGGGTCGGGTCGGCGGCGACCTGCGCGAGCTTGGCGCTGCCGCGCCGACCGGACCGTACGGCCTCCTCGGCGCGGAAGCTGGAGACGCGCGCGAGGCCCGCCTCCGCGCAGGCGGCGAGCCAGGCGACGACGACAAGGGCGATGGCCCCGAGGACGATCTGAGGACTCATGGGATGCGGTGACCCGGTGCCCTAGGAGACCGTCGGCGCCGGGGAGGGGCCGGTGTGGCCCTTCTCCGCGCGCCAGCCGTCCACGATGGCGGCCTGGAGGCCGAACATCTCGGCCTTCTCGTCCGGCTCCTCGTGGTCGTAGCCGAGGAGGTGCAGCACACCGTGGACGGTGAGGAGTTGGAGCTCCTCGTCCATGGTGTGCCGCGTCTCGGCCTCGGCGCCCTGCTTCTTGGCGACCTCCGGGCAGAGCACGATGTCACCGAGCAGTCCCTGCGGGGGCTCCTCGTCGTCCTTGCTCGGCGGACGCAGCTCGTCCATCGGGAAGGACATGACATCGGTCGGCCCGGACAGGTCCATCCACTGGATGTGGAGCTGCTCCATGGCGTTCTCGTCCACGACGATCACCGAGAGTTCGGAGAGCGGGTGGATGCGCATCCGCGCGAGGGCGTAGCGGGCGATGTCGAGGATCGCCTGCTCGTCGACCTCGGTTCCGGACTCGTTGTTGACGTCGATCGACATGGTCGCGCTGATCTACTTCCGCTTGTCACGGGCGCCCTTGTGGGTGCCGTTCTCCGTACCGTGCTCGTTGTCGTACTTCTCGTACGCGTCGACGATACGGCCGACCAGCTTGTGCCGGACGACGTCCGCCGACGACAGGCGGGAGAAGTGCACGTCGTCGAGCCCCTCCAGGATGTCCTGCACCTGCCGCAGCCCCGACTTCGTGCCGCTCGGCAGGTCGACCTGCGTCACGTCACCAGTGATCACGATCTTCGACTCGAACCCGAGCCGGGTGAGGAACATCTTCATCTGCTCGGGGCTCGTGTTCTGGGCCTCGTCCAGGATGATGAAGGCGTCGTTCAGGGTGTTGTGCGTCAGCAGGTAGTCCTGAGTGACGTACAGGGAGTCCTCGGCCGCCACCTGGATGCAGACCGTCTCTTCCCTGCCTGCGGGCTCGATGCTGTCGATGAAGCGCATCGGGCGTCCGCCGCCTCCGGCCGCGTGGTACTTGTCGCGCTTGCGGGTGAGGCGGAAGGGTTCGATTCCTTCGGGAAGGCGAATCTCCACGACATGGGTGTCATAGCGGTGGGCTGCCAGAGCCGTGCCCTGCTTACGGCCTTCGGCAGGCCGACGGCGCGTGTACGCGACGCCGCCGAGCGACTGGACCAGGGCGATGATGTCGTCGCGCAGAATGATCGACGCGGTCGAGAACTGGATTCGGCACGAGCGGTCGGACTGGGTGACCGGTCCACCATCGGAGTCCAGCAGGCCTTGGAGAACGGCCAGCCGTACGTCGGCCGTGTTGTACAGGTAGTCGTTCGGGACGAACTTGGTGTGCGAGCGAGTGCGCAGCAGATCCAGCTCGCGCAGAACCCGTGTGACGGGGTTCTCCAGGGTGACCACGTCCCCGGGGGCCTTGATCCGATTGAGGACGTAGTCGGGTCCGCTCCGGTGTCGCACGGCGACACCGGGCAGCGCGCTTTCGAGTGCCTCGGCCAGCTCCCGGTCCTCCGTCGAGAAGGACGGGGTCGTGGAGCCCGTGAGGCATCCGTCCCCCAGCAGCAGCCCCAGCGCGTACGGGTCCATGGGTACATCCCGCTCGGGGAAGGACACCGGCGCGGTGAGCATCGGCAACTCGTACCTGCGAGCATGCGCCGCCCGCAGGTTGCCGATCATCTCCTGGGTCTCCAGGACCCGCCACGGCTTGTCGCGCCGCTTGTCCGAGGCCGTGCGGACCGTCCACAGGTGCTCGCCGCAGCACAGGGTCCAGGAACCGTCCTGGGCCGTGACGCGGTAGATGTCCTTCTCGCCCTGCGGATACACGCCGAGGACCGGGGTCGGCTCACCGTTCGAGCCGACGACCAGGTCGCCGACCTCAAGGTCTCCGATGGGGCGCCAGCCGTCCGGCGTGAGGACGTTGGTGAAGATCGGCTGCGCTCTTCCGCGCATGTACGCCAGCGGCGCCACCTCGATCGTGCCCGCGGCCATCAGCTTGGGGATGGACTCCGGGTCGAGCATGTCGTGGAGGGCGTCGTACAGGGGGCGCAGGTACGGGTCGATCTTTTCGTAGAGGGTGCCGGGGAGGAAGCCGAGGCGCTCGCCCGCCTCCACCGCCGGGCGGGTGAGGATGATGCGGTTGACCTGCTTGGCCTGGAGGGCCTGGACGGCCTTGGCCATGGCGAGGTAGGTCTTGCCGGTGCCCGCGGGACCGATGCCGAAGACGATGGTGTGCTTGTCGATCGCGTCGACGTACCGCTTCTGGTTGAGGGTCTTGGGGCGGATCGTGCGGCCTCGCGAGGACAGGATGTTCTGGGTGAGCACCTCGGCCGGTGTCTCCTCAGGGCCATCCCCGTTCTCGCTCGCCCTGAGCATGGCGATCGAGCGTTCCACTGCGTCCTCCGTCATCGGCTGCCCGGTGCGGAGCACCAGCATCATCTCGTCGAACAGGCGCTGGACGAGGGCGACTTCACGGGCGTCGCCGGCCGCGCTGATCTCATTGCCCCGGACGTGGATGTCGGCCGCCGGGAAGGCCCTTTCGATCACGCGCAGGAGGGCGTCCCCTGATCCCAGGACGGTGACCATCGGGTGCTGGGCGGGGACCGTGAACTGTGCTCTCGCCTGCTCCCGCGCGGGGGTGTGAGCTGTGGGTGTCTGAGTCATGGGCCGGCTCTGTGGCCTTGCTCGTCCTCCTGGATCGACTCGCCCGCCACAAGGGCGGCCTGGTGGTTTCAAGGGTACGCCGGGCCACTGACAACGCCGTAGGGCTTTTCGGTGACCGTCGGGCCACGAAATCCGGGTGGCCGGTGGGACGCGGGAGTCGCGCGGGGTGATGGTGCCCAGTCCGGGCGCGGTCCGGTCGCGGGGCGGGCGCAGAGGAGGCGCGCGGGATGACGCCGTGAGCCCTGTTTGCGCCCCCTCGCTTGTCAGGACAATGCCCTGTGTCCGTCAGGTGAGCCTTGCAGGGAAAGCAGGTCGGTCGCTGTGCTCGTGCGTCTGCCCAGGTCCGTGTCCGAAGCACAGTCGTGCCTGGCCGAGGGGGCGGTTCCCGTCGGCGGGGCGACCCTGGTCTGGGCGGGCTGGCAACGGGACGGTTTCCCGGAGCGGGCGGTGTCCCTGCGCGAGGTGCCCGAGGCCAGGGTGATCGGGGACGGGACGCTGGGCTCGGCCGTACTGCTGCACGAGATCGACGAGCGGGTGCCGGAGGTGCTGCGGCAGGCCGCGCGCGGGGTGGGCACCGGTGCGGTGCGCAGGACCGCGACGGTCGGCGGGAACATAGTGGGCAGCACGCTGCGCTGTCTGCTGCCCGCCGCGCTGGTCCTGGACGCCCGCGCGCTGGTCCTGGAGCAGGACGGCCCCGTCGAGACCGACCTCGCGGAACTGCTCGCGAAGAAGCCCCTGCTGCTGAGCCTGCGCTGGCCCGAGCCGGTGGCCACCGGCTACCGCAAGCTGACGGATCAGCTGCGGGGCGAGGTCCCCTTCGTGGTCGCGGTGGCCGTGGGCGCGGCGGCGGGCTCGGACACGGGCCGGGTCCTGCGGGTGGCGGTGCGCGACGGATACGACGTGACCAGCGAGACCGTCCCGTACGACCCGGACACCGGCCGGATCCTCCGCGCCCTGGCGCTGACTCCGCTGGGCACGTTGCCCGAGGCGGTCTTCGAGGCCGTGCGGGACGTGGTCGGCGGTGTGGTGGAGCGGGCGCAGGCCCGCTGAGGAGAGCCCTGCGGCGGCTGCGCAGGAACGTTCACCCGGACGGGCCGCGCAGCGGACGCGCGGCGCACGGCTCGCCGTCCCTCACGTGGACCTGCCGAAGCCGATCGTCGGCACCGCCCGGCGCAGCGGCCACGGGCTGTCGCCGCCCGGCTCCTCCTCCGGGACCAGTCCGGCCAGGAACGCGTACCGGTCCAGGGCCGTCGGGTCCTGGCCCGCGACGGAGTGGACCTTGCGCCACCACGCGCCGATCTCGGACCAGCCCGGTGCGGAGAGGGAGCCGCCGAACTCCTGGACGGAGAGGGCGGCGGTGAGACCGGCGAAGGCCAGACGGTCGGCGAGCGGCCAGCCGGCCAGGGTGCCGGTGACGAAGCCTGCGACGAAGACGTCACCCGCGCCGGTGGGGTCGAGGGCCTCCACGGCGATCGCCGGGACCTCGGCGGACTCCCCCGTACGACGGTCCACGGCGTACGCGCCGTCCGCGCCGAGGGTGACGACGGCGAGCGGCACGTGGTCGGTGAGCGCGTGGGCGGCGGCGCGGGGGCAGTCGGCGCCGGTGTAGCGCATGGCCTCCTCGGCGTTCGGCAGGAACGCCTCGCAGTGCGCGAGGTCGGGGAGCCCGGCGAGGTCCCAGGCGCCGGTGTCGTCCCAGCCGACGTCGGCGAAGATCCGGGTGCCCTCGCTCGCGGCCTGCGCGACCCAGGGGGCCTGCTTGCCGGGGGTGAGGGAGGCGACGGCGGCACGCGCGCGCGGCGGGCGGTCGGGTGCGCCGCCCTGCCCGAACACGGCCTCGGGGGGCGGCTCGTGGCCGTGCGAGACCATCGTGCGTTCCCCCTCGTACGCCATCGACACGGTGACCGGTGAGTGCCAGCCGGACACGGTGCGGGAGGCGGAGAGGTCGATGCCCTCGCCCTGCGCGAGCGCGTCCCAGCAGTACTCGCCGTAGTGGTCGTCGCCGAAGGCCGCGGCGAGGGAGGTGCGCAGGCCGAGCCGGGCCAGCGCGGTCGCCATGTTGGCCACCCCGCCGGGGCTCGATCCCATCCCCCGCGCCCAGGACTCGGTGCCGCGCACCGGCGCGGATTCGAGGCCGGTGAAGATGATGTCGAGGAAGACGGTGCCGGTGAGGTACACGTCCCAGGGCGGATCGCCCGCCGCGCGCAGCCCGGCCAGGGGGTCGACCTCGGTGGCCCGGCAGGACGGCCCGGCACTGCCGGAGGTGGACGCGTTGGACGCGGTCACGGTGCGCTCCCTGACGTGATACGGATCAGGCCAGTGTGCACCACCGCGGACCCGTGCCGCCGACTCCCGCTCCGGGACCTCCCGTCGCATCCGTTCCGGCCTGCCGCAGGTCCGGGCGCCACGGCGGCGGCCGTGCCCGGTGCCGGTCCGTGCGCGGGGCCGGCGGGGGCGCGTCCGGATCCGGCCGCGCCCGGCGTCGTCGCGCGCCCCTACCAGCGGGGCATCGACGGCGTGACCCACTCCGGGTCGGTGATCCGCATGGCCGCCGCGTCGTCGCGCTCGCGCAGCGTGCCGTCGTCGTCGAGCCAGCGCCGGTGCAGGAACTCCAGCTTGGCGCGGTCGAGTTCGACGCCGAGGCCGGGCGCGTCGGAGACGGCGACCTTGGCGTCGGTGAAGGTGAGGCGTTCGGTGAGGACGTCCTCCGACTGCCAGGGGTAGTGGGAGTCGCAGGCGTGGTGGAGGTTGGGGACGGTCGAGGCGACATGGGTCATCGCGGCGAGGCTGATGCCCAGGTGGGTGTTGGAGTGCATGGAGATGCCGACGCCGAACGTGCGGCAGATGGCGGCCAGTTGCTGGGTGTTGCGCAGTCCGCCCCAGTAGTGGTGGTCGGAGAGCACCACCTGTACGGCGTCCTTCGTGAAGGCCTCCTCGATCTCGGCGAACGTCGTCACGCACATGTTGGTGGCCAGCGGCACCTCGGTTCCGGCGGACACCTCGGCCATCGCCGGGGTGCCGAGCGCCGGGTCCTCCAGGTACTCGAGGACGTCGCCGAGTTCCTTCGCGACCTTCAGTGAAGTCTCCACGGACCAGGCGCCGTTGGGGTCGAGGCGCAGGGGGTGGCCGGGGAAGGCCTGCGCCAGCGCCCGTACGGCGGCGATCTCCTCGTCCGGCGGGAAGACACCGCCCTTGAGCTTGAAGGAGGTGAAGCCGTACCGCTCCTTGAACAGGCGTGCCTGCTCGACGACTCCGGCCGGGTCGACCGCCGCGCCCCAGTCGTCCTGTTCGCTCGGCACGCCCTCGGGGTGTTCGGCCCACTTGTAGAACAGGTACGCGCTGTACTCGACGGCATCCCGCACCTTGCCGCCGAGCAGGGCGTGCACGGGCAGTCCGAGCGCCTTGCCGAGGGCGTCGAGGCAGGCGACCTCGAAGCCGGAGACGACGGACAGGCGCAGCTTGTCGGCGGTCTGGACTCCGCGGAGCCCGCCGACGTCGACCTGTCCGAGGACCCGCGAGCTGTCGACGGCCAGTTCGTCGGCGACCGTGAACAGGCCGTTCAGGTCGCTGACCTGACGGCCAATCAGCTTTTCGGCGAAGGGCCGGGCCAGCTCCAGGTACTTGGTGTCGCCGTAGGTCTCGCCGAGGCCGGTGACGCCGTCGGCGGTCTCGATCTCGACGATCAGGCGCGGGGTGAAGGGCTGGTGGACGCCCTGGGTGTTCAGCAGGGGCGGGTCGGCGACCAGGATCGGGGTGAGTCGGACGTCGGCGATGGTGAGGTTCACAGCGCGGCTCCTACGAGGTCGAGTCCGGTGGCGAGCAGGACGGTGAGGTCGGCCAGGTCGGCGGCCGAGGGGTCGGTGAGCGGGGCGCGCACGGGGCCCACCGGGCGTCCGCGCAGCCGGGCCGCCGCCTTGACCAGGGAGACGGCGTATCCCGGTACGCGGTCGCGGAGTTCGACGAGCGGGATGTAGAAGTCGCGCAGCAGTCGCTCGACCGTCTTGGCGTCGTCGTCGCGCAGGGCGGTGAAGAAGGCGTTCGCGATCTCGGGGGCGAAGGCGTGGACGGCGGAGGAGTAGGCGGGGATGCCGACGGTGGCGTAGGCGCGGGCCTGGATCTCGGCGGTGGAGGCGCCGTTGAAGAAGAGGAAGCCCTCGGGGGCGGCGAGGGTGAGGCGTTGCAGGCGGTCGAGGTCGCTGTGACCGTCCTTGAGGCCGATGACGCCGGGGATCGCCGCGATGCGCTTCAACGAGCTTGCGGTGAAGGCGACTTGGCCGCGCTGGTAGGCGATGAGCGGGAGCCGGGTGCGGGCGGCGAGCTGCTCCAGCTGGGCGACCAGGCCGTCCTGCGGGGCGGCGACGAGGTAGTGCGGCAGGACGAGGAGGGCGTCGGCGCCGGCCTCCTCGGCGATGCGGGCGAACCGGGCGGCCTGGGCCCAGCCGTAGCCGACTCCGGCGACGACGGGGACGCGGCCGGCCGCCTCCTGGACGGCGAGGGTGACGACCGTGCGGTACTCGTCCTCGTCCAGTGAGAAGAACTCGCCGGTGCCGCAGGCGGGGAACACGGCGCCGGGGGCGGTGTCGATCTGGGCCGCGACATGGGTGCGGAAGCCGGCGGGGTCGAGGGAGCCGTCGTCGTGGAAGGAGGTGAGCGGGAAGGAGAGCACTCCGCCCGCCATCCCGTCCCGGAGCCTGCGCACCACGGTCTCCGTGTCGGCGTTCACTGCCATCTCCCTATGTAGACGTTATCCACGTATGAAAACAGAGATTAGATACGCGAACCGCGGCCGTCAATGGGGCCTGCCGCGGAGCACCGGCGGGGCCGTCGCGCCCCGGTCCGCTCTCGCTACCATCGGCGCATGTCAGAGCCCGGTGGCGTCCGCGAGGTGAAGTCGGCCGCCCGCACGGTCGAGCTGCTCGAACTGCTCGCCGCGCGCGGCGACCGTCCCGCGCGCCTCCAGGAACTCGCCGACGAGCTGGGCGTGCCGCGCAGCTCCATGTACGCCCTCCTCCAGACCCTGATCGCGCGCGGCTGGGTCCGTACGGACATCACCGGCTCGCTCTACGGGATCGGCATCCACGCGCTGCTCACCGGCACGACCTACCTGGACTCCGACCCGCGCGTGCGGACCGTACGGCCCTGTCTCGACGAGGCGTCCGAGGCGCTCGGCGAGACGATCCACCTGGGGCGGCTGGACGGGTGGGACGTGGCGTACCTGGCGACGCGGGAGTCGCACGAGTACCTGCGGACGATCAGCAGGGTGGGACGGCGGCTGCCGGCCCATGTCGGCGCCCTGGGGAAGGCGTTGCTGGCGGAGCGGCCGGACGAGGAGCTGCCGGACGGTCCGTACGAGGCGGCCACGCCCCACACCCGTACCGACCGGGCGTCCCTGGCCGCCGATCTCGCGGCCGTCCGCGCCCGGGGCTACTCGATCGACCGCGAGGAGGCCGTGCCCGGGATCGTGGGGTTCGGGTTCGCGCTGCGGTACGACAGTCCCGCGCTGGACGCGATCAGCTGCTCGGTGCCGGTGGGGCGGCTGACGGCGGGGCGCGAGGGGGAGATCGTGGCGGTGATGCGCGCGGTGCGGGCGAAGATCGAGGCGGCGCCGCCCACGGCCGGGGGAGCCGTGCGCTGGCGCTAGCCCGCGCGTCCTCCCGGGACTCCCGCGGAAAAGTGAACGCCGTCGAAAGATTTGGGGCGCGCTCCTGCCCCGGGTTCGTCCCCCCAAACACAACGTGCCCCAGATCACACCCCCCGCCCTTCTTCGGCGAACCGCGTGCTTGATACAAATTGCCCGCGCGTTCCTGTCCGTCGACGGTCGTCGCCCCTCCCCCTTTTGAGCCGCTTCTTTCGCATGCCCTGGGAACGCCCGTGTTCGCCCGCACCACCACGCCCTGGCCCCTCGTCGCCCTTTTCACGGCCGGGTACCTCGCCCCCTATCTCCTCCCCACCACCGTCGGCAGGCTCGACTCCGGGCTGCCCCTGTCCGCCACGCAGGCCGGTGCCGTCGGCAGCGCGCTGCTGCTGAGTTCGGCGGCGGCCGGGTTCCTGCTCGCCTCGCGGGTCGACCGGGTCGGACCGCGCACGCTCGCGCGGATCGGTCTCGTCCTCGCCGTGCTGGGGTACGGCTCGGCCGCCCTCACCCACGCCGTCCCCGCGGTCATCGCGGGCGCGGTGGTCGGCGGGTTCGGCTCGGGCACGGCCACCACGGTCGCCGCCTCCGGCATCGCCGCCATGGGGGTCCCCCCGCGCGAGGGTGTTCGAGCGTGGGGGAGGGACCCCCACCGCGCGTCCACGCTCGGCCTGTTGTGCGTGTCCGCGCTCGCCGGAGCCGTCTACCTCACCGTCCCGCACCTCGGCCCCGGCCACGGACAGCCGCTCGCCGCGATCGCCCTCACCGCACTCGCCGTATGGCCCCTGACCGGCCGCCTCCCGGTCCGTACGGCGACGGGGCACACGCGCGTGGAGACCACCGGACTCCCCCACCGCCGCGCCGGACTCGTCCTCGCCGGCACCCTGCTGTGCTGGTCGCTGGCCCAGAACTCGCTCTGGGGCGTCAGCGGCCGGATCGGCATCCACCAGGCGCACCTCTCCGAGGTCACCGTCGGCGCGGTCTTCGCCATCGCGCTCGGCACCGGCCTGGTCGGCGTGATCGGCGCGGGCGCGCTCGGCTCCCGGCTCGGGCGCGCGGTGCCGATCGGCGCGGGCACGGCGCTCATCGCGGGCTGCATCGCGCTCAGCGCGTCCGCGCAGGACCTGCGGACGTTCGCGACCGGCGAGATCGCCTGGAACACCCTCTACCCGATCGTCCTGTCCTACGTCCTCGGCCTCGCCGCCTCCCTCGATCCGCGCGGGCGCTGGGCCGTCCTCGTCGGCTCGGCCTCGTCCCTCGGCACGGCGGCGGGACCCCTCGCGGGCAGCGTGCTGTCGGCGCGGGCCGGGTTCCCGGCGATGGGCGCGATCCTCGCGGTGGGTCTGGTCGTGATCGCCGTCCCGATGACCGGAGTCGCCCTCCACACCGGCGGGCGGCTGCTGGTGCCGGGGACTGTCCGGCGGCGCGGGGGCACCCCGGCCGCCGTGGTCGCCGCGTCGACCGGCGCGCCCTGCGGCACGGTCCCGCAGATCGGCGCCCCCGAACAGCCGGTCGTCGAGATCCCGCTGGACACCCCGGCCGTCCCGGCACGGGGCGACTACCGCACGGCGGGACCCCGGCAGTCGGCCGCGGCGCCCGGCGCCTAGAAGCCCGGCGCCTGGAAGACGTAGGCCTCGACCTCGGCGAGGTAGCCGGACCGGCGTTCCTCGTCGTCCTCCAGGAAGGAGGCGACGAAGGAGTTCCGGGCCAGCTCGCGCAGCCGCTCCTCGGTCAGGCCCAGCGCCGAGCGGACCGCGTCGAAGTTGTCGCCGGCGTACCCGCCGAAGTAGGCCGGGTCGTCGGAGTTGACCGTGCAGAGCAGGCCCGCCTCCAGCATCGCCGGGAGCGGGTGCTCGGCGAGGACGTCCACCGCGCGCAGCCGGACGTTCGAGAGGGGGCAGAGGGTGAGCGGGACGCGGTCCCGGACCAGCCTCGCCACCAGCTCCGGGTCCTCCATGCAGCGCAGGCCGTGGTCGATGCGCTCGACGCCGAGGACGTCCAGCGCCTCGGCGATGTAGGCGGGCGGGCCCTCCTCACCGGCATGCGCGACCCGTCGGAGACCCAACGCGGCGGCGGCCTCGTAGACCTCGCGGAACTTCACCGGCGGGTGGCCCACCTCGGCCGAGTCGAGGCCGATGCCGGTGATCCGGTCGAGGTACGGCTTCGCGGCGTCCAGGGTCGCCATCGCCGAAGCGGCGGACTCGTCGCGCAGGAAGCACAGGATCAGCCGGGTCGAGATGCCGTGGCGTGTCTCGCTGCTGCCCAGGGCCCGCCACAGGCCCTCCACGACCGTGCCCATGTCCACGCCCCGCGCGAGGTGCGCCTGCGGGTCGAAGAAGATCTCCGCGTGCCGGACGCCCTGCGCGGCGGCGCGGGCGAGATAGGCGTCGGCGAGGTCCTCGAAGTCCCGCTCGGTGCGCAGGACGGCCATCAGCTCGTAGTAGAGGTTCAGGAAGGTCTGGAGGTCGTCGAAGAGGTACGCCTCGCGCAGTTCCTCGGTGTCCGCGTACGGCAGCTCGACGCCGTTGCGGGCCGCGAGCGCGAAGGCCAGCTCGGGTTCCAGGGTGCCTTCGATGTGCAGGTGCAGTTCGGCTTTGGGGATGGGCATCGAAGTATCGTACGGGTGTTTTACCGCCGTTTCGGAACCGGCACCCGGAGCAGGTCGTGCGCCACGGTCAGCTCCCCCTCGAATCCCGCCGCCCGCGCCTGCCGCTCGAACTCCTCCGGGTCGGAGTAGCGCTGGCTGAAGTGGGTGAGGACCAGGTGCCGTACGCCTGCCTCCCGTGCCACCCGCGCCGCCTGCCCCGCGGTCAAGTGGCCGTGGTCCGCGGCCAGTTGCTCGTCCTCGTCCAGGAACGTCGACTCGATCGCCAGGAGGTCGCAGCCCTCCGCGAGGACGTGCACCCCGGCACAGAGCCGGGTGTCCATGATGAACGCGAAACGCTGGCCCCGGCGCACCTCGCTGACCTCGTCCAGCGAGACGCCGTCCACCGTCCCCTCGCGCTGGATGCGGCCCACGTCCGGGCCCTTGATGCCGTGCGCGGCAAGGCGGTCGGGCAGCATGCGGCGGCCGTCGGGTTCGGTGAGGCGGTAGCCGTAGGACTCGACGGGGTGGGAGAGCCTGCGGGCCTCCAGGGTGTAGGCCGGGGTGGTGGCGATCGTGCCGTCCTCCGCGACCGGGGACTCCGTGATGCCCACCGTCTCGCGGTACGCCGTCGCGTAGCGCAGCCGGTCGAAGAAGCGCCGGCCCGACTTCGGGTAGTGCGCGGTGACCGGGTGCGGGACGCGGTCCAGGTTGATGCGCTGGATGACGCCCGCGAGGCCGAGGGAGTGGTCGCCGTGGAAGTGGGTGACGCAGATCCGGTTCAGGTCGTGCGCGGCCACCCCGGCGCGCAGCATCTGGCGCTGGGTGCCCTCTCCGGGGTCGAAGAGGATGCCCTCGCCGTCCCAGCGCAGGAGGTAGCCGTTGTGGTTGCGGTGGCGGGTGGGGACCTGGCTCGCGGTGCCCAGGATCACCAGTTCACGTACGGACACGGTGGGTTATCCGGGCGGCCACTGCATGCCGCGGCCGCCCATGACGTGGGCGTGGGCGTGGAACACGGTCTGGCCCGCGCCGCTGCCGGTGTTGAAGATGACGCGGTAGCTGTCGAGCTTCTCGTCGGCCGCGACCTCGCCCGCCTCGCGGAGCACGTCCGCGGCGACCGCCGGTTCGGCGGCGGCGAGGGAGGCGGCGTCGGGGTAGTGGACCCTCGGGATCACCAGGACATGGGTCGGGGCCTGGGGGTTGATGTCCCGGAACGCGACGGTGGTGGGTGTCTCTCGGATGATCGTCGCCGGGATGTGGCCGGCGACGATCTTGCAGAACAGGCAGTCGTCCTGCGGGTCCCCTGACATGTGCGTTCCTCTCCGGGGGTCGAGCGGCGAGTTGTGGTCGGCATCGTATCGTCGTTGCGTGCCGCGCCGTCGTGGCTGGTCGTGCCCACGCGGCGGAGCCGCATGTCGACACGGCCCCGCGCCTCTTCAGCTGGGCAGGGCCGGCGGGGTCTTCGCGGGCGCCGTCTCCAGCGACTCCAGTGCCAGGCGGATCGCCTCGTCCAGTTGCGTGTCCCGGCCCGCCGCGTGGTCCTGGGGGCGCTGCACCACCTCCACGTCCGGGTCGACGCCGTGGTTCTCCACGCCCCAGCCGTAACCCTCCAGCCAGAACGCGTACTTGGGCTGGGTGATCAAGGTGCCGTCGACCAGGCGGTATCTGCTGTCGATGCCGATGACACCGCCCCAGGTGCGGGTGCCGACGACCGGGCCGATGCCCAGGGCCTTGATCGCCGCGTTGACGATGTCGCCGTCCGAGCCGGAGAACTCGTTCGCCACGGCCACCACCGGGCCCCGGGGGGCGTCCTCGGGGTAGCTGTAGGGGCGCATGCCACGGGGCAGATCCCAGCCGACGATGCGGCGGGCGAGCTTCTCGACGACCAGCTGGGAGGTGTGGCCGCCGCGGTTCTCGCGGACGTCGACCACCAGGCCCTCCCGGGCCACCTCGACGCGCAGGTCGCGGTGGATCTGGGCCCAGCCGGGGGCCTGCATGTCGGGGACGTGCAGATAGCCGAGACGGCCGCCGGACTTCTCGTGGACGTAGGCGCGGCGGTCGGCGACCCACGCGTGGTAGTAGAGGGGTTCCTCGTCGGCGAGGGGCACGACGATCGCGTGGCGTGGGTCGCCGCCGCCCGCCGGGGAGATCGTCAGCTCGACCGGTTTGCCCGCCGTGCCGACGAGGAGAGGGGCCGGGCCGGTCACCGGGTCCACGGGCCGGCCCGCCACCGCGAGGATCGCGTCCCCCGTGCGGACCGCCACGCCGGGGGCGGCCAGCGGGGCGCGGGCGTGCGGGTCGGAGGTCTCCGAGGGGAGGATCCGGTCGATGCGCCAACTGCCGTCCTCGTGACAGGAGATGTCGGCTCCCAGGAGTCCCTGGCGTTCGCCGTGGCCGTGGCCGCCGCGCGGGGTGACGTAGGCGTGCGAGGTGCCGAGTTCGCCGTGCACCTCCCAGAGGAGGTCCACCAGGTCGTCGTGGGTGGCCACGCGGTCGAGGATCGGGCGGTAGCGGTCGAGGACCGCGTCCCAGTCGACGCCGCTCATGTCCTCGCGCCAGAAGTTGTCGCGCATGATCCGGCCGGTCTCGTCGTACATCTGGCGCCACTCGGCGGCCGGGTCGACGGTCTGGCGGACGCGGGACAGGTCGACGTTGATGTTCGTGTCGCTGTCGTCGTCGTCCGAGCCGGAGGCGCGGCGGTCGCTCGGCACGACCCGGAGTTTGTGGTCCGTCCACAGCAGGACGCGTTTGCCGTCGCCGCTGACCTCGAAGTGGTCGGCGTCCCCCGCGAGGTGCTCGACGCGCTGCTGGGCGAGGTCGTAGCGCTCCAGCTCCGTCTTGGGGTCCGGGTCCTCGGGGGTCGCGCGGCTGGCGCCGAGGACGCCGAGGACCGGGTGGCGCAGCCACAGGACGCCGTCCTTGGCGGCGCGCAGGTTGGAGTAGCGGCCGGCCTCGACCGGGAAGGCGACGATCCGGTCGGCGAGGCCTTCGAGGTCGATCCGGGTGGTGGGGCGGCCCTCGCTGTCGGGGGTCTCGTCCTTGTCGGGGGCCTCGAAGGGGCGGCCGTGGCGCTGCGGTCCGAAGGGGGACGGGGTCGTCGCGGCGAGGGTGATCAGGTGCGGGCGGTCGCCGACCACGAAGGCCAGGTCGAAGACGTGCTCGTCGTAGACCGGGTCGAAGGAGCGGGTGGAGAGGAAGACCAGGTGCTTGCCGTCGAGGGTGAAGGCGGGGGCGTAGTCCTGGAAGCGGAGGGGGGTGGCCTCGGTGACCGACAGGTCCGTGGTGTTGGCCAGCTTGAGCTGGCGCAGGGGTTGCGGGCCGGGGTGCGACCAGGCGAGCCAGGCCGAGTCCGGGGAGAAGGCGAGGCCCGAGGCGTCGCCGTCCTCGCTGCGGTCGACCTCGCGGACCTCGCCGGTCTCGCGCTCGATGAGGAGGACGCGGCCGTCGTGCGACGCCACGGCGACCCGGCTGCCGTCGGGGGCCACGGTGAGGGCGAGGACCCGGCCGAGCCGGCCCGCGGCGAGTCTGCGCGGGGTGGCGCCGGGGGCGAGACCGGTGGCGGGGGCGAACTCGAGGGCGTCGTCGCCCTCCGCGTCCGTCACCCACACCACCCATTCCTCCCCGTCCGTGCGGAAGGTGCGGGGCAGCCGGGCGCGGACGCCGGGGGTGGCGCTGAGCGCGCGGGCGGGGCCCGAGCGGTGGGTGACCCAGTGGACGGCGCCGCGTACGGCGACCGCGCTGCCGCGCGCGGTGTGGTCGGGGGACGCGGAGCCGAACCAGCGGGCGGCGGCCACCGGGTAGGGCTGCTGGTCGGTGCGCTGGCCGCCGAGGCGGATGTCGAGGCGGCGCGGTTCGGCGCCGTCCAGGTCGTCCAGGAGCCAGAGTTCACCGGCGGAGGAGTAGACGATCCGGGTGCCGTCGCCTGCCGCGTGCCGGGCGTAGAACGCTCCCTCGACGGGGGTGTGGCGGCGCAGGTCGGAGCCGTCGGCGAGGGAGGAGTAGAGCGCGCCGGTGCCCTCGTGGTCGGAGAGGAACGCGATCCGCTCCCCCGTCCACACCGGGTACTCGATGTTGCCGTCCAGATCCTCGTGCAGGCGCGTGAACTCGCCGTCGCCCTCGCGGTCGATCCACAGCTTGCCCGCGGTGCCGCCCCGGTAGCGCTTCCACCAGGCCGCCTCGCGGCCCATCGGCGCGGAGAGCAGGACCGTGGCCCGCTCGCCGCGGGCCACGTCACCGACCCAGCCGTACGGGAGGGTCGTCGCCGGTCCGCCGTCGAGGGGGACCGAACGGGCCCAGCTGCGGCGGAGGTTGGCCTGTCCGTGGGTGGTGGTCACCAGGACCTCGCCGTCGGCGGTCCAGCCGCGCACCTGGGTGCGTGAACTGCCCCAGTACGTCAGGCGCCTGGCGGGTCCGCCGTCGACCGGGGCGATGTGCACCTCGGGGGCGCCGTCGCGGGTGGAGGTCCAGGCGACGGTGGTGCCGTCGGGCGAGATGCGGGGGTGGGTCACCGGCACGTTCTCCGCGCTGACCCGCCAGGCCCGGCCGCCGCCGTCGAGGGACGCCAGCCACACGTCGTCCTCGGCGGTGAAGGCGACCAGGTCGCCGTGCAGGTGGGGGAAGCGGAGATAGGCCGGGGCTGCGGACGCTGAGGGCTGAGTCACCTGATCAGGTTATGCACCGACGGTATCCGCCGACAGTCCTTTGGATCACTTGCCTTCGACGGGCCAGCAGGTCGGATCGCCCTTGCACCAGATCGTCCTGGTGACCGTGACGGTCGGTCCGGGGCCGTAGGTCAGCGTCGGATTCGGGTTGCCCACGGACGACGGCGTGGCCGCGTTGCAGTCGCCGAGCCCGGTCACGTGGAACACCTGCTTGTCCGCGACCTTGGCGACCAGGTCGCCGCGTACACAGGCGCCGTCGACGGCCCGGGTGACCTTGCCGGTGACGGTGATGTCCCGGTTGTCATTGGTCTGTCCCTGGCAGTCGACGCTGACGACCGTGGTCTCGGTCGGCGAGGGCGTCTTCCCGGGCGTGTAGGCCTTGTTGCCGCTGCCGTAGTTGCCCGTGCAGGTCAGGTAGCGCACGCTCACGTGGTCGTGCTTCAGCTCCGCGGTCGCCGTCTTGTCGGTCGTGTACGCGACGGTCGCCGCGCTGAGATCACCGGGCTGGCACGCGACGGCCCCGCCCACGGTCACCACCGCGAGCCCCGCCACAGCGGCCACCCGCCGCCCGCGCGGCCGACTCCAGTTCCCTCCCGACACCCGCATGCACGGCAGCCTGCCACCGTCGGGGCGCACACGGAAGAGCGCATACGGCCACGCGTGCGCCGGGGGCGCGGCTCCCGGCGCACCTCCTCAGCCGCGGAGCAGCAGCCACTCCTGAAGCTCCACCACATTGCCCTCGGGGTCCCTGAGATGGGCGACCCGCATCCGGTCCGTCATCGGCGCCGGCCCGTGCAGCAGTTCGGCGCCGCGGGCGGTGATCTGCGCGCAGTACCCGTCCAGGTCGTCCACCCGCAGCACCGCGAGCGAACGGTGCCCGGTCGCCGGGTCGCCCAGTTCCGGCAGGACGTGAGCCATCATCGACCGGTCCTGGAGCGCGATCCCGGCGGACCCGATCGCGGGACTGAACTTCTCGTACGGCCCCTCGGCCGCCCCCGACTGGGGCTTCAGGCCGAGGACGTCGGCGTAGAAGCGGTAGCAGGCGGCGAAGTCGGTGACGAGCAGCCGTACTTGGGCGAGTTCCACGGCGATCCCCCCTGGTTCAGGACCAGCGTCCGGTACGGCCGAGGAGCAGGGCGGTCGCCGCGGTCCCGGCCGTCGATGTACGCAGCACGCTACGCCCGAGGCGGTAGGCCTTCGCGCCCGCCTCCTCGAAGAGCGCCAACTCCTCGGGGGAGACGCCTCCTTCGGGGCCCACGACCAGCACGATCTCGCCCTCGGCGGGGAGTTCGGCGGTGGCCAGCGGCTCGCTGCCGTAGTCGCGGTCCTCGTGCAGGACCGCGGCGAAGTCGGCTTTGGCCAGAAGTGCCGCAACCTGTTTGCCCGTTGCCGCGTCCGCGACCTCCGGGAAGCGCAGCCGGCGGGACTGCTTGCCGGCCTCGCGCGCGGTGGCCCGCCACTTCGCGAGAGCCTTCAGACCCCGCTCGCCCCTCCACTGCGTGACGCACCGGGAGGCGGCCCACGGGACGATCGCGTCGACGCCGGTCTCGGTCATCGTCTCCACCGCCAGCTCGCCCCGGTCGCCCTTCGGGAGGGCCTGGACGACGGTGATGCGGGGCGCGGGCTCCGGCTCGACGGGAAAGGCGCGGAGTTCGACGACCAGACGGTCCTTGCCCTCGGCCCCGAGGACCACGCCGGAGGCGCCCCGGCCCTGTCCGTCCGTGAGTACGACGTCCTCGCCGGGCTGCAGCCGCCGTACGGAGACCGCGTGCCGTCCCTCGGGGCCGGTCACCTCGGTGACGGAGCCCGCGGTCGCACCGTCCAGGGACTCGACCACGAACACCGGCGCCGTCATCGGAGGTCTCCCCCGGCGGACAACGCGGTCCGGGCGGAGGCCAGTTCGGCGACCAGGACCTCGACCAGCCGGCCCGCGGGCAGCTCGCGGGCCATGCGGTGGCCCTGGCCCGCCCACAACGCCATGCCCTGTGGGTCGCCGGACGCGGCGGCCTTCTTGCGGAGCGGGGACGTCAGATGGTGGATCTCGGGGTACGCGGCGGGGGCGTAGGGGCCGTGCTCGCGCAGGAAGCGGTTGACCAGGCCGCGGGCCGGGCGGCCGGAGAAGGCGCGGGTCAACTCGGTGCGGGTGAACAGGGGGTTGGTGAGCGCCTGCTTGTGCAGGACGTTCGCGCCGGACTCGGCGGTGGCGAGGAACGCCGTGCCGAGCTGGGCCGCGCTCGCGCCCGCCGCGAGGACGGCCGCGATCTGGCTGCCGCGCATCAGCCCGCCCGCGGCGACGATCGGCAGGCTCACGCTCTCGCGGATCTGGGCGACGAGGGAGAGCAGGCCGATGCCGGCGCCGTCGTTCTCCGGGAGGTCGCGGTGGGTGCCCTGGTGGCCGCCGGCCTCGACGCCCTGCGCGATCACCGCGTCGGCGCCGGCGCGCTCCACGGCGAGGGCCTCCTCGACGGTGGTGGCGGCGACGAGGGTGAACGTGCCGGCCCGGCGCAGCGAGTCCAGCACCTCGGGCGCCGGGACGCCGAAGTGGAAGGAGGCCACCGGCACCGGGTTGTCGAGCAGCACGGACAGCTTGGCGTCGTAGCCGTCCTCACGGCCGCTGTCCGGGTCGCCCAGCTCCGTGTCGTACCAGGTGGCCTCGCCGGCGAGCTGGTGGGCGTAGACGTCGACGGCGGCCCTGTCCGCGTACTCCGGCTGCGGCATGAAGAGGTTCACGCCGAACGGGCGGGACGTCAGGCTCCGCAGCTGCTTGATCTCCTGGTACATGCCGTCGGCCGTTTTGTACCCGGCGGCGAGGAATCCCAGCCCGCCGGCCTCGGACACGGCGGCCGCGAGGCGCGGGACGGAGACACCGCCCGCCATCGGGGCCTGCACGATCGGATGAGGGAAGAGATCGGTCAGTGCGGAGGACATGACGGCATGTTGTCACGTCCTCCGAACAAGTCCGAATCCGACCTTGGCACCGGCACATGCCAGTGCAGAGGGCCCGCCCGGACCCCGAAGAGCGGCCGGTGGCCGGGTCCGGGGGCGGCTGCCCCCGGGCCCGCTCAGCGACCGTTGAAAGCGTCCTTGAGGCGCGAGAACAGGCCCTGCTGACCCGGCTGGAACGTGCCCATGGGCCGCTCCTCACCGCGCAGCTTCGCCAGTTCGCGCAGCAGGCGCTCCTGCTCGACGTCCAGCTTGGTGGGGGTGGTGACCTCGACATGGACGATGAGGTCGCCCCGGCCGCCGCCGCGCAGGTGGGTGATGCCCCGGCCGTGCAGCGGGATCGACTGGCCGGACTGGGTGCCCGGACGGATGTCGACCTCCTCCAGGCCGTCGAGCGTCTCCAGCGGCACCTTCGTGCCCAGGGCCGCCGCCGTCATCGGAAGCGTCACCGTGCAGTGCAGGTCGTCGCCGCGGCGCTGGAACATCGCGTGCGGCAGTTCGTGGATCTCCACGTACAGGTCGCCCGCGGGGCCGCCGCCGGGGCCGACCTCGCCCTCGCCCGCGAGCTGGATCCGCGTGCCGTTGTCCACGCCCGCCGGGATCTTGACCGTGAGCGTGCGCCGCGAACGGACGCGGCCGTCACCGGCGCACTCCGGGCACGGCGTCGGCACGACCGTGCCGAAGCCCTGGCACTGGGGGCAGGGGCGGGACGTCATGACCTGGCCCAGGAAGGACCGGGTCACCTGCGAGACCTCACCGCGACCGCGACACATGTCACAGGTCTGCGCGGAGGTGCCGGGGGCCGCGCCCTCGCCGTTGCAGGTGTTGCAGACGACGGCCGTGTCGACCTGGATGTCCTTCGTGGTGCCGAAGGCGGCCTCGTCGAGCTCGATCTCCAGCCGGATCATCGCGTCCTGGCCGCGGCGGGTGCGCGAGCGCGGTCCGCGCTGCGACGCCGTGCCGAAGAACGCGTCCATGATGTCCGAGAAGTTCCCGAAGCCGCCCGCGCCGAAGCCGCCGGCCCCGCCGCCGCCCGCCTGCGAGAGGGGGTCGCCGCCGAGGTCGTAGACCTGCTTCTTCTGCGGGTCCGAGAGCACCTCGTAAGCGGCGTTGATCTCCTTGAACCGCTCCTGGGTCTTCGGGTCCGGATTCACGTCCGGGTGCAGCTCGCGCGCGAGCCGGCGGAAGGCCTTCTTGATCTCATCCTGCGACGCGTCGCGACGCACGCCGAGAACGGCGTAGTAGTCCGTGGCCACTTAGGACTCCGCCAGGATCTGTCCGACGTACCGTGCCACTGCGCGTACCGCTCCCATCGTTCCCGGGTAATCCATGCGGGTCGGTCCGACCACGCCTAGCTTGGCGACTGCCTCGCCGCCCGAACCGTAGCCGACCGACACCACCGACGTGGAGTTGAGTCCCTCGTAGGCGTTCTCATGACCGATCCGTACGGTCATGCCCGAATCCCCCGCCTCACCAAGCAACTTGAGGAGGACGACCTGCTCCTCGAGGGCTTCCAGGATGGGGCGGATGGTGAGGGGAAAGTCATGTCCGAAGCGGGTGAGATTGGCGGTGCCGCCGATCATCAGCCGCTCCTCGGTCTCCTCGACGAGAGTCTCCAGGAGGGTGGAGAGCACCGTCGCCACCGTGCCGCGCTCCTCGGCCTCGAAGGCCTCCGGCAGATCCTGCACGAGCAGCGGCACGTCCGCGAAGCGGCGCCCAGCGATCCGGCTGTTGAGCCGGGCCCGCAGATCGGCGAGGGAGGCCTCGCCGAACGGCGCCGGGCAGTCGACCATGCGCTGCTCGACCCGGCCGGTGTCGGTGATCAGCACGAGCATCACGCGCGCGGGAGCCAGCGACAGCAGCTCCACGTGCCGGACGGTCGAGCGGGTCAGCGAGGGGTACTGCACGACGGCGACCTGGCGGGTCAGCTGCGCGAGCAGCCGGACCGTACGGCCCACGACGTCGTCGAGGTCCACGGCGCCGTCGAGGAAGTTCTGGATCGCCTTGCGCTCGGGGCCGGTCATCGGCTTGACGCCGGCGAGCTTGTCGACGAAGAGCCGGTAGCCCTTGTCGGTGGGGATGCGCCCGGCACTCGTGTGCGGCTGGGCGATGAAACCCTCGTCCTCCAGGGCGGCCATGTCGTTGCGCACGGTCGCCGGGGAGACGCCGAGGCTGTGCCGCTCGGTGAGCGCCTTGGAACCGACCGGCTCCTCGGTGCCCACGTAGTCCTGGACGATGGCGCGCAGCACCTGAAGCCTGCGTTCGCTGAGCATCCGCGCACACCTCCCAGTTCTGGTCGCCTTTGTCGCCGCTTGTCGCGAGCCCGCCCTTTCCTGGCACTCTGTGCGCGTGAGTGCCAGCCTTCCCCGGCCAGTGTACGGCCGTGGGGCACACCTCGGGCAAGGCCGGTCCTGCGATGTCACGCGGTGAGTGCCCGCACCGTTAGCGTCGCCGTGTGACGGTGACTTGGGAAGAGCTGGGATGGGAGCGGATCGCGGCCGGGGTCGGCCGGTGCCGGCTGCCTGGCTGGGACTGCACGGTCGGGCTGGTGATCGGCGGCGACGCGGCGCTGATGGTCGACGCGGGGTCGGGCCTCGTGGAGGGCGCGCGGTTGCGTACGGAGGCGCGGGCGCTCGCCGGTCGCGCTGTGACCCATCTCGCGCTCACCCACCCGCATTTCGACCATGTCTTCGGGGCGGCGGCGTTCACGGGCGCGGAGGTGTTCGGCGCGGCGGGCGCGGAGCGGGTGCTGGCGGACGGCCGGGAGGCGCTGCGCGCGGACGCCGTCGGGAACGGGCTGCACACGCGTGTGGCCGACGAGGCGGTGGCCGCACTGGCAGGTCCGGGCCCCCTGGTCCCCGTCTCCGGCGAGCTGGCGCTTCCCCTGGGCGCCGGCCGGGAGGCGCTGCTCGTGAACGTCGGCCCCGGGCACACGGCCCACGACCTCGCGGTCCTCGTCCCCGGCTCCCCGCCGGTCGTGTTCTGCGGCGATCTGGTCGAGGAGTCCGGCGAACCCCAGGCGGGCCCGGACGCCGCGCCCGCCCTCTGGCCTGCGGCGCTCGATCGTCTCCTCTCTCTGGGCGGGGAGGACGCGGTGTACGTGCCCGGTCACGGAGCGCTGGTGGACGCGGGGTTCGTGCGGGCCCAACGGGACGCGTTGGCCGCACGTTTCGGCGTGTCGTGACGGCCGTCGGCCCGGTTCTCCTATCGTCATCCGAATGCGCCAGTACTCCGCCGATCTGACCCCGCCGTGGAAGAAGCCCAAGCCGGTCCCCGAGGTCCCCGCGGAGGCGGGCCTGGTGGTCGAGGAGCCGGGCACCGGTTTCTGCGGCGCGGTGATCCGCTGCGAGGCCGGCACCGTCACCCTGGAGGACCGCTTCGGCAAGCACCGGGTGTTCCCGATGGAACCGCGCGGCTTCCTCCTGGAGGGCCGTGTCGTCACCCTGGTCAGGCCCGTGTCGAGTCCGCCGCGGACCACCCGTACGGCTTCCGGTTCGGTCGCCGTCCCGGGTGCACGCGCGCGTGTGGCCCGCGCCGGCCGGATCTACGTGGAGGGCCGGCACGACGCGGAACTCGTCGAGCGGGTGTGGGGCGACGACCTGCGCATCGAGGGCGTGGTAGTCGAGTACCTGGAGGGCGTCGACGACCTCCCGTCGATCGTGGCCGAGTTCGCCCCCGGCCCGGACGCGCGGCTGGGCATCCTGGTGGACCACCTGGTGCCGGGCACCAAGGAGTGGCGCATCGCCCAGTCGGTGACGAGCGAGCACGCGCTGGTCGTGGGCCACCCGTACATCGACATCTGGGAGGCGGTGAAGCCGTCCTCCGTGGGCATCGCCGCCTGGCCCCGCGTCCCGCACGGCCAGGACTGGAAGACGGGCGTCTGCCGGGCACTGGGTTGGCCGGAAAACACCGGTGCGGTGTGGCAGGCGATTCTGGCCAAGGTGGGGTCGTACAAGGACCTGGAGCCGGAACTGCTGGGACGGGTCGAGGAGTTGATCGATTTCGTCACGGCACCCGAGGCCGACTGACAGGTGCTGACGTGCACTGACAGGTGCTGACGGGTGCTGACGGGCGCCGACAGATGCCGGCGGCTGCCGTCCCGGCGGGCCGGTCAGTCCACCAGGTCCCGGACCACCGCGTCCGCCAGCAGCCTTCCCCGCAGGGTGAGCACGGCGCGGCCCTCGTCGTAGGGCCGCTGTTGCAGGAGGCCGTCCGTGAGGGCCCGGCGGGAGGCCTTGAGGCCCTCCTCGTGGAGGAGGGTCAGGGGGGCGCCCTCGCGGAGGCGCAGTTCCAGGAGGATGCGCTCCACGCGGCGGTCCTCCTCGGTGAGGATCTCGCGGCCCGCGCCCGGGGAGCGGCCGGAGGCGAGAGCCGCCGCGTAGGCGCCGGGATGCTTGACGTTCCACCAGCGGACGCCGCCCACGTGCGAGTGGGCCCCGGGACCCGCGCCCCACCAGTCGGCGCCGCGCCAGTACAGCTCGTTGTGGAGACAACGGCCGGAATGCGACGTCGCCCAGTTCGAGACCTCGTACCAGTCGAAGCCCGCCGCCGACATCACCTCGTCGGCGATCAGATAGCGGTCGGCGTGCACGTCGTCGTCCGTCATCGGGACCTCGCCCCGGCGGATGCGGCGGGCCAGCTGCGTGCCCTCCTCGACGATCAGGGCGTACGCGCTGATGTGGTCGGGGCCCGCGCCGAGGGCGGAGTCGAGCGAGGCGCGCCAGTCGTCGTCGGTCTCGCCCGGGGTGCCGTAGATCAGGTCGAGGTTGACGTGGTCGAAGCCGGCCGCGCGGGCCTCGGCGACACAGGCCTCGGGGCGGCCGGGGGTGTGGGTGCGGTCGAGGACTTTCAGTACGTGCTGTCGCGCGCTCTGCATGCCGAAGGAGACACGGTTGAAGCCGCCGTCGCGGAGGGCCGCGAGGTAGGCGGGGTCCACCGACTCCGGGTTCGCCTCGGTCGTGATCTCCGCGTCCGGTGCCAGCCCGAACTCGTCCCTGATCGCGGCCAGCATCCGTACGAGATCGCCCGCCGCCAGCAGTGTGGGCGTGCCGCCGCCGACGAAGACCGTGCGGACCGGCCGGGGGTCGTCGCCCAGGACCTTGCGGGCCAGGCGGAGCTCGTCGATCAGGGTGTCCGCGTAGTTGTCGCGGGAGGCCAGCACTCCGCCCGTGCCGCGCAGCTCGGTCGCCGTGTAGGTGTTGAAGTCGCAGTAGCCGCAGCGGGTCGCGCAGTACGGGACGTGCAGGTAGAACCCGAGGGGGCGGTCCACGGCCCCGGCGAGCGCCTGGGCGGGCAGGGTGCCGTCTTCGGGGACGGGGTCGCCGTCGGGGAGTGCGGAAGGCATGTCCTCCATTGTCCAGCACCCGCGCGACTGTCGGCTCCGCCCGCCCGCGCCGCCTTGTCCGGCCGCTCCGCCGGTCCCGACCGCACCTCCTGTTCCGGCCGCACCTGCCTATTCCGGCCGCTCTGTCTGTTCAGGCCGCTCCGCCTGTTCCGTCTGTTCCGCCTGGAGCACCAGCAGCGCCATGTCGTCCTCCGGGGGACGGCCGCCGAACTCGTGGACGAGGCGTTTGATGCGCTCCGCGATCAGCTCGGCGCTCAGCCCCGCGCACCCCGCCAGCGCGGTCGCGAGTCCGTCGCCGTCGTCGAACTGGACCGACCCGGAGCGCCGCTCGGTCACCCCGTCGGTGACGCACAACAGGCTGTCGCCGGGCCGGAGTTCGAAGGTCTCGCTGGTGTAGGTGGCGTCCTCGATGACTCCGAGGAGGGTCTGCGGGCGGGCGGCCGTGCCGACGCTGCCGTCCGGGCCCAGGAGCAGCGGCAGCGGGTGTCCGGCGGAGGCGAGGGTGCAGCGGACGCCGCCGTCGAAGGGGATCAGCTCGCCGTAGAGGAGGGAGAGGAAGCGGGGGCCGTCGCCGACCGGGCCGGGGTGTCCGCCCGCCGCGACGAGGGCGTGCGCGGCGGCGTCGGCGGCTTCGGTGGCGTCGTCCAGGAGGAGCTGGTTGAGGCGGTCGAGGACGTCGGCGACGCGGTAGCCCTCGCGGGCGAGGAGCCGTAGCCAGGGGCGGGCCAGTCCGATCACCACGGCGGCCTCGGGGCCCTTGCCCTGGACGTCGCCGAGGGCGAAGCACCAGCGGCCGTCGCCGGCCGGGAAGAGGTCGTAGAAGTCGCCGCTGGGGCCGCCCTTGTCGCACGGTTCGTAGACGAGGGCGCTGTGCACGCCGGGGATCTCGGCCACGGCGCCGGGCAGCAGGCCGCGCTGGAGGACGCGGCTGATGGTGGCCTGGCGGGCGTACTGGCGGGCCGCGCCGATCGCGAGCGCGACGCGGCGGCTGAGGTCCTCGACCAGGCCGGTGACCTCGTCGGGGAAGCGCGACAGGCCGGACCGGCCGATGACCAGGGTGCCGAGCGGCCGGCCGCCCGCGATCAGGCGGTACGCGAGGGCCGCGCCGTGGGTGCCGTGCGGGCCGAGCGCGTCGGCGGGCCAGGGGTAGGACACGGGCCGCAGGGTGTCCGGCGGGCGGGGCGGGTCCTTCTCCAGGGCGCCGCGCAGTTCCTCGATGCGGTTCTCGCTGCCGTGCCAGACGCGGGCCAGGCGGGGTCCGGCGCCTGCTCCGGCGTCCTCGTGCCGGCCTCCCCCGCCCTCCGCCCCGCCCGACCGGGGGGACCTCCATCGCCCCAGCGCCTCGTCCTCCAGCCATACGGCGCACCAGTCGGCCAGTCTCGGCACGATCAGCTGTCCGGCGAGCGCGGCGACGAGGTCCTCGTCGAGCTGTCCGGCGAGCAGGTCGGAGGCTTCGGCGAGGAAGGAGAGCGCGCCGCGGCCGAGCCAGTCCCGGTCGTGTTCGGCGCGGTGGGGGTCGCCGCGTGAGGGTCTGTCCGAGGGGACGGGCGGTTCGGGGGCGAGGATCTCGGCGACGCGCAGGCCGCGTTCACCGGCGCAGGTCTCCAACTCCTCTGCGGCCGGGGTGCCTTCGGCGGGCAGGCGGGCCCAGACGGTCTTGGTGCCGGTGCGGTAGGTGACGCCCCAGGCCTCGGCGAGGGTGGAGACGAGGCGCAGGCCGCGCCCGAACTCCGGTGTCTCGTAGGCCGGTTCGGCGGTGTTGTCGCGCGGGGCACGGGAGGGGTGGTGGTCGGCGACCTCGACGACGATCGCGTCCGTGTCCTCTAGCCGGCACACCAGCTCGACGTCCGTGCCAGCGTGGACGACGGCGTTGGTGACGAGTTCGCTGACGACGATCATCGCGTCGTCGGCGAGCCGTCCGGTGAGTCGCTCGGTGCCGGGGAGGGCGAGTTCGGCCCATTCGCGGAGCGCGGCGCGCACCAGGCCGCGGGCCGAACCGGGCGCGAGGGGGCTGCCGGGCAGCGTGGCGCGCACGGTCGTGCGCCGGTCCGCGCCGTGCTGCGCGGGCGCATCGGGAGCACGCGAAGTGGTCTCCCGTTGCGTCGGAATGGCCCCCATGGACAGCTCCCCGAGCAGATCGGACGAATACGCCTCGGTCGATGCGGACAGAGTGACAGACTGGCCACGCGCATAAGCGCCGAGTTACCGAAGTGGGCCTCCATGAGTGAGAACAGTGCTACGCGTGTGCTCGAAGACGGACAGAAAGAGGACTGGATTCGAGCATCGGATCTCCGTCCCCTGCTCGCCGTGATGACGGCCGCGCGCGACGGCGACTTCACGAAGGCACCGGAGACGGGCCAGGGCATCGTGGCGGAACTGACCGCCGCCTTCAACCAGATCATGGACCGCAGCACCCACTTCAACTCCGAGACGCAGCGCGTTCGGCGGGAGCTGATCCGCCACGGCCGCCTGGACGAGCGGCTCTCGGCCAGCCCGGGCCAGGGCGGCTGGACCTCCCGGGTCAACGACGTCAACCAGCTCCTCGACGCCCTCGTCGCCCCGGCCGCCAACGCGACCCGGGTGCTGGACGCGGTGGCGGGCGGCGATCTGACCCAGCGGGTCGATCTGCACGACGGCAGCAGGCAGTTGCGCGGTGATCTGCGGCATCTGGGCCGGGCCGTGAACAAGATGGTGGACCAGCTCTCCCTGTTCACCGGGGAGGTGACCCGGGTGGCCCGCGAGGTCGGCACCGAGGGCAGACTCGGCGGCCGGGCCAAGGTGACGCGCCTGTACGGGAGTTGGCGTGATGTGACCGAGGCGGTCAACACGATGGCGTCCCGGCTGACGGCGCAGGTGCGGGACATCGCTCTCGTGACGACGGCGGTGGCGCGGGGCGACCTGACCCGGACGGTCACGGTCGAGGCGACCGGCGAGCTGCTCGAACTCAAGCTGACCGTGAACACGATGGTCGACCAGCTGTCGGCGTTCGCGGACGAGGTGACGCGCGTCGCCCGCGAGGTCGGCACCGAGGGCCAGTTGGGCGGCCGGGCGCAGGTGCGGGGTGTGTCCGGGGTCTGGAAGGACCTCACCGACAACGTCAACTTCATGGCGTCGAACCTGACCTCCCAGGTGCGGAACATCGCCCAGGTGACGACCGCCGTGGCCAACGGCGACCTGAGCCAGAAGATCACGGTGGACGCGCAGGGCGAGATCCTGGAGCTGAAGTC
>NZ_JBIVED010000003.1:0-547256 GCF_044747445.1 Streptomyces sp. NPDC090083 | reverse complement strand
GACCATCAACACGATGGTCGACCAGCTCTCCGCCTTCGCCGACGAGGTGACGCGCGTCGCCCGCGAGGTCGGCACCGAGGGCAACCTCGGCGGGCGCGCGCAGGTCCGGGGCGTGTCCGGGGTCTGGAAGGACCTCACCGACAACGTCAACTTCATGGCGGACAACCTGACCTCGCAGGTCCGCAACATCGCGCTGGTGTCGACGGCCGTCGCGCAGGGCGACCTCGGCAAGAAGATCACGGTGGAGGCCAAGGGCGAGATCCTGGAGCTGAAGTCGACCATCAACACGATGGTCGACCAGCTCTCCGCCTTCGCCGACGAGGTGACGCGCGTCGCCCGCGAGGTCGGCACCGAGGGCAACCTCGGCGGGCAGGCGCAGGTGCGGGGCGTGTCCGGGGTCTGGAAGGACCTCACCGACAACGTCAACTTCATGGCCCTGAACCTGACCTCCCAGGTGCGGAACATCGCGCAGGTGACGACCGCCGTGGCCAACGGCGACCTGTCGAAGAAGATCACCGTCGACGCGCGCGGCGAGATCCTCGAACTGAAGGACACCGTCAACACGATGGTGGAGCAGCTGCGCGCCTTCGCCGACGAGGTCACCCGGGTGGCCCGTGAGGTCGGCACCGACGGCCGACTCGGCGGCAGGGCCCAGGTGTTGGGCGTCTCCGGCGTCTGGCGCGACCTGACCGACAACGTCAACTACATGGCCGACAACCTGACCTCGCAGGTCCGCAACATCGCCCAGGTCGCGACGGCGGTGGCGCAGGGCGACCTGTCGAAGAAGATCGACGTGGACGCGCGCGGCGAGATCCTGGAGCTCAAGACCACCATCAACACGATGGTCGACACCCTCTCGTCGTTCTCGTCCGAGGTCACCCGGGTGGCCCGCGAGGTCGGCTCCGAGGGCCAACTCGGCGGCCAGGCACGGGTGGAGGGCGTCTACGGCACCTGGAAGCGCCTGACGACCAACGTGAACGAACTCGCGCTGAACCTCACCACGCAGGTCCGCGCGATCGCCGAGGTCGCCTCGGCGGTGGCCCAGGGCGACATGTCCCGCTCGATCACGGTGGAGACCCAGGGCGAGGTCACCGAGCTCAAGGACAACATCAACCTGATGGTGGCCAACCTCCGCGAGACGACCCGCGCGAAGGACTGGCTGGAGTCCAACCTCGCGCGCCTGGCCGCGCTGATGCAGGGTCACCGGGACCTGATGGAGGTCGCCGACCTGATCCTGCGCGAGCTGACGCCGCTGGTGAACGCGCAGTACGGGGCGTTCTTCCTGGCCGATCCCGACGAGGACAGCCTGCGAACGGCCCTTCCCACCAAGGGACTTGCCTTCATCGCCGGGTACGGGGCGGCGCAGGGCGCGACCGTGGACACGGGCGGGATGCCGGTGCACGGGCTGGTGCGGCAGGCGGCGCGGGAGAAGAAGCGGATCCTGGTGGAGGAGGCGCCGCCCGGCTACATCAAGATCAACAGCGGGCTCGGCGAGGCCTCTCCGGCGAGCGTGGTCATCATCCCGATCATCTTCGAGGACCGGCTCCTCGGCGTGATCGAGCTGGCCTCCTTCTCCCGCTTCTCGGACGTCCACCTCGCGTTCTTCGACCAGTTCGTGAACACCATCGGCGTCGCGATCAACACCATCATCGCCAACTCCCGCACGGAGTCCCTGCTCGGCGAGTCCCAGCGCCTCGCGATGCAGCTCCAGGAACGGTCGGACGAACTCCAGAAGCAGCAGGCCGAGTTGCAGCGCTCGAACGCCGAACTGGAGGAGAAAGCGGCCCTGTTGGCGACCTCCTCGCAGTACAAGTCGGAGTTCCTGGCGAACATGTCGCACGAACTCCGCACGCCGCTCAACTCGTTGCTGATCCTGGCCCGGCTGCTCTCCGACAACCCGGACGGCCGGCTCTCCGACCAGGAAGTGCAGTTCGCGACCACGATCCACCGCTCCGGCTCGGACCTGCTCCAGCTCATCAACGACATCCTCGACCTGTCGAAGATCGAGGCCGGCCGGATGGACGTACGCCCCAAGCGCCTTCCGCTCATCAAGCTGCTGGACTACGTCCACGCCACGTTCCGTCCGCTCACCCTGGACCGGGGGCTCGCGTTCGAGGTGTCGGTGGGCGAGGACGTGCCGCGCGAGCTGTGGTCGGACGAGCAGCGGCTCCAGCAGATCCTGCGCAATTTGCTGTCCAACGCCATCAAGTTCACCGCGACGGGCAGCGTCGAACTCCGTGTGACCCGCGTCAAGGACCCCGAGCACCGCTACTGCGACGACAGTGACGAGGTCATCGTGTTCGCCGTCTCCGACACCGGGATCGGCATCGCCGCCGAGAAACTCCCGGTGATCTTCGAGGCGTTCCAGCAGGCCGACGGCACGACCAACCGCAAGTACGGCGGCACCGGTCTCGGGCTGTCCATCAGCCGCGAGATCGCCGGCCTGCTGGGCGGCCGTATCGTCGCCGAGAGCGAGCCGGGACAGGGCTCCACCTTCACTCTCTACGTCCCCGTCGTCAGCCCCGGGCACGCGGCGGGCGGCGCGCCGCTCACCGAGGACCGTGAACTGCCGCTGCCGCCGACGCAGTTGTCGTCGGAGTCGTTCACCGCGCACGAGGTGGACGACAGTTGGCCCGCACCCACCAAACTGGAGGCGTGGATGACCGGGCGCGCGGGGCAGGTGCTCCCGGGGCGGCGGGTGCTGATCGTCGACGACGACATCCGCAACGTCTTCGCGCTCACCCATGTGCTGGGGCGGGTCGGGATGCCGGTGCTGTACGCGGAGAACGGCCGCGAGGGCATCGAGACGCTGGAGCGCAACCCGGACGTCGAACTCGTGCTGATGGACATCATGATGCCGGAGATGGACGGGTACGAGACCATCGCCGCCATCCGCCGCGCCCCGCGCTGGACCGGGCTGCCGATCGTCGCGCTCACCGCGAAGGCGATGCCGGGCGACCGGGAGAAGTCCATCGCGCGGGGCGCCAACGACTACGTACCGAAGCCGGTCGACGTCGACCAGCTGCTGACCGTCGTGTGCACGCTCCTGGACCCCGAGGCCGGGGGCGGGTCCGGGGACGTCACGGGGGCGGATCCGGGTACGCCAGGGGAGACGGCGGCACCGCCGACGACTGAGTGAGGCACAGCCATCATGAGCGCTGAGGCAACGACCGACGAGCGCGCGAGCATCCTCCTGGTCGATGACATGGAGGACAACCTGGTCGCGCTGGAGGCCGTCCTGGGGTCCCTCAACGAGCCGCTGGTACGGGCGCGTTCGGGCGAGGAGGCGATGAAGGCGCTGCTGCGGCAGCGGTTCGCCGTGGTCCTGCTGGACATCCGGATGCCGGGGATGGACGGGTTCGAGACCGCGGCCAACATCAAGCGGCTCGACCAGACCAAGGACGTGCCGATCATCTTCCTGACCGGGACGGACTCCGACGCGGGGTACGCGTTCCGGGGGTACGCGACGGGTGCCGCCGACTACCTGACCAAGCCGTTCGATCCCTGGGTCCTGCGGGCCAAGGTGACCGTGTTCCTCGAACTGCACCGCAAGAACCAGCTGTTGGAGCGGATGCTGGCCCGGGAACAGGGGCAGTTCGACGAACTGGCGTCGCGGCTCAAGGAGATCGAGGCGCGGATGGCCGCGAGTTCCGTCGCCGAGGTGGGGGAACTCCGGATGCGGGTGCGGGAGATGGGCCGGATCGTGCGGGACATGCGACGGCGCTAGGGACGCAGATGGCGCGTCGTCGGATGCGGGCCCGGCCCGGCGGGGGGCCGGTCGCGCGGTTCCCCGCGCCCTTGACGGGCCCCGCTGCCCTTTCGGGGTGCGGGGCCCGTCAGGGATCACGCCTCGCGTGAGCCCGCGTACATCTCGTCGATGAGGTGCTTGTACTCGCGTTCCACGACCGGGCGCTTCAGCTTGAGGCTCGGGGTGATCTCGCCGTGTTCCACGTCGAGGTCGCGGGGCAGGAGGCGGAACTTCTTGATGGTCTGCCAGCGCTGGAGGCCCTCGTTGAGTTCCTTGACGTAGGCGTCGACGAGGGCGACCGTGACGGGCGCGGCGACGACCTCGGCGTAGGACCTGCCCTCCAGGCCGTTCTCCTTGGCCCATTCCAGGATGGAGGGTTCGTCGAGGGAGATCAGGGCGGTGCAGAAGTTCCGGTCGGCGCCGTGGACCAGGATGTTGGAGACGTAGGGGCAGACGGCCTTGAACTGGCCCTCGACCTCGGCGGGGGCGATGTACTTGCCGCCGGAGGTCTTGATGAGGTCCTTCTTGCGGTCCGTGATGCGGAGGTAGCCGTCCGGGGAGAGCTCGCCGATGTCGCCGGTGTGGAACCAGCCGTCCGACTCCAGCACCTCGGCGGTCTTCTCGGGGAGGCCGTGGTAGCCCTCCATGATGCCGGGGCCGCGCAGCAGGATCTCGCCGTCGTCCGCGATGCGCACCTCCGTGCCGGGCAGCGGCTTGCCGACGGTGCCGGTGCGGTAGGCCTCGCCGGGGTTCACGAAGGAGGCCGCCGAGGACTCGGTCAGGCCGTAGCCCTCCAGGATGTGGATGCCGGCGCCGGCGAAGAAGTAGCCGATGTCCGGTGCGAGCGCCGCCGATCCGGAGACGCAGGCGCGCAGCTTGCCGCCGAAGGCCTCGCGGATCTTCGCGTAGACCAGCGCGTCGGCGACCTTGTGCTTCGCGGTGAGGCCGAAGGGCGCGCCGGCGGTGCCGGTGCGGCGGAAGTTGTCCTGGGTGACCTTGGCGTACTCGCGGGCGACCTCGGCGGCCCACTGGAAGACCTTGTACTTGGAGGCGCCGCCCGCGCGTGCCTTGGCGGCGACCCCGTTGTAGACCTTCTCGAAGATGCGCGGGACGGCGGCCATGTACGTCGGCTGCACGACCGGCAGGTTCTCGATGATCTTGTCGACGCGGCCGTCGACGGCGGTGACGTGCCCGATCTCGATGTGCCCGGAGGTGAGCACCTTGCCGAAGACGTGGGCGAGCGGCAGCCACAGGTACTGCACGTCGTCCGGGCCGAGCAGGCCGGTCGCGGAGATGGCCTTGGCGAGGTACGACCAGTTGTCGTGCGGGAGGCGGACGCCCTTGGGACGGCCGGTCGTACCCGAGGTGTAGATGATCGTCGCGAGCTGGTCCTTGGTGATGGCCGCGACCCGCTCCTTGATCAGGCCCGGGTTCTTCTCCAGGTACGCGGCGCCGCGCTGCTCCAGCTCGGCGAGGGTGAGCACCCCGTCGCCGGTCTCGACGCCGGCCGGGTCGATGACCACGACGTGGGTCAGCTCGGGCAGTTCGGCGCGCTTCGCCTGCGCCTTGGCGAGCTGGGCCGCGTCCTCCGCGATGAGGACCTTGCTGCCGGAGTCGGCGAGGATGAACGTCGACTCGTCGGCGTTGGTCTGCGGGTACACCGTGGTCGTGGCGGCGCCCGCGCACAGGATGCCCAGGTCGGCGAGGATCCACTCGACGCGGGTGGCGGAGGCGAGCGCGACGCGCTCCTCGGGCTGTACGCCCAGTTCGATCAGGCCGGCGGCGATGGCGAAGACCCGCTCGGCGGACTGGGCCCAGGTCAGCGACTTCCATGCGTCGGGGCCCTCGCCGGAGGCCGCCGGCACCGGGTAGCGGTAGGCCTCCGCGTCCGGCGTGGCCGCCACCCGCTCCAGGAAGAGGCCCGCCACGGACGGCGGACGGTTCTCGATCAGGGTCTGTGTGTCGCTCACGACATCCTCCGGGCCCGCGACGGTGCGGCTGCTGGCTTGGCTTGTTGCTGCGGCGGTTGGCTCTGTGTGGCTGGTGACTCAGTGTGGCCCCGGCCGCAGGGCGACTGGTAGCCCCTGCGGCTGTTGTTTAACTCACGAGTAACTATGGAGCAGTGATCAGAGTAAGCCGCGACCGGCCGGTGCGTAAGGGGCGGCGGACGGTCACTTCCCGCGGAGTCGGGACCACGCCGGAGGGGCGAAGACTCGGGGCCCGCCGCGCGAAAGCGCCACGGGCCCCGTGCGTCACCGGTTGCCGTCCGGAATTTCGGTGTATAGGACCGCTACTTCTTGCCCTTGCCGCCGCCACCGTTGTCGTCACTGGACAGCACCGCGATGAAGGCCTCCTGGGGAACCTCCACGGAACCCACCATCTTCATCCGCTTCTTGCCCTCCTTCTGCTTCTCCAGCAGCTTCCGCTTACGGGAGATGTCACCGCCGTAGCACTTGGCGAGGACGTCCTTGCGGATGGCGCGGATGGTCTCGCGGGCGATGACCCGGGAGCCGATCGCGGCCTGGATGGGCACCTCGAAGGCCTGCCGCGGGATCAGCTCGCGCAGCTTGGCGACCAGCCGCACGCCGTACGCGTACGCCGCGTCCTTGTGCGTGATCGCCGAGAAGGCGTCCACCTTGTCGCCGTGCAGCAGGATGTCGACCTTGACCAGGCTGGACGTCACCTCGCCGGTGGGCTCGTAGTCCAGCGAGGCGTAGCCGCGGGTCTTGGACTTCAGCTGGTCGAAGAAGTCGAAGACGATCTCCGCGAGGGGCAGCGTGTAGCGGATCTCGACGCGGTCCTCGGAGAGGTAGTCCATGCCGAGCAGGGTGCCGCGCCGGGTCTGGCACAGCTCCATGATCGAGCCGATGAACTCCGACGGCGCGAGGATCGTCGCGCGC
This sequence comes from Streptomyces sp. NPDC090083, assembly GCF_044747445.1. Lineage (NCBI taxonomy): Bacteria > Bacillati > Actinomycetota > Actinomycetes > Kitasatosporales > Streptomycetaceae > Streptomyces > Streptomyces sp. NPDC090083. Next base: position 540,608 of record NZ_JBIVED010000003.1, on the reverse strand, counting down.
ACGACGGGCTCGTAGACCTTGTCGATCTTCCCCTCGGGGAACTCGCTCGGGTTGGTGACGATGTGCTCGCTGCCGTCCTCCATGTCGACCCGGTACACCACGTTCGGTGCGGTCGCGATGAGGTCGAGCCCGAACTCGCGCTCCAGCCGCTCCCGGATCACGTCCAGGTGCAGCAGCCCGAGGAAGCCGACGCGGAAGCCGAAGCCGAGGGCCGCGGAGGTCTCCGGCTCGTAGACCAGGGCCGCGTCGTTGAGCTGGAGCTTGTCGAGGGCCTCGCGCAGCTCCGGGTAGTCGGACCCGTCCAGCGGGTACAGGCCCGAGAAGACCATCGGCTTCGGGTCCTTGTAGCCGCCGAGCGCCTCGGTCGCGCCCTGGTGCAGGGTGGTGATCGTGTCACCGACCTTGGACTGGCGGACGTCCTTCACACCCGTGATCAGATAGCCGACCTCGCCGACCCCGAGCCCGTCCGCGCCGAGCATCTCCGGCGAGTTGGTGCCGATCTCCAGCAGCTCGTGCGTGGCGTTCGTCGACATCATCCGGATCCGCTCGCGCTTGGTGAGCTGGCCGTCGACGACACGGATGTACGTCACGACGCCCTGGTAGGAGTCGTAGACGGAGTCGAAGATCATGGCGCGGGCGGGCGCGTCCGCGCTCCCGACGGGCGCCGGGATCTCCTGGACGACCTTGTTCAGCAGCGCGTCGACACCGAGGCCGGTCTTCGCGGAGACCTTGAGGACGTCGTCGGGGTCGCAGCCGACCAGGTTCGCCAGCTCCTCGGCGAACTTCTCGGGCTGCGCGGCCGGCAGGTCGATCTTGTTCAGTACGGGGATGATCGTGAGGTCGTTCTCCATCGCCAGGTACAGGTTGGCGAGGGTCTGGGCCTCGATGCCCTGGGCGGCGTCCACGAGCAGCACGGTGCCCTCGCAGGCGGCGAGGGAGCGCGAGACCTCGTACGTGAAGTCGACGTGTCCCGGGGTGTCGATCATGTTGAGGATGTGGGTACTGCCCTTGTCGGCCCCTTCGGTGGGGGCCCAGGGCAGTCGGACCGCCTGGGACTTGATCGTGATGCCGCGCTCGCGCTCGATGTCCATGCGGTCGAGGTACTGAGCACGCATCTGCCGCTGGTCGACCACTCCGGTCAGCTGGAGCATCCGGTCGGCGAGCGTGGACTTGCCGTGGTCGATGTGCGCGATGATGCAGAAATTGCGGATCAACGCCGGGTCGGTACGGCTCGGCTCGGGCACATGGCTGGGGATCGCGGGCACGCAGGGTCCTGATTCTTGAGGCGTCCGCAGTGTCTGCGGTCTCGGGTCGGATCTATACGTAGTCTCCATCGTCCCACGCGCGGGAGGCGTGGTCCGGTTTGGGCCGGTGCGGGTGGGTGAGCGGGGGGTGAGCCGGGAGGTGGGGGCGGTCTCCTGAGCGGGGTCGGGGCGGCGGCTGGCGTGGTTCCGGGAGGTCGGAGGGGCGGGGAGGGCGGAGAAGGTCTGGGGGTGTCGGAGGGGGGTCGGGAGGTCGGAGGCGGGTCGGGGAAATCCGGGTGGATGCGGGGTTGCTCGGGGACCGGCTTGAGGGGGTCCGGGTGGGGCCAATGCAGGTGGGTGAGCGTGGGAGGTTGAGGGACCGGGGTTGCCCGGAGGTCCACTTCGGGGGACGGGTGGGCTGGGCCGGGGCCCGTGGGCAAGGGGTGCGGTCCGGGTGGGGACGGTGCGAGGGGTGCGCCGGAGGCCTCCCGGGGACCGGTTTGGGTGGGCCGGTGGGCGGCTGGTAGCCTGGGCGACTGTGTCTCATGCCCTCTCGGCACGAGGCTCAACCCAAGAAAATCATCGGCCCGGGACCCGTGCGGCCCCGTGCCAGAACCTGCAAAGGCTCATTCGTGGCGAACATCAAGTCCCAGATCAAGCGGATCAAGACCAACGAGAAGGCTCGGCTGCGCAACAAGGCCGTCAAGTCCTCCCTGAAGACCGCGATCCGCAAGGCCCGCGAAGCCGCTGCCGCGGGTGACGTCGAGAAGGCCACCGAGTACCAGCGCGCTGCCGCGCGTCAGCTCGACAAGGCCGTCGCGAAGGGCGTCATCCACAAGAACCAGGCCGCCAACAAGAAGTCGGCGCTTGCTTCCAAGGTCACCGCGCTCAAGGGCTGATCCTCCGCACTTGCCTCGGCCCGCGCTCGCGCGGACCGGACCAGTAGCAATCCACCGTGAGGACCATATCGAGCCCTCTACCTCGATTCACGGACAGACATCGTGGTCGCCACGCCACGTACAGTGCCCCCGGACCCACTTCGGGGGCACTGCTGTGTCCGCCCCCGGTGGCGCCGTAGCGCCCGCTCGCCTCGCCCACCCGCCGTAGCGCGCACCCACCGTGCCCACCCGCCGTGACGCCGAGGCTCCACCACGACCGTCCAGGACTCCGCTACGACGGCCCCGCGCCCCGCTACGACTCTTACGACTGTCCCCGTGACCGGGCCGCCCGGGCGATCGTGACGACCGCCTTCTCCAGCGCGTACTCCGGATCGTCTCCCCCGCCCTTCACTCCCGCGTCCGCCTCGGCCACCGCGCGCAGCGCGACGGAGACCGCGTCCGGTGTCCAGCCCCGCATCTGCTGCCGCACCCGGTCGATCTTCCACGGCGGCATCCCCAGCTCACGCGCCAGATCCGCCGGCCGTCCCCCGCGCGCGGACGACAGCTTCCCGATCGCCCGCACGCCCTGTGCCAGCGCGCTGGTGATCAGCACCGGCGCGACCCCGGTGGACAGCGACCAGCGCAGCGCCTCCAACGCCTCCGCCGCGCGCCCCTCCACGGCCCGGTCCGCGACCGTGAAGCTCGATGCCTCGGCCCGGCCCGTGTAGTACCGGCCGACGACCGCCTCGTCGATGGTCCCCTCGATGTCGGCGACCAACTGGGAGACCGCGGACGCCAGTTCCCGCAGATCGCTGCCGATGGAGTCGACGAGCGCCTGGCAGGCCTCCGGCGTGGCCGATCTTCCGGTCGCCCGGAACTCGCCCCGCACGAACGCCAGCCGGTCCGCCGGCTTGGTCATCTTCGGGCAGGCCACCTCCCGCGCCCCGGCCTTGCGCGCGGCGTCGAGCAGCGCCTTGCCCTTGACCCCGCCCGCGTGCAGCAGCACGAGCGTGATCTCCTCGGCGGGCGCGCCGAGATACCCCTTCACGTCCTTGACCGTGTCCGCGGACAGGTCCTGCGCATTGCGTACGATCACGACCTTGCGCTCCGCGAAGAGCGAGGGACTCGTCAGCTCGGCGAGCGTGCCGGGCTGCAACTGGTCCGACGTGAGGTCACGTACGTCCGTGTCGGCGTCGGCGGCCCGAGCGGCGGCCACCACCTCCTGCACGGCACGGTCGAGCAGGAGGTCCTCCTGGCCCACGGCAAGCGTCACCGGGGCGAGAGGGTCGTCATTCGCAGTCTTCCTGGCCATTGCGTAAAGCATCCCATGCGGCACTGACAACGGGGGCGGGGTGGCGTGTGCGGGGGTTGTTGGTCTGGGGTGTGGGGTCGGCTTGGGGTTCGGGTCGGGGTCGGGGGTATGGCCCGGGCTCGGGGTCTAGGTGCGGGCTCGGGCGGGTGACGTGCGGGGTGCGCGTGCGGGGCGAGGTGCGCGGCCCGGCTCAGGTGCGCGCGCAGACCCATGGCCGGAGGCGGGCTCGGGAGCCTGTTTCGGGGGTCCGGGTCGGGCTCGGGGTCGGGGCGCAGGGTCAGGTGGATGCAACTGCTGGGCTGGGTGCGGGCCCGGCTCAGATGTGCGTGCAGGCCCAGGGCCCCGGGCGCGCTCAGGTCGCCGTGCGGGGCTGAGTGCAGGGTCGGGCTCAAGTGCGTGCGGGGATCAGGTGGGGCTCAAGTGCGCGGTAGAGCTGGGGGCCGGGTGGCCGTCCGAGTTCGGAATCGGGAGTGGTTCCGAGTGCGAGGCCAACCGGCGAACGGGGACGGGCCTGCCGGAGACGGGCACGACTACGCGAACCCTGGGATCCGTCGCCCCTACGGCTCCTCGCGCCAGCCGTCCCACTCCCCCGCGAACGCGTCCAGCTCTCCGGGGTCGAGGCGGCCGTGTTCGTCCCGCAGGACCAGGAGCCACTGGGCGTCCTCGGCGTCGTCCTCGCCGGCCAGGGCGTCCCCCGTACCAACTGGGGTTCCTCGTCCAGTGGGAACCGCTCGCCGAGCGCCTCCGCCGCCTCGTGGGCCGCGTCTCGGTCGGGCAGCACCAGCACATGTCTCACATCGCTCACACGGGATATTTTCTACCCCCGCTTCCGCGCCTCCGGAACCGACCCCAGCTCGATGCCGAACCGGTCCCGGTACACCTCCAGCACCTCGTCGTCCGCGGTCAGTTCACGTACGTCCCGCGTGCCCTCCTCGTTGGTCACCGTGAGGGTCCGGCCGGCCAGGGTGATTCTTCCGCCGTCCTCCAGAAGCCGGGAGCAGACCAGGGACTGGGTGAAGTGGGAGGCAGGTGACGTGCTGTGCCACCACGCGCCGGCCACGAAGTCGGCGAGTTCCCGGGGATGTGTCTCCAGACGGTACTGGGGCTTGCCGTCATGAACGACGTCCAGGTCGGGGCCCACCTCGACCAGGCTGAACGTGCCGCCCGGGTCCCGCTGCGCACCCGGTTCCGCGAACGCCAGCGGGTAGTGACTGTGCCTGCCGAACCCGACGTCCGCCAGCCACACGCTCCCGTCCGCCGTCCCGACGCGCAACGCCAGATGGTCGTACGGGATACCGAGCCGCCCCTCGTCCCCGTGCACCCGCGCGGCGAGGAGCGTGGCCTCGAAACCCAGGCTGGTGAGCAACGCCCCGAAGGCGCCGTTGAGTTCGTAGCAGAACCCGCCTCTGCGCGCGCCCACCACCTTGTCCAGCAACCGGTCCTCGTCCAGCACGATCTCCTCGCCCAGGTGCACCGACAGGTTTTCGAAGGGCACGGCCCGCAGATGGTGCAGGTGCAGCTCGCGCAGGGCGTCGGCGGTGGGCGCGGCCGGGCGGGCTAGGCCCAGGCGGCGGAGGTAGGCGTCGGTCTGTGCGGAGTTCATGCCCCCAGTCTCACTCCAGGGCGGGGCCGTCGCCCAGGACGATGACCAGGCAGACGACCAGCTCACCGCCCCACCCCACCCCTCACTCCCGTATCACCCGCAACCCCTCCCCGCTTCCGCCGACCGCCAACGCCCCGTCCACATCCGTCCGCAGCACCACCGCGCCCATGGCCCGCAGCGCCGCGACCGTACTCGGGGCGGGGTGACCGTAGACGTTGTGCTCGCCGCAGGAGATCAGCGCCAGCCGCGGAGCGACTCTGCGTATCAGCTCCGGGTCCTGATAGGCCGAGCCGTGATGGGCGACCTTGAGGACGTCCACGTTCCCGAGCAGTGCGGCTGCCGGTGACCTCAACAGCTCCTGCTGGGCCGGGGGTTCGAGGTCTCCGAGCAGGAGCAGTCGCAGCCCGGCCGTCCTCACCAGCAGGGCGATGCTCGCGTCGTTCGGCCCGTCCAGGTCGGGCCCCGGGCGCGTGGAGGGCGCTGGAGGCCACAGCACCTGCCAGGCCAGAGGACCGGTGCGCCGCTCCTCGCCGGCCACGGCCCGGGTGATCGGGATGTGCCGCTCCGCCGCCGCTCTGCGTACGAACTCGACCTGGTCTGCGGGCTCCTCGAAGGACGTCGTCTCGATCGCACCCACCGAACGACCCCGCAACACCCCGGGCAGCCCAGCCACATGGTCGGCATGGAAATGGGTGAGCACGACGAGCGGGATCCTGGTGATGCCAAGCGTACGCAGGCACTGGTCGACCGGCTTCGGATCGGGTCCGGCGTCCACGACCACGCCGGCGCCCTTGCCCGCCGCGAGCACCGTCGCGTCCCCTTGCCCGACATCACACATCGCGAACCGCCAACCCGGCGGCGGCCATCCCGTGATCACCCGGGTCAACGGCGCCGGCGCCATCACGATCAGCAGCAGCACGAACCCACAAACCCCGCACAGCCAGGGGTACTTCAGCAGCCGCCGCCCGACCAGCACAAAGGCCGCGACCGCAACCGCGAGCAGCAGCGCCCCGGTCCAACTCCCCGGCCACTCCACTCCCCCGCCGGGCAGCGACGCACCGGTCCGGGCGACGTCCGCGATCCACCCCGTGGGCCAACTCGCGCCCCACGCAAGCACCTTGGCCACCGGCATCGCCATCGGGGCCGCGATCAGCGCGGCGAAACCCAAGACGGTGGCCGGCGCGACCGCGATCTCCGCGAGCAGATTGCACGGCACCGCCACCAGACTCACCCGCGCCGACAGCACGGCCACGACCGGCGCGCACAACGCCTGCGCGGCAGCGGCGGCGGCCAGCGCCTCGGCCAGCCGCGGCGGAACCCGGTGCCGACGCAGCGTCTCGCTCCAGCGCGGCGCGAGCGTGAGCAACGCACCGGTCGCGAGCACGGAGAGCAGGAAGCCAAAACTCCGGGCCAGCCACGGGTCGTAGAGCACCAGCAGCAGGACGGCCGTCGCCAGGGCCGGGATCAGTGATCTGCGGCGCCCGGTCGCGAGGGCGAGCAGCGCCACGGCTCCGCAGGCCGCGGCCCGCAGCACGCTCGGATCTGGGCGGCACACGACGACGAAGCCGAGGGTGAGCACGCCACCGAGCAGCGCGGTCGCCCGGAGGGAGATGCCCAGGCGCGGTGCCAGACCCCGGCGCTCGATGTGCTGGGCGAGACCCGGTGGGCCGATGAGAAGGGCGAGCAGGATGGTGAGGTTGCTTCCGGACACGGCGAGGGTGTGCGCGAGATCCGTCTCCTTGAACGCCTGGTCCAACTCAGGTGTGATGCGCGCGGTGTCCCCGACGACCAGCCCCGGCAACAACGCCCGCGCGTCGCCCGGCAATCCGTCGGTGGCCTCACGCAGCCCCGCCCGCAACCGGCCCGCGAACCGCTGCGCCCCGGACGGCTCCCCCACCACCTCCGGCACCGGCTGGTTCCGTACCCGGAGCACGGCCGCGACCCGGTCCCCGCTCGTCAGCGAGGGTGCCAACCGCGCGGTCACCTTGACTCGCGTGGAGGGAAGCAGCCCGAGCCACGGCGAATGCTCCGGGCCGCCCCGTGCCCCTCCCCTCGCGTCCCCTCCCTCCGCGCTCACCCCCTTCCCGGTCACTCCCTTCATTGACGAACCCGGGTCCACGATCAACAGCACCGGCGTCCGTGTCCGCACGACCGTCCCGTCCATCTCCTGGACCCGCCGCACCTCGCCGTCGATCAGCACAGAGACCGGCGCCGCATGATCCCCACTGATCCGTGGCCGGGTCAGCCTCGGATCGGAACCGACCTCCACCTCGGCGGTCACGGTCGCGTACTCCCCCGCCAACTCGGGCACCGGCCCACGCCGCAGATCCGCCCCGTGCAGCCCGGCGGAGGCCGCGGCCGCGGCGACGGAGAGGAGCAGGGCGGCGATCGAGACGCGGGGCCAGGCGGCATGCCTCCATGTGGGCTGACTCTGTGTGGGCTGCCTCCCTACGGGCTGCCTCTGTGTGGTTCGTCGCGGTGTGGACTGTGGCCGTGTGCGCTGCCTCCGTGTGGTCTGTCGCCGCTTCGTGAGCAGCAGCACGAGCGCCACCGACAGAGCCGCGAGCGCTCCTCCCGTCACCCACGCCGGTGACGCGTCGATGGCCAGTGCCGCCGTCGCCCAGGCCGCGAGTGCGGGCGGTACCAGTCGTAGGTCTGTCGGGCCTTCTGGTCGGGGGTGGGTGGTGCTCCACTCGTCGCCGGAGGCGGCGTGCGCGGGCTCGACTCTTGGCCTCAGGCCTGGCCCTGGCTGGGGTGAGTCGTCCTGGACCCGGATCACGGCTGGACCAGATCCCGTAGGTCGGCGAAACGGCGGTCGCCGATGCCGTTGACCTGGCGCAGCTCGTCCACCGAGCGGAATCCGCCGTGCTGGGTGCGGTAGTCGATGATGTGCTGCGCGAGCACCGGGCCCACGCCGGGCAGGGTGTTGAGCTGATCCGCGGTGCCCGTGTTGAGCGAGACCGGGGCCGCAGGTGCCGCTCCCGCAGCGGAACCCGTGACTCCTGCGGTGTTCGCGCCACCCGCGCCCTGCACCGCAGCCGGAACCGGACCGCCGACGACGATCTGCTCCCCGTCCACGAGGAACCGCGCGCGGTTGAGCCCCTCGGTGTTCGTCCCCGGACGCACCCCACCTGCCGCCCGGAGCGCGTCGGTCACCCGCGAACCGCCCGGAAGCCGATGCACCCCGGGCTCCCGAACCTTGCCACTGACGTCCACGACGATCTCGGAACCGGCTGCACCGACAGCTCCGGCCCCGCCTGCGGCTCCGGCAGTACTCGAAGCGCCCCGCGCACCGGCCCCCTTGCCCGCAGCCCCGCCCTCGTCTCCAAAGGGAGCCGCCGCGTGGACGACCTCCGGTGCGCGAACAGGTTGGGTCCGGCCCACCCAGAAGTGCTGCACGGCGAAGACCCCGGCCACCAGGAGCAGAACACCGAGCGCGATCACATTCCGCCGCTCCAGCCCGCACCGCGTCTGCACCCACACCGGCATCCGCTCCCGCAGAGCCGCCCCGACCCGGTCCCGTCGGGTACCTGCCTCACCGGCACGGGCGAAGTCTCCGGGTTCCGCCAAGTCTCCACCGCCCACCGGCACTTCAGCGGCACCGCCGTTCGAGAAGCCATCGGGCTCAGGCTGAGGCCTCGACTCCGACTCCGACTCCGACTCCGACTCCGACTCCGGAACAGCCCACGGTCCAGCATCGACACGCGCTGGAGAACCAAGCCCCGCCGCCCTCACCACAGGCGGAACCGCATACCCCCTCGCCTCGGACACCGGCGGAACGGCACGCGCCCTCGCCCCAGCCCCAGCCCCAGCCCCAGCCCCAGCCGAAACAGAAGACCCCGCCCCCTCCACCCCCGACGAACAAGCGCCCGCTCCCCCACCTTCGCCACCCCCGCTTCCACCCGGCGGTCCACTCCCCAACTCCCCTCGCTCCCCGGCTCGTTCACCGAAGAGCAGTTCTGCCCGGCGTCGAAGTTCCTCCGCCGAAGCCTGTCGATGTGCCCGCCCCCGTGTCGCCGGTCGGCGGTACCGAGTCCGGCTGTCGGAGAACGGGGCGCGGCCCGGGCCGCTGGTCGCAGTCGCTGTGTGTGAGCGTGATCGAAGTGCCATGCGGCGAGCATCGGACATCCCGCGATTTCGCGATGATCTTGGTCAATTCCCGGGGACGACGGCCCAGTTGTGGATAACTCCGTCACCCATACGGGCGTCCCCGCACAAGACGCCGGCCGGCACACCGGCCCGACGCATCACGCACCTCACCGATGCCGATGGACATCCCCGACGGACGCCTCCGTGGCAAACCCCAACCCTGAGGCCCCACCCCGGGCAGAACCCGTCACCGAGCCGAAACCACAGCCCCCAACAACCCGGGCCCCGTATGCGCCCCGATCACCGCCCCGACCTCGCTCACATGCAGATCGGCCAGCCCCGGCACCCGCGCCCGCAGCCGGTCCGCGAGTGCCGACGCCCGCTCGGGTGCGGAGAGATGGTGAACGGCGATGTCGACCTGCGCGCTGCCCGCCCGGTCCGCCGCGAGTTCCTCAAGCCGGGCGATCGCCTTCGACGCCGTCCGTACCTTCTCCAGGAGTTCGATGCCCCCGCCCTCCAGCTGGAGCAGCGGCTTCACGGCGAGCGCGGAGCCCAGCAGTGCCTGGGCCGCGCCGATTCGGCCGCCCCGGCGCAGATAGTCGAGGGTGTCGACGTAGAAGTAGGCGGAGGTACCGGCGGCCCGCTTCTCCGCGGCCGTGACCGCCTCGTCCACCGTGCCGCCGGCCTCCGCCGTCTCGGCCGCGGCGAGGGCGCAGAAGCCGAGCGCCATGGCGACCATCCCGGTGTCCACGACCCGCACCGGCACCGGTGCCTCACGCGCGGCGACGACGGCCGCGTCGTAGGTGCCCGAGAGTTCGGCGGAGAGGTGGAGGGAGACGATGCCGGTGGCGCCGGACTCGGCGACCTTGCGGTAGGTCTCCGCGAAGAGCTGGGGGCTGGGGCGCGAGGTGGTGACCGGGCGTCGCTTCTGGAGGGCCTGGGCCAGGGAGCGGGTGGAGATCTCGGTGCCCTCGTCGAGCGCCCGGTCGCCGAGGACCACGGTCAGCGGCACCGCTGTGATGCCGTGGCGCTCCATCGTCAGCGGCGGCAGGTAGGCCGTTGAATCGGTGACGATCGCGACATGGCGGGACATGAGCTGGAGGTTACCTGCCGTAGCGGCCGGTTGGCAGCCCGACCCCTTTCACCTGGGCCGGAACCGGCCGGATCCTCACACGTCACACACGCGCACCGTGCCGCGCGATCAAGTCGTGCTCTCCGGGCGGGGTTTCTTCTGCCACGGGTAGGTGGAGCGTCGTCCCGGCGGGGTGATGGCGGACGGGGCCGGCTCCTCGGGAGCGGGGCGGGAGCGCGGGGGCTCGGGCCAGGTCTGCCGGGACGTGGTGGCGTCGGCGGCCGGGGCGTCGGGCCACGGAGGCTGGGTGTGGTCCGCCTTCGTCCAGTGCCGGAGGGCGCCTGCCTCCACGTCTATCTGGGCGCTGAGCGCGTCCAGGTCGTCCTCCGCGAAGCGACCGGCCCGGTCCCGGGCGGCCCATCGCAACGAGTCCGCCGACTTCGTGATGCGCTCGGTGCGCTCACGCAGGGCGGGCAGCCGTTCGGCGAGGGTCCTGCGGTCGGGCTCGGACTCCAAGCGCCTCAGCTCGCCGTCGAGTTCGCGGCCGTGCGCGCTGAGCCGCTCGAAGAGGCCGAGGGACTCCTTGAGGGACTCGTCCTCGGTCACGCCCGCGTGCAGTGCGTCCTGGGTCGCGCGCATCGATGTCCGCAGGGCGAGGCGCAGTTGGGCCACCTGTCCCTGCGGGCCGGGCTGGGCGAAGGACTTGGCGCGCAGGGTGTGGTCCTCGACCGAGCGCCGGGCCTGCGCGACCGTGCGGTCGACGCCGCGCTTGGCGGCGCCGATCGCCTTCACCGTGGCGTAGCCGCCGAGCACCACGAACAGCAGGAAGAGAAGGGCGAAGACTGTGATCACGACTTCCAACGCTCCTCCACCGGCTCCGTGCGGCACACACCGCGCCGCTCTTCCAAGGTAAACGCAACGGGCAGGTCCCGAGTTCCACAGGAACCCCGAACCTGCCCGTAGGGGACTACCCCGAGGCGACGGCCCCGGCCCGGCGAAGTACCGGCCGGGCCGGCCACCACCGGCCCGGCCCCGACCACGCCCCGACCCCGTCGACGGCCCTCGCGGAACCGCGGAGCCAGTGAGCTGACGAGCTACGCCGGAACGATGTTCACCAGCTTCGGCGCCCGCACGATGACCTTGCGGATGCCCGCGCCCTCCAGCGCGGCGACGACCTTCTCGTCGGCCAGCGCGACCTTCTCCAGCTCGGCGTCGGAGATTGCCGGGGAGACCTCCAGGCGCGCCTTGACCTTGCCCTTGATCTGCACGACGCAGGTCACGCTCTCGTCGACGACGTAGGCCGGGTCGGCGACCGGGAAGTCCTGGTGGACCACCGTGTCGGTGCGGCCCAGCTTGCGCCACAGCTCCTCGGCGATGTGCGGGGCCAGCGGGGCGATCAGCAGCACCAGCGCCTCGGCGACCGGGCGCGGGAGGGCGCCGCCCGCCTTGGTCAGCTGGTTGTTCAGCTCGGTGATCTTGGCGATGGCCGTGTTGAAGCGCAGGCCCGCCAGGTCCTGGCGCACTCCGTCGATCGCCTTGTGCAGGGCACGCAGCGTGTCCTCGTCGGGCTCGGTGTCGACGACCGTGACCTCGCCGGTCGTCTCGTCGACGATGTTGCGCCACAGCCGCTGCAGCAGCCGGTACTGGCCCACCACCGCGCGCGTGTCCCACGGCCGGGACACGTCCAGGGGGCCCATGGCCATCTCGTACAGGCGCAGGGTGTCGGCGCCGTACTCGTCGCAGATCTCGTCCGGAGTGACCGCGTTCTTCAGGGACTTGCCCATCTTGCCCAGCAGCCGGGAGACCTTCTCGCCCTGGTGGTAGTAGGCGCCGTCGCGCTCCTCCACCTCGGCGGCCGGTACCGGGAAGCCGCGGCTGTCGCGGTAGACGTAGGCCTGGATCATGCCCTGGTTGAACAGCTTGTGGAACGGCTCCGGGGACGAGATGTGCCCCAGGTCGAACAGCACCTTGGACCAGAAGCGGGCGTACAGCAGGTGCAGTACGGCGTGCTCGGCGCCGCCGACGTACAGGTCGACGCCGCCGTGCGGCATGCCCTCGCGAGGGCCCATCCAGTACTGCTCGATGGCGGGGTCGACCAGCTGCCGGTCGTTGTGCGGGTCCAGGTAGCGCAGTTCGTACCAGCAGGAACCGGCCCAGTTCGGCATGGTGTTGGTCTCGCGGCGGTACTTCTGGGGGCCGCGGCCGTCGCCCAGGTCCAGGGTGACGGCGACCCAGTCCTCGTTGCGGGACAGGGGCGTCTCCGGGGACGTGTCGGCGTCGTCCGGGTCGAAGGTGCGGGGCGAGTAGTCCTCGACCTCCGGCAGCTCCAGGGGCAGCATCGACTCGGGCAGCGGGTGCGCGATGCCGTCCTCGTCGTAGACGATCGGGAAGGGCTCGCCCCAGTAGCGCTGGCGGCTGAACAGCCAGTCGCGCAGGCGGAAGTTGACGGTTCCATCGCCGATGCCCTTGCGGGCCAGCCACTCCGTGATGCGGGCCTTGGCCTCGGCGACGGGCAGGCCGTCCAGGGAGATGTCGCCGTTCGAGGAGTTGATGATCTTCGCGTCGTACGACCCGAAAGCGTCCTCCCAGGTGGACGTGTCCGTGCCGCGGCCGTCGGTGGGCTCCACGATGCAGGTGATCGGCAGCTCGAAGGCGCGCGCGAAGTCGAAGTCGCGCTGGTCGCCCGCCGGGACGGCCATGATCGCGCCGGTGCCGTAGCCCATCAGCACGTAGTCGGCGATGAAGACCGGGACGCTGTCGCCGTTGACCGGGTTGGTCGCGAACGCGCCGGTGAAGACACCGGTCTTCTCCTTGGCCTCGGCCTGGCGCTCCACGTCGGACTTGGTGCCGGCCTGCGCGCGGTAGGCGGCGACGGCCTCCGCCGGGGTGCTGTGACCGCCGGTCCACGCGTCACGCGTGCCCTCGGGCCAGGCGGCCGGGGTGAACGTGTCGACCAGGGGGTGCTCGGGCGCCAGCACCATGTAGGTCGCGCCGAACAGGGTGTCGGGGCGGGTGGTGAAGACGGTGATGGTCTCGCCGTCGACAGGGAAGTCGACGCGGGCGCCCTCGGAGCGGCCGATCCAGTTGCGCTGCTGCAGCTTGATGGCCTCGGGCCAGTCCAGCTCCTCCAGGTCCGCCAGCAGCCGGTCGGCGTAGGCGGTGATGCGCATGTTCCACTGGCGCAGCTTGGCCTTGAAGACGGGGAAGTTGCCGCGCTCGGAGCGGCCGTCGGCGGTGACCTCCTCGTTGGCCAGCACGGTGCCCAGCCCGGGGCACCAGTTGACGGGCGCGTCGGAGGCGTAGGCCAGGCGGAACCCGCCCAGGACGTCGGCGCGTTCGGTGGCGTTCAGCTCGGCCCACGCGCGCGTGTGGCCCGGTACGGCGCGCTCACCGGTCTCGAACTGGGCGACCAGCTCGGCGATCGGGCGGGCCTTGCCGGCCTCGTCGTCGTACCAGGAGTTGAAGATCTGCAGGAAGATCCACTGGGTCCACTTGTAGTACTCGGGGTCGATCGTGGCGAACGACCGGCGCTTGTCGTGGCCCAGGCCCAGCGCGCGCAGCTGGGACTTCATGTTGGTGATGGCGGCCAGGGTGGTGATCCTGGGGTGCTCGCCCGTCTGGACGGCGTGCTGCTCGGCCGGCAGGCCGAAGGCGTCGAAGCCCAGGGTGTGCAGCACGTTGTGGCCGGTCATCCGCTGGTACCGGGCGAACACGTCGGTGGCGATGTACCCCAGGGGGTGGCCTACGTGCAGGCCCGCACCGGAGGGGTACGGGAACATGTCCATGATGAACTTCTTGGGGCGCGCGGCCAGTTCGGGGTCGCCCGCCAGGTCACCGCTCGGGTTCGGCGCCTCGTAGGTGCCCTCGGCATCCCAGAAGTCCTGCCAGCGTGCCTCGATGTCCGCGGCCATGGCGGCCGTGTAGCGGTGCGGCGCGACCACTTCGGCGGTGGCAGCGGGGTTCGTCTCGCTCATGATCCTCAAAGCTCCATCGATCGTCTCTGCCAGCGGCTGCGACATTCAGGCTGTGACATCCACCAAATGAAAAATCCCCTCGCACAGGAGGGGACGCCGCGCCGATTCCGACCTCACCGTTCGCCGGTGGCCGGGACTGATCAGCGCGGCTCGCTAAGCAGAAGGCGTACAGCACGCATGGCGTCAGAGTACCGCAGCCCTTGAGCACAACGCGACGCGCTTCCGTATCACCCTTGGCACCCTGACCACACCGGCCCGGACTGAACCAAGTTCAAGGACTACCTTCGCGTACCAGCCCCTACGGGACATCACAGCAAGCGCATTGTCGTTTGATAACAACGCAATAACTCAAACCTCGTACCCACCGGTATGGAGCCACTTAGAGTTCGGCAGCGGGACCGCTTTCCCGATACTGCTCGGAGTTGCCCCCATGAACGCTCGTCGTAGTACCAGTTCGCTCCCCAAGCCGGGCCGTTCGGCCTATGGCGTGGTGAGCCTCGTCGTCCTGATCTTCATACCCGTGTTCGTGCTGGCCGGAGGCAGCCAGGTACAGGACTTCCTCAACTTCGGTGCGGGCGTCCTCTCGCTCGTGTCGCTCACCTGCTCGGTCATCTGGGGGCTCGTCGCCCAGGACCGGGTCATCCTCAACATCCGCCAGCGGATCGTCGCCCAGGGCATCCACCGGGTGACCGCCGTCGGCTCGATCGCCTTCCTGGTGATCCACATCACGGTCAAGCTGGCACTCGACCACACCGTCCTGATCGCCGCGCTGATCCCCTTCAGCCTCGGCGTGAAGGGCAGCGCAGGGCTCATCGGCCTCGGCTCCCTGGCCGGCCTCCTCATGATCTTCGTGGGCATCACCGGCGCCCTGCGCAACCAGTTCGCGTCCCCCGCGCCCGTCGCCGCCCGCTGGCGCGCGATGCACATGCTGGCCTACCCGGCCTGGTGCGCGGCCCTGGTCCACGGCCTGTTCGCGGGCCGCGCGGCGAAGCCGTTCTTCATGATCTCGTACGAGCTGTGCCTGGTCGGGGTGGCCGCCGCCCTCGCCCTGCGCTCGGCGCCCCGCCCGTTCAAGCGGAAGTTCGCCGACAAGGTGGCCCGCCTCCTGGGCAACGAGGAGCGTCCCGGCCTGGACGAACTCGACGCGAGCCGGGGCCGCGTGGGCGAGTCCGCGTCGGCGGGCTTCGAGAGCCGGCGGCCGGACGAGGGCCGACGGGGCGCGCGGCAGCCCTCGTTCACCGACACCGGGTCGGTCCCGCGCATGGACCCCGGCGCCGGGTACGAGACGAGGTCCATGACCCCGGAGACCGCCAACAACGACTTCGCGGCCGCCTACCGCACCGCCACCCCGGAGTCCACCGGCCAGATGCCGTACATCACCGACCAGACCTCGCGCATGAACGTGCCGATGGACATGCAGAACACCCAGGCCGTCCCGCGCGCGGACAACGGCGGCAGCACCTCGGGCAGCTGGCCGATCCCGTCGCCGCCGCCGGTCGGCGAGGCGCCCCCGTCGGCCTACGACCCGCTCCAGGACACCGGGTACAACATCCCTACGTACAACAATAATTCGGGCGCAGGCGGCTATGGGGAGGGATACACCTACCCCACCGGTGAGTCGAACGGCACCTCCGGTACGTACAACCCCAATGACACGTACAACAGCGGTCCCGCCACCGATCAAACGCCCAACGCTTCGTACGGCTTCGACGCGCAGGGCGGCTCGGGCGAACCTTGGAACACGCCTTCCGGAGGCTATAGGTGAACGAGGCCCTGCCCGACGTCCCGGAAGTCCGCGTCGTCGGACTTCCGCAGCTCACGTCAGGCTTCGACCTTGTCGAGCGACTCGACCTGCCCATGCACCTGAAGGTGCACGGGCCGCTCGAACCGATGGGCGGGGAGCAGCTCGCGAAGCTCTCCGAGGCCATCAACCTGAAGGGCCGCGGCGGCGCGGGCTTCCCCTTCCACAAAAAGCTGCGGTCGGTCGCCGAGGCGGCGATCAAACGCGGCGTACGGCCGGTCGTCGTCGTCAACGGCAGTGAGGACGAACCGGCCTGCCGCAAGGACACGGTGCTCATCAACCGTGCCCCGCACCTCATCCTGGACGGCGCCCTCCTGGTCGCCGAGGCGCTGGGTGCCCGCACGCTCGTGGTGGGGGTCACCAGGGAGTCGACGCAGCGCTCCATGGAGGCGGCACTCTCGGAGCGCGGCCTGAGCAACACCCGCCGTTCGGCGCTGAAGGCGTTCGTCCAGCGCAACCCGGTCCGCATGGTCACCGGTGCCGCAGCGTCGCTGATCCGCTCGATCGACGGCGGCCCGGCGATCCCGCCCGGCCGCAAGGTCAGCGCCTCCCAGAACGGCGTCGGCGGCGCCCCCACCCTGCTGTCGAACGCCGAGACGTTCGCCCAACTCGCCATCGCCGCCCGCATCGGCCCCGAGCGCTACGGCAACACCGGCCTCTACGACGAGCCCGGCACCGTCATGCTCACGGTCTCCGGGGCGGTCGCGCGCCCCATGGTGATCGAGGTCCCCACCGGCGTACCACTCCGCTACGTCCTGCAGCTGGCCGGCGCCCCGCCGGTCCCCCAGGGTGTGCTGACGGGCGGTTACCACGGCAAGTGGATCGACGCGGCGACGGTCAACGAGGCGATCGTCTCCCGCAACTCCCTGGACGCGGTGGGCGGTGCGCTCGGCGCGGGCGCCATCATGCCGATCACCCAGGAGACCTGCCCGCTGGGCGAGTCACTGCGCGTGGCCCAGTGGCTGGCCGACGAGAGCGCGGGCCAGTGCGGCCCCTGCTACCTCGGCCTGCCCGCCGCCGCGCGCGGCATGGAGGACATCCTCAACGGCGGCGGCCCGGCCGCCCTGGAGGCGCTCAAGCAGGTCGCCAAGGCCGTGAAGCGGCGCGGCGCGTGCTCGCACCCGGACGGCTCCGCGATGTTCCTGGAGTCGACCATCAAGGCGTTCACGGACGACCTCGCCGCCCACGTCCTCGGGAACGGCTGCGGAAGGCCCGTGGAGGGCGTTCTGCCGCTCTTCGAGGGCGGCCAGCTCCCCGCGGGCATCACGAGCGGCATAGCGGCCGAGGAGAACGGTCCCAGCCGCCAGAAGATCTACGTCGACTGGACGCTGTGCCGGGGCCACGGCCTGTGCGCGGACATCCTCCCGGAGGTCTTCGAACTCGGCGCCGACGGCTTCCCCACCGTCGCGCAGGCCCAGGTGCCGCGGTACGCGGAGGCGAAGGCACTGCGCGCGGTGCGGCGTTGCCCGGCGCTCGCCCTGCGCCTGGAGGAGGAGGCCCCCCGGGACAAGACCCCGTCCCGCAACCTGCCGGTCCTCTCCCAGGGCCGCGGCCGGCGGGCCCTGGGCCGCTGAGCCCACACGCGACAAGGCCGCCTCTTCTTTCAAGAAGGGGCGGCCTTCCCGTTCCCGAGCGGCGCCAACTTCCCCCTGAACACAGCGAAGGCGGATCATCCCGAGGGATGATCCGCCTTCGACTTCTGTGGAGCTAAGGAGAATTGAACTCCTGACCTCCTGCATGCCATGCAGGCGCTCTACCAACTGAGCTATAGCCCCGTGCGGTGTGCTGCCGGGTCTCCCCGGCTGCGACGCAAACATTACCGGGCGACCCGGTGGACCACCAAATCGTTTGCGTCGCCCCATGATCGTGGCCGTCGTCGCCGGGACCTCCTCGCCGGGTCCCGCCCGGGGTCAGGCGGTGACGAAGGAATAGAACCGTTTCAACGTGCAGTGCTCTTCGAGGAGTCGACCGTAGATCGGCTCGCCCTCGAGTTCGCGGTACGTCTCGATCGGGTCGCCTTTTATGATCAGCGCCCGCGCGCACTCCTCGCACCAGTACTGGTAGTCGGGATTCACCGGTTCCATGTCGCGGACGATCGGCGTCCCACTGCCGCACCAGTCGCACTTTCGCCTGTGTGCACCCATCGATCAGCTCCAGCTGTGGCCGCAGGCCGTGCACACGTAGGAAACTCCGCCGTTGTCACCGAGGACTTGCGCCACATGGGCGGAACCGCAGGAAGGGCAGCTCAGGCGGGTGATCGTATCCCGTATCAACGCCGCATCGAAGAGGTGGTCGACCTCCTCGATGATGCTCGCAGGCATCGCTACTCCCTCCCGTCGGGCCGCGCCCCCTCCGGCCGTTTGATTCTGCCACGGCCGGACCAATACGGTCAGCGACGCCTCAGTACCAGTCCGGACACGGCACCCACCGCGGCCGTCCCGGCCAGTGCGAACATGCACGCCAAAAGCGCCTTCGCAGAGGTATACGCCCCCGGGGCCCCAAGTGACTCAAGCCGGTTCAAGAACAGTGTGCCGAAAACCGCGACCCCGAGCAGCTGACCCAGCTGCGCGACCGTGGAGAGCAGTCCGCTGGCGTCCGCCGCGTCCTCGGGCCGCACCGTGGCGAGAGCCCGTGTCAGCGTCGGGCTGAAGGCGAGCGCGAGCCCGGCCCCCACGCCGACGTACGCCACGTAGAGTACGGCCCCGCCGCGGTCGCCGCCTTCGAACGCAAGGCCGACTCCCACGACGGCCGGGATCGTGATGAGGAATCCGAGCGGGGTCAGCGCCCGCTGCCAGGCCGCCGGCCACCTGCGCCAGGTCAGCCCGACGGCCCCGAAGACGACCGCCGTCGGCGCGAAGGTGAGACCGGCGCGCAGCGCGCTGAACCCGAGGCCGCCCTGGACGTGCAGGGTGAGCGCGAACAGGAAACCGGCGTTGACGGCCATCACGGCCAGGATCCGGAAGACGGCGAGGCCCATCCCCGGGTGACGCAGCACACGCGGCGCGATCAGCGGGGCTCCACCGCGCCGGGCGAGCCGGGACTCGTAGCCGCAGAACGCCGCGAAGAGCACCGCCGCCGCGACCAGCGACAGCCACGACCACAGCGGCCAGCCCTCCTCCTGGCCCAGCACCAGCGGCACCGTCAGCAGCGAGACCGCCGCCGCGAGCAGCACGAGACCCGGCACGTCGAAGGCCCGCGCCCGCTCCGGCTCGGCCCCGCCGTCCCGCGGCAGCACCCGCCTGCCGAGGACCAGCAGTACGACGCCCACGGGCACGTTGACGAGGAACACCGGCCGCCAGCTCGCGCCGAACAGGTCCGCGCTGACGAGGACCCCGCCGAGGATCTGCCCGGCGGCGGCGCCGACGGCGATGACCGCCGAGTAGACACCGAGCGCCCGCATCCGGGCCTCGCCGACGAAGTGGCGCTGGATCAGGCTCAGCACCTGCGGGATCATCAGCGCCGAGCCGGAGCCCTGGATCAGCCGGAACACGATCAACTCGGTGGAGCCCTGCGCCAGTCCGCAGGCGAGCGAGGCCGCGGTGAAGAGGGCGAGTCCGGCGAGGTGGACCCGGGCGTGGCCGAGCCGGTCGCCGAGCCGGGCGCCGGTGATCAACAGCACCGAGTACGTGATGGTGTAGCCGGCGATCACCAGCTGCAGGTCCGCGCCGGACGCGTGGAGTTCGGTGCCGATGGTGGGAGCGGCGACGTTCACGATGAACACGTCGAGCAGCGCCATGAACAGGGCCGCGAGCAGCACCGCGAGCATCGGCCCACGGCGATTGTCAGTGCCAGGGTCTTTACTGGTGGCAGGAGTCGGAACGGGTGCGGAATCCGGTTCCGTACGGGGTGAGGTCGTCATGCGGTCGAGCGTGGGGGCGCTCCGGTACGGGTGCCGAGAGCCCGCTGATGCTGGTACCGCCAGCACCTGGCACGGACCGACCCGGGCGTCGAGCATGGGGGATGTGACGATGGGGATGGGGACGACACAGCGCCGCCGGCCCGAGCTGGCCGCGTTCCTGCGCAGCAGGCGCGCGAGGGTGACACCGCACGACGTCGGCATGCCGCCGGGCTTCCGACGGCGTACGCCGGGACTGCGCCGCGAGGAGGTCGCGCAGCTCTCGGGGGTGGGCGTCACCTGGTACACGTGGCTCGAACAGGGGCGCCCGATCAACGCGTCGGCGCAGGTCCTGGACGCCGTGGCGCGCACGCTCCGGCTCGACGCGCCGGAGCGGGAGCATCTGTACCACCTGGCCGAGGTGCCGTACGCGCATCCTCCGGAGGCGGTCGTGCAGTCGGTGGGCCCGGAGATCCAGGGCATCCTCGACGCCCTGGAGCCGCGCCCGGCGGTGGTCTACAACTCGCGGTACGACATCCTCGCCACCAACTCCCCCTACCGGACGGTGTTCTGGGTGGAGCCACTGCCGCCGGGCCCCATGCCGAACGCGCTGTGGAGGCTGTTCACGGTGCCGGAGGAGGAGTGCCCGCTGCTGTACCGGGACACGGAGCTGCCGGTGATGGTGGCGACGCTGCGCTCGGCCTACGGACTGCATACCGGCGAGCCGGTCTGGGAGGAGTTCATACGCGGGCTGTCGGCGGCGAGCCCGCTCTTCGCGCGGCTGTGGCGGAGCGGGGACGTGGCGGAGCCGGGTCGGCGGGTGAAGACGTTCCGGCACACGGAGGTGGGCGAGATGCGGATGACGTCGGTGTCGCTGTCGGTCCACGGGATGCCGGAGTGCCGGATCGTGGTCTACACCCCGGCAGACGAGGAGACCCGGCTGCGTGCGGCGGCGCTGACAGCGACGAAAAATCCCGCCCCTGAAAGGGACGGGATCTCATCGACTCGACCGTGAACGACTCTCGATCCTTGACAACTCAAGAGTGTCGATCTGTGGAGCTAAGGAGAATTGAACTCCTGACCTCCTGCATGCCATGCAGGCGCTCTACCAACTGAGCTATAGCCCCTTGCGTTCTTCCCGCTCGGCGGGGCGAACAAGAAGAACTTTAGCCTGCGACCTGCCGGAAAGCGAAATCCGGGGTCGGGGCCCTGGAGGGCCGCTCAGTCGTCGTCGCCGAGCACCGGTTCCGGGAGCGTGCCGGCGTTGTGTTCCAGCAGGCGCCAGCCGCGGGCGCCCTCGCCGAGCACGGACCAGCAGCAGTTGGAGAGGCCGCCGAGACTCTCCCAGTGCTGGGACTCCAGACCGAGGAGACGACCGATGGTGGTGCGGATCGTGCCGCCGTGGCTGACCACCACGAGGGTGCCGTCCTCGGGCAGCTTGTCGGCGTGCCGGAGCACGACGGGAGCGGCCCGGTCGGCCACCTCGCTCTCCAGTTCGCCGCCGCCGCGGCGCACCGGCTCGCCGCGCTTCCACGCGGCGTACTCCTCGCCGTGGCGGGTGATGATCTCCTCGTGCGTCAGCCCCTGCCAGACGCCCGCGTAGGTCTCCCGCAGGCCCTCGTCGTGCGTGACGTCGAGGTCGGTGAGGGCGGCCAGCTCGGCGGCCGTGTTCGCCGCCCGCTTCAGGTCGGAGGCGACGATCGCGTCCGGCTTGAGGGAGGCCAGCAGCCGGGCGGCCCGGCGGGCCTGGCCGACGCCGGTCTCGGTCAGCTCGACGTCCGTGGTGCCCTGGAAGCGGCGCTCCACGTTCCACGCGGTCTGGCCGTGCCGCCACAGGATGACGCGGCGGCCGCGGCCCGCCCTGCGGCCGTCGGCCCCGGCGGTCACCGCACCTCCCCGAACTCGGAGGCGTCCTCCTCGGCCTGCAGCTTGGCGTGCTCGGCAGCCTTGCCGCGGGTGGCCTTGGCCTCGGCGGGGAGGTCCAGCTCGGGGCAGTCCTTCCACAGCCGCTCCAGGGCGTAGAAGACGCGCTCCTCGCTGTGCTGGACGTGGACGACGATGTCGACGTAGTCGAGCAGGATCCAGCGGGCGTCGCGGTCGCCCTCGCGGCGCACCGGCTTGGCGCCGAGGTCCTTGCTGAGCCGCTCCTCGATCTCGTCGACGATCGACTTGACCTGGCGGTCGTTGGGGGCGGAGGCCAGCAGGAAGGCGTCCGTGATCGACAGCACGTCGCTGACGTCGTAGGCGATGATGTCGTGCGCGAGCTTGTCGGCGGCCGCCAGGGCGGCGGCGGAGATGAGCTCGATGGAGCGGTCAGTGGCGGTCACTACGCGGCTTTCGGTCGGCGGTCAACAGACCTCAAGGGTCTCACGGACCGCGGACGGGGCCCCACGTGAATAACGGATCACGCCCCGGAAGCCGGTCGGACACCGGCTCCGCCCTCCGGGGCGTGCTCTCCGTCACACGGTCACCGCGCTCACGGTCACCGGGCCCCCGTCAGGACGACGACGGCTTGTAGTCCGTTCCGAGGACCACCGAGACGTCCGCGTTCGCGGAGACGGTGCCCTTGGTCACGGTGCTGGTGGGCAGGCCCAGGGTCTTGGCGACCTCGGTGGCGTTCTCCTTGTCGGCCGCGTCGGAGTACGTGATCTTGGTCGTGGCCGAGGTCCCGGACGCCGTGCCGGCCTCCAGGAAGGTGAAGCCGCCGTTGAGGAGGACCACGCGGGCCTTCTCGGTGTCGTCCTTGACGCCGGTGGCGTTCTGGACGGCGACCCGGACCGCCGAGCCCTCGTCGGGGCTCTTCGCGGTGCCGCCCAGGATGTCCTTGACGACGCTGGCCGAGGCCTGCGCGGTCAGGGTGCCGTCGTTCTGGACGGGCAGCAGGGCCGTCTTGTAGTCGCCGCTCTTGGCGAGGTCGGCGAGCTTCGCGAGGAAGGTGCCGAGGTCCTTGTCGGTGAGGGGCGGGTCCAGGATCTGGGCCAGGGTCTGCACGGTGGTGGTGGCCGCCGTCGGGTCGGAGGTCAGCTGGCGCAGCACGCCCTGCATGACCTGGCCGAACCGCTCCAGCTGGGCGTTCTGGCCCTCGCCGGAGGCGCGGTAGGTGGCGTAGGCGACGGCCATCTTGCCGCTGAGGGTCTGGTCCTTGCCCTTGTGGACGAGGGGCGCGGCGTTCTTCTTGGTGGCGTCCGGGTCGGGGACGTCGGCGTTGGTGTCGAGGTCGATGTTGCCGACGAGGTCGACCAGGTTCTGCAGGTAGGGGGTGTCCAGCCGCCAGGTGCCCTCGATGTCGGTGCCGAGGACCGTGTTGAGCTGGTCGACGGTCCCGGAGGTGCCGTCGTCGCCGACCGACTTGGCCAGCGTCGTCGTGTTGCCGTCGTCGTCCGTGAGCGCGAGGGAGTTGGGCAGCAGCACGGTGGTGCCCTGCTTCAGGGTCGTGTTGTCGACGAGGAGCACCGAAGAGGTGCCGCCCTTCGAGGTGTTGTGCAGGTGGACGACGATCACGTCGCGGTTCTGGGCGCCGACGGCCGTCGTGGTGCCCGACTTCGAGCCGGACGAGGAGACTCCGGGGAGCTTCCCGGCGGTCCAGAGGTAGCCGACACCGCCGGCCACGACCAGCGCGAGCACCACGACGAGGGCGACCATACGGCCGCGGGCGCGGCGCTTGGCCTCCTCGCGGCGCTCGGTGCGGTTCTCCGTGAAGTTCAGCCAGTCGATGACGTCCTCGGAGTCGTCGGTCGGCTCCTCCACGAAGGCGAACTGCTCGGTGCGGTAGTCCCGTTCGCCCGTCTCCGGGGTGTGCGGGGTCTCCGGGGCGTGAGGGGCTTGCGTGTCCTCGGCCGGGCCGCCCTGCTGCGGGATGTAGGCGGTCTGCTCGGCGGCCCGGGGCTGCTGCCCGCGGCTCGCGGTCTGCCCGTAGGGGTCGTAGGCCGTCGTCGTCCCGGTGGCGTACGGGTCGTAGCCGGGCTGCGGGGCCTGCCGGCCCGTGTCGTAGGCGCCGGTGTCGTAGGCCGGCGGCTGCTGCTGGGTGCCGGTCCCGTACGGGTCGTAGGCGTAGCCCTGCTGGTGCTGCTGCTGTCCGTACGGGTCGTACGGCTGCTGCTGCGGGGGCTGTTGGGCCTGCTGGGCCGGGACCTGCCGGTAGACAGGCTGGTTGTACTCGTCGTAGCCGACGAGTTCGTACTGGTCGCCGCCGTACCCGGCGTCGTATCGGTCGTTCACCGGTGCCCCTCTCGGCTCACTCGCCGCGGTACAGCTCGCGCTTGTCGATATAGCGCACGACTCCGTCGGGCACCAGGTACCAGACGGGATCCCCCTTCGCGACTCTCGCCCGGCAGTCCGTGGAGGAGATCGCGAGCGCGGGCACCTCGATCAGGGAGACACCGCCCTCCGGGAGGCCCGGGTCGGTCAGCGTGTGGCCGGGGCGGGTGACTCCGATGAAGTGCGCGAGGGAGAACAGCTCCTCCGCGTCCCGCCAGGTCAGGATCGCGCCGAGGGCGTCGGCGCCGGTGATGAAGAAGAGGTCCGCGTCGGGGTTGAGCGCACGCAGGTCGCGCAGGGTGTCCGTGGTGTAGGTGGGGCCGCCGCGGTCGATGTCGATCCGGCTCACCGAGAACTGGGGGTTCTCGGCGGTCGCGATGACCGTCATCAGGTAGCGGTCCTCGGCCGGCGCGACCTTGCGGTCGGTCTTCTGCCACGGCTGGCCGGTCGGGACGAAGATCACCTCGTCCAGGTGGAACTGCGCGGCGACCTCACTGGCCGCCACGAGGTGCCCGTGGTGGATCGGGTCGAACGTTCCGCCCATGACGCCGAGACGGCGCTTGCCGGGGTTCGACGGGCCGTTGTTGCGCGGGCCGTTCGCCATGCGGATCTCCGTGCCACGCGTCGTGTCGTTCGCCGGACCGGTAGGCATGTCCTGCTCTCCCATGCGAGCAGACCCTACCGGCCCGGTGTGAAGCCCCCGTGACCCGTCCGGCCGACGGACCTCAGCGGTCGCGGTTGAAACGGGTGGTGATCCACAGCAGCAGCATCAGGACGATGAACGCGCCGCCACCGGTGATGATCGGCTGGAGGCTCTCGTGATTGCCTCCGCCCTCCCCCTCGGCGGCAAGGGTGACCAACTGGGCAGCGGTGCCGTGGAAGCTCATCTCAGCAGACCTATCCGGTGTGGGCGGGATAAAGATGTCGGCCCATGGTAATCGGGCGTCCCCGCGGCGATCACGCCGACTCCGCCATTGGGAACGCGCCCGGTGCTCCGGCCGGGAACTCGACGGGCGCCTCAGTCGTCCTTCTGTTTGTACCCGCGCAGCAGGAACCACGCGGTCAGGATGCAGCCGAGGAACATGACGATCAGTACGACCTTGAGCAGGTCCCCCGACCCTTGCCGGGGGGCCGCGTTCGCGGCCTCTGCGAGCCAGGCGGCTGCGGAATGGGGCTCCATGCGTTGACTCCTTCGCTGTACTGCCCGTCCACGGTATCTCCGCCTAGGCTGGGGTCTGCTTCGGGGGCACTCAGGGCACACACACGCACTTGGGGGACCACATGTCCGAAGACGGCCACGAGCAGAACGGGCACGAGCACGTACCGAGCAGGCAGCGCAGGCGCTTCCCGGGGATCTCCTCGCGTGCGTACGAGCACCCGGCCGACCGCTCCGCCCTGGTGGCGCTGCGCAAGCTGACCGGGTTCGACACGGTGTTCAAGGCGCTCAGCGGGCTGCTTCCCGAGCGCAGTCTGCGGCTGCTGTTCCTGTCCGACTCGGTGCGCGTGTCGGACCAGCAGTTCGCGCACCTCAACGACATGCTGCGGGACGCCTGTTACATCCTGGACCTGGAGAAGGTCCCGCCGATGTACGTCACCCAGGACCCGCAGCCCAACGCGATGTGCATCGGCCTGGACGAGCCGATCATCGTCGTCACCACCGGCCTGGTCGAGCTGCTCGACGAGGAGGAGATGCGGGCGGTCGTGGGCCACGAGGTGGGCCACGCCCTGTCCGGCCACTCCGTGTACCGCACGATCCTGCTGTTCCTCACCAACCTCGCCCTGAAGGTCGCCTGGATCCCGCTGGGCAACCTCGCGATCCTGGCGATCGTGACGGCGCTGCGCGAGTGGTTCCGCAAGTCGGAGCTGTCCGCCGACCGCGCGGGACTGCTGGTCGGCCAGGACCTTCGGGCCTCGATGCGCGGCCTGATGAAGATCGCCGGCGGCAACCACCTGCACGAGATGAACGTGGACGCCTTCCTCAAGCAGGCCGAGGAGTTCGAGTCCGGCGGCGACCTCCGCGACTCGGTCCTGAAGATCCTGAACGTGCTGCCCCGCTCCCACCCCTTCACCACCGTGCGCGCGGCCGAGCTGAAGAAGTGGGCCGAGTCCCGCGACCACCAGCGGATCATGGACGGCCACTACCCGCGGCGCAGCGAGGACAAGGACACCTCGGTCACGGACTCGTTCCGCGAGTCGGCGGCGAGCTACGCCAGCAACGTCAAGAGCTCCAAGGACCCGCTGATGAAGCTGGTCAGCGACTTCGCGGGCGGTGCGGGCGACCTGGGCGGCCGGGTCAGGCGCGGCTTCGGCGGCTTCACCGGCTCCGCCCCGCAGGACGAGCGGCCCTCGGGCACCAACGGCACGGAGCAGCCGCCCTCGGACGGCACACCGCCGCGGGACTGAGGACCGGCCCGTCTCACGTACGACGGCCGCGCAGCCGACGGTGCGGGTGGTGAGAACTCAGGAAACTCACACCTTCGGCTGCGCCCCCGCCGCCAGCGTCCCGCACAGCGCCGTCGCCCCGCTCGTCGCGTAGGGGTCCGTGCCCGCCGGGCCGCCCGCCTTGGCGGTCTGTCCGGCGAGCAGGGGGCGGAGGTAGGTCACGGAGTCGTCGGCGCAGGACAGGGGCCCGGCCTGGACGGAGGAGACGATGACCTGGGCCTGGTGCATGCGCAGGTCGTCGCGGTCGAAGCGGAAGCGCAGTTCGCGGCGGACGGTGAACAGGGACACCTGGGCCTGGGCGCCGGAGCCGGCGGAGGCCGACGCCGAGGCCGACGCCGACGCGGGGGCCGCCGAGTCGGTGGGCCGTAGCGCGTAGACGAAGGTTCCGTCGGCGGTGACCTCCAGGGTGGAGGAGTCGGCCTCGGTGGCTTCGAGAGTGCCCTGGACGCGGATCTTCCGGTCGGCGAGCTGGACGCGTGCGGGGTCGAAGCGAACCAGCCATCCGGTGGGCTCGTGCCGGCCGTCGGCGGTCGGGTGCTCGAAGCTCTGGTCGAACTGGTCGAGTTGGTCCGGGTCGACCAGGACACGCGCCGGGCGGATCTGCGCGCCGGTGAGGACGGCCGGATAGAGCGAGGACTCCACGATGAAGTCCTTGGCGGTGCTCAGGGCGGCGATGACCTGGCTGTCCGAGAAGTGCGCGGTGCGTCGCGCGGCCGGCAGCGGCACGCCCTCGCCGCCGATGCCGAACTGCGCGGCGGGGCTGTGCGCGTAGAGGTACTCGGCGTCGGCCGCCCCCGGGACCTTGCCCTGCGGGGACAGCGGTATGACGGTCATCCGCAGCGGCTCGGCGGGCTGCTGGGCCGTCGGGGTGGTGTAGGGGTGCCGTACGCCCATGTAGATCGCGGTGCCGAAGGCGACCGCGACCAGCATGACGAGGATCAGGGCCTGGCGGGAGAGACCGCGGCGCAGGGTCGGGCGGCGGCGGACGGCGGGCGCGTGGTCGGCCATGCGCTCCTGCGCGGAGAACTCCTGGAGGCGGGCAGCGCGGACGAACGACTCGTCGAAGACGACGGATCGGTACTCGTCCTCACCACCACCGGAAGCGCCCTCGGACGTCCCCTCAGGTGGGTCTCCTGGACCGCCCATACTTTCAGAGTAGGTCTCTGGAGCCTCAGGTAAACGCCCTGCTACACGACAAGTTCTGACAGGTTCTCACCGAGTCCGCCACAGGTCGCTCAGGGCGTGCGCGGGGCGGCGGACAGCGGTGGCCGGGAGTTGTCGGCGGAAGCGGAGGGAGCCGTCGCCGTGCCCTGTTCCACCCCGGTGGAGGCGGGGGGCGGGACGCGGTCACGGCCGCCCGAGGAGCCGCCCCGGTAGACCGCCGAGAAGGCCAGCGCGACCATGCCGATGCCCATCACGACGGCGAGCAGCCAGGCGACGGGGCGGTGCCAGCGGACCTGTTTGCCGTAGGTCCCGGGGGCGCCGTAGCGGCCGTCGGCGAGGTCGGCGTCGTCGAGGTCGTCGAGTTCCGGATCATGGCCGAATTCGCGTCCGTAGACGTCTTCGAAGGAGTCGTCGTCGCCTCGTGCGCGTCTGCCGTGCTGCGCGCGGCGGGCTTCGGCCTCGGAGGCCTCGGCCCGGGCCTGCGCGGCCGCCAGAAGGCGTTCGACGGCGGTCGGCTCGTGTACCGCGGCCGCCTGTACGAAGGCCTCGTCGAACACCACGGATGCGAACTCTTCGTCCGACATTCCGCGGTCGTGGTCGTCGTCGGGCTCCGAGCCGTCAGGGAACGGCGTGCCCCCCACGTCCTCCGGCACCTCTCCAGAGTAGACCTGGGGGGTCAATTTGGGCAGACGGTCCGGAAATTCATCCGCTGGGTGAGACGTCTCGGCCAGGACGTCGCCGTATGCCCCGCGCATATGCCGGACGGGTGTCCTCAGCGGCGGACGTGGCCGTCGCCCGTGACGATGTACTTGGTGCTCGTCAGCTCCGGCAGGCCCATCGGGCCCCGCGCGTGCAGCTTCTGGGTGGAGATCCCGATCTCGGCGCCGAAGCCGAACTGGCTGCCGTCCGTGAAGCGCGTGGAGGCGTTCACGGCGACGGTGGTGGAGTCGACCAGCTGGGTGAAACGGCGGGCGGCCTGCTGGGAGGTGGTGACGATCGCCTCGGTGTGGCCGGAGCTCCACAGCCGGATGTGCTGGACGGCCTTGTCGAGGGAGTCGACGACGGCGGCGGCGATGTCGTAGGAGAGGTACTCGGTGTCCCAGTCCTCCGGGGTGGCCTCGACGACGGTGGCCCGGGAGTCCTTGGCGTAGGCGAGGACGCGTTCGTCGGCGTGGACGGTGACACCCGCCTCGGCGAGGGCGTCCAGGGCGCGCGGCAGGAACTCGGGGGCGATGTCCTGGTGGACGAGGAGGGTCTCGGCGGCGTTGCAGACGCTGGGTCGCTGGGCCTTGGAGTTGATCAGGATGTCGATCGCCATGTCGAGGTCGGCGTCGGCGTCGACGTAGACGTGGCAGTTGCCGACGCCGGTCTCGATCACGGGGACGGTCGACTCGCTGACGACGGTCTGGATCAGGGAGGCGCCGCCGCGCGGGATGAGCACGTCGACCAGGCCCCGGGCGCGCATCAGCTCGCGGACGCTCTCGCGGTTCTCGCCGGGCACCAACTGCACGGCGTCGGCGGGGAGTCCGGCGCCGCCGACGGCGTCGCGGATGACGCGCACGAGGGCGGTGTTGGACTCGTAGGCGGAGGCGGAGCCGCGCAGGAGGACCGCGTTGCCGGACTTGAGGCAGAGGGCGGCGGCGTCCACGGTGACGTTCGGGCGGGCCTCGTAGATGATGCCGACGACGCCGAGGGGGACGCGGACCTGGCGCAGGTCGATGCCGTTCGGGAGGGTCGAGCCGCGGACGACCTCGCCGACCGGGTCGGGCAGCGCGACGACGTCCCGCACGTCCGAGGCGATGGCCCGCACGCGCTCCGGCGTGAGCGTCAGCCGGTCGATGATGGCCTCGCTGGTGCCGGCCGCGCGGGCCTTGGCGATGTCCTTGGCGTTGGCCTCGACGATCTCGCTCGTCCGGACCTCCAGCGCGTCCGCGATGGCGAGCAGCGCGTCGTCCTTCTCGGCGCGCGGGAGCGGCGCGAGGTCGGCGGCGGCGGACTTGGCGCGGTAGGCGGCCTGCGTGACCGGGGACATGGCGTCGTACGGCGAGAGCGTGGTCATGAGGGAAGGGTAGTGCGCCGGGCGGAGGCGTCCACCGGCTATCCCACAGCGCGAGACACGCCCAGAAGGGTCCGAAGCGGACTCAGAACGGATGGACGCCGACGGGGGTCGCGGGCAGCGGGCCGTACCCCTCGGAGATGCGCTGGTGGTAGGTCTCGCGGTCGATGACCTCCAGGCCGACGATCTCCCACGGGGGCAGCTTCGCGGTCTGGCGGTGCTCGCCCCACAGGCGCAGCGCGACGGCGGCGGCGTCGTGCAGGTCGCGGGCCTCTTCCCAGTAGCGGATCTCCGCGTGGTCGTTGGCGTAGCGGCTGGTCAGCAGGAAGGGGTGGTCGTGGGCGAGCTGTTCCAGGCCGCGCCGGACCTCCTTCAGCGGGGCCTCGTCGCCGGAGACGCTGAGGGTGACGTGCCACAGCCGGGGCAGGTACGCGGGTTCCTCGCCCTCGTACCGGGCGCCGGGCGCGACGCTCGTCAGCGTGCGCTCCTCGCCGGGCGCGCGGGAGGTGGTACCACCGCGGGACGCCGCCGCCCCAGGGCGCACTCGTCTCACGACGGCCTCCTTACGCAATGGTCGAGCTGCGGTGTGCTCGCGCGGACTTTGTCCCCGAGACAAAGTTGAGCAGGCCGAAGCCGTCCGCGTGGCCCTTTTACGGAAGGTCCACCGCGGGGAGGCGGACGTTTCGGTTGTTTTACGGGTGCAGGATCACCAGGTCGTCCCTGTGTACGACTTCCCTCTCGTACGACGGTCCCAGCTCCCGCGCCAGTTCCCTGGTGGAGCGGCCGATCAGCTGGGGGATCTCCTTGGCGTCGAAGTTGACGAGCCCCCGGGCCACCGCCTGCCCCGCGCCGTCCCGCAGCTCGACGGGATCGCCCGCGCTGAACTCGCCCTCGACCGCGGCGATCCCGGCCGGCAGCAGCGACATCCGGCGCTGCACGACCGCGCGCACGGCACCGTCGTCGAGGGTCAGCGAGCCCTGCGGGGTGGACGCGTGCTGCAACCACAGCAGCCGGTCCGCGGACCGCTTTCCGGTGGCGTGGAAGTACGTCCCCGTGTCGCCGCCGGTCAGCGCGTCGGCCGCGTGGACCGCGCTGGTCAGCACGACGGGGATACCGGCGGCGGCGGCGATACGGGCCGCCTCGACCTTGGTGACCATGCCGCCGGTGCCGACGCCCGCCTTGCCCGCGCTGCCGATCTCGACGTGCGCGAGATCCTGCGGGCCCCTGACCTCCGCTATCCGCGAGGTGCCGGGCCTGCTCGGGTCGCCGTCGTAGACGCCGTCGATGTCGGAGAGGAGGACCAGCAGGTCGGCGTGGACGAGGTGGGCGACGAGGGCGGCGAGGCGGTCGTTGTCGCCGAAGCGGATCTCGTCGGTGGCGACCGTGTCGTTCTCGTTGACGATCGGGAGGGCGCCCATCGCGAGGAGCTTGTCGAGGGTGCGGGAGGCGTTGCGGTGGTGCGAGCGGCGGCTCATGTCGTCGGAGGTGAGCAGCACCTGGCCGACGCGGATGCCGTAGCGGGCGAAGGAGGCGGTGTAGCGGGCGACGAGGAGTCCCTGGCCGACGCTGGCGGCGGCCTGCTGCCGGGCGAGGTCCTTGGGGCGGCGGCGCAGTCCCAGCGGGGCGAGGCCGGCGGCGATGGCGCCGGAGGAGACGAGGACGACCTCTTTCTCTCCCCCGCCGCGGCTCTTGGCGAGGACGTCCACGAGGGCGTCGACCCGGTCGGCGTCCAGTCCGCCCGCGGCGGTGGTCAGCGAGGAGGAACCCACCTTGACGACGATCCTGCGGGCCTCGGTCACGGCCTGCCTTGCCCCTGCCACGTGCGCGGTCCCCTCGGGTAGGTCGGGGTGGCAATCTACGCGAACCGGGTTGCCCCGCGCACGTTCGTCCAGGTCGCGGACAGCGGGGCCGGGTCTCGGGTGCCGGCCGTCCTCAGCGGCGCGGGGCGCCTCCGCCGGTCCGCAGGCGGCGTGCTTTCCGCGCCACCCGGCGCAGGAAGGCACCCGCTCCACCCTCCCGGTATCCCTTCACCGCACGCGCCTCGCGGGGTTCGGCCAGGTAGACGGAGTCCGGCAGCCCGGCCTCGCCGGACCGGAAGTGGGGATACGCCAGGTACACCCGCCTCCCCCGCTTCTCCACCACCGCCTCGGGCCGCTTCTTCGCCTTGATGAACTCGACGACGTCCAGCAGGAGTTCGGGGCGCTCCTGGGCGACCAGCCGCAGCCGGAGCCGCTCGTCGACCTTGAGGCGCACGGCCACCTCGTCCGTCCAGTGGGCGGCCATCAGCGGCTTCGCCAGCTCGAACTTGTGGCGCCGCACCTGTTCGCTGTCCTTCGCGTACTTGGGGCCGAACTGCGGGAGCAGGGTCACCAGGAACGGCCGGACCATCAGCTTGTCGCGCTCGACCCCCGGCGGGACCATCTCCGCGATGAGGTTCATCAGGGCACGCGCGGAGTCGAAGCGGAGGGTGTAACTCCCGCTCTTCGTCACGTGTTTGCCGTCGTCCCGGCCCACCAGGTAGTAGCAGGTGTGATCGGCGATCACGGAGACACCGTCGGCCCGGAGATACGCCTCCATCGTGAACAGCGCGTCCTCGCCGGTGAACAGCGACTCGTCGAACCGCATGCTGTGCCGCTCCAGCAGCGCCCGCCGGAACAGCTTCTGGGCGCTCAGCGTGAACTTGACGTTGGAGTGGAAGACGTCGGTGCGCTCCAGGGTCTCGACCCACGCGGCCCTGGGCGGGACCCGGTTGATGCCCTCGACCCGGCCGAGCACGACGTCCGTGCCGTTGCGGTCGGCCATCGCGACCATCCGCTCCAGCGCCTCGGGCGCCAGCCGGTCGTCGGCGTCGAGGAAGAAGACGTAGCGCCCGCTCGCCTTGCCGAGGCCGACGTTGCGCGGGGAGCTGGGGCCGCCGGAGTTCTCCTGGCGGATCACGGTGACGTGGGCCGCGGCGCGGGCCGCGAACTCCTCCAGGTACTCCCCCGTGCCGTCCGTCGAGCCGTCGTCGACGGCCACGACCTCGATCCGGGCCGGGTCCAGGGTCTGCGCCTCGACCGAGCGCAGGCACTCGACCAGGTAGGGCATCGCCTCGTACGCCCCGATGACCACGGTCACATCAGGCTGTGGCACGGTCACGCGTCCCCCTTCGTCCACGGGGCGTTCTCCCCGTATTCACTGGATCGCCGACTGGAAGACGGGCGGAGGCACCGGCAGGTTGCCTTCCCGTCAGCAGGGGATACGCAGAAGGGCCCGGTTTTCGAGGATCACTCCTCGGAAACCGGGCCCTTCTTGACCAAATCCTGGCCGAGAGCCGCCTCCGGTCAGCCGACCGTGGGGTCCGCCGACAGCTGCGCCTCGGTCGGGCTCGTCGGCTCTCCGCTCGCCGCCGCCCGTTCCTGGCCGATGTTCCGCGTCTCGGACGTGACCGCGAGGTCGCGGACGGCCGCGTTGAACTGCTCGATCGACGTGGGCTCGTCCGGGCCGAGCAGGTACTCCTTGAGTTCCTTGCGGTCCTCGGCCAGCGGGTCGGCCTCCGGGGTGCGGAACGCGGCGAGCAACTCGCCCAGTTCCGTCGCCTTGTTGGAGAGGATCACGGCCGCGCGCACCGCGGTGTTCTGCCGCTTGAACTCCTCGACGCCCAGCTGCGCGGAGTCCGTGACCGCGTACGGCTTGCCGCTCGCGATGAAGTCGGAGACCACGCTGGAGATGTCGGAGACCATCGCGTCGGAGACGTTGAAGCAGTCGTACAGGCGCGGTTCGGGGCCCGCGATGACGCGGTGCTCGAAGGTGCCGAAGGAGTTCCAGTACGCGGTGTTCCACTCGGCGCGCAGCCGGGCGAGCTCCTCGTACTTGGCCAGGTCGACCACGCCGTCCCGGGTCATCTCGGCCTCGTCGCCCTTGTCGACGCCGCCGGTCAGCTCGGCGATCCGGGCCTCGATGCGGGCCAGGTCGGCCTTGGCCTTCGTCTGGACGGCCGCGTCGGCCTGGAAGCGCGGGTCGGTCGCGCGCTGGGCGGCGGCCTTCTCGACGAGGGCGATGACCTTGCGGTGCGCGGAGCCGGCCGCGGAGCTGACGGTGCCGGTGAAGGGGTGCGGCTTGTACAGCACCCGCACCGGCGGGTCGGCCTTGAGCAGCTTCTTCACGATGTTCTCGCCGGCCAGCAGCAGGGAGGTGTTGCCGGGGTCGTTGTCCCAGCCCTCCCAGGTGGGCGCGTAGAGGACCGTGGGGATACGGTCGTCGGGGACGCCCCGCCAGGTCTGGATGGGGGCGAGCTGGGGGCGGCCGACCTCGACGATGTCGTCGTCGCGGACACCGACGTCGGCGATGGCGTAGCGGTCGCGGCCCGCGCGGCCGGCGGTCCACACCTCGTCGTAGACCTTGCTGAACGGGTTGACGCTGGCCAGCTTGTCGCTGTCGCCGTGGCCGATGAAGACGTGCTTCATGGTGGGGACGCGGAGCAGGTGGATGTTCTTGCCGACGTTGGCCGCGTAGAGCGCGACGCGCACGGTCGACAGGTCCATGTTCATCAGGTGCACACCGCCGGGCACGCAGACGACCGGGGCCTTGGTCGGGGCGAGGTTCTGCAGTATCACGCGCTCACGGAGCAGGACGAGCGGCCGGGTGTCCAGCTCCTCCATGGTCTCCAGCCACATGTTGACCTGGTACGCCGAGTCCTTGGAGCCGGAGAAGTAGAGCACCGTCTGCGGCTTGTACTCGCGCAGCCAGTCGTCGACGGCGGCGAGGATGACCTGGGCCGTCGGCGGGATCTTCGTACCCCTTATGTACGGCAGCAGCGCGAGGACGTAGAGGCTGCCCAGGACCAGGGTGATGCCGATGCCGATGAAGCCCGCGACGGCCGAGTCGAGCTGGGCCGAGATCAGCAGGCCCACGACGGCGAAGAGGTCGAGGTGGAGCATCTTCTCGGCGGAGCGCTCCAGCAGGCCGAACCTGGGGGCGTCCGGGATGCGGATGCGCGCGCCGAGGTCGACGTTGCGGGTGGCGACCGGCATCCGGCGGCGGTTGCGGATCAGGGTGACGACCGCGCCGTGCGGGGCCTGGAGGCCGTAGAAGGCGATGAAGCAGGCGATGGCGCCGTAGAAGATGAGGTTGTCGGAGAGGTCCATGCGGGCCAGCAGCAGGATCAGCAGGAGCTGGCGGATCAGGAAGCGGATGGAGAGGCCCGCCCTGACCTTGCTGAGGCGGTTGATCAGGTAGCTGGACTGGCGGTGGAGGTAGTGGTCCGCGACATAGGTGACGACGGCCGCGGCGGCGAAGGCGGGCACGCTCGGGACGAGGGCGGCCAGCATGAGGGCCGGGTATCCCAGGATCATGAGGACGGCGGCGGCCAGCTCAGCCGCGCTGCCCACCCTGGCCACGCGAATAGCGGTGGAAATCACTGATAAACCTGCTCTTGGGGGTTTCGAGTAATTTACCGGGAGCTCAGAGTCAGGCTTGATTAAACGCCGTCCTGGACGTCCAGGACCGAGGCGAGGGCGGCCTCGAAGCCGGAGGCCCTGGCCGCGCCGGCCGTCGGGTCCTGCTGGCGGACGTCGATGACATGGCCGGTCAGCTCGGACAGCAGCACGTCGAGCGAGGTGCGGGCCACGGCCTCGGAGGACAGCAGCGTGCCGGTGGGCTCCTGGCCGAAGGCCTTGGTGCGCATGGGGGTGGCGGTGCGCTCCGGGTTGATGCAGTTCACCCGGATGCCGTCGGCGGCCCACTCGTCCGACAGGGCCTGCGTGAGGTTGACCATCGCGGCCTTGGTCGAGGAGTACAGGCTGTACTCGGCGCGACCGCGCGTGTAGCTGCTGGAGGTGTAGAGCAGCAGCTGGCCCTTGGTCTCGGCCAGGTACTTGTACGCGGAACGGGCGATCTGCACGGGCGCCAGGTAGTTGACCTTCAGCGCCTCCTCGATCGTCGCGTTGTCCGTCTCGGCCAGCTTGCCGATGCGCAGCACGCCCGCGGTGTTGATGACGTAGTCGATGCGCCCGGTCTCGCCGTACGCCTTGGACAGCGCGTCGTCGACCTCCTCGGGGTTCTCGACGTGCGTGCCGGTGGTCGAGCGGCCCAGCGCGTACACCGTGGCGCCGTAGCCCTCGGCGACCTCGGCGATGTCCTTGCCGATGCCGTAGGAGCCGCCGAAGACGACCAGGGTCTTGCCGGTGAGCAGCTCGCGGTAGGCGGCCTCGTCGACCTGCTCGGGCGCGGCGGTGGAGGCGAGCTGGAAGAGCTTGTCGGCGATGAAGACGTCGACGGGCTGGGTGACCTTCATGTTGTACTCGTCGCCCGCGACGACGTGGATCGGCACGTCCGGCAGGTACTTGAGCACGACCGAACAGTCGTCCGTGGCCTGGAAGTTGGGGTCGCCGGCCGCGACCTCGTAGGCGCGGCGGATCGTGGACAGCTTGAACGCCTGGGGCGTCTGGCCGCGGCGCAGCCGGGAGCGGTCCGGGATCTCGGTGATGAACTCGCCGTCGTCGCCGTGGGTGCGGGTCACGATGATGGTGTCGGCGGACGGGATGGCCACGTCCACGGCCTGGAAGCGCTCCAGGGCCACCACGCAGTCGTCGATCACGCGCCGCGAGAGCAGGGGGCGCACGGCGTCGTGGAACAGGACATT
Source organism: Streptomyces sp. NPDC090083 (assembly GCF_044747445.1). Classification (NCBI taxonomy): domain Bacteria; kingdom Bacillati; phylum Actinomycetota; class Actinomycetes; order Kitasatosporales; family Streptomycetaceae; genus Streptomyces; species Streptomyces sp. NPDC090083. The sequence goes on along the minus strand of NZ_JBIVED010000003.1, from coordinate 504,259 downwards.
GCGGTCCTCGCCCTCGGCCAGGCCCTCACCGAGGGCGGCGATGGCGCGCTCGGTGGTCTCGTTCCTCGTCGAGCCGCCCTCGATGATCCGGGTGACCTTCTTGAAGCCGGCCTTGGCGACGATCTTCTCGATGTCCGGGACGTAACCCGGAGCCATCAGCACGATGATGTCGTCGATCGAGTCGGCGTTCTCGAAGGTGGTCAGGGTGTGCTCGATGACTGCCTTGCCGGCGATCTTCAGCAGCTGCTTGGGGATCGAGAGACCCACCCGCTGGCCGGTACCGCCGGCCAGGATCACTGCGGTGGTGCGGGGCTTGGCTATGTGCGACACAGGTGACCTTGACCTACCTCGGGACAACGGGGAACTCGCAAATGGTCCCACTCGCGGTTACCGCAGTGCAAGGCGAGTGACCTCCGCCGCATAGGTGCGCGACACCTGTCATTCATCTTGCACTGCCGGTGACCGGGCGATGACACGTTCAGCGGCGGCGCAACCGCTTCAGACAACGGTGTCCGAGAACACGCACGAGTTCCTTCGACGACGTCTGGTGAACGGTCCGCGCCTTCGCCGGCGCGGAGTGCCGCACGGGCGCCGAGGCCGCCGCCGCGAGCGCCCCGTAGAGCGCCTGCGCGGCGACCTCGGGCGCGATCCGCGGCTCCCCGGGCGCCTTCTCCGCCGCCTCCGGTACGGCCGAGAGCAGTGCCGTGTCGCCGACGACCCGGACGCCCGCGGCGGTGATCGTCGCGGCCATCTCGGCGCCGATCGCGCCCGCCGCCTCGACGGCCCATTGCGGCGTGGTGATCTTCACGTCCCGCGGAGTCGGGCTGCACGCATTCTTCATATGCATGACCGCGCCGTTGCGCACGAGCTTGGAATACAGCTCGTCGGGGAGTCCATTCCCGCGGAATTCCACGTTCAGCTTCCGCAGCATTTCGGTCTCGGCGAGGGTGAGGGAACGGTTCGCCGCGTCCGGCACCGGCCGCAGCAGATCGGCGGGCAGTCCGAGCAGCGCCTCGAAGGTGCGCAGCAGTCCGTCCCGGTCGCTGTCGTCGACCACGACGACGGTGACCCGCTCGGGGCCCACGGCCCGGGCCCACCGCTCGACCAGCCGGTCGTGCCGGTGCCGCCGCCAGAAGCTGGGGTTGGGCTGCTCGTACGGCGCCTTGCGCAGCATGTGCTCCAGCCAGTCGCCGTAGCCCATGCGCAGGCCGTTCTGCACGTACTGCTGCCACTGCGAGGGCATGACCCTCGCCAGCGGGCGCAGGGTGATCAGGACGTGCACGCGCTCGCCGCCGAGCTGTTCCACGATCCTGGCGAGGGTCTCGTCGTCCTGGGCGTCGGCGAAGAACTCGCTGCTGATCACCGAGGTGCGTCCGCCGGTGGCGTGCACGGCGTCGAGGAGGCGCGTCCAGTGCTTGTCGGTGGGCACGGTGTCGCCCATCATCGCGGGCCGGGCGCAGGCGGCGAGGGCCGCCTCCATCGGGTGCCTGCTGTGCGCGGGGAAGTCGACGCCGTGCGCGGGCATCGTGTCCTTCGCGGCGAACAGCGCGCCCTGGATGGCGGTGGTCCCGGTCTTGTGCGGTCCGATGTGCAGCAGCCGGGTCCCGACGGGCAGCGCTTCCTTAATACAATCCGTCTCCATGGTTAACGGACGGTAAGAGTTGTTCCTGAGTTTGACCTGAGAGGAGCCTGGGACACAGATGAGTCCCAGGCTCCCGTCACACAGGGTTCACGCTCATCCCAACGGCACCGACACCGACACCGACACCAGCACCCGTGCCTCTATACGACGCTGACGCCCGGGTCGTCCGACTCCACCCGGAGCGAGGCGTACGTGCTCGGGGTCGCCGTGGGCCTGAGCACGGTGTCCACGACTCTCACCTTCGCGTCGACGCCGTCCTTGCGGATGTCGAACAGGTGGTAGCCGCGGTGGGCGTCGATCACCTTCCAGTGCGGGTTGTCCGCCATCAGCGGGTCCCACTGGGCGTGGAAGGCGGCCTGGTCCTGGTCGCCGTTGCTGGAGATCGACGTCCCCACGAACTCGGCGCCGACGACGTCGGAGTCCGGATCGGCGAAGTCCTCCTTGAGGTCGCTGATCATCGTGAGGTGGCGGTCGCCGCTGAGCACCAGGGGGTTGCGGACAGACGTGAAGTCCTCCAGCAGCGCGTTGCGCTCGGCCTGGTAGCCGTCCCAGGCGTCGTAGAACCACTCCTTGCCCGGGCCGAGCAGGATGTCCGTCTCGGCCATCATGATCTGCGAGGCGATGACGTTCCAGCGCGCGGGCGAGTGCTTCAGCCCCTTGAGCAGCCATGCCTTCTGTTCGGCGCCCATCATCGTCATCGCCGGGTCCTCGGCACCGGCCTGCGTGGTCGCCTGGTCGCTGCGGAACTGCCGGGTGTCGAGGACGTTCAGGCGCATCAGGCGGCCGAATTCGAGCCGCCGGTACATCTGGATGTGCGGCCCGTTCGGTACGGCGCTCGCGCGCACCGGCATGTGCTCGTAGTACGCCTGGAAGGCCGCCGTCAGCCGCGCCACGAACGCGTCGTGCGACTGCTTGTCGGGGTCCTGCGGGACCTCTCCGGCCCAGTCGTTGTCGACCTCGTGGTCGTCGAAGGTCACCACCCAGGGAGTGTGGGCGTGCATGGCCAGCAGATCGGGGTCGCTGCGGTACTGCGCGTACCGGTTGCGGTACTGCACCAGGCTGTACGGCTCCCCGGTCCCCTCGTGCCGGCGCGGCCCGGCGTTCGAGGGCGCCGACTCGTAGATGTAGTCACCGACGAAGAGCACGAAGTCGGGGTCCTGGGCCAGCATGTCGGCGTACGGCGTGAAGTAGCCGTTCTGCCAGTTCTGGCAGGAGGCGAGCGCGACGCGGAGCCGGCCGCCGGAGCTGGTCGCGTGCGGCGCGGTGCGGGTGCGGCCGGTGGCGGAGAGCTGGCCGCTGGTGCGGAAGCGGTACCAGTACTCGCGGCCGGGCCGCAGTCCCCGCACGTCCACGTGGACGCTGTGCCCGAACTCGGGCCGGGCGGGGGCGATCCCGCGGCGCAGGGTCTTTCTGAACCGGGCGTCCTCGGCGAGTTCCCACTCCACGGGGACCACGCGGTCGGGCATCCCGCCGCCGTTCAGCGGGTCCGGGGCGAGCCGCGTCCACAGCACGATGCCGTCGGGCAGCGGGTCGCCGGAGGAGACGCCGAGGCTGAACACACCGTCGGGGAGCGGGGTTTCGGCAGCCCGGGCCGAGGTCGGCAGCCAGAGCTGGGCGGAGGCGGCGGCCCCGAGCACCGCCGCGCCGGCCGCGAGAAAACGTCGTCGATCGGGTGATACGGCTCCGGTCATCGGTGAACTCCCTTGCGACGTTGGCCTCTTGGGTCACTTGGAAGCCTCACAGTGCGCGGAGTCCCACCTGTTGAACAGTAAGTATCGCGTCCATGACAAATGAGCGCACAGCAAGAGACCCGTTACTCCGGAAGCAACGGGTCTCGGCCACTTTGGTCACGCCGCCGAATGATCTTCACGCCGAACGGCCGAACGGCCGGGCACCGGCGCCCTCCCGGACGGGCCGGCCGGGAGGGAAGGAGGGGATGAAGCCGCGGATCGGTCAGAAAGGCGTGACGCGCGGGTCGGTCAGAAGGGCTTGAAGTCGTCGAACTCCTGCGCCGCCTCGTCCCGCTCGGCCTGGTTGTCACGACGCCGCTGCGCCGCCGGGCGCGGGGCCTCGAAGCGGTGGTCCTCACCACGCCGGCCCAGCATCTCCGCACCGGCCATGACGGTCGGCTCCCAGTCGAAGACGACCGCGTTGTCCTCGGGGCCGATCGCGACGCCGTCGCCGGAGCGCGCGCCCGCCTTCATCAGCGCGTCCTCGACACCGAGACGGTTGAGCCGGTCGGCGAGGTAGCCCACGGCCTCGTCGTTGCTGAAGTCGGTCTGGCGGACCCAGCGTTCGGGCTTCTCGCCGCGCACGCGGAAGAGACCGTCCTCCTCCTGCACGACCGTGAAGCCGCTGTCGTCGACGGCCTTCGGGCGGATGACGATCCGGGTCGCCTCCTCCTTCGGCTTCGCGGCACGCGACGCGGCGACGAACTCCGCGATGGCGAACGACAGTTCACGCAGTCCCGTGTGCGCGACCGCCGAGATCTCGAAGACGCGGTAGCCGCGCGCCTCCAGGTCGGGGCGCACCATCTCGGCCAGGTCCTTGCCGTCCGGAACGTCGATCTTGTTCAGGACGACCATGCGCGGACGCCGGTCGAGGCCGCCGTACTGCTTCAGCTCCTCCTCGATCGTGTCGAGGTCGGAGACCGGGTCGCGCTCGGACTCCAGCGTCGCGGTGTCCAGGACGTGCACGAGCACGCTGCACCGCTCGACGTGGCGCAGGAACTCCAGGCCGAGGCCCTTGCCCTGGCTCGCGCCGGGGATGAGGCCGGGGACGTCGGCGATCGTGTAGACCGTCTCGCCCGCCGTCACCACGCCGAGGTTCGGGACCAGGGTCGTGAAGGGGTAGTCGGCGATCTTCGGCTTGGCCGCGCTCAGCACGGAGATCAGCGAGGACTTGCCGGCGCTCGGGTAGCCGACCAGGGCCACGTCGGCGACCGTCTTCAGTTCGAGGACGATGTCCTGGAGGTCACCGGGGACGCCCAGGAGCGCGAAACCCGGGGCCTTGCGGCGGGCCGAGGCCAGCGCCGCGTTGCCGAGGCCGCCCCGGCCGCCCTGCGCGGCGACGTACGAGGTGCCCTGGCCGACCAGGTCGGCGAGCACGTTGCCCGCGCGGTCCAGGACGACCGTGCCGTCCGGCACCGGCAGGACCAGGTCCTGGCCGTCCTTGCCGGAGCGGTTGCCGCCCTCGCCGGGCTTGCCGTTGGTGGCCTTGCGGTGCGGGGAGTGGTGGTAGTCGAGCAGCGTGGTCACGGACTGGTCGACGACGAGGATGACGTCGCCGCCGCGTCCGCCGTTGCCGCCGTCCGGGCCGCCGAGCGGCTTGAACTTCTCACGGTGGACGGAGGCACAGCCGTGGCCTCCGTTACCCGCGGCGACATGCAGCTCGACGCGGTCCACGAAGGTGGTCATGGGATGTGCCTCCAGTTACGTACAAGAAAGTCTTGGGGGTGCAGCCACGTACTGCTACCAGTAGAAACACGCGAAAGGCGGACCCGCTTCCCGGAAGGGAAGTGAGGTCCGCCTCGCGAAAGCTTCCGATCAGCTGCCTGAATCAGTTACCTGATGCTTCAGGCGACCGGAACGATGTTCACGACCTTGCGGCCACGGTGCGTACCGAACTCCACCGCACCGGCGTTCAGCGCGAACAGCGTGTCGTCGCCGCCACGGCCGACGCCCGCACCGGGGTGGAAGTGGGTGCCGCGCTGGCGGACCAGGATCTCACCAGCGTTGACGACCTGACCGCCGAAGCGCTTCACGCCGAGCCGCTGGGCATTGGAGTCGCGACCGTTCCGGGTGGACGATGCGCCCTTCTTGTGTGCCATGTCTCCTCAGTCCCTTACTTCGCAGCCGCGGGGATCTCAGTGACCTTGATCGCCGTGTACTGCTGGCGGTGGCCCTGACGACGGCGGTAGCCGGTCTTGTTCTTGTAGCGAAGGATGTCGATCTTGACGCCCTTGTGGTGGTCCACGACCTCGGCCTGGACCTTGATGCCGGCCAGCACCCACGGGTCGCTGGTCACAGCGTCGCCGTCGACAACGAGCAGGGTCGAGAGCTCGACCGTGTCGCCAACCTTGGCAGTGGAAATCTTGTCAACCTCAACGATGTCGCCGACAGCAACCTTGTGCTGGCGACCACCGCTGCGCACGATGGCGTACACGCGGATCTCACTCTCTCGCTCTGGGACGGCACCCCCGCAGTCCAGCCGCCCTGCGGAGCAGACGGCCTCTCCCGGCGGAACACGCCCGGGAGGAAGAGGTTTACGGGGATGTGGCGTGTCACCTGTGGACACGCCGACGGTCAAGGTTACGGGGCCGCAGCCGAACGGGTCAAACCGGGCCCCTGGAGGTGTGCGACCGGTCACACGGACCGGCCGCACCCTCCCTGGGTTCAGCCCTCGTCGGTGGAGGCGGTGACGGAGGACGGGCTCGTCCGCTCCGCCGCCGCGGTCTTCTTCGACGTGGTCTTGGCGGCCTTCTTGGCCGTCGTCTTCTTCGCGGCCGTCTTCTTGGCCGCGGTCTTGGTGGCCGCCGTCTTCTTGGCGACCGCCTTCTTCGCCGGGGCCTTCTTGGCGGCCTTGCGAGCGGCCGTCTTCTTGACCGGAGGCGCGGCCTCGACATCGGATGCGACATCGGCCTCGGCGACCGGTGCCTCCGCCGCGGCCGACGGTACGACCGTCACGGCCGCCTCCTCGGACGCGGTCGGCGCGGTGGCCTTGCGCACGGCACGACGCCTCGGGCGGGCCGGAGCCGCGCTCTCGGCGGGCGCCTCGGGCTCGGGCTGCTCGGCGGGCACGGGCGCCTCGACGACCACCGGAGCGGGCGCCTCGGTCACCGTCACCACGGCGGCCTCCTCAGACCCGGCCGGAGACCCGGCGGGCGCGGTCGCCTTGCGGGTCGCACGACGGCGCGTACGCCCCTTGGGCGCGGCATTGTCGGCCACGGGAGCCTCGACGACCGGCGCCGGGGTCTCCTCGACCGCCGGAGCCTCGACCACCGGGTCCTCCACGGCGACCGGCTCGGCCTGCGCGACGGCGGCCGGCTCGGCCTCCTCACGCACCTCGCGCGACTGCCGCTCGCCCCGCGGCGCACCGGCCGGAGCCGACGCCCGCCGGCTCGTCCGGCGCCGCGAACGCCCACCACGGGTGGCCGCGGCCTCCGCCTCGGCGGCGCTGCTGTACAGGTCCTCGTCGGGCCGGAAGGTGTCCGCCTGCGGCTTCGCCGAGGGGGACTCGGTGAACGGAACCGGCGTGGCGACCTCGGCCGCCACCTCCGCCTCGGTCTCGACCTCGTCGTCGACCACGTCGTGCTCGTGCTCGTGCGTGTCGTGACCGTCGTGGCTGTCGTGCGCCTGTCCGTCACCACCGCGCCCGCGCCGCTTGCGCTTGCCGCCGCCACCGGCCGAGGTGGGCTGCTCCATGTGCACGATGACACCGCGGCCGTTGCAGTGGACGCAGGTCTCGGAGAAGGACTCCAGCAGGCCCTGGCCGACGCGCTTGCGGGTCATCTGGACCAGGCCCAGCGAGGTGACCTCGGCGACCTGGTGCTTCGTGCGGTCGCGCCCGAGGCATTCGAGCAGCCGGCGCAGGACCAGGTCCCGGTTGGACTCCAGGACCATGTCGATGAAGTCGATGACGACGATGCCGCCCAGGTCGCGCAGCCGCAGCTGGCGCACGATCTCCTCGGCCGCCTCCAGGTTGTTCCTGGTCACGGTCTCTTCGAGGTTGCCGCCCTGACCGGTGAACTTGCCGGTGTTGACGTCGATCACGATCATCGCTTCGGTCTTGTCGATGACCAGCGAACCGCCGCTCGGCAGCCAGACCTTGCGGTCCAGCGCCTTCATCAGCTGCTCGTCGATGCGGTACGTCGCGAAGACGTCGACCTCGGAGGTCCAGCGGGAGAGCCGGTCGGCGAGGTCGGGGGCGACGTGCGCGACATAGCCGTGGATGGTGTCCCACGCCTCGTCGCCGCTGACGATGACCTTGGTGAAGTCCTCGTTGAAGATGTCGCGCACGACACGGACGGTCATGTCCGGCTCGCCGTACAGCAGCGTCGGCGCGTTGCCGCTCTTCGACTTCTTCTGGATGTCCTCCCACTGCGCCTGGAGGCGTTCGACGTCACGGCGCAGCTCGTCCTCGCTCGCGCCCTCGGCGGCGGTGCGCACGATGACGCCCGCGTCCTCGGGGACGATCTTCTTGAGGATGGTCTTCAGCCGGGCCCGCTCGGTGTCGGGCAGCTTGCGGCTGATGCCGGTCATCGAGCCCTCGGGGACGTACACGAGGTACCGCCCCGGCAGGGAGACCTGGCTGGTCAGACGTGCGCCCTTGTGCCCGATCGGGTCCTTGGTGACCTGCACGAGGACCGACTGGCCGGACTTCAGGGCGGACTCGATGCGGCGCGGCCCGTTGGCCATGCCGAGCGCCTCGAAGTTGACCTCACCGGCGTACAGGACGGCGTTGCGCCCCTTGCCGATGTCGATGAACGCGGCCTCCATGGAGGGCAGCACGTTCTGGACCTTGCCCAGGTAGACGTTGCCGACGTACGAGGTCGACTGCTCCTTGTTGACGTAGTGCTCGACGAGCACGCCGTCCTCCAGGACGCCGATCTGCGTGCGCTCGCCGGTCTGCCGGACGACCATCACGCGCTCGACGGCCTCGCGGCGGGCCAGGAACTCCGCCTCGGTGATGATCGGGACGCGGCGGCGGCCCTGCTCGCGGCCTTCACGGCGGCGCTGCTTCTTGGCCTCAAGACGCGTGGAGCCCTTGATGGACTGCACCTCGTCGCTGGGGTGGTCGTCCTTCTTGGCGCGCGGCTCGCGGACCTTGACGACGGTGCGCTCGGGGTCGTCCGACGACGCGTTCGACTCGCTGTCGCCGCCCGAGTCACCGGCGCGACGACGCCGGCGACGGCGGCGACGGCTGCTGCTCGACCCGGAACCGCCCTGGTCGTCGTCCGCCTCCTCGGCGTCCTCCTCGACCTGCTCGGCGGTGTCCTGCGCGGCCTGCTCGGCGTACTCCTCGCCGTCCTCGCCCTCGTCCTCACCGGTGGCGGACTCGCCACGGCGACGACGCCGGCCACCGCGACGGCGGCGACGGCGCGAACCGGTCTCCTCGGCCTCGTCACCGTCGGCGGAATCCTCGGCCTCGTCGGCCTCTTCGGGCTCCTCCTCCACGACGACGGCCTCGACGGCGGCGGCGGGCGCCTCGGGCTCGGCCTCGAAGGCGGCACCCCGGCGACGACGCCGACGGCGACCGCCGGTCTCCTCCTCGACGGCCTCGACCACGGCGGGCTCCGCCACGGCGACGACCTCTTCCTCGTCGTCCTCCACGGCCTCGGCGGCAGCGGCAGCGGCGGCGCGCTCCGGCGTCTGGAACATCGGCTCGGTGAAGACGGGCGCCTGGAACACGGCCACGGCGGGCCTGCGGGGCCGGCGCGGGCCGTCCTCCTCCTCGGCGGCGTTCCCGTTCTTGGGCGCGGGCGCGGAGAACCCTCCGGCGGCGGTCCGCACGGCCCGGCGGCGACGGCGCGGGGCGGTCTCCTCGGCCGGCTCGGCGTCCGCCTTGGTCTCCGTGCTGGTCTCGTCGTTCACAGGGGCCTCCTCGCCCACGGGCGTCCCGGCAGGCGCGGACACACGGCGCGTGGCGCGACGACGGCTCCGACGCGGCCCGGCATCCTCGTCGGACGCGGCGGCGGCGGAACCTTCGGTCACTTCTTCGGTCACTGCGGCGGGTTCGACACTCCCGGCAGCCTCGGCGACCTCGGCGGTCTCGACGGCGGCCTCGGGCGCACCGGCGGGCGCGGACACCCGGCGCGTGGCACGCCGGCGCGTACGCCCGGCGGGCGCGCCGGTCGCTTCCTCCACGACAGCGGGCGCCTCGGCGACGACGGGCTCGGCGGCGGGCTCCGCCACCGGCTCCGGCTCGGTCACGGCGGCCGGTGCGACGGCCTCGGGCGCGACGGTCTCCGGCGCGGTCACCCGGCGGGTGGCACGACGGCGGCTGCGCTTCGGCGCGGCGTCCTCGTCGGACGCGACGGCCGGCGCCTCCTCCTCCACGGCGGCGGGCGCGGCAACGGCCGGCACCACGATCTCGGCCGCCTCGGGCACCTCGCTCGCCTCGGGCGCACCGGCGGGCGCAGACGCCCGGCGAGTGGCACGCCGACGCGGGCGCCCGGCGGGCGCCGCCTCGTCCGCAACCGGTGGCTGAGCGGCAGCGGGGGCCACGACGCTCTCGTCGGCCCCGCTCTTCTCTTCTGCGGCGCTCACCTCGGCCGCTATGGCCGGAGCGCTGTTCTCGACCGCGCCCTCGGCGGCGGTCGGCGGTCCCGCTGGGCGAGACGCGGCGCGGCGCCTGCGGCGCGGCGGCAGCGTGTCGCTCGGGCTGTTCAGTTCGGAACCCTCTGCGGGTTCGGTCGGTTCGAGCATGCGGGCGTTTCTCCCGTCAGGCTCCCGGGCGCCGCGCCTGGCCCGGCATGGATGCCGGTGACGTCCGCGGCTCGCGCGTTGCGCGGTGCCGCCGTCCGGGGCGCGGGCGCCGCACGGGAGCTCTCTGTGTCCTGTCTCGCCGGTTCCGTACGCCCAGATGCGGACGGCCTGGCGAAAGTCTTGTGGTCGGTGCGCCGCCCGACCCAGGTGGCTCCCGAGTCCGAGGGCTGCGCTACGACGTCCGTCCTACGCGGAACCTTCCCTACGCCGGCGCCTTCGCGGCGGCGGCTTCGGCGACCGCGCGGTGCGCGGTCTCTGCTGCCTCGCGGTCGGGCGCGAGCGGGTCGGTCACCGTGCCGGTCTCTTCATCGAACAGCCCCTGCGCCAGCCTGGTCACCGCTGCGGCGACCGGCGGCGCCAGGTCGGCCACGGCGCGAAGACCGGACAGGACGTCGTCGGGTCGAACGGCAGGCGTCACGTGCCGAACAACCAGCCGCAGTATCGCACAGGCCTGGTCGTTAGGCCCATCAAGGGGCGCGGCTTCAGCCGCTCCAGTGGAGCCGCCGCTTGCGGCGGGCCGTGCATCGGGCGTCACGGACATGGCGTCGAGGCTCGCCACGGCGGGGCGGGCGTCGAACGTGCGCATGCCGTTCTTGGCCATGCGCTGGACCTCGACGCTCTCGGCCGCGTTGAACGCGGCCACCGCGCGCTCGGCGTCCTCGGGTGCCACCCCGTCGAGCCGCAGCTCCCACACGGAAGCCGTGAGCCGGTCGGCGAGCCCGGAGGTACGGGCCTCGACCGCGTCGACGATGTCGAGGCCCACGGGCATCGACTCGTCGAGCAGCTCACGCAGCTTGTCGGGGTCGCGCTCGGCCGTGAGCGCGATCTCCAGGTATTCCGCTTCGCTGCCCGTGCCGGTGGGTGCGGCATTGGCGTACGACACCTTCGGATGCGGCGTGAACCCCGCCGAGTACGCCATCGGCACCTCGGCGCGGCGCAGCGCACGCTCGAAGGCGCGCTGGAAGTCACGGTGGCTGGTGAACCGGAGGCGGCCGCGCTTGGTGTAGCGCAGTCGGATGCGCTGCACCGCGGGTGCGGGCGGCGGGCCTTCGGGCTGTCGCTTGCCCAGTGTCCTAGTCCTTCGTGAGAACGGTCGTACTTCTACCAAGAGTACGTGTGTCGTCGCTCATCGGTTCCCGCGGCTCCACCGGCCGGGGCACCCGCGGCTCACCGAAGACCATCCGCCGGACGTCGGCGCGGGCCTGCCGGGCGGAGTCGCGGACGGCGGTCAGCACCTGCCGGGTGACCCGTCCCACAGCGCGCGCGGCCTCGGCGGCCGGCCGCAGCACGAGGTCCCGTACGACGTGTCCGACCGGGGTGAGGATCGTCCGGTACACCCAGCTCACGGGCGCGACGAAGATCCACCGGAAGAGGGTCGCGAGGGCCCGCCCCACGGCGAGCGAGACATGCCCGGCGATCCGCCAGGCGTGCCCGAGGGCGTCCCGCACCTCCCGCCCGACGACGGCGAGCACGCGCCCGACCGGGGTCAGCACCCAGCGCCAGAGACCGACGGCGGGCAGCACGAGCAGGATCCGGGCGGTCCAGTAGAGGACGAACCCGAATCCGGTACCGACCGCCCGCACCAGCCGCAGCGCACCCCGCCCGCATTGGGCGAGGGCCCGCCCGACCGGCGTGAGGACCCAGACGTACAGCCATCCGGCGGGCACGACGAACAGACAGCGCCCGAGCCGGGCCACGGCGACGGCGACCCCGCCCGCCACCCACGCCACACCGGCGGCCACCCCGTTGAGGGCCCACGCGCACGCGTGCCCGACGGGAGTGAGCACGCGCGCGTAGACCCACGCCAGACCGGCCGCGATCCGCCCGGCGCTCCAGACGAGGCCGTGCCCGAGCGGGGTGAACACGTACCGGTACAGCCAGCCGAGCGGCACCAGGAGAAGAGCATGGACGAGGAGGCCGAGCCCCTTGGCCAGCGGCACGACCACGTACCGCCACATCGGCACGACCGCGTACCGCCACAGCGCCACCCACGGCCACACGAACACCGCGCGGCCCACCGGTCGCAGCACGGTCCGGTACAGGAACCGCCCGCCGACCACCAGCGCGTCCCACACCAGCCGCACGGGCACGACGAGCACGAGCACGACGATGCGCACCGGGACGCGGATCGCGACGGCGAGACACCCCTCGGGCGGCCGCGGCGACGGCCTCGCGAGGATCGGCTGCTTCTCGGATTCCACAGCGGCGTCCACATCAACTTCCGTAGGGGCGTCCATATCAACCAGGACGCCTCAGCGCCCTGTCCGTATCCAGTACCGCAGTTTTCCGCCCCGCTCGTCCTCGAACTCCCCGCCGACGGCCTCGATCACCTTGCGGGACGCGACGTTGGTGACATCACAGGTCACGAGGACCTCCTCCAGACCCAGCGCCCGGGCGTACGGCAGCACGTCACGCAGCATCGCGGTCGCGTGGCCCCTCCGCCGGGCCCCGGGCCGGACGCCGTACCCGATGTGACCGCCGTGGTCGAGCAGCCATCGAGTGAGCCGGTGCCGTATCTGGATACGGCCGAGGTAGGTGTCGCCGTCCACGTACCAGTACCAGGTGTGCGGCACGAACCCCTCCGGCCGCCGCCCGTCCTCGGCCGACTCCTGCCGCACCGCCTCGACATACCGCGCGAACCCCTCGGGCCGCCGCCACGCTTCCCCGTGTTCCCGCAGCTCACGTGCCAGGGCACCGGCGGAGAAGTCGTCCTCGGTGACGTGCTCGCGCACCGCGTCCAGGAACGAGACCCGGAACCGCGCGTCGGGCAGGATCAGTCGGGCCATCGGTCAGGGTGCCGGGTCGGCGGTCGGCGACAGCAGCGCGTCGACGATCTCCCGCAGCGGCGCGGCCAGTTGGTCGGCGGTCGCGTCGCGCAACGGCCGCAGGCCCACGGCGGAGCGCACGACGGCGACGCCCACGCCGAGGGCGACGAGGAGTTCCGCGCGCAGCAGCCGTTCCTCGTCCTCCCCGGCCTCCCCGGCCTCACCCTCCGATCCCTCGCCGGACGCCTGGAGGATCTGGTGGCTGAAGTCGTCCAGGGCCTTGCGGCGCAGGGCGTCCACGCGTTCGTCGCCGGAGCCGCGCAGGAGCATCAGGACGGGGTGTTCGCCGAACTCCGGCCAGGCGCCCGCGGACAGTTGGTGGCTGAGCGCCTCGGCGAGGCCGGCCCGGTCCGAGGGGAACCGCTCATCGCGGCCCAGGAAGCGGGGAGTCGAGGCGAGGGCGGCTTTGAACAGGCCCTCCTTCGAGTCGAAGTACCGTTTGATCAGGGCCAGGTTGACGCCGACGTCGGCGGCAACGTCCCGCAGCGTCGTGCGGTCGTAGCCGAGCCGGGTGAAACGGCTGCTCGCGGCCTCCAGCAGCGCCTGCCGGGTCGCCGCCGCGTCCCGCCGACGACGCCCGTCGCCCGCGTTCCCGCCCTCACTCACGCCCTCGCGATCGCCCGCTCCACCCTCGTCACGCAGCTCGCCCGTCACCACCGGCGGCCTCCCTCCAGCACCCTCGGCCAGCTCAAGTCAGCTCAAGTCATCACTCGTTGACATGACTACAGGGCATGATTACGTTAGGCAAGTAATCACTTGATGACTTAGTCGCCTCTCCCTCCTCCCCGGCTCCCCTACTCCCCTGCCCCCTGTTCTCCCTCCCCACCTCGAAAGGCACGCGGTGTCCCAGCAAGCCCTTCTCGTCATGGACGTCCAGCAGATGATCGTGGACCGCTATCCGGACCCGGCGTATCTGCCGCGCCTGCGCGAGGCGATCGGCGCGGCCCGCGCGAACGGCGTCCCCGTGATCCATGTGACCGTCGGATTCCGCCCGGGCGCCCCGGAGATCAGCCCCCGCAACAAGATGTTCGGCAGACTCGCGGGCGCCCCCGCGTCGGCCCAGGCCAACGAGATCCACCCGGACGTGGCGCCCGGCCCCGACGACATCGTCGTCACCAAGCGCCGTGTCAGCGCGTTCGCCGGCAGCGACCTCGACATGGTGCTGCGGGCGAAGGGCATCGACCACCTGGTCCTGACGGGCATCGCCACCAGCGGGGTCGTCCTGTCCACCCTTCGCCAGGCCGCCGACCTGGACTTCACCCTCACCGTCCTGTCCGACGGCTGCCTCGACAACGACCCGGAGGTCCACCGCGTCCTCACGGAGAAGGTGTTCCCGAGGCAGGCGGAGGTGACGACCGTGGCCGAGTGGGTCGCCGCGCACTGAACTCCCTATATTGAGGCGGGCACTTGAGGCCGGTGCGGGACTCCCGTCCACACCGGCCCGAGGTCAACGGCTCAGCGATCCGGGGGGATTGAGCGCTCGTGGGACCAGTCAGAACACGCGGAGCGGCCGTACTGGCCGCCTTCTGCGCCGTGGCCGCCGTCCTGGTCTTCGCCGCCTGCGGGACGCGGCTCGCGGGCAGTGCGGGCGGTACGGACGGGGCGACACCGACCGGGCCGATCCCCTGGACAACGGAGGAACCCTCCCGGGTCCTGGGGGCCCAACTGGACGACGATCAGCGCACGTTGACCCTGACCGCCCAGGTACCCGACGGCAGGCGCCCGTGCGTGCGGGGGCTCAAGGCCGTGGTCACCGACACGGAGAACGACACCGTGTGGGTCCAGATCACCTTCTCCTCCCCCTCGGGGGACCGGAACTCCGGCTGCACCAGGGAACGAACGGCCGCGACACGGGTCCGGCTGCCTCGGCCCCTGGGAAACCAGAAGCTGGTCGTCGACACCGAAAGTCAATTCACCACCGACGGCGCCCAGTTGCCCGCGCTGCGCCTGTGCGGCGAACTCGGCTGTCACCCGCCGGCCACCGGCTGCACCACCGCCTCCTACGACCAGGCGCTCATCGCGGCCGACGCCCCCGCGCACACCTACCGCGACGCGGAACACTGCGACGGCAAGTGGCTGGTGCTCGACTTCTCCTGGCGCACGGGCCCGGTCTGCGGCGACACGACCGCGACCCCGTCCGGCTGCACGTCCCGGCTGGGCGACCGCTGGTTCTTCCGCGCGAAGCCCGCCGGCTGGGCACCGATCACGTCGAGCGCGACGGGTGGCTGCGCGGCCGTACGGCGCGCGGAACCGGCGTTCCCCACGGCACTGTGCGCGGACCTGCCCCCGCTCTCCCCCACCCTGCACCCGAGCCACCCACCGGCTTCACCGTCCGGCGGGTGACTCCCCGGCGCACCTGCGCAGGGGGCCCCGCGGTGCCCCAGGTGGGGCACACCTTTAGACACCCACACCGGCCCACCCCCACCGACCGATGAGTTCCGGCACGCGGCGGAGTCCACCCCGTACCAGGGGACAACCCTGCCCACACCACAAGCAATGTGAGGGATCATGACCGCCGACGCACTGCCGCCCGTCGTGGACATCGCCACGTGGGAGTCCCGGCTCGCGGCTCTCCGTACTCGGGAGAAGGCCGCGACCCGGGAGCTGGACGCCATCGCCGCCGAGCGCCGTCGGCTGCCGATGGTGGAGATGCCCGACTACACCCTCGACGGCGCGGACGGCCCCGTACGGCTGGCGGAACTCTTCGACGGCAAGCGGCAGTTGATCGTCTACAACCACATGTGGTTCGCCGACAAGGACTGGCAGTGCCCGGGCTGCACCGGATTCACCTCGCAGTTCACACGTCTGGAGTTCCTGGACAACTACGACGCCCGCTTCGTCATCGTCACCCAGGGCCCGATCGACGAGGCCCTCGCCTACAAGGAGCGCGTCGGCAACCGGATGCCCTGGTACTCGACGGCGAACAGCCCCTTCGGCACGGACGTGGGCGCCCCGCCCGACGGCGGCTTCGCCGTCAACGTCTTCCTCCGCCACGGGGACACCGTCTACCGCACCTGGCACACCGACGGCCGCGGCACCGAGCAGCTCACCCACACCTTCGCCCTGATCGACCTCCTGCCCTACGGCCGCCAGGAGCAGTGGCAGGACTCCCCCACCGGCTGGCCCCAGTCCCCCACCTACAGCGGCTGGGCAGGCTCGAAGGACATCGCGGCGCTGTACGGCCCCCACCCGGGCTGAGGACACGACAGACCGGCGACCGGGCCCGGCCAGGCGGCGCGTCACTCCACGTGGCGGAGAGGCCGGGCTCGGTCCGAACCGCAACCGCTCAGACCTGCCGCCGGGACAGCGACAGCCGGCGCCGCTCCCGGTCGATGTCCACGGCGACGACCGTCAGCTCATCGCCGACCTGGACGACGTCCTCCGGCGCGGACACGGGCACCGGGCTCAGCTCGGACAGATGCACCATGCCCTCGATGCCGTCGGCGACCTCCACGAAGACACCGAACGGGACGAGTTTCGTCACCCGCCCGTTCAGCTTCTGTCCCACCACGACGCCGTCGACGAACCCCGGGAAGGGGTCCGGCTGCATCGCCCGCAGGGACAGGCGCGCCTCCCCGTTCCATGTGTCGAACTGCAAGAACTCACACGACAAGCGCTGCCCGACCTCGACGACCTCGGTCGCCGCCTCGAAACGACGCCAGGACAACTCGGGGTACGTGATGAAACCGACGCCGGGATAGATCGGGTGGGCAGGGCCCTCGTCCAGTGCCACGAACACACCGAAGCGTTCGATCGACGCCACCGTGCCGGTCAGAATCTCACCAGGCCGAAGCCGCTTGAGGAACGCCCAGAGTTCCGGGTTTTCGGTGGCCGCCATCGACAGCCGTGCCTGACCCGCATCCACAGCCATCACCTCGGCAGTGATCCGTTGTCCTACCTCCGCCACCTCGGCGAAGCGCCGGCGCCAGGAGCCGTCCAGCGCCCCCACCCACCCCAGCGGCGAGGCAGCGAAACCGTCCAGGATCACCGTCACCTCGGACCGCGTGACCGCCGCAATCGTTCCCGAGCGGAGATCACCGACCTTGATCGCCGCCAGAAACGCCCTGGCAGCCTGATCGACCGGCACATCCCCCATGCGGGTCAGGCTCTCACAAGAGGGCCACCTCAGTGCGCGTGCCCGCCCCCCGTCCCCGCGGGCTGCTTCACCGTCAGCGGGAGCAGTTTCTTGCCCGTCGGGCCGATCTGGATGTGGGTGTCCATCTGCGGGCGCACGCAAACGGGCACTCGGGGCCGAGGGCTGCACCAAAACAAAGATCATCGAGGCCAAGCCCGGACAGCTTCCCACCATGTAGAGGGCCGCACGAGCGCCCCGGCCTCAACCAAAAGGCCAGGCTCAAGGCAGACGTGCGATGCCTCGACTACGACGCCACGGCGTCGCCACACCCCCTTACACTTTCGCCACACACCCTGGGGGGTAAATGAGCAGCGACACCACTTCCGCGCGAAGATCGCGGAGGCACGTCATCCTCACGGGCGTCCTCATCGCCGTCCTCGCCGCACAATCCACCGCACTCATCGTCCAACAGACACAGATCAGCAACCTGGAACACAAGGCCAGCCGGCCCGGCCGCTCCGGCCCCTCAGGGCCTCCCGGACCAGCAGGTCCACCCGGACCGATCGGCCTCACCGGGCCAGCAGGGAAAGACGGCAAGGATGGGCAAGACGCCATCGGAACCGCCAGCATCCCGAGCAACCCCCAGGTGCAGCTCACCGAGACCGAGGCACGCGCCCACTGCGAGACAGTCGCCGACCGCGCCTACCCCAGCGGGGGTAACACCGGCGACCAGTCACTCGACACCCTCACCGATGCCTACAGCGCCACCATGCACGAGAAGATCTTCAAGCAGTGCATGGGCGAACAGGGCTACCCGCAGTAGAAGCAACAACACTCGCCTCGGCGGCGGCCGCGATCCGCGATCGCCCGCCATCCTCTGCACGAGAGCAGAGGCAAGACCCGGAGGGATGGATCCGCGGCTCACAGCGGGTCAACCAGAAACCCGACGCGTTCTACACTTTGGCCCGGCATGACTTGGGGGTCACCGAGCCCCCTCCGCCATCCCGGAACTGACCCCGTGAATGGCAGCCGCAGGACCGGTCCGCCAGCTGAGCACATGGACCAGGCCGCACTTCAGCCGTGCAGCGCCTCACATCTCAAGCTAAGAGCCTCGCGGACCTCAGACCCACTCCACCACCTCAGAGTGAATCCCCAAGGAGGGTCCTGGCGGCGGCAGCGGCGTCCACGGCATCTGCCGCACGATGGGCTGCCGTCCAGACTGCGCCCCGAGCGCCCTCAGGACGGCAGCCGCCTCTTCCTCGCCGCCGTCCCCGAGTACCTCCGTGATCCGCCCCAACACCTCACTCACCTCAGTGAGAGTGACCGCTCGCAGCAGGCGAAGGACCCGCGTTCTTGACCGTCAGCGGCAGCAACTTCTTGCCCGTCGGGCCGATTTGTATGGCCGTGTCCATCTGCGGGCAGACCCCGCAGTCGAAGCACGGTGTCCACCGGCAGTCCTCGACCTCCGTCTCGTCGAGGGCGTCCTGCCAGTCCTCCCAGAGCCAGTCCTTGTCGAGGCCGGAGTCGAGGTGGTCCCAGGGGAGGACCTCCTCGTAGGTCTTCTCGCGGGTGGTGTACCAGTCGACGTCCACGCCGAACGCGGGCAGCGTCTTCTCCGCGCAGCGCATCCAGCGGTCGTAGGAGAAGTGCTCGCGCCAGCCGTCGAAGCGGCCGCCGTCCTCGTAGACCGCGCGGATGACCGCGCCGATGCGGCGGTCGCCGCGGGAGAGCAGGCCCTCGACGATGCCGGGCTTGCCGTCGTGGTAGCGGAAGCCGATCGAGCGGCCGTACTTCTTGTCTCCGCGGATCTTGTCGCGGAGCTTGGTGAGGCGGGCGTCCGTCTCCTCCGCGCTCAGCTGCGGGGCCCACTGGAACGGCGTGTGGGGCTTGGGGACGAAGCCGCCGATGGAGACGGTGCAGCGGATGTCGTTCTGGCCGGAGACCTTGCGGCCCTCGGCGATCACGTTCATCGCCATGTCGGCGATCTGCAGGACGTCCTCGTCGGTCTCGGTCGGGAGGCCGCACATGAAGTACAGCTTCACCTGGCGCCAGCCGTTGCCGTACGCCGTCGAGACCGTGCGGATCAGGTCCTCTTCCGAGACCATCTTGTTGATGACCTTGCGCATGCGCTCCGAGCCGCCCTCGGGGGCGAAGGTGAGGCCCGATCGCCGTCCGTTGCGGGTCAGCTCGTTCGCCAGGTCGACGTTGAACGCGTCCACGCGGGTCGACGGGAGGGACAGGCCGATCTTGTCCTCCTCGTAGCGGTCCGCGAGGCCCTTCGCGACCTCGGCGATCTCCGAGTGGTCCGCGGAGGACAGGGAGAGCAGGCCGACCTCCTCGAAGCCGGTCGCCTTGAGGCCCTTCTCGACCATGTCGCCGATGCCCGTGATCGACCGCTCCCGCACCGGGCGGGTGATCATGCCCGCCTGGCAGAAGCGGCAGCCGCGCGTGCAGCCGCGGAAGATCTCGACCGACATCCGCTCATGGACCGTCTCGGCGAGCGGGACCAGCGGCTGCTTCGGGTACGGCCATTCGTCGAGGTCCATGACGGTGTGCTTCGACACCCGCCACGGGACACCGCTCCTGTTCGGTACGACCCGCGCGATGCGGTGGTCCGGCAGGTACTCGACGTCGTAGAACGCGGGGATGTAGACGGAGCCCGTCTTCGCGAGGCGGAAGAGGACCTCCTCGCGGCCACCGGGGCGGCCCTCCGCCTTCCAGCCGCGGATGATCTTCGTCATGTCGAGCACGGCCTGCTCGCCGTCGCCGATGACGACCGCGTCGACGAAGTCGGCGATCGGCTCGGGGTTGAAGGCCGCGTGGCCGCCGGCGAGCACGATCGGGTCGTCGATCGTCCGGTCCTTCGACTCCAGCGGGATGCCCGCGAGGTCCAGGGCCGTGAGCATGTTCGTGTAGCCGAGTTCGGTGGAGAAGCTCAGGCCGAAGACGTCGAACGCGCCCACCGGGCGGTGACTGTCGACCGTGAACTGCGGGACCCGGTGCTCCCGCATCAGCGCCTCCAGGTCCGGCCACACGCTGTACGTGCGCTCGGCGAGGACGCCCTCCTGCTCGTTCAGGACCTCGTAGAGGATCATGACGCCCTGGTTGGGCAGGCCGACCTCGTAGGCGTCCGGGTACATCAGTGCCCAGCGGACGTCGCACGACTCCCACGGCTTGACGGTGGAGTTGAGCTCGCCGCCGACGTACTGGATCGGCTTCTGCACCTGCGGGAGCAGGGCTTCGAGCTGCGGGAAAACGGACTCTGCGGCCGCAGCGACTTCGGCAGGCATCTCGCGAACCTTTGTGAGCGGGGCTGGACGGACGGGTGACCATCCAGACTAACGCGATCCCGGACCTCACCCGTACGCACCAGGGATCACCCCTGGCCCGGCCCCTCCGCCACGATCGTCCTCCAGGCCTCCGGCAGGGCCGCCTCCACCCCGGCCGCCCGCTGCTCCTCGCGTCCGTACAGCACCCCGTAGGTGAAGGAACTCTCCCCCGCCGCGTGCGCGACCGCGGACAGCTCCCGCAGGGTCACCCGGACCATCACGCTGTCCTGGTGCTCACCGAGCAGGCTGGTCAGGGACTTCATGGACTTGGCGAGCGCGCGGGCCGAGGCGCCGAGCGCCGGGGTCGCCGCCTCCGCCGCGTACCGCGTGCGCTTCGCCTTCTTGCGCGCCTCGTGCAGCGCGAGGTCACGGTCCGCGCCGGGCGGCGCCTCCAGCGCCTCCGCGACGAGCGCGGAGACCTTCCCGAAGTCCTTGCGCACAGCCTTGGCGACCGCCTTCTCCGGCTTGCCCGCGGCGTCCTTCAGCAGGGGCGGTTCGGCGATCAGCGCGTCCAGGGTGTCGAGGAGCGCGAGGTACCGCCGGGAGTCGAGGACGCCGATCAGCCGCCGTCGCGAGCCGCCGCGCCGGGCGTTGGCCCAGGTGCGCAGCCGGGTACGGACGGGGCCGGAGATCAGGGTGCGGGGCAGTTCGCCAAGGACCGTCGTCAGCCGTTCGGTCATCACCTCGCGGTCCCGGTCGACGCCCAACTCCCCTGCCAGCCATCTCAGTTCCTCGCCGATCGGGTCAGTGGCCGCGCGGTCGAGGACCTTCCCGAACGACCGGAACGTGCTGCGCAGCCGCCGGGTGGCGACCCGCATCCGGTGCACCGAGTCGTAGGCGTCCTGCCGTACGGCCGGGTCGAGTTCGAGGATCGCGTCGCGCTGGGCGCGGACGTAGGCGAGGACGTGGTCGCCCGCGGTGACCGGGTCGCGCGGGGCGGTCGCGGAGGCCTTGCGCTTCTTCTTCGCGGACCCGGGAGCCGTCTCCCGCAGCGCCCTGGCCAGTTTGGAGGAGGACGAGGACGGCCGGACGCCCGCCTTGCGCAGCCGCTTCTCCACCTTGTCGAGGAACACCGGGTCGCCGCCGTCGGCGAGTTCGACCTCGATCTCGGTCCACTGGGCGGTGCCGCCGCCCTCGGTGAGGCGTTCCGCGCGGACGGCGTCCACGCTGACCTCGGCGAGGAGTCCGCCCTGGGCGTCGACGAGGTGGCGTACGTCGCGGTCGGAGCGCAGGCGGACGACCGGCGCCAGCTCGGCCTCGCGGACGCGGGCGCGGACCAGGCCCGCGAGGGTGCGCGGCAGGGTGTCGGAGAGGGGTTCGCGGATCTCGTCGCGGACGCCGGGCGCGACCGGCACCTTCAGGTGCCAGCCGGCGTCGGAGCCTCCGGTGCGGCGGCGCAGGGTGAGTTCGGCGGCGGCGAGGCGTTCGTCGGCCGTGTCGTAGTACACGGCGTCGAGGCTCATGACGCCCTTGTCGATGACGGTCGCGACGCCGGCGACGGCGGTCAGGTCGGGCAGACCGCTGTCGTCGGACTCGTACTTGCGCTCGATCTCCCGCTGTGTGTCCGCCATGCACCGAATCTAGTTGCTGACGAGCCGGGATGGCAGAGGGCGTCCGAAATGAACCCCCGGGAAACTCGGGCAAACCGGGTGGTCATGACGGGGTGAGGAAAGGGACTAGGCGGACATCGGGCGTTGCACGCGGATCGACTGGAGCAGCCCCACCGCGAGCCACACGGCGAACATCGATGTGCCGCCGTAGGACACGAAGGGCAGGGGCAGACCAGTGACGGGCATGATGCCGAGGGTCATGCCGACGTTCTCGAAGGCCTGGAAGGCGAACCAGGCGACGATCCCGGCGGCGACGATCGTGCCGTAGAGCTCGGTCGAGTCGCGGGCGATGCGGCAGGCGCGCCACAGGACCACGCCGAGGAGGACGAGGATCAGGCCCGCGCCGACGAAGCCCAGTTCCTCGCCCGCGACGGTGAAGACGAAGTCCGTCTGCTGCTCGGGGACGAACTGGCCTGTTGTCTGCGATCCGTGGAACAGGCCCTCGCCGGTGAGGCCGCCGGAGCCGATGGCGATGCGGGCCTGGTTGGTGTTGTAGCCGA
Organism: Streptomyces sp. NPDC090083; assembly: GCF_044747445.1. NCBI lineage: Bacteria > Bacillati > Actinomycetota > Actinomycetes > Kitasatosporales > Streptomycetaceae > Streptomyces > Streptomyces sp. NPDC090083. The sequence continues at coordinate 481,792 of NZ_JBIVED010000003.1, read as the reverse complement.
CGCCCGCCGGGTCGAGGCTCGGGTTGGCGAAGGCGGCGAAGCGGGCGATCTGGTACTCGTCCAGGAAGTGCAGCTGCCACACGGCGACGGCGCCCAGGGTGCCCGCGCCGAGCAGGCCGAAGACCCAGCGGTTGGAGGCGCCGGAGGCGAGCAGGACGCCGAGCACGATGATGACCATGACCATGACCGAGCCGAGGTCGGGCATCAGCATGACGATCATCATCGGGACCGAGGCGAGGCCGAGCGCCTGGAGGACCGTGCGGTGGTCGGGGTAGGGCTTGTCGCCCGCGTCGACCCGGGCGGCGAGGATCATCGCCATGCCCAGGATGATCGTGATCTTCACGAACTCCGAGGGCTGGAGCGAGAAGCCGCCGCCGAGCACGATCCAGGAGTGCGCGCCGTTGACCGTCGAGCCGAGCGGGGTCAGCACCAGCAGGATGCCGAACACCGAGGCGCCGTAGAGGAACGGGACGACGACGCGCAGGGTGCGGTGGCCGACCCAGATGACGCCGATCATCAGGGCGATGCCGATGCCGGTGTTCATGAGGTGGCGGATCAGGAAGTAGTACTGGTCGCCCTGGTTGATCTCGGTGCGGTTGCGGGTCGCCGAGTAGACCAGCAGCGAGCCGATCAGGGACAGGCCGACCGCGGAGAGCAGTATCGGCCAGTCCAGCCGGCGGGCCAGCGAGTCACGGGCGAAGACCCGTGTCCAGCCGGCCCGTTCGGGACCGTATCCGGAGACGGAGAAGCTGTTGCCGGTCATGTGAGCATCCTCCGGCCACCCCTTCTGCGCGGACGCCTGCGGGTGTTGCTGTTGGTCGTGTTCGCGGTCGGCGAGGTGGCGGGCGGCTGGGTGTCGTCCGTGGCGGTGACGCCCTGCTCGGTCGCCTTCTCCTGCTGCTTCTCCAGCTCCTTGGCCGGGTCGGCGGTGATCTTCGGGGAGGCGATCGTGCCGTCGGCGCGGACCTTCGGGAGGCTCGTCTGCGGCGTGGGCAGCATCGCCTTCTTCTTGTCGATGGAGCCGTCGGCCTGGACGCCGTACATCGCGTTGTAGATGTTGCGCACGGCCTCACCGGAGGCGCCGGAACCGGTACCGGCCTGCGCGATCGTCATGACGACCGTGTAGTCCTTGGTGTAGGTGGCGAACCAGGAGGTGGTCTGCTTGCCGTAGACCTCCGCCGTACCCGTCTTGGCGTGCAGCTCGATCTTGTCCTGCGGCCAGCCCTGGAACTTCCAGGCGGCGGTACCGCTGGTGACCACGCCCGCGAGGGCCTTGTCGATGCCCTTGTGGGTGGCCGCGCTGATCGGCAGCTTCGCCTTCACCTGGGGCTTGATCTCCTGGACCGTCTTGCCGTCGGCGCTGACGATCGCCTTGCCGATGGTGGGGACGTACTCGGTGCCGCCGTTGGCGAGGGCGCCGTAGATCATGGCCTCCTGGATCGGCGTGACGAGGGTGTCGCCCTGGCCGATGGAGTAGTTGATCGAGTCGCCCTCGCGCATCTTGTTGCCTTCGAGGCAGTTCTCGTACGCGATCTGCTGGACGTACGTGCCGCCCTTCTTGCCGGTCTTGCACCAGTAGGCCTTGTTGGCCTCCCAGGTCTCCTGCTTCCACTTGCGGTCCGGGACGCGGCCGGTGACCTCGTTCGGGAGGTCGACGCCGGTGATCTTGCCGAGGCCGAACTGGTGGGCCGCCTTGTAGAAGTAGTCCTTCGGCTCGCCCTTCTTCGGGTTGATGCCGCCGTCCTTCTTCCACTGGGCGTCGGCGAGACCGTAGAAGACGGTGTCGCAGGAGACCTCCAGGGCCCGGCCCAGCGAGATGGGGCCGAAGTTCTCGCCCTCGAAGTTCTTGAAGACCTGGCCGCCCACCGAGTACGAACTCGTGCAGGGGTAGCCGCCGTCCCAGGTGTAGCCGGCCTCGACCGCGGCGGCCGTGGAGACCACCTTGAACGTCGAACCGGGCGCCGACTGACCCTGTATGGCCCGGTTGAGCAGCGGGTAGTCGGAGTTCTTGCCGGTGAGCTGCTTGTAGTCCTTGGCGGAGATGCCGCCGACCCAGACGTTCGGGTCGTACGTCGGCGCGGACGCCATGGCGACGATCCGGCCGGTCTTGGCCTCCATCACGACGACGGCGCCGGAGTCGGCCTTGTAGTTCTCGCCGGTGATCTTGTCGAACTGCTGGCGGGCGCTCTTCATCGCCTTGTCGAGCTGGTACTCGGCGACCCGCTGCACCCGGGCGTCGATGCTGGTGACGAGGTTCGAACCGGGCTCCGGGGCATCGGACTTGGCCTTGCCGATGACGCGTCCGAGGTTGTCGACCTCGTAGCGGGTGACGCCGGCCTTGCCGCGCAGTTGCTTGTCGTACTCGCGCTCCAGGCCGGAGCGGCCGACCTGGTCGGAGCGGAGGTAGGGCGAGTCGCTGTCCTTGGCCTGGGTGATCTCGTCGTCGGTGACCGGCGAGAGGTAGCCGAGGACCTGGGCCACGTTGGCGTCGCCGGGGGCCGCGTAGCGCCGTACGGCCTCGGGCTCGGCGGTGATGCCGGGGAAGTCCTCGGCGCGCTCGCGGATCTGCAGGGCCTGCTTGGCGGTGGCCTCGTCGGTGATCGGGATCGGCTGGTAGGGCGAGCCGTTCCAGCAGGGCTGCGGGGTCTTCGCGTCGCACAGCCGGACCTTCTGGATGACGTCCGCGGGCTTCAGCCCGAGCACGCCGGCCAGCTTGGTGAGGACGGCCTTGCCGTCGTCCGCCTGCTTCAGCAGGTCGGTGCGGGAGGCGGAGACCACGAGCCGGGTCTCGTTGTCGGCGAGGGGCACCCCGCGCGCGTCCAGTATCGAACCGCGCACCGCGGGCTCGACGACCTGCTGGACGTGGTTGCCGGACGCTTCCTTCTGGTACGCGGAGCCCTCGCGGATCTGCAGGTACCAGAGGCGCCCGCCGAGGGTGCCGAGGAGGGAGAGGACGAGAATCTGGATGACGACGAGCCTGATCTGAACCCGTGGAGTCCGACCGGTCTCCGGGATGTTGGTCATGTGGTGCTGCCTCCCCCTCTCAGTACGTGTACGCGTCGGTGCGTGGATGAGTCATATCCGAACCGCCTGTGAGGCGGTACGCCGACTCCCAGGAGATCAAAGCCTCTTGACCCCCTTGATACGTCCCGCGCGGGCCACCCGGGCGCGCGCGGTCTTCAGCTTCAGGCCGCCGCGCTGGCCGCCGATCCGCAGCCCGGTGCCGGAGGAGAGCCAGCCCGAGGAGATGTCGGCCGACTTGGCCGCGTTCGTCTCCGCGAGCGGGTCGTTGTCGGCGCGCCGGGCCAGCGCCATGATCCCGGGGACCACGAACGGGGCGAGCAGCAGGTCGTACAGCGAGGCCGTGAACAGCAGGCTGACCAGGCCGACATGGCGGGCGGCGGTGTCGCCGACGAGGGCGCCGACACCGGCGTAGAGCAGGGTGGCGCCGATCGCGGCGGCGACCACGACGGCCATCGGGCCGGTCGCCGACTTCAGGCGGCCGTTCTCCGGCTTGGCCAGGCCCGCGAGGTAGCCGATGACGCACAGGACGAGGGCGTACCGGCCGGCCGCGTGGTCGGCGGGCGGGGCCAGGTCGGCGAGGAGGCCCGCGCCGAAGCCGATGAGGGCGCCCGCAACATGGCCGTAGACCATGGCCAGGCCGAGGACCGTGAGGAGCAGCAGGTCGGGGACCGCGCCCGGGAGGTGGAGGCGGGCGAGGACGCTCACCTGGATCACCAGGGCGACGACGACCAGCGGCACGGAGAGGAGGATCCGGTTGACACGCATGGGGATGAGCTCCTACTGCTGTTGCTGGCCGTCGACCGGCGCGTTCGCGGACGGGGTGACCGTGACGGTCACCGTCGGGGTCGGGGTCGGCTTGGGCTTCGCGGGCAGGACCGTGTCACGCGGGTCCTTCTTCGGGGCCTCCACGACCACGCCGACGATGTCGAGCTTGGTGAAGTTGACGTACGGCGTGACGTAGAGCGTGCGGGTCAGGCCGCCGCCGGAGGGGTCGACGCGGGAGACGACACCGACCGGGACGCCGGGCACGAACGGCTTGTCGGACTGCGAGCCGAAGGTGACCAGCCGGTCGCCCTTGTGCACCTCGGCCTTGCCGTTGAGGAGTTCGACGCGCAGCGGGCCGTCGCCCTCGCCGGAGGCGAAGCCGAGTTCGTCGCTGCCCTCCATGCGGGTGCCGACGGTGAAGTCGGGGTCGTTGGCCAGCAGGACGGTGGAGGCGTCGGGCCCGACGGTGGTGACCCGGCCGACGAGTCCGTTGCCGTTGAGGACGGTCATGTCGCGCTTGATGCCGTCGTTGGCGCCGACGTCGATGGTGATCGTCCAGGAGAAGCTCTGGGCGGCTCCTATCGCGATGACCTGGGCGCCCTTGATGCCGTACTGGCCCTCGCCGGCCACCTTCAGCATCGTGTCGAGCTGGGTCAGGCGGCTGCGGTTGCGGTCGTCGCTGCCGAGCTTCGCCTTGAGGGCCGCGTTCTCCTTCTCCAGGACGGCGAGCCGGTCGTGCCGCTCGCCCGAGTCGCGGACCGCGGAGACCGCGTCACCCACCGGGTCGACGGCCGACGACACGCCGTTCTCGATCGGACCGAACACGGTGGCCGCGGCCCGGCGGGCTCCCTCGACCGGCGAGTCCTGCCCTCCCCGGATGTCCACCGTGATCAACGCGAACGCTACGGCGATCAGCAGCACCAGGAGCAGCCGGCTCTCTCGTGTGTCCCTCACGTGCGGCGGCCGTGCCTTCCTCATAGAAATGTGCAGAGGTACAGGTATGCAGGTGTGGTGGGTCGTGAGCGGAGGCTCATGACGGAGCCTATGCCTCCATATCAACGATCCGCCGCACGAGAGGAGATCATCCCGTACGGCGGAATCGAAGCGTTACGTCATCTGCGCGGCTGGGCGTCCAGCACCTGCTGGAGCGCCTCGAACTCCTCGACGCACTTGCCGGAACCGAGCGCCACGCTGTCCAGCGGGTCCTCGGCGATGTGGATCGGCATACCGGTCTCCCGGCGCAGCCGCTCGTCCAGGCCCTTCAGCAGGGCTCCGCCGCCGGTCAGAACGATTCCTCGGTCCATGATGTCGCCGGACAGCTCCGGCGGGCACTTGTCGAGGGTCGTCTTCACCGCGTCGACGATCGCGTTGACGGGCTCTTCGATCGCCTTGCGGACTTCGCCGGCGGAGATGACAACGGTCTTGGGCAGACCGGAGACCAGGTCCCGGCCGCGGATTTCGGTGTGCTGGTCGTCGTCGAGGTCGTACGCGGAACCGATCGTGATCTTGATCTGCTCAGCCGTCCGCTCACCCAGAAGGAGCGAGTACTCCTTCTTGATGTGCTGGATGATCGCGTTGTCCAACTCGTCGCCCGCGACGCGGATGGACTGGGCGGTGACGATGCCACCGAGCGAGATGACCGCGACCTCCGTGGTGCCGCCGCCGATGTCCACCACCATGTTGCCCGTGGCCTCGTGGACCGGCAGGCCGGAACCGATGGCCGCGGCCATGGGCTCCTCGATGATGTGCACCTGGCGGGCGCCGGCCTGGGACGACGCCTCGATGACGGCACGGCGCTCGACGCCCGTGATGCCCGAGGGCACGCAGACGACGACGCGGGGGCGGGCCAGATAGCGCCGCTTGTGGATCTTCAGGATGAAGTAGCGGAGCATGCGCTCGGTGATCTCGAAGTCGGCGATGACACCGTCCTTCAGCGGGCGCACGGCAACGATGTTGCCCGGCGTCCGCCCGATCATCTTCTTGGCTTCGGAGCCGACCGCGAGAATGCCACCGGTGTTGGTGTTGATCGCGACGACGGACGGCTCGTTGAGTACGATCCCGCGACCCCTGACGTACACCAGCGTGTTGGCGGTCCCGAGGTCGACAGCCATGTCACGGCCGATGAACGACATTGAGTTCCCCATCAGGATTCGTCTGGCCTTCCTGGGAGCTTTTGAGGGCTTTTCAGGTCGGCGAAGTGGGTGCTGTGACGTGAAGGCTTACATCGTAGACGCGCCTGCACGAACACTGCGCGAGGGTCTTCGCCATTGTCAGCATGTGAGGCGCCGCCTCGCTTGTGGAGACGGCCCAACGGGGGCACGCGTTCCCCCGATCGGCACGCATATGCCGACGATCGGCACGCATATGCCGAGAGACGGCCGGAAGAACGCGGCCGTCCCTGGTCAGGCATGTGGGTTACTGATGGAGATTCAGGAACGCCCCGGGAAGAAGATCTTCACCTCGCGTTCGGCGGACTCCTCCGAGTCCGACGCGTGGATCAGGTTCTCCCGGACGATGACACCGAAGTCCCCGCGGATCGAGCCCGGCGCCGCGGCGATCGGGTCGGTCGGACCGGCCAGCTGGCGGACGCCCTCGATGACCCGGTCGCCCTCCACGATCAGGGCCAGCACCGGACCGGAGGCCATGAACTCCATCAGCGGCTCGTAGAAGGGCTTGCCCTTGTGCTCGCCGTAGTGCTGCTCCAGGGTGTCCTGGTCCAGGGTGCGCAGCTCCAGCGCGGTGATCTGCCAGCCGGCCTTGCGCTCGATGCGGCTGATGATCTCGCCGGTCAGGCCACGACGTACGGCGTCGGGCTTGAGCAGGACGAGGGTGCGCTGGGTCACGACAGGACTCCTTCGGATCATGATGGTGCGGGACGTCTCACGACAGGCCCGAGGCTACAGGGCGTGTCCCTGCGCCCATTACGCAGCGTCAGGTGTAGGGGAGTCGGTCTGCGCGGCCTGCGCGGCGAACCTCGCCTTCGCCTCGTCGATCTTCCGGCCGTAGTGCACCGACGCCCACCACAGGGCCGCGAAGATCGCCCCGAGGAAGAACATGGACGGCACGACGAAGCCGGACACGACCAGCGCGATCTGCAGCGCCCAGCCGAGCGCGATGCCGCCCGGCCGCGTCACCACCGCGCACAGCGCGACCGACAGGAACATGGCGATCCCGCAGACCGTCCACACCGTGGCGGTGGTCAGATCCGGATCCTTCATGGCGACCAGACCGGCGAAGCCGATCACGAAGAACTCGCCGATCAGCGTCGAAGAACAGAGCGTACGCACGGAAAGTCAGCCCCTCCCCAGGAGCAGTCGGGCTTCGCCGACGGTGATGACGGAACCGGTGACGAGCACACCGCCGCCCGCGAACTCGCCCTCCTCCTCGGCCAGCGTGATCGCGGCCTCCAGCGCGTCCGGCAGCCGCGGCTCGACCTGCACGCGCTCGTCGCCGAACACCTCGACGGCGATCGCGGCCAGCTCGTCCACGTCCATCGCGCGGTGGCTGGAGTTCTGGGTGACGACGACCTCGGCGAACATCGGCTCGAACGCCTCCAGGACACCCCGGACGTTCTTGTCGCCACTGGCCCCGACGACGCCGATCAGCCGGCTGAAGTCGAACGCCTCCGCCACCGCCTCGGCGGTCGCACGGGCGCCCGCCGGGTTGTGCGCCGCGTCCAGCACGACGGTCGGCGACCGCCGCACGACCTCCAGCCGCCCGGGCGAGGTCACGGACGCGAAGGCCTTCCGCACGGTGTCGATGGCGAGCGGATCGGGCCGCTGCGCCCCCACCCCGAAGAACGCCTCCACGGCGGCGAGCGCCACGGCCGCGTTGTGCGCCTGGTACGGGCCGTGCAGGGGGAGGAAGACCTCCTCGTACTCCCCGCCGAGCCCGCGCAGGGTGAGCAGCTGCCCGCCGACGGCGACCTGCCGGGACACGACCCCGAACTCAAGGCCTTCCCGAGCCACGGTCGCGTCCACCTCCACCGCCTTCTTCAGCAGCACCTGCGCCGCGTCCACCGGCTGCTGCGCCAGGATGACGGTCGCGTCCTGCTTGACGATGCCGGCCTTCTCCGTGGCGATCTCACCGGTCGTCCCGCCGAGCCGGTCGGTGTGGTCGAGGTCGATGGGGGTGACCACCGCCACGGTGGCGTCGATGACGTTCGTGGCGTCCCAGGTGCCGCCCATGCCGACCTCGACGACGGCCACGTCGACGGGCGCGTCCGCGAACGCCGCGTACGCCATGCCGGTCAGCACCTCGAAGAACGACAGCCGGAACTCCTGCTGCGCGTCCACCATCCCGACGTACGGCTTGATGTCCTCGTACGTCTCGATGAAGCGCTCGGCGGAGATCGGGGCGCCGTCGAGGCTGATGCGTTCGGTGATCGACTGGACGTGGGGCGAGGTGTAGCGGCCGGTGCGCAGCTCGAAGGCGCCGAGGAGGGCCTCGATCATGCGGGCCGTGGAGGTCTTGCCGTTCGTGCCCGTGATGTGGATCGAGGGGTACGAGCGCTGCGGGTCGCCGAGGACGTCCATCAGGGCGGCGATGCGGCTGACGGAGGGTTCGAGTTTGGTCTCGCCCCAGCGGGTCGCCAGCTCGGCCTCCACGTCGCGGAGGGCCTTGTCCACGGCGGGGTCCTCGGGGCGGCCGGGGACGTCCGCCTGCGGGGCGCCGGTGCCCTGGGCCCGGAGGGTGCGGCTGCCGGCCTCGATGACCGCGAGGTCGGGGTCGCGGTCTGTCTCGGCCTCGATGATCTCGTCGAACGGGTCGCTGTCAGTCACACGGGACAGTCTACGGAGGTTCGGTCGTGGTGCGTCTGCGGGCCCGGTGGAGGCCGGGCGCGCCCACCCGGCGGAGCCGCATGCCGATACGGCCCCGCGCCCCAGGACGACGAAGGCCCCGGTGCCTGCCGGCACCGGGGCTCCTCGTCCGTCCATGACCCTTACGCCTCCGGCAGGGCGTCCAGCTGGGCCGTGATGCGGGTGATGTCCTCGTCGGCCTTGGAGAGGCGGACGCGGATCTTGTCGACCACGTTGTCCGGGGCCTTCGCGAGGAACGCCTCGTTGCCGAGCTTGGCCGTCGCCTGGGCCTTCTCCTTCTCGGCGGCGGCGAGGTCCTTCGCGAGGCGCTTGCGCTCCGCCGCGATGTCGATCGTGCCGGAGAGGTCGAGGGCGACCGTGGCGCCGCCGACCGGGAGGGTCGCCGTGGCCGTGAAGGCGTCGCCCTCCGGCTGGAGCCGGAGGAGCTGGCGGATGGCGGCCTCGTGCGGGGCGAGGGCCGTGCCGTCCAGCGTGAGGCGGGCCGGGACGCGCTGGCCGGGCTGGAGGCCCTGGTCGTTGCGGAAACGGCGGACCTCGGTGATGACCTGCTGGAGGGTCCCGATCTCCTTCTCGGCGGCCGGGTCGCGGAACCCGCTGTCGGTGGGCCAGTCGGCGATGACGACCGACTCGCCGCCCGTCAGCGTCGTCCAGAGGGTCTCCGTGACGAACGGGACGATCGGGTGCAGGAGCTTGAGGGTGACGTCGAGGACCTCGCCCAGGACGCGGCCGGAGACCTTCGCCGGCTCGCCGCCCGCCATGAACGTCGTCTTCGACAGCTCGACGTACCAGTCGAAGACCTCGTCCCACGCGAAGTGGAACAGCGCGTCGGAGAGCTTCGCGAACTGGTAGTCCTCGTAGAGCGCGTCGACTTCGGCGACCGTGGAGTTCAGCCGGGACAGGATCCAGCGGTCCGTCGCCGACATCTCCGACGCGTCGGGCAGGTCGCCCTCGACCGTCGCGCCGTTCATGAGGGCGAAACGGGTCGCGTTCCAGAGCTTGTTGGCGAAGTTGCGGGAGCCCTGGACCCAGTCCTCGCCGATCGGGACGTCGACGCCCGGGTTGGCGCCGCGCGCGAGGGTGAAGCGGAGCGCGTCGGAGCCGTACTTGTCCATCCAGTCGAGCGGGTTGACCGCGTTCCCGAAGGACTTGGACATCTTCTTGCCGAACTGGTCGCGGACCATGCCGTGCAGGGCGATGGTGTGGAACGGCGGGGTGCCGTCCATCGCGTAGAGGCCGAACATCATCATCCGGGCGACCCAGAAGAAGAGGATGTCGTAGCCGGTGACCAGGACGGAGTTCGGGTAGAACTTCGCGAGCGACTCGGTCCGTTCGGGCCAGCCGAGCGTGGAGAACGGCCACAGGCCGGAGGAGAACCAGGTGTCGAGGACGTCGGTGTCCTGGTGCCAGCCCTCACCCGTGGGGGCCGCGTCGTCGGGGCCGACGCAGACGACCTCGCCGTTCGGGCCGTACCAGACCGGGATGCGGTGGCCCCACCACAACTGCCGTGAGATGCACCAGTCGTGGAGGTTGTCGACCCAGTCGAAGTAGCGCTTCTCCATCTCCTGCGGGTGGATCCTGACCCGGCCGTCACGGACCGCGTCGCCGGCCGCCTTCGCGAGGGGGGCGACCTTGACCCACCACTGCATGGACAGCCGCGGCTCGATGGTCGTCTTGCAGCGCGAGCAGTGGCCGACCGAGTGGACGTAGGGCCGCTTCTCGGCGACGATCCGGCCCTCGGCGCGCAGCGCGGCGACGATCGCCGAGCGGGCTTCCAGGCGGTCCTGGCCCTGGAAGGGGCCGGGGACGGTGATGACGGCGTGCTCGTCCATGACCGTGATGGCCGGGAGGTCGTGCCGCTGGCCGATCTCGAAGTCGTTCGGGTCGTGGGCCGGGGTGACCTTGACGGCACCCGTGCCGAACTCGGGGTCGACGTGCTCGTCCGCGACGACCGGGATGGAACGGTCGGTCAGCGGCAGCCGGATGAGCTTGCCGACGAGGTGCTTGTACCGCTCGTCCGAGGGGTGAACGGCGACGGCCGTGTCACCGAGCATGGTCTCGGCGCGGGTCGTGGCGACGACGATGGTCTCGTCCCCGTCGCCGTACTTCATGGAGACCAGCTCGCCGTCGTCGTCCTGGTACTCGACCTCGATGTCCGAGATCGCGGTGAGACAGCGGGGACACCAGTTGATGATGCGCTCGGCGCGGTAGATCAGCTCGTCGTCGTAGAGCCGCTTGAAGATGGTCTGGACGGACTGGGAGAGGCCCTCGTCCATGGTGAAGCGCTCGCGCGACCACGCGACACCGTCGCCGAGGCGGCGCATCTGGCCGGAGATCTGGCCGCCGGACTCGCCCTTCCACTGCCAGACGCGCTCGACGAAGGCCTCACGGCCCAGGTCGTGCCGGGACTTGCCCTCCTTGCCCAGCTCGCGCTCGACGACGTTCTGCGTGGCGATGCCGGCGTGGTCCATGCCGGGCTGCCACAGCGTCTCGTACCCCTGCATGCGCTTGCGGCGCGTGAGGGCGTCGATGAGCGTGTGCTCGAAGGCGTGCCCCAGGTGGAGCGAGCCCGTGACGTTCGGCGGCGGGATGACGATGGTGTACGGCGGCTTCTCGCTCTTCGCGTCCGCCTCGAAGTAACCCCGCTCCACCCAGCGCTCGTACAGCGGCCCCTCTACATCGGCCGGCGCGTACTGGGTCGGCAGTTCGGAGTCGGGCGCTGGTGGCTGCTGCTGAGCGTTCTCGGTCACGGGCCCAGTTTAGGGGTGTCGCGGGGGTGTCCCGAAACGCGTTTGTTCTGTAACGGTGCGGCCCCCGATGCTCTGCGCTTCCTGTGACTGGGTCAGGATGTCGGGAACACATAAGCACCTGGAGGGGAACCCAGAAATGAGCTACAACCAGCCGGGCCCGTACGACGGGCAGCCTCAGCAGCCCGGACCGTACGGTCAGCCGGGCCCCTACGGGCAGCCTCCCCAGCAGGCGCCGCAGGGCGCGCCTCAGCCCGGCTACGGCTACCCCCAGCAGGCTCCCCCCGCCCAGCCCGGCTACGGCTACCCGCAGCCCCCGCAGGGCGTCCCGCAGCAGGGCCCCTACGGCCAGCCGCAGCAGCCGTACGGCCAGCAGCCCTACGGCCAACCCCCTTACGGGCAGGCCCCGTACGGTGTTCCGCAGCCCCCGGCGCCCGGCGGGAAGAAGAGGACCGGGCTCATCATCGGCGGGGTGGCGGTCCTGGCCGCCATCGGCGTGGGCGTGTACTTCGTCCTCGGGTACACCGGGTCCTCCGGTCTCTCGGACGACGGTGCCCACAAGCTGACGACCCCGGCGAAGGTGCTCGGCGACTACAACCGGGCGACCAAGGACGGCGAAACCAGCGACAGCGGCTCCTCGACCGTGAAGGACCTGGAGAAGAGCGGCGTCAAGAACGGCACCGCCGTCTTCGGCGCCTACTCGACCGCCGACCTCAGCGGCTACGACCCGAGCGACCCGTCCACCGCGCCCAGCGCGTCCGAACTGCTCACCGCCAAGGGCATCTCCCTCATCGGCGCCTACGGCAAGATCGCCGATCCGCAGAAGGCCCTGGACGCGTTCTTCGCGGACATCCAGAAGGACGTCGACCAGAGCGGCTCCTCCAGCAGTTCCTCGGGCGGCAGCAAGCTGGTCGGTGACCCCGAGTCGGTCGACGTGGACGGCGCGGTCATGAAGTGCCAGGCGGCCAAGGGCACCAACCAGGTGACCAAGAAGACGCAGACCGACTGGTTCTGCGCCTGGGCCGACTACAGCACCATCGCGATGGTCTCCCCCGGCGACAACACGGCCGACGTGTCCAAGGACACCGCCGTCTCCATGACGACCAAGCTGCGCAAGGAAGTCCGGGTCAAGATCTGACCTCGGGGACTCGACAACGAAGGGCGCCCGGTCCGTTGAGGACCGGGCGCCCTTCGTGTGGTGGCAAGTACCTTGCCCGGTAAGGCTGTTACGCCGTCTTCTGCTCCCCCGGGCCCCGGCCGCGCGCGTCGCGCGGGATCAGGGTCGGGTTGACGTTCGACAGGACGACGTCCGCCGTGATGACGACCCGGGCCACGTCCTTGCGGGACGGGACCTCGTACATGACGCCCTGGAGGACTTCCTCCATGATGGCGCGCAGGCCGCGGGCACCGGTCTGGCGGAGGATGGCCTGGTCGGCGATGGCCTCCAGCGCCTCGCGCTCGAAGTCCAGCTCCACGCCGTCGAGTTCGAAGAGGCGCTCGTACTGCTTGACGAGTGCGTTGCGCGGCTCGATGAGGATCTGGAGCAGGGCCTCGCGGTCCAGGTTGTGGACCGAGGTGATGACGGGGAGACGCCCGATGAACTCGGGGATCATGCCGAACTTGACCAGGTCCTCGGGCATGACGTCCTCGAACTGGTCCTTGGACTGCAGCTCCCGCTTGGAGCGGATCGTCGCCCCGAAGCCGATGCCCTTGGCGCCGGCCCTGGACTCGATGAGTTTCTCCAGGCCCGCGAAGGCACCGCCCACGATGAACAGGACGTTCGTCGTGTCGATCTGGATGAACTCCTGGTGCGGGTGCTTCCGGCCGCCCTGCGGCGGGACGGAGGCCGTGGTGCCCTCCAGGATCTTCAACAGGGCCTGCTGGACGCCCTCTCCGCTCACGTCACGCGTGATCGACGGGTTCTCGCTCTTCCGGGCGACCTTGTCGATCTCGTCGATGTAGATGATGCCCGTCTCGGCCTTCTTGACGTCGTAGTCGGCGGCCTGGATGAGCTTCAGCAGGATGTTCTCGACGTCCTCGCCTACGTAGCCCGCCTCCGTGAGCGCGGTCGCGTCGGCGATCGCGAACGGCACGTTCAGCATGCGGGCCAGGGTCTGCGCGAGGAGGGTCTTGCCCGAGCCCGTGGGGCCGAGCAGCAGGATGTTGGACTTCGCCAGCTCGATGGCGTCCTCGCGGCTCTGGCCGCCGCCGTTCTCACCGGCCTGGACGCGCTTGTAGTGGTTGTACACCGCGACCGAGAGTGCCTTCTTCGCCGACTCCTGGCCGACGACGTATCCCTCGAGGAACTCGTAGATCTCGCGGGGCTTGGGGAGTTCCTCCCAGCGGACCTCGCTCGTCTCCGCGAGTTCTTCCTCGATGATCTCGTTGCAGAGGTCGATGCACTCGTCGCAGATGTACACACCGGGCCCTGCGATGAGCTTCTTGACCTGCTTCTGGCTCTTGCCGCAGAACGAGCACTTGAGCAGATCGCCGCCGTCACCGATGCGTGCCACGGTGTGCTTCCCCTTCGCCTGGGAGCCGCCTGGGTACAGCGACTCCTGGTGCTGCCTTATGTCCGACGGTACCTTGCCGGGCCCCCCGTTCGGGCCCCCCTTGGCACGGTTCACTTCCACGTGGACCGTGCCGAGGGGTGGTGGACGATACAGGTCCGGGTCAGCGGACGTCGGCGTTGTTCATCTTCCGGGTGGAGATGATCTGGTCGATCAGGCCGTACGACAGGGCGTCCTCGGCCGTGAGGATCTTGTCGCGCTCGATGTCCTCGCGGATCTTCTCCAGCGGGGTCGTCGAGTGCTTGGCCAGCATGTCTTCGAGCTGACCGCGCATGCGGAGGATCTCGTTGGCCGCGATCTCGAGGTCGGAGACCTGGCCCCGGCCCGTCTCGCTGTAGGGCTGGTGGATCAGCACGCGCGCGTTCGGCAGGGCCATGCGCTTGCCCGGCGTACCGGCGGCCAGCAGGACGGCGGCGGCGGACGCGGCCTGGCCCATGCAGACCGTCTGGACGTCCGGCTTCACGAACTGCATCGTGTCGTAGATCGCGGTGAGGGCCGTGAAGGAGCCACCGGGGCTGTTGATGTAGATGGAGATGTCACGGTCGGGGTCCATCGACTCCAGGCACAGCAGCTGCGCCATGACGTCGTTGGCCGACGCGTCGTCGATCTGGACGCCGAGGAAGATCACGCGCTCCTCGAAGAGCTTCGCGTACGGGTCGTACTCGCGGACGCCCTGCGAGGTGCGCTCGACGAAGCGCGGGATCACGTAACGGGACTCGGCGGCGGGAGCCGTGTATTCGGCGCGTGCGCGGTCGTACAGGCCGGCGCCGGGGAAGTCGTTCACTGTCTCTCTCCTAGAGGCTGTGCGGTCGGCTGGGGGCTGTCCTGGGGCCTCAGGCCCCGGTACCGCCGCCGCCCGGCATACCGGCGGCCGTGGGAATCACGTCGTCGATGAGGCCGTACTCCTTGGCCTCGAGCGCGTCGAACCAGCGGTCGCGGTCGGAGTCGCGGGTGATCTGCTCGATGCTCTGGCCCGTGTGCTGGGACGTGAGCTCGGCCATGCGCTTCTTGGTGTGCAGCAGCCGCTCCGCGTGGATCTTGATGTCGGAGGCCGAACCGGCCAGGCCGGCGGAGGGCTGGTGGATCAGGATCTCGGCGTTCGGCAGCGCGAAGCGCTTGCCCGGGGTACCCGCGCTGAGAAGGAACTGGCCCATGGAGGCGGCGAGGCCCATGGCGATGGTCACCACGTCGTTCTTGATGAACTGCATGGTGTCGTAGATCGCCATGCCGGCCGTGATCGAGCCGCCGGGGCTGTTGATGTAGAGGTAGATGTCCTTGTCGGGGTCAGCGGCAAGGAGCAGGAGCTGTGCGGTGATCTTGTTCGCGATGTCGTCGTCGACCGCCTGGCCGAGGAAGATGATCCGCTCACCGAGCAGTCGGTTGTAGACCTGGTCGCCGAGGCCACCGATGGAGGGCTCGCCGGCGGCTGTAGGCATCAGATTCGTCACGTATCCACCTGCTCGTCTTTACGACGGCGCCGGGCCGTCTCACGTGTACTGCCGAGGGCAACGGAGACTCCCCTGCCCTCGTATTCATGGACCCTAACGCGCGGGTCCCTCCGGGGAATCCCGCAAAGGGAACTGTTCGCTGTCAGCGCATGCGCCCCGCTGGCCTGAGCGGATTCCCCGCGGTGGGGGTGGGTGCGGTCGCCTCGGGCCGCGAACGGGCGGGGGCTCGTCGCGCGGTTCCCCGCGCCCCTTCGGCCCGCGTCCGGGGGGCGTACGACAAGAGGGCCCCGGGGTTAGACGTCCCCGGGGCCCTCGTGTGCGACTGCTTACGCCTCGGTCGGCTCCTCGGCGGCCTCGGTCGACTCGGCGGCCTCGGTGGCCTCCTCCTCGTCGTCCAGGTCCACGACCTCGCCGTTGGTGTCCTTGACCGTGGCGGCCTCGACGACGACGGCCAGGGCCTTGCCGCGGGCGACCTCGCCGACCAGGAGCGGAACCTGGCCGCCCTCGACGACCGCCTGGGCGAACTGGTCGGGGGACATGCCGGAGGAGGCCGCGCGGCGCATGAGGTGCTCGGTGAGCTCCTCCTGGTTGACGTTCAGCTTCTCCTTGTTGACGAGCTCGTCCAGGACGAACTGCGTCTTGATGCCCTTGACCGCGGCTTCCTTGGTCTCGGCGTCGAACTCCTCGGCCGTCTTGCCCTGGATCTCGAGGTACTTCTCGAGGTCGAGGCCCATCTGACCGAGCTGGTGGTGCTCCAGGTTGTGCTTGCGGGTGTTGATCTCGTCCTCGAGCAGCTTCTCGGGGACGGGCACCTCGACGAGCTCCAGCAGCTTCTCCAGGACGCGCTCCTGGGCCTGCGTGGCCTGGTCGTACTGCTTCATGTTCTCGAGGCGCTTGCGGCTGTCGGCGCGCAGCTCCTCCAGGGTGTCGAACTCCGAGGCGAGCTGAGCGAACTCGTCGTCCAGCGCGGGCAGTTCGCGAGCGGCGACCTGGGTGACCTTGACGGTGACCTGGGCCTCGCGGCCGGCCGCGGAGCCGCCCTTGAGCTCGGAGGCGAAGGTGGCCTCGCCACCGGCCTCCAGGCCCGTCACGGCCTCGTCGATGCCGTCGAGCAGCTCGCCGGAACCGATGGTGTAGGAGACGCCCTCGGCGACGCCGTCCTCCAGGACCTCGCCGTCGACCTTGGCCTCCAGGTCGAGGGTGAGGACGTCACCCTCGGCGGCGGCGCGCTCGACCGGGGAGGTCGAGGCGAAGCGCTCGCGGAGCTGCTCGACAGAGGTGTCGATGTCCTCTTCGCTGACCTCGACGGCGTCGACCTCGACCTCGATGCCGGAGTAGTCCGGGATCTCGATGGCCGGGCGGATGTCGACCTCGGCGGTGAAGTTCAGCGTCTCGCCGTCCTTCAGGTCCGTGATGTCGACCTCGGGCTGGCCCAGGACGTTGAGCTCGGCCTCGTTGACCGCCTCGGTGTAGAACTTCGGAAGCGCGTCGTTGACGGCCTCCTCCAGGACCGCACCGCGGCCGAACCGCTGGTCGATGACGCGCGCCGGGATCTTGCCCTTCCGGAAGCCCTTCACCGTGACCTGCTGGTTGATCTTCTTGTACGCCGCGTCGAGGCTGTCCTTGAGCTCCTCGAAGGGCACCTCGATGCTGAGCCGAACCCGGGTCGGGTTCAGGGTCTCCACGGCGCTCTTCACGGTTCGGTCTCCTTGGGGGCTGACTTCTTGGTTTGCGGACCCAGACAGGTCCGGCGGTTTCTGGTCGCCCGGAGGACTTCAGAGTGTGAGAGACACACGGGCGCGCAGCTTGCATAGTAGCCGCAGCGGCAGGACGCCCCAAAAGGCGATCGCGCGAGGTACTGGTGTGATACCGGTCCCGGAGGTCCGGCAGGTGGTCGGGGTGGCGGGATTTGAACCCACGGCCTTCCGCTCCCAAAGCGGACGCGCTACCAAGCTGCGCCACACCCCGTCTGGTGCGACACGTAGGGTACATGCCCGCAGGCGGTGGAGCCGCCGCATTTCACGGGCACCGGGGTGCCGGGCGGGGCGTGGGGAACGGGGTGTGCGCGGAGGGCACCCGACCCGCTACGATGCTCTCTGTGCCGCGGTCGTCTGACCTGCGGCGCGTCATGTGCGGGCGTAGCTCAATGGTAGAGCACTAGTCTTCCAAACTAGCTACGCGGGTTCGATTCCCGTCGCCCGCTCCAGGCAGTTCAGGGCCAGGCCCGGTGGATGACTCCCCGGCCTGGCCCTGAGTCGTTGTCACGACTCAGAAGCTGATCGAGTTGATCGTCTCCGCTATCGAGTTCAGGAACCGGTTGATGGACGGTGCCATGCCGGTCGAGGCGAGGAAGAAGCCGAAGAGGATGGCGACTATGGCTGGGCCCGCCTTGATCGATCCCCCTCGGATCAACACCACCAGGATGATCGCCAACAGCAGCACCACAGACAGTGAAATGGCCACAACTGATCACACCCTCGGTCGGTCCGCTCTCCCGGCCCGGGGACGCGACCCCGCGCACCCCCGCCAGGTCCATCGTGCCACCAACGCGGCCCACGTATGCGGCGGGTGACGCATCGTTGGTTGCAAAGGTTCGGAAGAGACGCGTTCGCAGGTCGTTCGAATAATTGGCACACGCACACGAACGGGCTTTTCTCGGGTGCCCTTTTGCGCCTTTTGGTCGGGATGAATCGTGACATATTGAAGAGATTCCGGACGCGCGCTCGATGGTTTCACCGATTCCCGCGGGCAACGCTAGGGTGCCTCAGATGTTCCACGCTGACACGCCCGCGGGCCAGAACGAACAGAGCAAACAGAACGAACAGACCACACCGCGCGACGCGTTCTTCGACAACGCGAAGTACCTGGCGATCCTGCTGGTCGCCATCGGGCACTCCTGGGAGCCGCTCAAGGGCGACAGCAGAGTGCTCCAGGGGCTGTACATGGTCGTGTACGCCTTCCACATGCCGGCGTTCATCGTCATCTCCGGCTATTTCTCGCGCAGTTTCGACATGCGGCCGGCCCGTCTGAAGCGTCTCCTCACCGGCGTCGCGGTGCCGTACGTCCTCTTCGAGATCGCGTACTCGCTCTTCAGCCGCTACGCCAACGACGACCCGCACCAGAAGATCACCCTGCTCGACCCGCTGTATCTCACCTGGTTCCTCTGCTCGTTGTTCATCTGGCGGCTGACCACCCCGATCTGGAAACTGGTCCGGCACCCGCTGGCGGTCGCCCTCGGCATCGCCATGCTCGCCTCCTGCACCCCGGAGCTGACCGACGACTTCGACCTGCAGCGGACGGCCCAGTTCCTGCCGTACTTCGTGCTCGGTCTCGTCCTGCGGCCCGAGCACTTCCAGTGGGTGCGGCGGCGCGGGACGCGGGTCCTGGCGGTGCCGGTGTTCGCGAGCGCGGTGGTCCTCGGCTACTGGGCGGTGCCGCGGATGAACGCGAGCTGGTTCTACCACCACGACTCCGCGCAGGAGTTCGCCGCGCCCTGGTGGGTGGGGCCGGTGATGATGCTCGCGATGTTCGGCTGCTCGCTGCTGCTGACCGCCGGTTTCTACTCCTGGGTGCCGAGCCGGCGGACTTGGTTCACGGCGCTCGGCGCGGGCACCCTGTACGGCTATCTGCTGCACGGCTTCGTGATCAAGGGGGCCGGTTACGCGGGCCTGTTCGACCACGCCTGGCTGCACCGGCCGTACGGTGTCGCCCTGGTGACCGTCCTCGCGGCCACGGTCGTCACCCTGCTGTGCACCCCGCCCGTACGCCGGGTGTTCCGCTTCGTGATCGAGCCGGGCATGGACTGGGCGTTCAAGCGGGACGCGGTCCAACTGGCCCGGGAGCGGGAGCAGTTGGAGCAGCCCGTGGTGCGGGAGAAGGTCAACGCCTAGGCAGGGAGGCCTAGTCGGGGGCTTGGCCGTGGAGCTGGCCGGTGCCGGCCAGGCCGAGGAGCGCGCGCATCCGTGCGTACTTCTCGGTCAGCCGCCGCCGGGTCGGCCCGTCGAGGACCGCGAGGCGGGCCGGGTCCGCGTTGTGCGCCAGGTCCGCCTCCTTCACCAGCAGCGCGCCGGGGGTCGCGAGCACCCGCTCGGCGTACGCCTCCGGGGACTCCCCCGCCCGCTTGGTGACCGCGAGCACGATGTCCTTCGTACGACGGCTCAGCGCGGCCTCGCGCAGCCACCGCTCGGTGAGCGCGTCGTCCTCCACGGAGTCGTGCAGCCAGGCCGCCGCGATCTGTTCGGCGTCCCCGCCCCGCAGCCGGACCCCCTCGGCCACCGCCCGGAGGTGCTCGGCGTAGGGCCGTCCCGCCTTGTCGGTCTGGCCCTCGTGGGCGGCCCGGGCCAGGGTCTCGACCTCGGCCTCGGTGAGGTGCGCGGTCACCGGGGCAGCGCCTGGGCCGCGGCGGTCGGTCCCTCGCGGCACACCAGCAGCAGGGCCCGGTCGTCGTTGACGTCCTTGGCGACCGCCTCGATGAGGTGCCAGGCGGCGCCGTGGAAGCCGCCGGCCACATAGCGGTCGGCCTCGCCGGTGAGACGGTCGATGCCCTCGACGATGTCCCGGTCGGAGGTCTCCACCAGGCCGTCCGTGAACAGCATCAGCACGTCCCCGGGCCGCAGCGATCCCTTCACGGGGTCGAACTGGGCGCCGTCGTACACGCCGAGCAGGGGCCCTTCGGCCGCCTTCTCCTCCCAGCGTCCGCTGCCGGCGCTGAGCTGGAGGCCCGGCGGGTGGCCCGCGGAGAAGAGTTCGTAGTCGCCGGAGTCGAGGTCCAGGACGAGGTGGATCGAGGTCGCGAAGCCCTCGTCCCAGTCCTGGCGCAGCAGGTAGCCGTTGGCGGCGGGCAGGAACGCGTGCGGGGGCAGCGAGCCGAGCAGGCCGCCGAAGGCGCCGGACAGGAGCAGGGCGCGGGAGCCCGCGTCCATGCCCTTGCCGGAGACGTCCGTGAGGACCACCTCCATGGTCCGACCACCGTTCGTGCGGGCCGCGACCACGAAGTCCCCGGAGAACGACTGGCCGCCCGCGGGACGCAGCGCCATCTCCCGGTGCCAGCCCTGCGGGAGCTGGGGCAGCTTGCTCTGCACCCGGATCCGCTCGCGGAGGTCGAAGAGCATGGTGCCGCCGCGCCGCCAGGGCACGCCCACCCGGCTGCGGAACTGCGCGATCAGCAGCCCGAAGAAACCGCACGCGGCCACCACGAGCACCACGCCCGGGGTCACCCGCGCCGGGCCCTCGGTGTACGGGCCGAGCTTCACCGACTCCACGATCAGACCGGTGGCCGCCGCCGCGTACAGGCCGAGCAGGCTCGCGGGGCGCAGCAGCAGGCCGCCCGCGACGATCGGCAGGACCAGCGCGGCGGCCGAGAACCACACCGCGTTGGCCAGCGTCATGGCCACGATCACCGGGATCGTGATCAGCAGTCCGGCCAGCGCGACCCAGTCCGAGCCGTCCCCGCGGAAGTAGTCGACGGCACTTCTGCGCAGGCCGGTGCGGACCCGGTGAGCCAGCTTCTTCAACCGGGCCGTGAACGTGTCGGCCTCCGCGCGCCGCTCTCGTCCTGCTGCCATTAGTTCGGGACCCTATCCATCCGACCAGCCGCTTGGCACGGGAGGTCCCACTTGTCCCCCCTGCGAGGTTCAACTTCACAGTGAACTTCACCGGAGGCGTTCGCGGTGGCGTCGAGCGGAAATTCCCTGGCTCGTCCCGCAATGCCCTGGTAGGCATGGCACATGGGGACAGTCACGAAGAACACGCCCGCCGAGCCCACCGAGCTGCGCGTACTGCGCGAGGAGGAGTGGGACACCTGGTACGACGAGCTCATCGACGCCTTCGGCGGGACCCCGGAGCCGCCCGAGGAGCGCGAGCTGTGGCGGGCGCTCACCGAGGTCGACCGTTCCATCGGTGTCTGGGACGGCGGGACGTGTGTGGGGACGGCGGGTGCGTTCAGCTTCCGGCTCACCGTGCCCGGCGGCGCCTCGGTGCCCGTGGCGGGCGTCACGATGGTCAGCGTGGCCGCCACCCACCGGCGGCGGGGCATCCTGCGGTCGATGATGCGGCGCCAGCTCGACGACGTCCGCGCCTGGGGCGAGCCGCTGGCCGTCCTGACGGCCTCCGAGCCGGCGATCTACGGCCGCTTCGGGTACGGCATCGCGACGATGAACATGTCCGCCGAGATCGACACGGACCGGGTGCGCCTCGCGGTGCCGCCGGGCACCGACGACGTCC
This sequence comes from Streptomyces sp. NPDC090083, assembly GCF_044747445.1. NCBI lineage: Bacteria > Bacillati > Actinomycetota > Actinomycetes > Kitasatosporales > Streptomycetaceae > Streptomyces > Streptomyces sp. NPDC090083. Next base: position 460,199 of record NZ_JBIVED010000003.1, on the reverse strand, counting down.
GCCTGCGCTACGCCGAGCCGGCCGCCGTGCGCGACGCGTGCGAGGCGGTGTACGCGCGGCTGGTGGCCCGGCGGCCCGGGATGCTGGCGCGCCGGCCCGGGTGGGAGAACCTGCCGCTGCTGGACCCGGAGAGCGAGCGCGAGGGCGCGTCGCCGCTGCGCTGCGTGGTCGCCGAGCGGGACGGTGAAGTCGTCGGCTACACGCGGTACTTCGTCAAGCCCGAGTGGGACGCGCAGGGCCCCAAGGGTGCCGTACGACTGCGGGATCTGGAGGCGCTGGACCCGGCGGTGTACGCGGCGCTGTGGCGGTTCCTCTGCGAGATCGACCTGACCGGGAAGGTGACGACGCACAGCCGGCCCGTCGACGACTTCTGGCAGCATCTCGTCTCCGACGTCCGCCGGTGCTCGATCCGGCAGCGGGACTCGCTGCACGTACGGCTGGTGGAGCTGGGGGCCGCGCTGGAGGCGCGGACGTATCAGGCGCCCATGGACGTCGTGTTCGAGGTCGAGGACGCCTTCTGCCCCTGGAACGAGGGGCGTTGGCGGCTCACCGGCGACGCGAAGGGCGCGTCCTGCGAGCGGACCGGCGATCCGGCCGATCTCGCGCTGTCCGTACGGGAGTTGGGGGCCGCGTATCTCGGCGGGGTGTCCCTCGCGTCGCTCGCGGGCGCCGGGCGGGTGCGGGAGCTGCGGGCCGGGGCGCTGGCGGAGGCGTCACTGGCGTTCGGGTCGGCGGCCGCGCCCTGGCTGCCGCACGGGTTCTAGGGGCTGAACGCCCTTACGCCTGCTGGCAGTCGGGGCACCAGAAGAGGTTGCGGGCGGCGAGATCGGCGGTGCGGATCTCGCCGCCGCAGAGGTGGCAGGGCTGGTGGGCCCGGCGGTAGACGTACACCTCGCCGCCGTGGTCGTCCACACGGGGCGGGCGGCCCATCGCCTCGGGGGTGTGCTCGGGGCGGACGGTGTCGATGCGGTTGTGGCGGACGCCCTCGCGCATCAGCTCGACGAGGTCCGCCCAGAGGGCGTCAAACTCGGCGGGCGTGAGGTCCTTGCCCGCGCGGTAGGGGTCGATGCCGTGCCGGAAGAGGACCTCCGCGCGGTAGACGTTGCCGACGCCCGCGATGACCTTCTGGTCCAGCAGCAGGGCCGCGATCGTCGTACGGCTGCGGGAGATGCGCCGGTAGGCGGCGCCCGGGTCCGTGTCCTCGGGCGGGCGCAGCGGGTCCGGGCCGAGGCGGGCGTGGACGGCCTGCTTCTCGGTGTCGGTGATCAGGGCGCAGGTGGTGGGGCCGCGGAGATCGACGTACGACGTGTCGTTCGCGAGGCGCAGGCGGACGGTGTCCGTGGGCGGGGGCGCGGAGGTGCCGCCGAAGGTCACCTTGCCGAAGAGGCCGAGGTGGATGTGGATCCACTCCTCGTCCCGGAAGCCGAGGAACAGGTGCTTGCCGTGGGCTTCGGTGCGGGTGAGTTCCCTGCCGGTCAGCAGTGCGGCGGAGTCACTGAACTTGCCCTGGGGACTGGTGACGTGAACGGCCCGGCCGGCGAACCGGGCGCCGTAGTCCAGCGCGAGCCGGTGGATCGTGTGCCCTTCTGGCACCTGACGGACTCCCTTTCCCAGCAGCCCACCCGTCCGGACCGGCCGACGGGTGGGCCTCGAACGGCGTGCCTACTGCTGCGGGTGGTGCGCCGGGATCTCCGGCAGCTCGCCCGTCTCCTCGTACGCCGTCAGCATGTCGATGCGCCGGATGTGCCGCGGGTCCTCGGAGAACGGCGTGCCGACGAAGGTCTCGACGAACTTCGTCGCCTCCTCCGTCGTGTGCATCCGGGCGCCGACGGCCACGACGTTGGCGTTGTTGTGCTGGCGGCCGAGCGACGCGGTCTCCTCGCTCCAGGCGAGGGCCGCACGGACGCCCTTGACCTTGTTCGCCGCGATCTGCTCGCCGTTGCCGGAGCCGCCGATCACGACACCGAGGGCCTCGGGGTCGGCGGCGGCGCGCTCGGCGGCGCGGAGGCAGAAGGGCGGGTAGTCGTCCTGGGCGTCGTAGATGTGCGGACCGCAGTCGACGGGCTCATGTCCCGCCTCCTTCAGCCACTCGACGAGGTGGTTCTTGAGTTCGAAGCCCGCATGGTCGGAGCCGAGATACACGCGCATGCGTCGAGTGTGACACGGCTGTTTCCGGGCAGCAGCTCCGGGGCCCGACCGCGTTAATTACCGGCAACTCCTAACAACCTCAAGAGAACCTCAAGTAACGATCTGGATTCAAAGGTTCAGGAATTCCTTTACCTCCGATTCACTGGACCGACTCGTTCGCCGCTCGTACGAGCATCCCCCACCGGCATCCCAACCGGCGTAAAGGAAATCCCCCCATGACTTCTGGTTCTGGCCTTCAGGCAGGACTCAAGAACCGGCATCTCTCGATGATCGCCATCGGTGGCGTCATCGGCGCCGGCCTGTTCGTCGGCTCCAGTTCGGGCATCGCGACGGCGGGCCCCGGCATCCTGCTCTCCTACGCGCTCGTCGGCACGCTCGTGGTGCTGGTGATGCGCATGCTCGGTGAGATGTCGGCCGCCAACCCCACGTCCGGCTCGTTCTCCGCACACGCCGACCGCGCGCTCGGCCGCTGGGCCGGTTTCTCCATCGGCTGGCTGTACTGGTTCTTCTGGGTCGTCGTCCTCGCCGTCGAGGCGACCGCGGGCGCCAAGATCCTCGAAGGGTGGATACCGGCCGTACCCCAGTGGGGCTGGGCGCTCATCGTGATGGTGGTGCTGACCGCCACGAACCTCGTGTCGGTGGGCTCCTACGGCGAGTTCGAGTTCTGGTTCGCCGGGATCAAGGTCGTCGCGATCGGCGCGTTCATCGCCGTCGGCGCGCTGGCGATCTTCGGCGTGCTGCCCGGCGCCCACACCGACAAGGCGGGCCTCGGCAACCTCACCGACCACGGCGGCTTCCTGCCGAACGGCCCCGGCGCGATCCTCACCGGCGTCCTGCTCGTCGTCTTCTCCTTCATGGGCAGCGAGATCGCCACGCTGGCCGCCGGCGAGTCCGAGGACCCGCAGCGCGCCGTCACCAAGTCGACCAACAGCATCATCTGGCGTATCGGCGTCTTCTACCTCGGCTCGATCTTCATCGTCGTCTGCCTGCTCCCGTGGAACGACCCGTCGATCAAGGCGCAGGGCTCCTACGTCGCCGCCCTCGACTCCCTCGGCATCGCGCACGCCGGCCAGATCATGAACTTCATCGTGCTGACCTCCGTGCTGTCCTGCCTCAACTCCGGGCTCTACACGGCCTCCCGCATGGCCTTCTCGCTCGGCGGTCGCGGGGACGCCCCGAAGGCGTTCGCCCGGACCACGTCCCGCGGTGTCCCGATGGCGGCGATCATCGCCTCCGTCGCCTTCGGCTTCGTCGCCGTGTTCTTCAACTACGCCTATCCCGACACCGTCTTCCTCTTCCTCGTCAACTCCTCCGGTGCCGTGGCCCTGTTCGTGTGGCTGGTCATCTGCGCGTCCCAGCTGCGCATGCGCCGGATCATCGAGCGCGAGTCGCCGGAGAAGCTCGTCGTACGGATGTGGCTGTACCCGTATCTGACCTGGGCGACGATCGCCCTGATCGTGTTCGTCCTCGGCTACATGCTCACCGACACGAAGGGCGAGAGCAGCGGCCGTACGACCGTGCTGCTGTCCCTGCTCGTCGCGCTGGCCGTGGTGGTGGTCTCGGTGGTCAAGGAGCGCGTGCGGGGCGGCCGGGCGACCGCTGTCACCGACACCGACACCGACAAGGTGTCCGTGGGCTGAGCGGGTTCACAGCACGACGAAGCTGTTCCTGACCCGGTCGTAGGTCTCCAGGGCCTGCGCCTCCACGCCCGGCTGGTACCAGGTGTTGATCTGGTACGACTTCCCGTCCTCGTCGAACCCGAGCAGCCGGGCGTGCCAGGCGACGCCCTTGAGCGTGAACGTGTACTCCCAGGTCACCGCGGGGAAACCGCGGAACGTCGTCCTTTCGAGCCGGATCTTCCGATAGTCCTGCCCCTGCTGGGCGTTGCGCTCCGACGCCTCCCAGGTCTCCATAAGGTCACCGCGCGCGAGCGCCGACTTGCCGACGAGTTCCTGGCTTCCGTCCGGTGACGTGTAGTGCACCTCGGCACCCGTCTTCAGGTCCCGGCGCCATCCGGCGGGCGTCGCCCAGGCGAAACCGCCCGCCTCCTGGTGTGTACCCGGGGGCAGGCTCGGGGGCCGGGAGGTGCCCTCGACCGTGGGGGACGGGGAGGGAGAGGCCGCCGTGGACGAAGACGAGGACGAGGTCGAGGACGTGGTCGGTGAGGCGGACGGTTCGGTCGATGCCGATGAGCCCGCCGATGAGCCCGCCGACGCGGCAGCCGATGAAGTGCCGGACGAGCCGCCGGAGTTCGCGAGGACCGTTCCGGTGACCGCGGCGGCGACCACGACGGCCGCGGCGGCGATCAATGCGACACGGCGGCGGGGGCGGGGCGCGGGGCCCGGGAGTCCGCCCTCGGGCGGCGGGGCCGCGGGGCGGGACACGCGAGCCGGGTGGGGACCCAGGTCGGGGCGCTCGGCTGCGGAGTGCGGCGGCGCCGGGCGCGGGGCCGGCGGGTGGGCGGGGAGCGGCACGGGCTTCCGCTCGGTCAACGCCTGGGCGCGTTCGGCGAGTCGGGCGTCCGCGCCGGGCTCGGCCGGTGCGGCGGGTTCGGTTCGCTCGCCTCGGTCGGCGCGCACGAAGGAGACGCCCGTCCGCCGTGGCGCGGATTCCCGGGAGTTGCCGGACGGGGCCTCCGCACTCGGCTCCGACGCGGCCTCGGAGACCGCTTCGGCGGCGGGGACCGGTTCCTCCGTGGCGGGACGCTGCGTCGGTATCGCGTCCTCGACCGGGTGCGGGTGCGGGCGAAGATCGCGGTCGGGGTCGTGCACCCGGGGATCGCGTGCCGCGCGGACGAGCGACGGGTCCAGGAACACCGGGGTCGGCGACTCCCGGTAGGCCTCGGGAGGCGGCTCCTGTTCCGACTCCGACTCCGTCTCCGGCGCGGCGAGTTCCGCGGGCCCTTCGGCCTCCTCCGCCTCCTCAGCCGACGACGCCACCCGGGTCAGCGCCTCCTCCACCTCCTCCAGCCCCGGCCGCACCGACGGCTCCTTCTCCAGCAGTGCCGCGAGCACGTCCCGCAACGGGCCCGCCGCAGCCGGGAGTTCGGGCTCCTCGTACAGCACGGCGTGCAGCGTGGCCAGCGTGGTGTCCCGGGAGAACGGTGACCGCCCGCCGAGCGCGGCGCAGAGCGTCGCCCCCAGCGACCAGATGTCCGAGGGCGGTCCCTGCGGGCGCCCGGAGATCCGCTCGGGTGCCATGTAGTCGGGCGAGCCCACCAGCATGCCGACCACGGTCAGCGCCGTGGCGTCCTGGATCGCGGCGATGCCGAAGTCGGTGAGCACGACACGTCGGCCGCCGTCCTCGACGAGCACGTTGCCGGGTTTGATGTCCCGGTGCAGGACGCCGCCCGCGTGCACCTGACGCAGCGCCGCCACCAGGCCGAGCCCGACGCGGGCCACCTCGCGCGGGCCGAGCGCGCCGTCGTCGGCCAGCACGCGTTCCAGGGAGCGCCCGGCGACCAACTCCATGACGATCCACAGGCGTTCGCCCTCGTCGACGACGTCGTAGACCCGCACCACGTTGGGGTGGTCGATGCGGGCCGTCGCCCTGGCCTCGCGCAGGGTGCGCTCGCGGCGGGTGCGGGCGTCCTCCGCGTCGAGGCCGTCGATGCGCATTTCCTTGACCGCGACCTGCCGGTCGAGCATGTCGTCGGCGGCTCGCCACACCCGCCCCATTCCCCCCTGGCCGATACTTTCGACCAGCCGATAGCGTCCGGTCACCAACAGCCCCGGAATTCCGCCGCCCCTCATGTTCCCCGTATTCCCCGGCAATCCGCTGCACCCCCACAATGGTCACACTTCATGCCGTACCAGCATAGTGCGGAGAAATCTTGTGGTACCTCTTCAAGTACTGCGAATTCAGGCGCAGTCCCAGGGGGACACAGGGGAACGCAGGGAATCACAAGGGAACACAAGGGGGACGAACATGGGTTCTCGTCGTGCTACGACCATGGCCATCACAGGATCGCTGCTCACCGCGTCTTTCTCGGCGGTGATGATCCTTTCCTTCAGTGCCTCGGCGGACGACCAGGGGCCGGGCAGCGGAAAAGGCGGAAAGGCCGTGGACGCGGCTCCGGCCGGAGTGAAACTGACCACGCTCCTGCCGTCGAAGATCTCGGTCGACAACAGTTCGAAAAAGACGGCGATCACCGCCACCGTGAAGAATGAGGGGACCAAGGCGAGCGGCGATGTCAAGCTTCTGGTCGTCGGTTTCGACGGCCTCAAGGTCAATGGCGTGCAGGGCTGTTCGGCAATCGCCGAAAAGGATCTGCCGGCCGGTTCGAACAGCGGATTCACGTGCTCCGTGGGCGCTCTCGCCGCGGGCAGGTCGAAGTCGTACGCGGTCGACGCGACGTACGACCTGAGCAAGGCCGGGAAGATCTGTCTGCCGGTGATGTCCGCCGACGGCAAGAAGACGTTCTGGCAGCAGGGCCCGGTCCCGTTCGGTACGGCGAACCCGTCGCCGAACGCCCCGGCCACCCCGCTGCTGCTCGGCACCGACAACAAGCCGGTGGCGCCGGGCGGCGACACGCTGCCCAAGACGGGCGTCGGCGACGACGTCCTGCCCCTGGGCGCGGCCGGCGCGGCCCTGATCGCGGCGGGCGCGGCGGGCCTGTACTGGTCGCAGCGGCGGCCTGGACGGCAGGCCCTGCGGGGCTGACCCGCCGACGCCGGGCGGGCCGGCCGGCTGAGGCCGGGCGGCTGAGGCCGGGCGGGCTGGAGCAGGGAGGGCCGGGTTGCGGGAGCACCCGGCCCTCCCTCCCGCGCGTACCGGAACGCCCTCCGACGTGCCGGAAAACCTGACGGCACATGTCATGTCGTGCGGCCGGCATGACCCCCATGAACCACACCGCACAGCCGCTCACCGTCCACCCCGCCGACCCCGTTCGCGCTGCTCGGGCCGCAGACGCTCGGGCGGACGGTGAACTTCGCGTTCGGGGCCGGTGACCGGACCGACGGGCTGTACGACGCGCGGACGCGGAAGAGGCTCGCCGGGATCACGTCGTCGTACGACCCGGCGAACCTCTTCCGGCGGTGACGGCCTTGTCAGCGCTGCTTGTTGACGAACTTCCAGGCCGCCGGGGCCGCGCCCATCGCCAGGGCGGCCTTCAGGGCGTCGCCGATGAGGAAGGGGGTGAGGCCCGCGGCGAGCGCGGCGCCGGCCGAGAGGTGGAGGCTGAGCGCCAGGTACGGGACGCCGATCGCGTAGATGATCGCCTCGCCGAGCAGCATCGTGCCGGCCATGCGCAGGACGGAGCGGTCGGCTCCGCGGCGGGCCAGGGCGCCGACGGCGGCGGAGGCGAGGAGCATGCCGGCGATGTAGCCGAAGGAGGCGCCGGCGCCGGCGGTGCCCCCGGCGAACCACGGGACGCCGGCCAGGCCGAGCAGCGCGTACAGGGCGAGCGAGAGGAAGCCGCGGCCGGCGCCGAGGGAGGTGCCGACGAGGAGGGCGGCGAAGGTCTGGCCGGTGACCGGGACCGAGGAGCCCGGCACGGGCACGGCGAGCTGTGCGGCGAGGCCGGTGAGCGCGGCGCCGCCGAGCACGAGGGCGATGTCCCGCACACGGGAGGCGGGCAGCAGGTCGGCGAGGACCTGGCCCGGGCGGGTGGTGGCGACGGCGGTACTCAAGGGGACTCCGCAGGTTGACGGGGTGCAGGGGGACTTCGTGACGCTACCCCAGGCCTCTCGGGCCGATCACCGTCAGCGTTCGACAAAGGCGGGATCGGGGACTTGGTGGGCTCCGGACAAAGGATGCCTGTTACACGCGCCGGGGCGTGATGCCGGTCACGCGGACGCCGTGCCCTCCCGCACACCGGCCGTCGGCGGGCGAACCCGGCCCGCCGCGGCACGCCGGTGCCGGAGTGGCCACACCGAGCCTTTTCGCTGCTAGGTTGTAGTTGCAAGCTATGTGCAATAAGAAGTCCGGAGGGGACCGATCCGCCATGCCCGTCTACACGCTTCCTGACCTGCCCTACGACTACGCCGCACTCGCTCCCGTGATCAGCCCCGAGATCATCGAGCTGCACCACGACAAGCACCACGCGGCGTACGTGAAGGGCGCGAACGACACGCTGGAGCAGCTGGCGGAGGCGCGCGACAAGGAGCAGTGGGGTTCGGTGAACGGGCTGGAGAAGAGCCTGGCCTTCCACCTCTCCGGCCACATCCTGCACAGCATCTACTGGCACAACATGACCGGCGACGGCGGCGGCGAACCCCTCGCGGCCGACGGCGTGGGCGGTCTCGCGGACGCCATCGCCGACTCGTTCGGCTCCTTCGCCGGCTTCAAGGCCCAGCTCACCAAGGCCGCCGCGACGACCCAGGGTTCGGGCTGGGGCGTCCTCGCCCACGAGCCGCTCAGCGGCCGGCTGATCGTCGAGCAGGTCTACGACCACCAGGGCAACGTCGGCCAGGGCTCCACCCCCCTCCTGGTCTTCGACGCCTGGGAGCACGCCTTCTACCTCCAGTACAAGAACCAGAAGGTCGACTTCATCGACGCCATGTGGGCGGTCGTCGACTGGCAGGACGTGGCCCGGCGCCACGAGGCCGCGAAGTCCCGCACCACGATCCTGCCCGGCTGACCCACGGAGCCGGCCACGGCGTCCTGCCTCGTGATCGTCTTCTCAACCTTCACGCGGGCGGGCGGATGAAGAGGAGAACCCCCGCGAGGACGTGACTCGCGGGGGTTCTCCTTGCGACCGGTCCCGTCACCCCTCGTCCTCGCACGGCACGTTGAGCGAGAGCAGCGCGAACGCCCCGTCCCGCACCCGGAGTTCACTCACCGCCGCGTTCCGCAGCCTCGGGAACACCCGCCGGTACTCGCCGAGGGAGATCCCCAGGGCCCGGCACAGCACCAGCCGGAAGAGGGTGTTGTGGGCCACGACCAGGACGCGTTCCGCGGAGTGCGCCGCCGCGATGCGCCGCAGCGCGGCCGTCCCCCGGGCCGCCGCCTCCGCCGGGTCCTCGGCCCCGGGGAAGGGATGCGCCACCGGGTCCGACCGGAAGGCCTCCGCCGCCTCGGGGTCCTCCGTCTCGAACTCGGCGAGCGTACGACCCTCCACCACCCCGAAGTCGCATTCGCGCAGGGCCGGTTCGGTGTGCGGGGTGAGGTGCAGGGCCCGGCAGGCGGGGGCCGCCGTCAGGACCGCCCGGGACAGCGGGGACGTCCAGACCGCGTCCACCGGGTGGGCCTCGGCCCAGCGGCCCAGTGCCCGCGCCTGGGCGACGCCCGTGTCCGTCAGGGCGACGTCGCTGATGCCGGCGTAGCGGTTCTCGGTGTGCCAGACGGTCTGGCCGTGGCGGGCCAGCAGGAGGGTGGTGGTCATGAGGCGCTCGTGTCCTGGTTCAGGCGGGTGCGGGCATGGGCGGCGACCGGGGCCGGCAGCCAGCCCCGGGTCTCCAGTTCGTCCACCAGGCGAGCGTACGGGCCGGTGAAGCGGGCCGTACGGGACGCGCGGGGTTCGAGGACCGTGCGGATGCGGACCATGCGGTCGGCCACCTCGGCCAGTCCCCCGCCCGCTCCGGTGCCGTACGCCGCCAGCACCGCCATGCCCAGGGCCGGTTCGATCTGTTCCGGCACCCGGGCGGGACGGCCCAGGATGTCGGCGCGCAGCTGGTTCCAGTACGCGCTGCGGGCCGCGCCGCCCGTGAAGGTGAGGGGGCCGTCCATCGGGGCGCCCAGGTGGTGGAGGTAGTCGAGGCACAGGCGCTCCGTGAACGCCACGCCCTGGAGCACCGCCGCCCAGCCGTCCGCCTCCGACGCCGGGCTGCCCAGGGTGAAGGCGGTGGCCTCGGGGACCAGGAAGGGGAAGCGTTCGCCGGGTGAGGCCAGCGGGTAGGTCAGGGCGCCCGAGGGTTCGTAGGCCGCCGCCCGGCTGTCCATCTCCGCCGGGTCCGGTCCCGGCGGCAGCGCCCCCGCCCCTACGCTGGACGCCCCGCCCGGCAGCCAACTGCCGTCCGGCGCACGGTGGTTGTAGACCACTCCGGCGTCGTCCCGGACCGGGGCCGGGGATGCTCCCTTGAGGACCAGGGTGGTGCCCAGGACCGAGTTCCAGGCGCCGGAGCGCAGCGCCCCGGACGCGATCTGGGCCGCGCAGCCGTCCGTCATCCCGGCGACGACCGGGGTGCCCGCGGGGATGCCCGTCGCTTCGGCGGCGGCCCGGCAGACCTCGCCGAGCCTCGCGCCGGGGCGGACCACCTCCGGCAACCGCTCTGCCAGATGGGCCGGTTGGGGCGGCCAGGCCTCGCGCTCCGCGTCGTAGCCCGTCTTGAGGGCGTGGCTGGAGTCGGTCGGGACCGGCTCTCCCGTCAACCGCGCCGTGATCACGTCGGGTTGGTGGGTCACGCGGCCGGGGCCGTACGCGTCCAGCAGCCACAGCGCCTTGGGGAGGGCCCAGCTCGTCTGCATGCCGAGCCGTGCCGCCTCGTCCACCGCGCGGCCGTCGTCGTACATCAACGCCGGTGTGCGCGGGCGGCCTTGAGTATCCGTCAGCAGGACCGTCCCGGAGGTGCCGCACACCGCGAGCCCGCCGATCCGGCTTCCCCAGGCCCGCGAGGAGAGCGCGGCCCGGGACGCCGTGCACACCGCCTCCCACCACTCCCCCGGGTCCTGCTCGTGCCGTACGCCCTCCCTGCGGCCCGCCAGTTGAGCCGACCCGCTGCCGAGGACCGTGCCGTCGGCCGTGACCAGCAGGGCGCGGACGCTCTGCGTGCCCAGGTCGATCCCCAGCCACGCGTCCGCTGCGCCCTCGAACATCATCCGGACCTCCCTCAGGGGTTACGCATTCGGCATTCCCCGTTCATCGTGGCGGAGAGGGAGGGAGCCCCACGATGACCGAGACCCTGCGTGTCGTCGCCGCCGGTGACCATTTCGTACTGCCGTCGCTGATCACGGCGGCCATCGCCGAGGAACTGCGCGAACGCCCCTTCACCGTAAGAGAGTTGGAACTCGGCTGGCCTCTGCGACCGTTCGGGCCCGTCGCCGAGGTGGAGGAGGCCGAGGACGCCGAGGACGAGGTGACCGACGCCCTGCGGGACAGCGGGGCGCAGGTGCTGGTCACCCAGATGGGGCCCGTCACCGAACGTGTGCTGGCGGCCTGCCCGGAGCTGCGGCTGGTCGTCGTGTGCCGGGGCGGACCCGTCAACGTCAACCTGGACGCGGCGAAGACCCACGACGTACGCGTGTGCTTCGCGCCGGGGCGCAACGCCGCCGCGACCGCCGAGTTCACCGTCGGGATGATGCTGGCCGCGCTGCGCCGGATCCCCCAGGCGCACGAACTCCTCGCCGGGCGGCGGAGCTGGGCGGACGGGGCGGCCTACTACACGTACGAGCGCAGCGGGTCGGAGCTGGAGGACCTGCCGGTCGGGCTCGTCGGGTACGGGGCCGTGGGCAGCCGGGTGGCGCGGGTGCTGTGCGCGTTCGGGGCGCGGGTGATGGTCCACGACCCGTATGTGCACGGCGAGATCCACGGGCTCCGGGTCGGGGCGCTGGACGAACTGCTGCGCCGGTCCCAGGTCATCACCCTGCACGCCCGGCTGACCGCGGAGACGCGGGGGCTGATCGGGGCCCGCGAGCTGGCGCTGCTGCGGCCGGGCGCGGTGGTGGTCAACGTGGCGCGGGGTCCGCTGCTGGACGAGGACGCGCTGTGCGACGCGCTGGAGAGCGGGCAGGTGTCGGCCGCCGCCCTCGACACCTACGCGCGCGAGCCGTTGCCCGCCGGGGCGCGGCTGTTCGGGTTCGCCGACCGGGTCGTCCTGACTCCGCATCTCGGGGGCGCGTCGCGGGCCGTGGCCGAGAAGGCGGCGCGGATCGCCGCGGCGGAGGTGGGACGGTGGGCGCGTCGGGAGCCGCTCGCGCACAGCCTGACCTGAGGATCGTCACCTACTCCGAGGAGGCGTTATGTACGTCGGAATCGATGTCGGCACGTCCACGGTGAAGGCCGCCGCCTTCGACGGTGCAGGGCGTGAACTCGCCGTGGCCGCACGGCCGGTGGAGCTGTCGATGCACGGCGGGTTCGTCGAGCAGGACATGGACGAGGTCTACGGCGCGGTCGTCGCCGTGCTCGACGAGGTCACGGCGGGGACGGACGGGACCGTCGAGCTGGCCGGGCTGACCGGGCAGGGCGACGGGGTGTGGCTGGTGGACCGGGAGGGGCGGCCGGTGCGGGCGGCGGCGTCCTGGATGGACGGGCGGGCGCACGAACTGCTCGACCAGTGGCTCGCGGACGGCACCTTCGAGACGGTGTTCCGGCGGACCGGGAGCGCGATGTTCCCCGGCTGTCCGGGGCCGCTGCTGGCCTGGCTCGCGGCGCACGAGCCCCGGTCGCTCGACGCGGCGGCCACCGCGCTGTACTGCAAGGACATGGTGTTCCAGCGGTTGACGGGGGCGCGGGCGACCACGGATGTCTCGGACGCGTCGATGCCGTTCCTCGACCCCAGGACGCGGTCGTACGACAACGGTGTCGTCGAGCTGCTCGGGCTGACCCGGCGGCGCGGGCTGCTGGCGCCGGTCGCCGACCCCCTCGCCACGGCCGAGACGCGTGGCGAGGGACTGCCGGCCGGAACCCGGATCGCGAACGGGCCCTACGACCTGCCCGCGTGCGCGCTCGGCGCGGGGGTGACGGAACCGGGGGACGGGCTGCTGATCGTGGGGACGTGCCTGGCGAGTCTGGTGGCGACCACCGAGCTGGACCTGAGCGGTGAACCGGCCGGGCTGTACATCTCCCTCGACCGGCCGGGGCACTGGCTGCGGGCCATGCCGGCGATGGTCGGCACGGCCGCCCTGGACTGGGTGCTGTCGACGACCGGTGTCCGGCACGCGGAGGTGGACGCGCTGCTCGCGGCGACCCCGCCCGGCGCGAACGGGGTGCGGGTGCTGCCGTACTTCGCGCCGTCCGGCGAGCGTGCCCCCTTCGTCGAGCCCCGGCTGCGGGCCGAACTCACCGGCGTCTCCCTGGAGTCGACCCCCGCCGACCTGATCCGGGCGACCTGCGAGGGCATCGGCTTCGCGGCCCGGCACTGTCTGGAGGCGGCCGGCCTCACGGGCTCGCTGGCCGTGTGCGGCGGCGGCACCCGCAGCCCGGCCTGGATGCGGCTGCTCGCGGATGTGCTGGGGCGGCCGTTGCGGGTCGTCGAGGGCGAGGTGGGGGCGCGGGGCGCGGTGCTCGCGGCGGCCGAACGGTACGGGGTGCCGCTGGACACGGAGGCCTGGACCCGGCCGACGGAGATCGTCGAACCGGACGCGGGCCGGGCCGCCGCCTACACCAAGGGCTTCGAGGACCACCTCGCCCGGCTGGCGGTGGCACGGGGACGGGAGCGGTAGGCCGGAGCGGGACCGGGGGCCGGGGGTCCGTCCCGCGCATCGCGGGTGACCGGCTGCGCCCCGGTCCCGTGGGCGTCTACGCTCGCGGGGCCGGGGCGCCGAGTCGCTCCGGGCGGGTCTCGTGGAGGTTCTGCATGGTCTACAAGTGGTGCCCCGGCTGTCGTGGGCCGCTGCGTGAGTTCTGCGGGCTGCGGGACGCCGACGAGCTGGCGTTCGTCCGGGCGGAGAAGAAGGACTTCGCCCCCGAGGCGTACATACGCTGTGCCGTCCCGGGGTGTCGGCGCTACCAGCGGCAGCTCAACTGGCGGGACGGCGGCTACTTCCCCAAGCCGGACGCGAAGGCCTGAGGGCGGATGCGCGGGCCTAGAGGTTGCTGAAGTCCGGGCCCTTGGTGCGGGTGCGCTTCAGCTCGTAGAAACCGGGGACCGAGGCGACCGCGACGGTGCCGTCCCAGAGGCGGGCCGCTTCCTCGCCCTTGGGGGCGGGGGTGACGACCGGGCCGAAGAAGGCGATCTGCTCGCCGTCGGCGCCGGGGACGGCGATGACCGGGGTGCCGACGTCCTGGCCGACCTTGTCGATGCCCTCCTTGTGGGAGGCGCGCAGCTCGGTGTCGTAGGTGTCCTTGTCGGCGTACTCGATCAGGTCGGCCGGCAGGCCCACGTCGGACAGGGCGAGCGCGATGGACTCGGGGGTCACGCCCAGGCCCTCGTTGTGGATGCGGGTGCCGAGCGCGGTGTAGAGCTTGCCGGTGACCTCGTCGCCGTGCAGCTGCTGGGCGGCGATGACGACGCGGACGGGGCCCCAGGACTTGCCGCCGGGGCGCATGTTCTCCGCGTACTGCTCGGGCAGCTCGTCGAGGCGGTTCTCGTTGAGGACGGCGAGGCTCATGACGTGCCAGCTGACCTCGATGTCCCGGACCTTCTCCACTTCCAGCACCCACCGGGAGGTCATCCAGGCCCACGGGCACAGCGGGTCGAACCAGAAGTCCACGGGGGTCTTGGCGGTCTCAGACATGACGCTCCTCGGAATACGGCCGTTTCCTTCTCGCAACACCGCTCTTCCACCCCTCATTCCCGGGTGCCCACGGTCAGGGGCGCATGGCAGGATCGGCCTGACCGCATATCGAACACCATCCGAGGGAGTGCCTCCGTGCCCGGTGAGAATCTGTCCCGCGACGAGGCCCGCGAGCGGGCCGCCCTGCTGTCCGTCGACGGGTACGACGTGTCCCTCGACCTGCGCTCGGCGGTCGGTGACGACGCCGGTACGGGACCGCGCACCTTCCGGTCGGTGACGACGGTCCGGTTCCGCTGCGCCGAGCCGGGCGCGGCGAGCTTCGCGGACCTGATCGCCCCGGCCGTGACCGCCGTGTCGCTGAACGGCAAGGACCTCGACCCGGGCGCGGTCTTCGACGGCACGCGCATCCAGCTGGAGGACCTGGCCGCCGAGAACGAGCTGGTCGTCGACGCGCAGTGCGCGTACTCCCGCACCGGCGAGGGCATGCACCGCTTCGTCGACCCGGAGGACGGCGAGGTCTACCTCTACACGCAGTACGAGCCGGCCGACTCGCGCCGCGTCTTCGTCACCTTCGAGCAGCCCGACCTGAAGGCGCCGTTCCGTGCCGAGGTGAAGGCCCCCGAGGGCTGGACGGTGTGGAGCAACGGCGTCGGCGAACTGACCGACGGCGTATGGAAGTTCGCGGAGACGAAGCCGATCTCGACGTACATCACGGCGTTCCTCGCGGGCCCGTACCACTACGTCACGGACACGTACACGCGCACCTTCGACGACGGTACGACGCTGGAGATCCCGCTCGGCGCGATGTGCCGCAAGGGGCTGGCGCCGCACTTCGACGCCGACGACGTCTTCCTGATCACCAAGCAGGGCCTGGACTTCTTCCACGACCACTTCGACTACCCCTACCCCTTCGGGAAGTACGACCAGGCGTTCGTCCCGGAGTACAACCTCGGGGCGATGGAGAACCCGGGGCTCGTCACCTTCCGCGAGGAGTACATCTTCCGGGGGAAGGTCACGCAGGCGTCCTACTCGGGGCGGGCGAACACGATCCTGCACGAGATGGCCCACATGTGGTTCGGCGACCTCGTCACCATGGAGTGGTGGGACGACCTGTGGCTGAAGGAGTCGTTCGCCGACTTCATGGGCGCGTTCGCGCTGGTCGGCGCGACCCGCTTCACCGACGGCTGGATCACCTTCGCCAACCGCCGCAAGGCCTGGGCCTACCGCGCGGACCAGCTCCCCTCCACGCACCCGGTGACCGCCGACATCCGCGACCTCCAGGACGCCAAGCTCAACTTCGACGGCATCACGTACGCCAAGGGTGCGTCCGTGCTGAAGCAGTTGGTGGCGTACGCCGGGCAGGACGCGTTCCTGGAGGGCGCCCGCCGCTACTTCAAGCGGAACGCGTACGGCAACACGCGCCTCGGCGACCTGCTGTCGGTCCTGGAGGAGACGAGCGGGCGGGACATGACGTCCTGGGCGCGGTCCTGGCTGCAGACGGCCGGGGTCAACTCCCTCACTCCGCAGGTGGTGCTGGACGTGGAGGGCGGCCGTGTCGCCGAGCTGACCGTGCTCCAGGAGGCCGCCGAGTCGCACCCCGAACTCCGCCCGCACCGGGTGGCGGTGGGCCTCTACCGGATGGAGGGCGACCGGCTGGTCCGGTACGAGCGGGCCGAGGTGGACGTCGACGGGCCGCGCACGGTCGTGGTGGAGCTGGCCGGTGCGGACGCGCCGGAGCTGGTGCTCGTCAACGACGACGACCTCACGTACTGCAAGACCCGCTTCGACGCGACCTCGCTGGACACCCTGCGCGAGCACCTCGGGGCGCTCACCGACCCGATGGCGCGGGCGCTGTGCTGGTCGGCGCTGTGGAACATGACGCGGGACGCGCTGCTGCTCGCGCCCGACTTTATCGACCTGGTGATGCGGTTCGGGCGCCGGGAGACCGACATCGGCGTGCTCCAGATGCTGCACGCCTGGGCGAACTCGGCGCTGGTCAACTACTCGCCGCCGTGGTGGCGCGAGACCGGCGCGAAGCTCCTGGCGCACGTCGCGCTGCGGGACCTGCGGGACGCCGAGCCGGGCAGCGAGCACCAGCTGGCGTGGGCGCGGTTCTACGCGTCGGTGGCGTCGGCGCCGGAGGAACTCGCCCTGCTGCAGGCCCTGTTGGACGGCACGGAGCAGATCGAGGGCCTGGCCGTCGACCAGGAGCTGCGCTGGGCGTTCCTGGAGCCGCTGGCCGCGCACGGCGCCGACGAGGCCGCGGTGGCCGCCGAACTGGCCCGGGACGACACCGCGTCGGGCAAGCGCCACCAGGTCCGCTGTCTCGCCGCCCGGCCCTCGGCGGCCGTCAAGGCGCAGGCGTGGGCGCAGGTCGTGGAGTCGGACGCGCTGTCCAACGCGCTCGTCGAGGCGACCATCGCGGGGTTCGCGCAGCCGTCGCAGCGGGAGCTGCTCGCGCCGTACACGGAGAAGTACTTCGCGGCGATCGAGCGGGTGTGGGCGGAGCGGTCGATCCAGATCGGCGTGGACGTGGTGCGGGGGCTGTTCCCGGCCCACCCGGCGGCGGACGACGCGCGGGCGACGCTGGACGCGACGGACGCGTGGCTGACGTCCCACGAGGAGGCCGCGCCGGCGCTGCGGCGGCTGGTGCTGGAGGCGCGGGACGATCTGGCGCGGGCGCTGCGGGCGCAGGCGGCGGACAACGAGGGGCGCGGCGCCCAGGGCTGATCCCTGGCCTGGGATCGGCCTCTGCGTGACCGTTACCGAATACAGGCAATCCTCCCCGTAACCCCTGGTCCGCTCCATCAGGACCAGGGGTTTCCGGCGCCTACTCGGCATCCGAACGCCTGTCCTTTAGTGCCGCGTTGTCCGGATTTGCCGACGAGCGTGTAACAGCGGTTAGGGAGCGGATCCGGCGCGGGAAACCCCGTTGCATGAACCACAACACCCCCCTCTCCCCCCGCCCCCTCAGCCACCTCACCGAGGTCCACCGCCGGGTTCTGACGACGGCTCAGCTCCGGGCGCACGGTGTCCCGGCGGCCGAGGTGAACGAGCAGTGCCGACCCGACGGGCCGTGGCAGCAGTTCCTCCCCGGCGTGGTCCTGCTGCACTCCGGCCCGCCGACCGGCGAGGAGCGGCTGCACGCGGTGCTGCTGTACGCGGCGCGGGAGCGGACGGCGGGGGTCCCGGTCCAGCCCGGCGCGGAGGAGCCGCACCGGGTGACGTACGCGGAGGCGATGCTGACCGGCATGGCCGCACTGGCCCTGCACGGCTTCAGCTCCGCCCCGGAGCCGGCCTCCCTCCAGCAGCTCGACGTGCTGGTCCCCCGGATGCGCCGGCTGCGCTCGGCGGGCTGCGCGCGGATCATCCGCACCGTCTCGCTCCCCGCCCCGCAGCAGGTGAGGGGCGTCCCGGTCGCCCCGGTGCCGCGGGCCCTCGCCGACGCGGTGGCCGAGCTGTCGGACGCGAACGCGGTGCGCGGGCTGCTCACCGAGGCGGTACGCGGCGGACACTGCGAACCGGCCGCGGTGGTACGGGAGTTGAACAACGCCAAGCTGCTCGGCCGCCCGCACGTGGTGGACGCGGTGGACTCGCTGCTGGCCGAGGGCCGCGCCATCGCCGAGGACCGCCTCTACCGGATGGTGACCGAGTACAGCCTGCCCGACCCGGTCTGGAACGTCGACCTGCGCCTTCCCGGCGGCCCGCACCTCGGCGGCCTCGACGCGTACTGGCCCGAGCAGGCGGTCGCGGTCGAGCTGGACACACGCGCGCCCCGGCCGGGCCACCGGCAGGACGACGACGCGCTGTGGTCGGAGTACGCCCGTAAGCGCGAGCACCTGGAGCGGCTGGGCATCACGGTCGTCCACATCACCCCCAGGAAGCTCCGCGAGGGCCTGGAGCAACAGGCGGCGGTGGTCCGTACGGCGCTGATGGCGGCGGCCGACCGCGATCCGGCCGCGTATGTCGTGGTGCTGCCCCGGTAGTGACGGACCAGGGCGGGATCAGGGCGGGGCCAGGGCGGGGCAAGGAGGGGAGAGGAGGGGCCACCGGGGGTCGGTGGCCCCTCCTCGTGTCCGTGCCGTCCGTCCTACAGGGGTTCGGGCAGCGGCGGCGGGGTGGCGCTGGTCGCCGTGTGTCCCGTGTGCAGGCCGTCGATGAGGGCGGCGTACGAGGCGATCATGCGCGTACGGCTGAACCGTTCGCGGCTGCGGGCGTGGGCTTCGGCGAACTCCGGGCGGCCCGCGACCGCCGCGGTCCAGGCCGAGGCGATGGCGTCCGGGTCGGGGAGTGTGACGATGCCGTGCCCGGCGACGATGGAGGCGCTGTCGCCGACGTCGGTGGCCACGGGGACGGCGCCGCACATCATGCCCTCGATCAGGCAGAGGGGTGCGGCCTCGCCGAAGGACGAGGTGAGCGCGACGACGTCGGAGCCGGCGTAGACGGTCTCCATGTCCCGCCGCACGCCGAGGAGATGGAGCCGGCCGGCGAGCGGTTCCCGCTCCGTCCCGAAGGCGTCGTCGATGTCGGCGGAGAGGGCCGGCTGGTCGTGGCCGGTCATGCCCGCGCCGCACATCAGCACATGGCCGGCGGGTTCGCGCCGCAGCCACGCGCGGGCGGCGCGGAGGAAGAGGGGGATGTTCTTCATCGTGGCGTAGCGGGCCGCGAAGACGACGACGGGAGCGGTGTCCGGGATGCCGAGGGAGGCGCGGAGGGCGAGCCGCCGGGCCGGGTCGGGGCGGAAGCGGAGCAGGTCCACGCCGTTGGGGATGACGTGGAGGACCTCGGGCGGGATGCCGGCGGCCCGGTAGGCGTCGCGGGTGGACTCCGCGCAGCAGACGGCGGCGACGACCTTGCCGTCGGCGATGGCGGCCTTCAGGTCGTCGAGGGCCGTGCCGGAGTGCTCGGGGTCCGAGCGGTGCAGGCACGCGACGATCGGGCGGCGGGGCAGGCCCGCCTGGTTGAGCAGGGAGAGCGGCTGCTCCTTGAGGGAGAGGACGACGTCGGCGCCGGCGAGGGCACGGGCGGTGTCGGCCAGCTCGGGGCCGCGGAACCCCTCCGTGACCGGATCGCCGTCGCCGCGGAAGCTGCGGCCGAGGGTGGAGACGCCGACGCCGGCCGCGGTCAGCTGCTGGTAGCAGGCGTCGTCCTCCATGGCCTGCCGGGTCGCCTCTCGGTGCACTTCTCCGTGGATGCTGAGCACCGTATGGTGCTGGCCGCCCTCCACCAGTCCCCGTACGACGTCGCTGTGGACGATGCGGGCTCCTCCGGAGAAGAACCCCTCGTAGACCGACAGCACGTGCAGCTCGTGTCGAGCGCGCACACGACCACCCGCCTTGCGTATGAATCGAGCCATCCCCGTGAACAGCGGGTTAGGCGTTATGAGGCGGCACGGACATTTCACACGAATGAACTGGGCGTCTCGTGTCCGGGTCCGGTTGGTTATCCCGTGGTCAATTGGCCAGGGCCGCGCGGCCCTCCCGTGAGCACGGCCCTCCTTCCCGCCGCCGGCGCCGGGGGCGCGGGCATCAGCCCTTCTTGAGGATCAGTTCCGTGTTGCGGTCCTTCGCGTCGCCCCCCAGGACCGTGCTGGAGCCCGGCGCGTTGTACGACAGTTCGCGGTAGAGGGCCGCGAGGCCGGTCTGGGTGAGGTCGGAGAAGTCGGTGCGGTGCGGGGCCGCGGACTCGATCAGCGTGGTGAAGAGGGACAGCGTGCCGTCCTTGTTGTCCACCAGCTCGATGACACGGGCGAGTTGGGGATAGTCGACGTGCGAGGCCGTCGAGATCTCCCAGAAGCTGCGGCCGTCGGGCGCCGAGTGCGGGGTGATGACGTTGCGGTGGATGTGGCCGTTGACCCAGGCCAGCACGTTCGGGTGGCTGCCGAGGAGGGCGACGACCGCCGAGCCCTCGTAGCGGCGCTCGGTGGGGTGCGCCGGGTCGGGGCGGGTGTTGTCCATCGTCTTGCTGGTGTGGTGGCTGAAGATCACCGCGTACGAGTCCTTGTTGTCGCGGAGTGTCTTGTCCAGCCACCTCAGCTGCGTCGCCCCGATGGACCCTTCGTAGTGGCCGCCCGCGTCCGTGGTGTCGAGGCTGATGCCGATCACGTCGTCGGCGATGCGGAACGCGTAGTACTGCGTGCCCGCGTCGAGGTTCGCCGAGGAGTAGCCGTGACCGACCGGGCCGAGGCCCTGGTGGGCCGGGTCGAGGTGGGCCTTGAGGTACTCGGCGGAGGTGTACGGGGCGCGCTTCTCGTCCGGCGTGACCGACCGCGCGGAGCGGGCGTGCGCCTTGAGGAAGTCGCGGTAGCCGGAGCCCTTGGGGTCCTTGGCGTCGCGGATCGCGTTCTGCAGCTTCTTCGCCTCGGCCGCCGTCGCGGTCATCAACTTCTTGCCGCCGATGGCCAGTTCGGTGAGGTACGGGTCGGCGTGCGAGCCGAAGCAGCCGAGCGGCAGCGCGTCGTGGTTGCCGACCGTGGAGTACCAGGGCAGGTTGAGGCCGGGGCTGCGGACCTCGCGGATCGCGGCGGCCAGAAAGCCCTTCAGATGCGGGAAGCCGACCCGCTTGTCACCGTCGCGGACGGTCGAGTCCGGCTGCCAGTACAGCGGGAGGCCACTGTTCTGGACGCCCTCGTAGTGGCGCGGGTCACCGGTGTTGGGGGTGAACCGGCCGCCGCTCATGATCTTCATGAACCATTCCAGCTCGGACTTCGCGTTGTTGTCCGTGTTGTCGCCGGTGGTCATCACGAAGTGCAGCGGGGAGCCGGTCACCGGGGCCCCGCGCAGCGCGTTGACCCGCTCGACCAGCGAGATCCCGCCCTGCACGGTCAACGCCTCGTGCGGGCGCCACGCGTGCTTGTCGGTGGAGCGCAAGTACTCCAGCCGCAGCGGGTGCTGAGTGTCCATCAGGTGCAGATCGGTGAACTGCACGAACGACGCGAGTGCCGTACGGCGGCCCGCGCGCCCGGACTTGGCGGCGGCGAGGTCACCGCGCACGACGCGCTTCCAGCCGGCGCCGTCGCCGAGCCGGCGGTAGCCGGAGCCGGTGCGCGGGGCGGCGACCGTGGCGAGGGTGGTGCCCTTGGTGTACGGGGCGAGGGGCGCGGCCGGTGCCTTGCGGGACTGGGCGACGGGCGCCTCGGCGGCGTCGGCCGTGGCGGCCTCGCTGTCGGTGGGCCGCAGGGCGTACCCGACGCCTGCGGAGACGGACACGGCCGCGGTGGCGGCGAGGACGGTACGGCGGTTGACCCCCAGCACGGAGCTGGCGACAGAGCGTGTGCGCGACATGGCGCGATCTCCCCGAGTACGAACTGCGTCGGCAGTGGTCGCGGGTGTCCGCGGCGATCGGTTTTCGATCGCGGTCGCGAAGTCCCCGCTCGTACTGGATGCTTGGCATCGGGGATGACCTGCGCGTAAACGAGACGGCAACGTGCAGCGCCGATCGCGGTACGTGGATCTTGGCGGCCCCTGTGCGTTCGTGAACGCTCGTCGGGCCGCCGGGAAGCCGCTACTCCGTGTTCATCTGCCGGGGTACTGAAGCTGTCCCGGAGCTATTTCGGGGCGGGGTCGACCCGTCCGACGGACGGTCGCTCCCGCCACAGGCGCAGCGCGGTGTCGATCAGCGGGACCCGGGTGAGGCCGGAGACGTCGTCCAGCGGATGCCAGGCGGCCATGTCGGTGGAGCCGCCGACCTCGTCGCGCAGTTCGCCGCCGACGATCCTCGCCTCGTAGACGATCCGGAGGCCGTGGTGGTCGACCTTGCGGCGGTAGCTCCACGGGACGACGTGGTGGAGGCTGTCCATGCCGAGCAGTCCGGTGACCTCGACGTGGTAGCCGGTCTCCTCCTCCAGTTCCCGTACGACGGTGTCGTTCGGGTGCTCGCCGTGGTCCATGCCGCCGCCGGGCAGCACCCATTCGTGGCCGCCGCCGGCCGCGGGTGAACGGGCCAGCAGGAGCTGTCCGTCCCGGACGCAGACGGCGTAGGCGGCGACCCTCAGCTTCTTGCGCATCCGGCAGACATTAGTGTCCCGGGTCCGGATTGGCAGGTGAGTATTCGGGGGCGGACCAGCGCAGAGGGAGCGCGGCGGGGGTCTCGACCGCCCCGGTGAGGGTGAAACGCACCCTGCGCTCCCCGTCCTCGTCGAACTCCGGCCGTGCCTCGCCGGTGAGCTGGAGGGTGGTGCCGGTGGTCCAGTCGAGGAAGAGGAGTCCGGCGCGGGGGTCGGCGAGGAGGTTGCCGAGGCTGAGGAACATGGCGTTGCCGGTGTAGTCGGGCCAGACCAGCTCGCGGGGTGACGTCACCCGCACGAAGCCGGGGTTGCCGCCCCGGTGGCTGGCGTCGGCGCCGTGTCCGTGGACGGTGGCGAGGAAGAAGGTGTCGGCCGCCGCGATGAACCCGGCCTGGGACGGGGTCAGTTCGGTGCCGGGCCGGGGGCAGGCGGGGGCGCGGTCGGCGACCGTCTCGTAGGACTCCCTCCGCTGGATGTACTTGGGGCAGTTGGCGAAGACCCGCTCGGCGTCGATCACCGACCCTCTTTCCGTACGCCGGAGCCGGCCGTCCACTCGCATACGGCGGCGGGTGCGGGGGTCGAGGGCGATCGTGCCGACCGGAAGGTCGTCGGCCTCGGCGAGGGCCCGCGCGAGGGGGTCGTCGGGGCGGGGGGCGCCGGTGATCGAGATCCGGTGCGGGCCCGTGGCGCGGACGAAGCCGGGGGTGCCGGTGAGCGGGGACGCCCACACCCGGCCCGTCGCGGGGTCGGCCGCGCCCAGGATCAGCATCGGCTGGATCTCCAGGAAGGCGGCGGCCACCGGTTTGATGCCCTGGCCGATGATCCGGCCGACGTGGTCGGCGAACTCCCGCACGCCGACCCGGTCCTGCACGGCGCGGGAGCCCGCGTGATAGGTCTCCATGGCCTCAGCGGCTGCCATGGCTAGAAGAAACCGCAGGTCGGGGCGGAGGAGTCGGGGGCCGGGGCTTCTTCCGCGCCGGTCGGCACCGAGATCTCCAGGCGGGTGCCGTCCGGGTCGTGGAAGAAGATGCCGCCCGAGGTGCCGCCCTCGCGGTGGGCGACCACACCCTCGTACGCGAACTCGGCGCCGTAGGCCCTGAGCGCCTCCTCGTACCGCTGGACCCGCTCGATCGAGTCGGCCGCGAAGGCGAGGTGGTGCAGGCCGGCGCGGTCGCTGTCGTACGTCCCCCGCGCCTGCTGCCAGAGGGTGAGCACGGGGTGGCCGTCGCCGTCGCCGTCGCCCAGGAACGCGTACCGGCGGTCCCGCTCCTTGCCCTCGGCGAGGACCGCGAAGCCGAGGACGTCGCGGTAGAAGGCGAGGGAGCGGTCGAGGTCGGTGACGTTCAGGCCGGTGTGGCCGAGGTGCAGGGTCATGGGAAGCCCTTCGCTGGTATAACCGTTGTCAGTGACTTTAACGGTTAGAGCCGGAGGGGGCAACCGGTCACGTACTCTTGAGCGGTTAGATCGGAAGAGAGGCACCCGCCATGCCGAAGCCCGCACCGAAGCCGACGCCCCTCACCGAGGACCCCCGGCCGCTCGTCGGCGAGCCGCTCGCGCTCGACCTGCTCAACACGTGGTGGATGCGGGACGGAGTCCTCCAGGACCTCCTCGCGCTCCCGGGCGGACTCACCGTGTGGCTCCGGTCGAACGGCCTCGACGAGCGCTTCCCGGCCGACGCCGTCACCCTGACGCACCTCCACAGCACACGCGCCGCGCTCAAGCTGGCCCTGGACGACGGCCGCACCGGCGACCTCGACGCCGTGCTCGGCACGGGACGCATCCGGCCCACCCTCACCGCCGAAGGACCCGGCGAGCTGCCCGAGTTCGACGACCCCGCCTGGGGGCCCGGCTGGCTCGCCGCCCGCAGCTATCTGGAGCTGCTCTCCGCCCCCGACCGCATCCGCCGCTGCGCCCACGAGGCCTGCGTGCTGCGGTTCTTCGACACCTCGCGCAACGGCACCCGGCGCTGGTGCTCGATGGCGGCCTGCGGCAACCGCGCGAAGGCGTCCCGCCACTACGCACGGACGAGCACCCCGAGCCAATAGGGGGTTTTCCCCATACGTTCATAGCGTTTCGGTCAACACTTCCCAAACAACCGTCCCTTGGGTAAAGCTGTGCCCTCGTCCGGCACTGGATTTCTTCACCTACAAGGGATGCCGATGACCCTCTCCCACCAGAGACGCGTGGCCCGAATATCCGTGGCCGCCGGTCTCGTCGCCGCGCTCTCCGCGGCCGGGCCGATACCCCTGGCCTTCTCCGCCGACTCGCCTTCCGCCACCGCGCCCGCGGACCCGACCGTCAAGTCCGCCGCGGCCAAGCTCGGTTCGGACGACGCCGACCTCCTCGCCACCGCCAAGGCCGACGGCGACAAGAACGTCACGATGATGATCGCCACCGCGCCGGGCGCGACCGAGCAGGTCGCCCGGCAGCTGGACGCGGTCAAGGGCGGCTCCGTGGGCCGCACCTACGACAAGCTCGGCTACGTCCGCGCCACCGTCCCGACCGGCAAGGCCGACTCGGCGATCGCCGCCGCCTCGAAGCTGTCCTCGGTGCAGGCCATCGACCTCCGCCAGGAGATCGCCCTCGACGACCCGACCCCGAGCGCGGACACCGCGAAGGGCGCCGCCAAGGCGACGGGCAGGGCAACCTACTCCGCGCCGAACAAGAACACCCCCGCCGCGAACCCGTACAACCCGTCCTTCGAGACGGGCGCCGTCGACTTCGTGAAGAAGAACCCGAAGGCGGACGGCCGCGGCATCACCATCGGCATCCTCGACTCCGGCGTCGACCTCGGCCACCCGGCGCTGCAGAAGACCACCACCGGCGAGCGCAAGATCGTCGACTGGGTCACCTCCACCGACCCGATCGTCGACGGCGACCAGACCTGGCGCCCGATGGTGACAGCGGTCTCCGGCCCCAACTTCACGTATGACGGCGCGAGTTGGAAGGCGCCGACGGGGTCGTACGAGATCAGCACGTTCAAGGAGTCGTACACCACCGGCGGTGACGCGGCGGGCGACGCGAACCGCGACGGGGACACCACCGACTCGTGGGGCGTCCTGTACGACCCGGCGGCCGGCACGGTGACGGTCGACCTGAACAACAACCACGACTTCGGCGACGACACCCCGATGAAGCCGTACAAGGACGGCTACCAGATCGGGTACTTCGGGACCGACAACCCGGCGACGGACGTCGTCGAACGGCAGCCGTTCGTCGTGCAGATCAGCAAGGACGTCCCGATGGACCCGTACGGCGGGTCCTGGGTCGGCAAGACCGCCGACTTCGTCAACATCGGTGTCATCGAGTCCGAGCACGGCACGCACGTCGCCGGCATCACCGCCGCGAACGGTCTGTTCGGCGGAAAGATGAACGGCGAGGCGCCCGGCGCGAAGATCGTGTCGTCCCGCGCCTGCACCTGGACCGGCGGCTGCACCAACGTGGCGCTCACCGAGGGCATGATCGACCTCGTCGCCAACCGCGGTGTCGACATCGTCAACATGTCCATCGGCGGCCTGCCCGCGCTGAACGACGGCAACAACGCGCGCGCCGCGCTGTACACGCGGCTCATCGACACCTACGGCGTGCAGCTCGTGATCTCGGCCGGCAACTCCGGTCCCGGCGCCAACACGATCGGCGACCCCGGTCTCGCCGACAAGGTGATCTCCGTCGGCGCCTCCATCTCGAAGCAGACCTGGGCCGCCAACTACGGCTCGCAGGTGGCGACTTCGTACCAGCTGCTGCCGTTCTCCTCGCGCGGCCCGCGTGAGGACGGCGGCTTCACGCCGACGCTCGTCGCGCCCGGCGCCGCGATCAACACCACCCAGACCTGGCTGCCGGGCTCCCCGGTCCCCGAGGCCGGGTACACCCTGCCGGCCGGCTACTCGATGCTCCAGGGCACCTCGATGGCCTCCCCGCAGGCGGCGGGCGCCTCGGCGCTGCTGCTGAGCGCCGCGAAGCAGAAGCACCTCGCCCTCACCCCGGCGACCCTGCGCACGGCGCTGACCTCGACGGCCGATCACATCAAGGGTGTCCAGGCCTACGCCGAGGGCGCGGGCCTCATCAACATCCTGGACGCGTGGAAGTCCATCAGGAACGGCGCCACCGCCCACGAGTACACGGTCAAGGCCCCCGTCGACACCGCGATCGACTACGCGCTGAAGACCCCCGGCTTCGGCACCGGCCTCTACGACCGCGAGGGCGGCCTCAAGGCCGGCGCGAAGAAGACGTACGACGTCGTCATCACGCGAACCACCGGTTCCAGCAAGCCCGTCCGGCACGAGCTGAGCATCGCGAACAACGCCGGCGGCACCTTCCGGATCGTCGGCTCCGACGAGGTCAGGCTCCCGCTGAACCAGCCGGTCACCGTCAAGGTGCAGGCGGCGCCGAAGAGTTCGGGCATCAAGAGCGCGATCCTTGAGGTCGACGACCCGCGGACCGAGGGCGTCGACAAGCAGATCCTCGCCACGGTCGTGGTCTCCAAGCCCGTCAACTACACCGTCCACGAGTCGAGTTCGGTGCAGCGCAACAGCACGCAGTCGTACTTCCTGACCGTCCCCGAGGGCGCCAAGGCCCTGGAGATCGCGATGAGCGGGCTGAAGGACAAGAGCCAGACGCGGTTCATCTCGATCCACCCGTACGGCGTCCCGGTCGAGGACACCGGCACCCCGTACTGCTACAACAACTACCTCGACGGCAACGGCTGCAAGCCCGACGTGCGCTCGTACGCCGACCCGCAGGCCGGTGTCTGGGAGATCGAGGTCGAGGCGCGCCGCACCTCGCCGCTGCTCGACAACCCGTACAAGCTCGACGCCACCGTCCTCGGCGCGGTCTTCGACCCGGAGACCGTGACCGTGCCCGAGGCGAAGGTCGGCACCCCGGCCACCGCCTCCTGGAAGGTGACCAACAAGTACGCGGCCCTCACCGGCACGCTGAAGGGCGGCCCGCTCGGCTCCTCGCTGACCGCGCGGCCCACCATCACCGAGGGCGTCACCCAGACGACCACGGTCGACGTGCCCGCCGGCGCCACCTCCCTGAACGTCGCCATCGGCAACGTGTCGGACGCGGCGGCGGACCTGGACCTGACGGTGAAGGACGCCACCGGCAAGGTCGTCGGCACCTCCGCCGACGGCGACT
Organism: Streptomyces sp. NPDC090083; assembly: GCF_044747445.1. Taxonomy (NCBI): domain Bacteria; kingdom Bacillati; phylum Actinomycetota; class Actinomycetes; order Kitasatosporales; family Streptomycetaceae; genus Streptomyces; species Streptomyces sp. NPDC090083. The sequence continues at coordinate 432,577 of NZ_JBIVED010000003.1, read as the reverse complement.
CGGAGGAGGCGGTCACCATCGCCAACCCGGCCACCGGCACCTACACGGTCGAGGTCGCCGGCTACTCGGTGCCGTCCGGCTCGACCGCGTACGACTACCGGGACGTGTTCTTCTCCCCGGCGCTCGGCACGGTCGGCGTCGACGCCTCGGCCCCGGTGAAGCTCGCCACCGGCGCCTCGGCGACGGTCTCCGGCAGCGTCACCGCCCTGGCCCCCGCCCCGGCGGGACGCGAGTTCTTCGGCCAGGTCCAGCTGGTCAACGCGCGCGGCACGGTCGCGGGCCTGGGCAGCGTGAAGATCGAGAAGGTCACCTCGTAGCGCTGATACGACGGTGAGGGGGGCGGGCGTCCGTGCGGGCGCCCGCCCCTCGCGCGTTCAGCCGGGCGGGCAGGCCGTGTGCAGGGAGCCGGGCAGCGCCTCGGCGATCCAGGCGCGGTTCGCGGCGACGCGGGTGTCGCCGACGGCCCAGAGGCTCGCGTTCTGCCTGCCCCGGCCGACCGCGACCAGTACGTGCTGGCCCGCGCGCGGCTTCGGGTCCGCTCCGCCGTCGAGGAGGAACGACACCTGGGACGGGCTCCTGGCGGGCTTGAAGGAGCGGATCACGGTGAGCACGACCGTGGTCCACGGATCGTCCGCCCGTGTCTCCACCCGGGCCACCGTGCCCTCGACGACGAGCCGGTCGCAGGCCAGCGCCGCCTCCGGGTCGGCGGGTGGCGGACCGTCCCCGGACATCCTGGCGGAGGCGTCGGACTTGCCCTGGGCGGCCGAGGAGTCGGCGGTGGCACCACCGTCGTGGGCGCCGAGCCAGGCGACCCCGGTGACCAGCCCGGCGATCACGGCCGTGGCGAGCGTGCCGTAGGCGAGGACACGCAGAACGGGATGGCGGCGCCGGGCCGGGCGGGTCAGGGTGGATGGACGGGCCGGGCGGGCCTGGACCGAACGGGTCACGGGGTGCGGTGCCGTCGGCGCGGCGGGTGCCGACAGGGCCTCCCCGATGAGGCCCAACTGCTCCCGCAGCAGGGCCACTTCGGCCGTCGCGGACGCGTGTTCGGCCATGAACCCGGCGTCCGCGCGGGCCGCGTCCGGCAGCGGTTCGCCCGTGATCGCGGCCATCAGCGCGTCCACGCCGTCGTGTTCGTTCCGCTCCGCGGCCACCTCACACCACCTCGTCCTCGTGCAGGCGGTCGCGCAGCGCGCGGACCGCGGAGTGCAGCCGGCTCTTGACCGTGCCTTCCGGGATGCCGAGTTCCTCGGCGATCCCGCGCACGGACAGGTCGGCGAAGAAACGCAGGACGAGGACCTGGCGCTGCTGGTCCGGCAGTTCGTCCAGGCCCTGCGCCACCGCCAGGGACAGCACGCTGGTGTCCTCGCCGGAGGGATGCTCCAGCCGACGCAGGGAGGCCAGCCGCTCCCCCACCCGCTCCTGCCGGCGCTTGGCCCGGTGCCAGTCCATGGCGAGGTTCGAGGCGACGACCGCCGCCCACGCCGACACGTCACGCGGCGCCTCGTCGCCCTTCGCCGCCCGCTCCAGCAACCGCAGCCGCACCTGCTGGACACCGTCCGGCAGATCCGCCTGCGGCACCCCGCCGAGCGCGAGCACCGCCCGTACCCGGCGTTCCTGGGCCGGGTCCAGAGGATCGTCCCCCTCCTGGACCCGGCGGGCCTTCCTGCGCAGCACAAGCCACCCCCCTCACCGCGTTTCCTCTACGACGCGGCAGAGGGCGGAAACGTTCGGCGGAGACCCGAAGCATGCCCGAGAACCCCGAGAAGCCCGAGGAGTGCGTCACACCGGCCGGGCCGCGTCCCACTCCTCGGGCATGCGCGGCAAAGAATTGGACAGGCACACCAGGATCGGCAGGATGATGGAAATGCCGCAGACATGCACGGATGCGTACGGACACATGAAGGAGTCGCTGTGAGGGTCGGAATCGTCGGAGCCACCGGTCAGGTCGGCACGGTCATGCGCAGGATTCTCGTGGAGCGGGACTTCCCGGTCACCGAGCTGCGCCTGTTCGCCTCGGCCCGTTCGGCGGGGACGGTCCTGGACGGCGTGACGGTGGAGGACGCGGCGACCGCCGACTACTCCGGGCTGGACATCGTGCTGTTCTCGGCGGGCGGTGCGACGTCGAAGGCGCTGGCCGAGAAGGTCGCCTCGCAGGGCGCGGTCGTCATCGACAACTCCTCCGCCTGGCGCAAGGACCCCGACGTACCGCTGGTCGTCTCCGAGGTGAACCCGCACGCCGTCGCCGACCGGCCCAAGGGGATCATCGCGAACCCGAACTGCACGACGATGGCCGCGATGCCGGTGCTGAAGCCGTTGCACGCCGAGGCGGGGCTTGAGGCGCTGGTCGTCGCCACGTACCAGGCGGTGTCCGGGTCCGGGCTCTCCGGTGTGGCCGAGCTGCACGGGCAGGCGCTGAAGGTCGTCGCGGACGCGGACAAGCTCACGCACGACGGTTCGGCGGTCGACTTCCCGGAGCCGCAGGTCTACAAGCGGCCCATCGCGTTCAACGTGCTGCCGCTCGCCGGGTCGATCGTCGACGACGGGCTGCACGAGACCGACGAGGAGCAGAAGCTCCGCAGCGAGTCCCGCAAGATCCTGGAGATCCCCGGCCTCAAGGTCTCCGGCACCTGCGTCCGCGTCCCGGTCTTCTCCGGGCACTCCCTCCAGGTCAACGCCCGGTTCGCCCGTCCCCTCTCCGTCGAGCGGGCCACGGAGCTGCTCGGCGGGGCGCCCGGTGTCGCCCTGACCGACATCCCGACCCCCCTCCAGGCCGCGGGCCAGGACCCGTCCTACGTCGGCCGCATCCGCGCGGACGAGACGGTCGAGCACGGGCTCGCGCTGTTCATCTCCAACGACAACCTCCGCAAGGGCGCTGCGCTGAACGCCGTCCAGATCGCGGAGCTGGTGGCCGCCGAACTCAAGAGCTGACCGGGGACTCTCCTCGACCCCGCCGGAGCTCCGCCCCGAACCCCGTTCCGGGGGCCGGGGGCGGAGCCCCCGGGAACGGCGGGCTGTGGGATGGACGTCCGTGGGAGGACACCCGGAGCACGGCGGAGCCCCGGCACGCCCGCTCACCGGCGCGTACGGACATCGCGCTCGCCTCACCTCCCGTGGAAGGATGGCGCAACCCACACATAACGAGGAGATGACCGCGTGCCTGGCACAAACCTGACTCGCGAAGAGGCGCGGCAGCGGGCAACGCTGCTCACCGTTGACTCGTACGAGATCGATCTCGACCTCTCCGGCGCGCAGGAGGGCGGGACCTACAGGTCCGCGACGACGGTGCGCTTCGACGTGACGGAGGGCGGCTCCGAGTCCTTCATCGACCTGGTCGCCCCGACGGTCCACGAGGTGACGCTGAACGGCGACCCGCTCGACCCCGACGAGGTCTTCAAGGACTCCCGGATCGCGCTCCCGGGACTGCTGGCGGGACCCAACGTCCTGCGTGTCGTCGCGGACTGCGCCTACACCAACACCGGTGAGGGTCTGCACCGGTTCGTCGACCCGGTCGACCAACAGGCGTACCTCTACACCCAGTTCGAGGTCCCGGACGCGCGCCGCGTGTTCGCGAGCTTCGAGCAGCCCGACCTCAAGGCGACCTTCCAGTTCACGGTGAAGGCGCCGACCGGCTGGACCGTCATCTCCAACTCCCCGACGCCCGAACCCCGGGACGACACCTGGGTGTTCGAGCCGACGCCGCGCATCTCGACGTACATCACCGCGCTGATCGTCGGGCCGTACCACAGCGTGCACAGCGTGTACGAGCAGGACGGGCAGAGCGTGCCGCTGGGCATCTACTGCCGGCCCTCGCTCGCCGAGTACCTCGACTCGGACGCCATCTTCGAGGTCACCCGGCAGGGCTTCGCCTGGTTCCAGGAGAAGTTCGACTACGCGTACCCCTTCAAGAAGTACGACCAGCTGTTCGTCCCGGAGTTCAACGCGGGCGCGATGGAGAACGCGGGCGCGGTGACGATCCGCGACCAGTACGTGTTCCGGTCCAAGGTGACCGACGCCGCGTACGAGGTGCGCGCGGAGACCATCCTGCACGAGCTGGCCCACATGTGGTTCGGCGACCTCGTGACCATGGAGTGGTGGAACGACCTGTGGCTGAACGAGTCGTTCGCCACCTACACCTCCATCGCCTGCCAGGCCTACGCCCCCGACTCGCGCTGGCCGCACTCGTGGACGACGTTCGCCAACTCGATGAAGACGTGGGCGTACCGGCAGGACCAGCTGCCGTCCACGCACCCGATCATGGCCGAGATCGGCGACCTGGACGACGTCCTGGTCAACTTCGACGGCATCACGTACGCGAAGGGCGCGAGCGTCCTCAAGCAGCTCGTGGCCTACGTCGGCATGGACGAGTTCTTCGCGGGCGTGCAGGCGTACTTCAAGCGCCACGCGTACGGCAACACGCGCCTGTCCGACCTGCTGGGCGCGCTGGAGGAGACCTCGGGGCGCGACCTGAAGACCTGGTCGAAGGCGTGGCTGCAGACCGCCGGGATCAACGTCCTGCGCCCGGAGATCGAGACGGACGCGGACGGTGTCATCACCGCGTTCGCGATCCGCCAGCAGGCCCCGGCCCTGCCCGCCGGCGCCAAGGGCGAGCCGACGCTCCGCCCGCACCGCATCGCCGTCGGCCTGTACGAACTCGACGAGGACACCGGCAAGCTGGTGCGCGACGAGCGGCTTGAGCTGGACGTGGACGGTGAACTGACCGCCGTGCCGCAGCTGGTGGGCAAGCGGCGTCCGGACGTGGTCCTGCTCAACGACGACGACCTGTCGTACGCGAAGGTCCGTCTCGACGAGCAGTCCCTCGCGTTCGTCACCGAGCACCTCGGCGACTTCGAGTCCTCGCTCCCGCGCGCGCTGTGCTGGGCCTCGGCCTGGGACATGACGCGGGACGCCGAACTCGCCACCCGTGACTATCTGTCGCTGGTCCTGTCGGGCATCGGCAAGGAGTCCGACATCGGTGTCGTGCAGTCGCTGCACCGGCAGGTGAAGCTGGCGATCGAGCTGTACGCCGACCCGGCGGCCCGGGAGACCCTGCTCGCCCGCTGGACGGACGCCACCCTGGCGCATCTGCGGTCGGCCGAGCCGGGCGGCGACCACCAGCTGGCGTGGGCCCGCGCGTTCGCGGCGACGGCCCGTACGCCGGAGCAACTCGACCTGCTGGAAGCCCTGTTGGAGGGCACCCAGACGATCGAGGGGCTGGCCGTCGACACCGACCTGCGCTGGGCGTTCGTCGAACGCCTCGCGTCCGTCGGCCGGTTCGACGAGTCGGAGATCGCCGGCGAGTACGAGCGGGACAGGACGGCCGCCGGTGAGCGCCACGCGGCGACCGCCCGTGCCGCCCGCCCGACCGCCGAGGCGAAGGCGGAGGCCTGGGCGCAGGTCGTCGAGTCAGACAAGCTGCCCAACGCCCTTCAGGAGGCGGTGATCTCGGGCTTCGTGCAGACGGACCAGCGTGAACTCCTGGCGCCGTACACGGAGAAGTACTTCGCCGCCGTCAAGGAGGCCTGGGACACCCGGTCGCACGAGATCGCCCAGCAGATCGCGGTCGGCCTCTACCCGGCGGTCCAGGTCGCCCAGGACACCCTGGACCGCACGGACGCCTGGCTGGCGAGCGCCGAGCCCAACGCGGCCCTGCGCCGTCTGGTCTCGGAGTCCCGCTCGGGCGTCGAGCGTGCCCTGAAGGCCCAGGCCGCGGACGCGACCGCGGCGTAGCCGGTCCCGTCACGGCCACCAGGGGCGCCCGGCATCGTGCCGGGCGCCCCTTCGCGTGCGCCGCTCAGCCCGGGAACATCCCGCCGGTGACGTTCACGAACGTGCCGGTGATGCCCGCCGCGTGGTCGGAGGCGAGGAACACGGCGGTCGCGGTGATCTCCGCGAGGGTGGGGTTGCGGCGGGTCATCCGCAGGGTCGACAGCTGGTCGAGGATGCCCTGGACCGCGGCCTCGTTGAGGTCGGGGTTGACCTTGCCGAGCTTCTCGACGGTCAGGGTCTCGGGGACGCCGGCCGCCCACAGTCCTACGGCGCGCACCCCGCGCGGGCCCAGCTCCATCGCCAGATTGCGCACCAGGCTGTCGGTCGCCGCGTCGGCGGGGCCGGTGCCGCCCATCATCGGACTGCCGTGCGCGGAGCCGCTGTTGAGGGTCAGGACGACACCACGGCCGCGTTCGGCCATGCGGCGGGCGGCGGCGCGGGCGGTGATGAAGTTGGCGCGGGTGCCGTTGATCACCGGCGCGAGGAAGGCGTCGACCGGCATCTCGGTGATCGGGAGTCCCTGCACGTCGCCGCGCGAGACGAGGTTGAAGGACACGTCGATGTCGCCGACGCGGGCGAGGTGCTCGGTGACGGCGCTCTCGTCGAGGGCGTCGACGACGGCCACCTCGGCGTCCTTGATGTCGGCGGCCACGGCCTCCAGCGTCTCCCGGGTGCGTCCCACGAGGTGGACGCGGGCCCCTTCGGCGGCGAAGGCGCGGGCGACCGCACTGCCGATCGAGCCTGCGGCGCCGTAGACGACCGCGGTCTTGTCGGTGAGCAGCATGGTGGTTCTCCTTGCGGGTCGTGGGTCGTTCGAGTCGGCTGTACAGACGCACGCGCGCCCCGCCGCTCATCGGTCACAGCCGCAGGGGCAGTCCGAAGGCCGGGAACAGATGCGGTTCGAAGGAGGTGATCTCCACGATCCGGTCGTCGGCGTCGAAGCGCAGCACGTCGAGGACCTGGGCGCGGTAGACCGTCGTGCCGGGCCGGCGGACGTAACCTCCGGCCGCCAGCTGGCCGTTGGCGCGGGCGGGCAGGTGGCGCCAGTGGCCGAAGAACAGGGGCGAGCCGACGTCGAGGCTCGTGCGCAGGAACTCCAGGAGCGCGTCGCGGCCGGTGAACCAGAACGGGTTCGGCGGCATGGTGAGCGTGACGTCCTCGCTGAGCAGGGCGGCGACCTCGGACAGGTCGAGGCGCTCGGCGGCGGCCATGTACCGCTTGACCAGGACGCGTTGGTGGTCGGTGGGTTCGGTGGCCGTCCAGTCCGCGCGGCGGCCGGGGAGCCGGTCGCGCAGGGTGGGGCGGGCCCGTTGCAGCGCGCTGTTGACCGAGGCCACGGTCATGTCGAGCGCCTCGCCGGTCTCGGCGGCGGTCAGCCCGAGCACGTCCCGCAGCACCAGCACCGCGCGCTGGCGCGGCGGGAGGTGCTGGACGGCGGCCAGGAAGACCAGTTCGAGGGTCTCGCGGGAGACCGCGGCGGCCTCCGGCTGCTCCTCGGCGGTGGGCAACTCGTCGTCGGGGTACGGCTGGAGCCAGGTGACGCGGGCGGGCGGCTCGCCGCCGCCGTGGTTCATGCCGGGCAGCGGTTCGTAGCGCTGGGGTCGGCGGGCCGTGCGGCGCTGGAAGTCCAGGCAGGCGTTGGTGGCGATGCGGTACAGCCAGGTCCGGGCGCCGGCCCGGCCCTCGAAGGTGTCCCGGGCCCGCCAGGCCCGCAGGAAGGTCTCCTGGACCAGGTCCTCGGCGTCGTCGTACGACCCGGTCATGCGGTAGCAGTGGACCTGGATCTCCCGGCGGTGGGACTCGACGAGGGCGGCGAAGTCGCCTTCGCCGACGGGGACATGGGGTTCCGTAACGGTTTTCCGGGTGACGGATTCCGGGGTCCGGTCCCGGGCCGTCTCCCGCGCGGTCCGTGCCACCCGCCGCAACCGGGCGACGGACGACGACAGTTCCGTGACGCCGGAGTAGAGGACGGAAGGCGGCTGCGGCACCAGCTGTTCCACCTGCCGCCCGATCTCCTTGATCAGCCCGTCGACTCCGGCCCCGCCACCGCCCTGCCGCTCCCGGTAGGCCTTCTGCCGGCAGGCGGCGGAACAGTAGACGGAGCGCCGACCGGTACGGCCCGCGCGTGCGGTGAGCGGCTTGCCGCAGCTGGGGCAGGAGTCTTCGGCCACGAGCGCCTCCGGCGTTGCGTCACGGTGTTCCCGCGTGACGCTACCTCCCCGACCCGCACGGCGGACGGACGCGGCCCGGTCTGCCCGAACACCGTGGCCCCGAACGCGAGCGCCATCCCCGCCAGCTGCACCGGAGTGAGCGCCTGGCCGAGCGCGGCCCAGCCGACGACGGCCGCGGTCAGCGGGGAGAGCGGGCCGAGGAGGGTGACCTGGGTGGCGGAGAGCCGGCCGATGCCGCGGAACCAGAGCCAGTAGGCGATCGCCGTGTTCGCCAGCGCCAGGTAGAGGTAGCCGCCGATCGCCCGGCCGTCCAGCGCGGGCGGCGCCCCCTCGGCCAGGAGGGCGACCGGCGCGATCAGCAGCCCGCCCGCGGTGAGCTGCCAGCCGGTGAGGGCGAGCGGGCCGACACCGGCGGGGCGGCCCCAGCGCTTGGTGAGCACGGTGCCGGTGGACATCGACGCGGTGGACGCGAGGGCCGCGAGCACGCCGACCGGGTCGAGCGCCCCGGCCGCCTTGAGTACGACGAGGCTGACGCCGAAGGCCGCGGCGGTGCCGGTGAGCACGCTGCGGGCCGTGGGCCGCTGTCCGAGCAGCAGCGCGGAGAGGCCGACCACGAAGAGCGGGCCTATCGAGCCGACGACCGCCGCCATGCCGCCGGGGAGCCGGTACGCGGAGAGGAACAGCAGCGGGAAGAAGGCGCCGATGTTCAGCGCGCCGAGCACCGCCGACTTCCACCACCAGGCGCCGCGCGGCAGCACCCGGGTGAGCGTGAGGAGCACGAGACCTGCGGGGAGGGCGCGCATCAGGCCGGTGAACAGGGGGCGGTCGGGCGGGAGGAACTGGGTGGTGACGGCGTAGGTGGTGCCCCAGGAGATGGGGGCGAGGGCGGTGAGGGCGGCCGTCAGGACCGGGCGACTGGCCATGGGGAGGCACCTTCCGAAGTAGGTCGACACTAATTAGCTTAGCGCCAAGCTACTTATCGTCAAGCCACTGGCTCATGATCAACCGACCCCTGATCCACTCGCTCGTGATCCACTTTCTTGCGACCGACCTGCTGACCGGCGGATACTCACCCCATGAACGACAAGGACCCCGTCGACGCGATCGTCGAGCAGTGGGCGGCGGTGCGGCCCGACCTCGACACCGCCGCGATGGAGGTCTTCGGGCGGATCTTCCGGCTCGCCCGGGCCATGGGCGACCGCATGGAGAAGGCGTACGTCCCGCACGGCATCTCGCGCGGCGAGTTCGACGTCCTCGCGACCCTGCGCCGGGCCGACGAGCCGTACACCCTCTCGCCGCGCGAGCTCTCCGCGACCCTGATGCTCACCACCGGCGGCATGACGGGCCGCCTCGACAAACTGGAGCGGGCCGGCCTGCTCCGCCGCTCCCCCGACCCGCACGACCGCCGGGGTCTCCAGGTCACCCTGACGGAGAAGGGGCTGGCGCTGATCGACGCGGCGGTCGGCTCGGGTCTCGCGACACAGACGGCGGCCCTGTCCGGCCTGACCGGCGAGGAGGCCGACCAATTGGCCGACCTGCTGAGGAAGTTGCTGGCCTCGACCGAGCGATGACCGCCCCGTGCGGGCCTGTTCGGCGGCAGCGGGTGCCCGCCGCAGGACATACCGAAGGCGCCCGCCTCACCGTGCTGGGTGATGGGGGCGCCTTCCGGAAGAGGTGAGGTCAGACCTTGGCGTCGACGGCGGCGCCGGTCTTGCCGGACTTGGCCTTCGGCGCGCGGTCCTTGGACTTGTCCAGCGCCATGACCAGGCCCGCGATGATCGCGAACAGGGCCAGCGGGATCAGGACGTAGAGCCCCAGCGTCTCGGCGACGCTCAGGCCCTTGCCCGGGTCGTCACCGTCGTCGCGGGTGAGCGCGAGCGCGGGGGACGTCATGAGCAGCATCATCAGCGTCGTACCGGCAGCCAGGGCGCCGGCGCGCAGGGCGTTCTTCTTGTCCACACCGCAAACGTAGCGAATGCCCGAACGGGCCGCGCGCCCGGGGTGCCGTACGGGGTGCCGCGTGGGGTGCCGCAGGGGTCGCGGGCCCCTCACGGACCCCCTTCTCCACCGGCCTCCGCCCCCTCCCCCAGCCCCGCCCGCAGCACATCCACCAGCGCGTGCAGCCGCGGCGCCGCGGCCAGTTCCTCCAGCGTCACCGGCCGTCCCTCCGCGTCGGCGACCGGAAGGCGCCAGTTCGGATACTGGTCCCACGTGCCGGGCAGGTTCTGCGGGCGCCGGTCGCCGATCGCGTCCGGGAGCCAGACGCCGATCATGCGGGCCGGGGTGCGCAGCAGGAAACGGTGGACCGCGTGGATCTCCGCCTCCTCCTCGGACGCGGGGCGTCCGCCGCCCCCGGGCTGTTCGTAGAGGCCGAGCCGGGCCAGCAGGGCGAGCCACTCGCCGACGTCGGTGGCGGACTCGATCCGCTCCTCCTCCACCGGCCGGGTCAACAGGCCCAGGCGGTCGCGGAGTTCGACGTGTTCGCCGGTGAGCCGGGCCGCGGTGGGCGGCAGGTCGTGGGTGGTGGCGGTGGCGAGGCAGTCGGCGCGCCACTCCTCCGGCGCGAGCGGACGCCCGTCGCCCTCCCAGTCCCGCTCGAACCACAGCACCGACGTGCCGAGCACCCCGCGCTCCTGCAAGGTCTCGCGCACTCCCGGCTCCACGGTCCCGAGGTCCTCGCCGATCACCACGGACCCGGCGCGCGAGGCCTCCAGCGCGAGGACGGCGAGCATGGCCTCGGCGTCGTGCCGGACGTAGGTGCCCTCGGTCGGCGGATGGCCCTGCGGGACCCACCAGAGGCGGAAGAGGCCCATGACGTGGTCGATGCGCAGGGCGCCCGCGTAGCGGAAGAGGGCGCGGAGCAGGCGGCGGTAGGGGGCGTAGCCGGACTCGGCGAGGCGGTCGGGGCGCCAGGGGGGCAGACCCCAGTCCTGGCCGAGGGAGTTGAAGGCGTCCGGGGGCGCGCCGACGGACATCCCGGCGGCGAAGTAGGCCTGCTGGGCCCAGGCGTCGGCGCCGTCCGGGTGCACCCCGACCGCGAGGTCGTGCACGACGCCGATCGGCATGCCCGCGTCCCGTGCGGCCCGCTGCGCGGCGGTGAGCTGGTCGTCGGTGAGCCAGGCGAGGCGGCAGTGGAAGTCGACGCGGTCCATCAACTCGCCCCGGGCGCGGGCGGTTTCGGAGGAGCGCGGGTCGCGCAGGCCGGCCGGCCACTGCCGCCAGTTCGAGCCGTGCACCTCGGCCAGCGCGCACCAGGTGGCGTGGTCCTCCAGCGCCTCGCCCTCGCGGGCGAGGAAGTCGACGTAGGCGGCCCGTCGTCCGGGGCCGAGGGGGACCTCGTGGACGCGTTCCAGCGCCTCGCGCTTCAGCTCCCAGACGGCGTCGCGGTCGATCAGCGCGTCCTTCTCCAGGACGGATTCACGCAGCCGGGCGGCCCGTTCGAGGACCCCGCGCAGCTGCTCGCGCGCGCTCTCCTCGACGTAGCCGAACTCGGGGACGTCCTCGACCCGCAGATACACCGGGTCCGGGAAGCGGCGCGAGGACGGCCGGTACGGCGAGGGGTCGGTGGGCGCTCCGGGCACGGCCGCGTGCAGCGGGTTGACCTGCACGAACCCGGCCCCGAGCGAACGTCCGGCCCAGGCGGTCAGCTCCCCCAGGTCGCCGAGGTCGCCCATGCCCCAGGAGTGCCGGGAGAGCAGCGAGTAAACCTGCGCCATCAGTCCGTACGACCGCCCGGTGGGCGTCGGCAACCGGTCCGGGGCGATGACGAGATGGGCTTCGGCGCTGCGGCCGTCCGGCGCGGTGGCGGTCAGGCGGTGCACGCCGGGAGGCAGTCGGTCGGCGCTCCGGCACACCTCGCCCCGCTCGGTCTCGATGTGCAGCGCGGTGCCCTCGGGGAGCGTGTCGAGCGCGGCGGGCGCGGAGCCGTGCCGGCCGACGACGGTGGGCGGCAACAGCCGTTCCGTCAGCTCCCGCCGGCGGGCGGCGAGCGCGGCGGCCGTGGCCTGCGGGGTGCTCGCGTCGACGCCGAGGGCGGCCAGTACGGCGACGACCGCGACGGCCGAGGCGGGGACCGCGCGGTCCGGTGAGGGGCTGTAGGAGGTGGCGACGCCGTGCAGTTCGGCGAGGTGCGCCAGGTCCTCGCCGAGGGTGTCGGCCGGCCGGGGTGCGGTCATCTAGGGCCTCGTCGCGTCCGGGCCGGCGAACGGGTCGGTCAGGGCGGCGAGTTCACCGCTCGTCGTCATCGGGTCGTCGGACATGCCGGGCTCGCTGGTCAGCGGGGCGGGCATGTCGGCGGACTCGCTGGTGAGCGGGGTGGCGTCGGCGAGCGGGGGCTCGCTGGTGAGGGGCTCGGCGTCGGCCAGCGGCGGTTCGCTGGTCAGCGGGGCCTCGGCCCAGGCGCCCTCGGCGTCGACGAAGAACAGGTCGGGGGTGAGGTCGGCGGCCGGCTCCAGGGTGCGTTTGGAGCGGGCCGGGCGCGGAAGCGATGCCGATGCTGCGGCCACGGGGGCCTCCTTGTCGTGTCGGGCGAGCGTGGGAGATGGTCACCGCAAGCCCTACCCAGCGGACGCGACGGCAGACCTCCAGGTTGGGGGACGGGCGGCACCGCGGCCACTCCCGCCCTCCGGTCCCCGTGTTTTCCGGCTGATCACTATTCACTCAGTACATGTATCCGGTGCATACTGAGCGCCATGAGCACCCGCCACATCCTGCTGGGCCTGCTCGCCGGAGGACCGAGCCACGGCTACGACCTCAAGCGACGCCACGACGAGCGTTTCCCGCAGGCCCGCCCGCTGGCGTACGGGCAGGTCTACACGACCCTGCAGCGCCTGGTCAGGGACGGTCTCGCGGAGGTCGACGGCACCGGCTCGGACGGCGGCCCGGAGCGTACGGCGTACCGCTCGACACCGGACGGCTCGCGTGAACTCGCCCGCTGGGCAGGGGAGATCGCACCGCCCGCGCCCTTCGTGACGAACGAGATCTTCGCCAAGGTCGTCGTCTCGATCCTGGCCGACGGCGACCCGGAGGCCTATCTGCGGGCCCAACGCGCCGCCCACATGGAGCGGATGAGGGAACTCACGGCGGTCAAGACCGCCAAGGGCACCGACCTCGCGACCGCGCTCTCGGCCGACTACGCCCTCAACCACCTTGACGCGGACCTCCGTTGGATGGCGACGACGGCGGCCCGGCTGACCACTCTGACCGCGGAGGTCGACCCAGCATGAGCGACAACGGGGGTACTGCGGCACCGCTCCTCGCGGCCCGCGACCTCGCCAAGGCGCACGGCAGGACCCGCGCGCTGACCGGCGCCTCGGCCGACCTGCACACCGGCGAGATCCTCGCCGTCACGGGCCCCAGCGGCAGCGGGAAGTCCACCCTGCTGCACTGCCTGGCCGGGATCGTCCGCCCCGACACGGGGACGGTGACGTACTCCGGGCAGCGGCTGGACGGTCTGCCCGAGAAGCGGCTGAGCCGGCTGCGGCGCACCGAGTTCGGGGTGGTCTTCCAGTTCGGGCAGCTGATACCCGAGCTGACGGCCGTCGACAACGTCGCCCTGCCGCTGCTGCTCGCGGGCGCCTCGCGCACGGAGGCCCGGGCGGCGGCCGGTGAGTGGCTGGAGCGGTTCGGGGTGCGCGGGCAGGCCGAGCTGCGGCCGGGCGGGCTGAGCGGCGGCCAGGCCCAACGGGTCGCGCTGGCACGGGCGTTGGTCACCTCACCGAAGGTCGTCTTCGCGGACGAGCCGACCGGCGCGCTGGACTCCCTGGCGAGCGAGCAGGTGATGACGGCCCTGGTCACCGCGGCCCGCGAGTCCGGTACGGCGGTCCTGCTGATCACCCATGACGCACAGGTCGCGGCGTACGCGGACCGCGAGCTGCGGCTGACGGACGGCACCGTGGCGGCGGAGGCGACGGTATGAGGGCGCTCCTCACGGACCTGCGGCTGGCCTGGCTGCTCACCCGGGGGTCGGACCGGCGGGAGTGGTGGCGGGCGGGGCTCACCGCGTGCGGGGCCGCGCTGGCGACGGCGATCGGGCTGGCCGTCGTGGCGCTGCTGTCGCTGGACGCGTTCCACTCCGTGTCCTTCGGGTCCGGGCTGTTCGACTCCCCCGGTGACCGGCGGAACGTGAGTCTGGCGCTCGGGCTGCTGCTGATCCCGGTGCTCGGGTTCCTCGGGCAGTGCGCGCGGATCGGGGCGGTGCACCGGGACCGGCGGCTGGCCGCGCTGCGGCTGGCGGGGGCCGGGCCGTGGCAGGTGCGGCGGATCGCGGCGCTGGAGTCGGGGCTCGCGTGCCTGGCCGGTGCGGTGGTGGCGACGGCGGTCGCGGTACCGCTGCTGCCCCGCGCGACCGCCTGGGCCGGGGTCGTCGTGATCGCCGTGCCGGTGGCGGGGGCGGCCGTGAGCGCGGTGGCGCTGCGGCGGGTGGTGGCCGATCCGCTCGGGCGACTCCGGCGCACCCGGCCCGTGCGCGGTCCGGGCCGGCTGTCCGCCGCGGCGACCCGGCTGCTGGCGGTGACGCTGGCGGGCCTCGCGCTGACCCCGGTCTTCGGCAGCCCCGTGTCCTTCGGGCTCGGCCCGGTGACGGTCCTCGTCCTGGCCGCCCTGGTCAGCCTGATCGCGGTCTGGCTGTCCGGGGCCTCGTCCCGCCAGCTGGGTGAGGGCTTCGCCGCCGGCACCTCCCGCCCCGCGCTGCTGATCGCGGCGGAACGGATGCGCGAGGACCCCTGGTCCACCGCCCGCACGCACGCGGCGCTGCTGCTGGTGACGGTCGTGGGCTCGGGCTTCGCGGGCGTACGGCAGATCCTGCTCGCGGACCTGGCGGACATGCGCCGCAAGGGCCGCCTCGGCGCGCACATGGCGTACTACACGACCGGCATCGACCTCACGGCCGTCGCGATCCTCCTCGCGTTCGCGCTCGTGCTGACCGCCCTGGCCGTGGGCACCGCCGAGTCCCTGGCCGTCCGGCGCCGGGGCCTGGCCGCGCAGGCGGCGGCCGGGGTGCCGCACTCCGTGCTGGCCCGCGCGCTCCTCCTGGAGACCGCGCTGCCGCTGTTCCCGGCGATCGCGGTGGCGGGCCTCGGCGGCACGGCGATCAGCTTCTGGTACGGCGCCGACGTCGCGCGGCACACGGACGTGCCGGTGCCGTTCGCGGCGCTGCTGGTGCCGGTCGGCGTGTACGCGGCGTGCGTGCTGGCGGCGGCCACCTCGCTGCCGCTGCTGCGGCGGTCGGTGCGGCCGGGCGAACTGCGGTACGCATGACGGTCCGCCCCGGCAGCACGGGGCTGCCGGGGCGGACCACTCCGTACCGCCGTACCTCTGTACGCCGTACCGGGGTGCGCAAAAGCCCGGACCGTCAGGCGGAGATGCCGTCGATCCGGGCCATCGCGTCCTCCGCGCCGTACGGCTGCAGGTACGGCAGCCAGCGCGGGTCCCTGTGTCCGGTCCCGATGATGCGCCAGGCCAGGCCGGTGGGTGGGGCGGGTTTGTGGCGCAGCCGCCAGCCGATCTCGAAGAGGTGCCGGTCGGCCTTCACATGGTTGCAGCGGCGGCAGGACGCCACCACGTTGTCCCAGACGTGCTTGCCCCCGCGGCTGCGCGGAATGACATGGTCGACGCTGGTTGCGACGCCACCGCAGTACATGCACCGGCCCCCGTCGCGCGCGAAGAGCGCCCGGCGGGTAAGAGGAACGGGCCCCCGGTAGGGAACCCGTACGAATCGCTTGAGCCGGACCACGCTGGGTGCGGGGACTGTGACGGTCGCGCTGTGCATAAAGGCGCCGGATTCCTCAAGGGAGACTGCCTTGTTCTCCAGGACGAGGACGAGCGCGCGGCGGAGCGGTACGACGCCGAGTGGCTCGTACGACGCGTTGAGGACCAGGACATGCGGCACGGATGCCTCCTTGTGCGTCTGCGGCACGTGGCTCGCGCCGGGACGATCTGTAGTCAGTCTCCCCTCATGCCTGGTGGAAGCGCCACCATGTCCCGGTAACGGGCTGGGAGTGTTTTCGACCACATGTGCTGCGGGGCCGGGACCGCTGCGGGTCGGTCCCACCTGTTCATTCCCGGTCGAGCACAGCCTCTCCCCCGAACACGGCAACGATCCTCACGCGTTGCCCCGATAGTGTGGTGGGCCCGCCCTCTTGGTGACCTATTCGTGACCTTGCCCCTGTCGGACCATGCCGGAGGGCGGACGCAGCACCTGGAGGTACCTGCCGTGTCCTTGCCCGTCGTCCTACTGGCCGCCGCCACGCCGTCGCCCTCTCCGAGTCCCTCGGAGACCGCGGTGACCGTGCCCACGCTCCAGGACGCCCAGGAGAGCGCGACCAACGCGGCCAGTTGGGTGGAACAGAACTGGTCCACCTGGCTGGCGATCGGTCTCCGGGTGCTGCTGATCGTGGTGATCGCGGCGGTCCTGAGAATGACGGTACGGCGGGCGATCACCAAGCTGATAGACCGGATGAACCGCACGGTCGAATCGGTGGACGGCACGGCCCTGGGCGGCCTCCTGGTCAACGCGGAGCGCCGCCGCCAGCGCTCCCAGGCGATCGGCTCGGTCCTCCGCTCGGTGGCGTCCTTCGTGATCCTCGGCACAGCCGCGCTGATGGTCCTGTCGACCTTCGAGATCAACCTCGCCCCGCTCCTCGCCTCCGCCGGCGTCGCGGGTGTGGCGATCGGTTTCGGCGCCCGCAACCTCGTCACGGACTTCCTCTCCGGCGTCTTCATGATCCTTGAGGACCAGTACGGCGTCGGCGATCAGATCGACGCGGGCGTCGCCTCCGGCGAGGTCATCGAGGTCGGCCTCCGCGTGACCAAGCTCCGCGGCGCCAACGGCGAGATCTGGTACGTCCGCAACGGCGAGGTCAAGCGCATCGGGAACCTGTCCCAGGGCTGGGCGACGGCGGGCGTGGACGTGACGGTGAAGGCGTCCGAGAACCTGGACCTGGTGAAGGAGACCCTGGACGCGGTCACGGAGCGGATGAGCAAGGAGGAGCCCTGGAACGAGCTCCTCTGGGGCCCCATCGAGGTCCTCGGCCTCGACAGCGTCCTGATCGACTCGATGGTCGTCCGCCTCTCCGCGAGGACGATGCCGGGCAAGTCGGTGAGCGTCGAGCGGGAGCTGCGCTGGCGGGTCAAGCGGGCCTTCGACGAGGCGAACATCCGCATCGTGGGCGGCGCCACGGCCGATCCGGTGGAGGACGTGCCGGACCCCACGGAGTCGGTCGCGGCACCGTCCGTCTACTCCAACGCGGACTCGCCCCAGGTGGCGGCCACTTCGCCGATCTCCTCGCCGCGGGGGCCGGGGACGCGGTAGGAGCACGAGCAGCGCGGCGAGGCGTGCGGGGCGGGGACGGACGGAACGGTCCGGCCCCGCCCCGCTTCCCGTGGGACCGCCGCGGCCTCCCCGCGCCCGCCCCCGCCTGTCTGCGCCCGTCTCCGTACACCCCCGCCCGTCTCCGTACGGGCCGACCCCACCACCCCGCAGGTAACGAGTCTGTTGCCTGCGGGGTGGTGTCTATTGACGCCCCCTTCGTCCCGGGCTTACGTTCCTCCCACCCAATTGGAAACTTTCCTAACAGTGATCACGTGACACGCTGTGTGGTTCGGGAGTTCGAAAGGCAGGTGGCGTAAGACATGGCAGGAACCTCCGGTACCCCGGGCACCGGCACCCCGGGCACCCCCCGCGTCCTGCGTGCCATGAACGACCGCGCCGCCCTGGACCTGCTCCTGGAGCACGGCCCGCTGTCCCGCACCCGGATCGGCAAGCTCACCGGCCTCTCCAAGCCGACCGCGTCCCAGCTGCTGGCCCGGCTGGAAGCGGCCGGGCTGGTGCTCGCCACCGGGACGAGCGAGGGGCGGCCGGGGCCCAACGCCCAGCTGTACGTGGTCAATCCGGGTGCCGCGTACGCCGCCGGGCTCGACGTCACGCCGGAGCGCATCCGCGCCGCCGTCGCCGACGTCACCGGCCGGACGGTGGGAGAGTTCGAGCTCGCCACCCCCGGCCGGCGGCCCGCCCAGCCCGTCGTACAACAGGTGACGGACGCCCTCGACGGTGCGGTGAAAGCCGCCGGGCTCGCCCGGGACGACGTCCACCGCCTCGTCATCGGCACCCCCGGCGCCTTCGACCCCAACACCGGCCGGCTGCGCTACGCCTCGCACCTGCCGGGCTGGCACTCCCCCGCGCTGCTCGACGAACTCGCCGCAGCGCTGCCGATGCCGGTGGAGTACGAGAACGACGTGAACCTCGTCGCCATCGCCGAGCAGCGGCTCGGCGCGGCACGTGGGCACGGCGACTTCGTGCTGCTGTGGAACGAGGGCGGCCTCGGTGCCGCCCTGGTCCTCGGCGGTCGGCTGCACCGCGGCTGGACCGGCGGCGCGGGCGAGGTCGGCTTCCTGCCGGTGCCGGGCGCGCCCCTGGTCCGCCAGGTGACCAAGGCCAACAGCGGTGGTTACCAGACCCTGGCCGGTTCGCAGGCCCTGCCCGGACTCGCCAGGGAACTCGGCATCACCGAGATCCCGACGGGTCCGTACGCCGAGGTCGCCGCCGCCCTCGTCGCGACCGCCGCCGACCACACGACCGGGCCCCAGCGGCGGCTGCTGGAGATCTACGCGACCCACCTCGCGACCGGTCTCGCCTCGCTCGTGTCCGTCCTCGACCCCGAACTCGTCGTCCTCAGCGGTGGCTCGCTGGCCGCCGGCGGCGAACCCCTGCGTGCCCTGGTCCAGGCCGAGCTGGAGGAGCTGGCCGCGTCACGGCCCCGGCTCGTCGTCGGCGACGTCCATGAACACCCCGTGCTGCGCGGCGCGTTGGAGAGCGCGCTGGCAACCACCCGCGACGAGGTCTTCGACACCTCCCGCTGACCCCACGCCCCACCCATCCGCCCCCGGCCCGCCGAACCACCCCGCACCGTCCCGAACACCCCGAACCACCCGCACCGCCCGCCCCACCCGGCGCCCCTCGACCACCACACCTCACCCCGCCCTGCCCTTGGGAGACCTCGTCATGCCCGGAATATCCCGGAAAGCGGTCATCGCGCTCGCCGCATCCGCCTCCTTCGCCCTGCTGACCACCGCGTGTACCGGTCAGTCCTCGTCCGGTGCGTCCGACGACGCCTCGAAGGACGTGACCATCAACTTCTGGCACGCCTGGAGCGCGGCCTCCGAGCTGAGCGCCGTCAAGTCGCTGGTCGCCGGGTTCGAGAAGGCGCATCCCAACATCCATGTGAACGTCGTCGGCAACATGACCGACGACAAGATCAACCAGGCGCTGCGCACCGGCGGCGACAAGTCGCCCGACGTGATCTCGTCGTTCACCACGAACAACGTCGGCAAGTTCTGTTCCTCGGGCGCCCTGGTCGACCTCAACCCCTTCTTCAAGAAGGACGGCATCGACCCGGAGACGACGTTCCCGAAGGCGATGAACGAGTACACCCAGTTCGACGGAAACCGGTGCACCGCACCCCTGTTGGGCGACGCGTACGGGCTCTACTACAACAAGACGGAGTTCGCGAAGGCCGGCATCACCAGCCCGCCCAAGACCTGGTCCGAGTTCGAGACGGACGCCAAGAAGCTGACGATCAGCAAGGGCGACACGTACTCCCAGCTCGGCTTCATGCCGGACTACCACGGCTGGGAGACCACGACCGAGCACATCTTCGCGCAGTTCTCGCCGACGTACTTCGACAAGAGCGGCAAGTCGGCGCTCGCCACGGACCCCGCGTTCAAGGCCGGTTTCACGCTGCAGAAGAAGCTCGTCGACGAACTCGGCGGATTCAAGAAGCTGGAGAGCTACCGCTCCACGCTCGGTGACGAGTGGGGCGACAAGCACCCCTTCCACACCGGCCAGGTCGCGATGCAGCTGGACGGCGAGTGGCGGCTCGGAATGGCGATGGCGGCGAATCCCAAGCTGGACATCGGAGTCGCCCCGCTGCCCGTGCCGGACGACCAGGCCGACCAGTACGGCAAGGGCTACATCACCGGCACCATCACCGGCATCGCCGCGACCAGCAAGAAGCAGAACGCGGCCTGGGAGTTCGTCAAGTACATCACCACGGACACGGACGCGGTGGTGAACTTCTCCAACGGCATCCACAACGTGCCCTCCACCCTCGCCGCCCTCAAGTCCCCGAAGCTGAAGTACGACCCGCGCTTCAAGACGTTCCTGGACATCGCGTCGAACCAGAACTCGACGACAAGTCCCGCCTCCATCAACGGCGGTGTGTACCTGACGACGATCCAGAACCTCGGCTACGACTACGAGAGCGGCAAGGTGAAGGACCTGGACTCCGCCCTGAAGAGCACGGCCAAGCAGATCGACACCGACATCGCACAGGCGAAGTAGCCCCGTCATGAGCACCATCACCCTGGCGAAGAAGCACCGCCCGCCCGGCCTCGCCGCGAAACAGCGGAAGCAGGCGCTTCGCACCCTCGCCTTCATGTCGCCCTGGTTGATCGGCTTCGCGGTCTTCTTCGCGTACCCGCTGATCTCGACGGTCTACTTCTCGTTCATGCACTACGACGGCTTCAAGCCGCCGACGTGGGTGGGGACGAAGAACTGGACGTACGTCTTCAAGAACTATCCGTACTTCTGGCCCGCGATGCGCAACACCCTGTGGCTGGTCGTGGTGATGGTCTCGCTCCGGGTCGTGTTCGGACTCGGCGTCGGACTGCTGATCACCAAGATCAAGACGGCCACCGGGGTCTTCCGGACGCTGTTCTACCTGCCGTACCTCGCACCGCCGGTCGCCGCGACGATGGCGTTCGCCTTCCTCCTCAACCCCGGTACCGGGCCGGTCAACTCGATCCTGGAGAAGGTCGGCATCCCGGCGCCCGGCTGGTTCAACGACCCGACCTGGTCCAAGCCGGCGCTCACCCTGCTGGCCCTCTGGGGCATCGGCGACCTGATGGTCATCTTCATGGCCGCGCTGCTCGACGTACCGCAGGAGCAGTACGAGGCGGCCGAGTTGGACGGCGCCTCGGCCTGGCAGCGGTTCCGGTACGTCACGCTGCCGAACATCTCGCCGATCGTGATGTTCGCCGTCGTCACCGGCGTGATCCAGACCATGCAGTACTACACACAGCCCCTCATCGCCGGAAAGGTCGCGTCCGGTGTCATCCAGGGCGCCGGCACGCAGTTCGAGCCCGGCTACCCGGAGAAGTCCACGCTCACCCTCCCCCAGCTCGTCTACAACCTCGGCTTCCAGCGCTTCGACTACGGCTCGGCCTGCGTGGTGGCACTCGTCCTGTTCGCCCTGTCGATGGTGTTCACCGCGTTCCTGATGCGGCGCCGGGGCGGCCTCAACCTGGCAGGTGACTGAGCATGGCCCAAGTACTGGACAAGCCGCTGGAGTTGAGGGCGCCGGTGACGCCCGCCGAGCGCACCGCCCGCCGCAAGGCGTTCATGGAGTGGATCGCCGTCCACGCGCTCGGCGTCGCCGCCGCGCTCTTCTTCACGCTGCCGTTCGTGTTCGTGTTCCTGACCTCGCTGATGAGCGACAGCCAGGCCCTGAGCCGCGACCTCATCCCGCACACCTGGGAGTGGGGCAACTACCGGAAGGTCTTCGACACCCCGGGCTTCCTCACCTGGTGGAAGAACACGCTGATCTACGCCGGTCTCGGCACCGTCCTGACCGTCGTGTCGTCGATCCCGGTGGCGTACGCGCTCGCCAAGTTCCGCTTCCGGGGCCGGAATCTGTCGCTGATGCTCGTCATCTCGATGATGATGCTGCCGCCGCAGGTCGTGATCATCCCCATGTACCTGTTCTGGGCCAAGCAGCTGGACCTCTCGGGCACGCTGTGGCCGCTGATCATCCCGATGGCGTTCGGTGACGCCTTCTCCATCTTCCTGCTGCGGCAGTTCCTGATGACCATCCCGAACGAGTACCTGGACGCGGCGAAGGTCGACGGCTGCGGCGAGTTCAAGACCCTCCTGCGGGTCGTGCTGCCGATGGCCAAGCCGGGCATCGCGGCCGTGGCGCTCTTCCAGTTCTTCTACGCCTGGAACGACTACTTCGGCCCGCAGATCTACGCGTCCGAGAACCCCGGCGCCTGGACACTGAGTTACGGCCTGGAGTCGTTCAAGGGCGCGCACCACACAGACTGGAATCTCACCATGGCCGCGACCGTGCTGGTCATGGCCCCCGTGATCCTCGTGTTCTTCTTCGCGCAGAAGGCGTTCGTCGAGGGTGTCACGCTCACCGGAGTGAAGGGCTAACCCCGAATGAAACTCACCGTGGTCGGCGGAGGCTCGACCTACACCCCCGAACTCATCGACGGCTTCGCCCGGTTGAGGGACACCCTGCCCGTCGAGGAACTCGTCCTCGTCGACCCCGCGCCCGAACGCCTGGAACTGGTGGGCGGGTTGGCCCGCCGGATCTTCGCCAGGCAGGGGCACCCCGGCCGGATCGTCACGACCGACGACCTGGACGCCGGAGTCGAGGGCGCCGACGCGGTGCTGCTCCAGCTCCGCGTCGGCGGCCAGGCGGCCCGCGAGCAGGACGAGACCTGGCCGCTGCAGTGCGGCTGCGTCGGCCAGGAGACGACCGGCGCGGGCGGCCTCGCCAAGGCGCTGCGGACCGTACCGGTGGTCCTCGACATCGCGGAGCGGGTCCGCCGGACGAACCCGGACGCCTGGATCATCGACTTCACCAACCCGGTGGGGATCGTCACCCGCGCCCTGCTCCAGGCCGGCCACAAGGCGGTCGGCCTGTGCAACGTGGCGATCGGCTTCCAGCGGAAGTTCGCCGGACTCCTCGGGGTCGACCCGACCGATGTGCACCTCGACCATGTGGGCCTCAACCACCTCACCTGGGAGACCGGTGTGCGGCTGGGCGGTCCCGAGGGCGAGAACGTGCTGCCCAAGCTGCTCGGCGAACACGGCGACGCCGTCGCCGCCGACCTGAGCCTGCCCCGGAACCTGATCGACCGGCTCGGTGTCGTCCCGTCGTACTACCTGCGGTACTTCTACGCGCACGACGAGGTCGTGCGGGAACTGCGCACGAAGCCGTCGCGCGCCTCGCAGGTCGCGGAGATGGAGCGCGAGCTGCTGAAGATGTACGCCGACCCGGCCCTCGACGAGAAGCCCGCGCTGCTCGCCAAGCGGGGCGGGGCCTACTACTCCGAGGCCGCCGTCGACCTCGCCGCCTCGCTGCTCGGCGGGGGCGGCAGCCCCTACCAGGTGGTGAACACGTACAACAGGGGGACTCTGCCGTTCCTGCCGGACGACGCGGTGATCGAGGTGCAAGCCGCCGTCGGCGCGAAGGGGGCGACCCCCCTCGCGGTGGCGGACGTCGATCCGCTGTACGCGGGGCTGATGGCCGACGTGACCGCGTACGAGGACCTCGCCCTGGAGGCCGCGCTGCGCGGCGGCCGGGACCGGGTGTTCCGGGCGCTGCTCTCGCATCCCCTGATCGGCCAGTACGAGTACGCCGACACCCTGACCGACCAGCTGATCGCGCACAACCGGGAGCACCTCGCGTGGGCCTGACCGCAAGTGTCCTCGCCGTCGACGCGGGCAACAGCAAGACCGACGTCGCGGTCGTGGCGGCCGACGGGACCGTCCTCGCCACCGCCCGCGGCGGCGGGTTCCGGCCCCCGGTCGTGGGCATCGGCCCGGCCGTCGACACCGTCGCCGAAGCCGTCGCCCGCGCCTTCGCGGAAGCGGGGGTGAGCGCCGTGGAGCATGTGTCGGCCTGTCTCGCCAACGCCGACTTCCCGGTGGAGGAGGAGCAGTTGGCCGTCGCGCTGCACGCGCGCGGCTGGGGCTCCGGCACCGAGGTGCGCAACGACACGTTCGCGATCCTGCGGGCGGGCATCCCCGAACCGCGCGGAGTCGCCGTGGTGTGCGGGGCCGGCATCAACTGCGTCGGCATGCGCCCCGACGGCCGCACCGCCCGCTTCCCGGCGATCGGCCGCATCTCCGGTGACTGGGGCGGCGGCTGGGGCCTCGCGGAGGAGGCCCTGTGGCACGCGGCCCGCGCCGAGGACGGCCGCGGCGGCCCCACGGCACTGGCGCGCACGCTGCCCGCGTACTTCGGTCTGGACTCGATGTACGGCCTCATCGAGGCGCTGCATCTCGAACACGTCGCGCACCACCGGCGGCACGAGCTGACGCCGGTGCTGTTCGCCACGGCCGCGGACGGCGACCCGGTCGCGCGGGCGATCGTGGACCGGATGGCGGAGGAGGTGGTGGCGATGGCGACGGTCGCGCTGACCCGCCTGGACCTGCTGGAGGAGGAGGCGCCGGTGCTGCTCGGCGGCAGCGTCCTCGCCGCCCGGCATCCGCAACTGGACGACCGCATACGGGAGTTGCTGGCCGTCAAGGCGCCGAAGGCGGTGGCCACGGTCGTCACCGCGCGGCCGGTGCTCGGGGCCGTCCTGCTGGGTCTGGACCAGGTGGGCGCTCCGGCCGAGGCACATGCGCGGGCCAGGGCCGCCTACGAGCACTGACAGCCGGGAACCGAACAGATTCCCACGGCGTATTCATGGACAGGGGGGTGGTGCGGGGCGTTGTGTGGTGCCGGAAATCCGGTGGCCGCGCTGCGATCCGATCAAGATCCAGTGAAGGCCCGTGCGGAATGTCAGTCCTGGCGGCGATACTTGCGGCGACGGGATGACCCTGGGGGAGGTCAGCAGTGACACAACCGCCGACGAGCAGTACGGCGCCACCGGGCTCCGCCGTGCCCACGATGCCGGTGCTTCCGCCGCAGCCGGCCGGAGCGGGGGCGCCCGCGCCCCGGCGTACGCCGGACGCGGCGCCCGCGCGCCGTACGGCACTCGCCGAGGGCCTCGACCGGCTGCGCGCCGCCGCCACCACGGAGCCGGGCCGGCTGCGCGCGATCGGCGCGCTGCTGGCCCTGCTGGTGGTCGCGTTCGGCGTGATCGCCGCCTGGCAGACCGACAGCCGGGCGACGGCGGCCGGCGACGTCCTCCACCACAGCCAGCCGCTCAGTTCGGACGCGGCGGACATCTACCGCTCGCTGGCCGACGCCAACACCATGGCGGCGAGCGGCTATCTGGCGGGCCTCCAGGAGACGCAGGCGACCCGCGACCAGTACGAGGCGGACATCAGGACGGCCGCGGCGAAGCTCGTGACGGCCGCCGCGAACACCGACCCGGGCTCGTCGTCGGCGACCACCATCAGACAGCTCAACGAACTCCTGCCGGAGTACAAGGGGCTGGTCGAGTCGGCCCGCGCCAACAACCGGCAGGGCTTCCCGGTGGGCGGCGCCTATCTGCGGGCCGCCAACGACACCATGCAGAACAAGATGCTGCCCAAGGCCGAGGACCTCTACACGACGGAGAACCAGCGGCTGAGCGACGACTACGGGGACGCGACGCCGTACCCGTGGTTCGCGATCGCCCTCGGGCTCCTCGCGCTCGGCGGTCTCGCCTGGGCCCAGCGGCGCAACTACCAGCGGACGAACCGGGTGTTGAACCACGGCCTGGTCGCCGCCTCCGCCGCCACCGCCGTCGCCCTGCTGTGGCTGGTCGTCGGCCACACCGTCGCCCGCGCGGGACTGAACGCCTCGTACGACCACGGCGTGAAGTCGCTGAACGTACTGCACGACGCCCGGATCGCCTCTCTGAAGGCGCGCAGCGACGAGAACCTCACGCTGGTCAGCCGGGGCGCGGAGACGAAGACGCTGCCGGACAAGACGGTCGTGGACGCCTACGACTGGGGTTACGACCAGGAGATAGCCAAGCTCGGCAAGGGCCTCAAGCTGGCCGACTCCCTCGCCGACGACTCCGCGGGCCGCAAGCCGGTCGCGGTCGCCAACAGCTCGATGAAGGTGTGGATCTCCCGCCACACGAAGGTCAGCGCCGACAACGAGAAGGGCCTGTACCAGCAGGCCCGTGACGGTGTCATCGGCAAGGACGGGGCGACCGGCGAGTGCTTCACCGCCGTGGACGCCTCGCTGAACACGGCGCTCCAGCACGAGACGAGCGAATTCAGGAAGTCCGCGGGCGACGGCCTGGACGCGATGACCGGCCTCACCGTCGGGGCCGCGGTGCTCGCGGCGCTCGGCGCGGCCGGCGCGGTCCTGGGCATCGGGCGCAGGCTGTCGGAGTACCGGTGAAAGGGGGCGTGACGATGCGAGCACGCGGTGACTTTCTTCGCCGGCTGGGCGGTGTGCGCCGGCTGCGGGCCAGCCTGCGCGGCTGGGGCGGGGTGGGGGCGATGGCACTCGTGTGCGTCCTCGCGGTCGCCTTCGTGCTGCTGCTGCCGCTGACCCAGTCGCGCGGCGAGGCGGGCGCGGCCCTCGGCGGCCAGCGGACGGTCCAGGGCACGCAGGCCCGGGCCCCCGAGTGCGACGAGAACACGGTGCAGAACCAGAGCCCGTCCCCCTCGGACGCCGACGGCACCACGATCGACGCCATCAAGGCGCGCGGTGTGCTGAAGGTGGGCATCGACCAGAACAGCTACCGCTGGGGCTACCGCAACCCCAACAGCTCCTCCGGTGACCTGGAGGGCTTCGACATCGACCTGGTCACCGCCATCGCGAAGAACATCTTCGGCGGCTCGTACACCGCCAACAGCGTCCAGTTCCTGGCCATACCGACCAACCAGCGCATCCCGGCGGTCCAGGACAAGCAGGTCGACATGGTGGTCCGCACCATGACGATCACCTGCGACCGGGCCGGCCAAGTCGCCTTCTCCGCCCCGTACTTCCTCACCGGCCAGCAGGTCCTCGCCCCGAAGGCGTCGACGATCACCGGCTACGACAGGTCCCTGGCCGGCAAGCGGGTCTGCTCGGCGTCGGGTTCCACGGCGAACGACCGGCTGACCGACGACAAGGCGAGCGGCAAGCTGCCCTCCAGCGTGCGGATCCTGCCCCCGGTCGCCAACCAGCTGGACTGCCTCGTGGAGCTCCAGCTCGGCCAGGCGGACGCGGTGGTGACCGACGGAGCGCTCGCCGCGAGCCAGGCCGCGCAGGACCCGACGGTGGAGCTGAAGGGCACCACCTTCACCTCCGAGTACTACGGCGTGGCCATGAACAAGGACGCCACCGATCTGGTGCGCCGGGTCAACCGAATACTGGAGACCTACCGCACCAGCCCCGACGGCTGGCGGGCGTCGTACACGAAATGGCTGCTGCCGACGCTGGGTAAGGATTCGGAGTCGGCGGACCCGCCGACCCCGCACTACACGTGACGGACCGTCAACCAGGGCATCGCACAACGGACTTCGACAGAACACAACGCAGCGAGAGGTGATCGATGGGCGTCACGGGACCCCCCGGGCCGGTAATGGACCGGGACGAGGTGGACCGTGCGCTGGCGCGGCTCGGCGCGGAGCACGAGGCGATCGAGACC
This sequence comes from Streptomyces sp. NPDC090083, assembly GCF_044747445.1. Lineage (NCBI taxonomy): Bacteria > Bacillati > Actinomycetota > Actinomycetes > Kitasatosporales > Streptomycetaceae > Streptomyces > Streptomyces sp. NPDC090083. Next base: position 405,326 of record NZ_JBIVED010000003.1, on the reverse strand, counting down.
TCGCTCCTCGCCCTGCAGGACCACGCGGGCCGCAGACTCCTCGAAGGCGCCGAGCTGACCGGCACGACCAAGGAGCGCTGGGCGGCCACGGACGCGTCGATCACCCTGCTGTGGGCGTACTTCGACGCCTACACGGACGCGTTCCACGCCGCGCAGAGCATCCGGGCGCGGCGCCGCTGGTCGAGCCGCGAGGACCTGGTCGAGCTGACCGAGCTGCTGCGCGGCGAGTCCGTCACGGTCGCGGGCGCCACCACGGCGACCGCCAACCTGCCGACCCTGACGGGTGGTTCGAGCAAGCTGAGTCACCAGTTCTCGCTGAGCGCCCTCGTCGACGAGATGAACGACCTGTACGCGACCTCGCTGGACATGGTCGTCACCTCGGACGCGGTGTGGTCGGCGCTGCCCGCCCGGATCGATTTACTGGCCGCGGAGCTGCAGCGCACGCGACGGCTCGCCCACTCCGTCGGCGTCCGCCCGGGCGAACACCCCGCGGGCGACGACCTGGAGCGCATCACCCGCGTCCTGACCGACCTGCGCGAGCGCGTGGTCTCCGACCCGCTGGCCTTCTGGGTGCGGGCGCAGGGGAGTTCGGCCCCGGGCGGCGGCCGTCCGGACACCACGGTCTACGACCGGGAGGCGCGCGCCCTGGAGGACGTGCGGCGCGAGATCGACGCCGTGCTCACCGTCCGGCAGGACGCGGAGGCGCGGCTGGTGAAGCTGCGGGACGTCCTCTCGCGCGCGGACCGCACGCTCGCCGAGGCACGCACCGCGCGCGGTGAGGTCCTCGCGAAGATCGCGGCCACGGAGGTGCCGGTCGTCAGCGGCCCGCCGACGGTGCTCCAGGAGCAGCTGTCGACGGCCGCCGAGTACCGCAGACACGCCCAGTGGCACCGCCTGTCCCCGCTCCTGGAGTCCCTGGAGCAGAAGGCGGAGGACGAACTGCTGCGCGCCCGCGAGTCGTTGACGGCGGTCACCCAGCCGCTGGCGGTGCGCGCGGAGCTGCGCGGCCGGCTCGACGCGTACAAGGCGAAGGTGGCCCGGCACGGCCTGGCGGAGGACCCGCTGCTGGTCGAGCGGTACGACGCGGCCCGCCGCATGCTGTGGAGCGCCCCCTGCGACCTGCGGGTCGCCGAGCAGGCGGTGCTGCGCTACCAGCACGCGGCGGCCGAGCAGTTCAGTGCTCCGCGGGCGCGCCCGCAGGGCGGTCCCGAGGACCAGGAGGGACCGGGCGCGTGAGTGACGAGGAAGAAGCGGGGTCGGTCATGAGCGGGACACAGCGGACGTGTCAACGGCCGGGCTGCGAGGGCTCGTACGAGGATGTCGGCGGCGGCGAGCTGTACTGCGACACGTGCGGTCTCGCGCCGGTGGTGTCGGCGACCGGGGCGATCAGTTCACCGCCCACGGGGATGGCCAGCGGCAAGGGCTCGCGGGGGTCGGGGAGCGGCAGTTCCCGTACCAGCAGCCGCAGTTCGCGGACGTCGTCGCAGTCGTCGAAGTCGCGGCGCTCGGTGTCGGGGCGGCTCTCGCGCTCCGAGTCGGGCCGCTCGACGGGCCGTTCGGTGTCGGTGCGCAGCTCCGGCTCGTCGTCGGGGACCTCCAGCCGCGGCCGGCTCGGCGTGGGTCTGGTGCAGGTGCCGGGGGTGCCGCGGCCCGACCCGCGCGAGATGGTGCTGGAGAACCCGGAGGTGCCGGAGCGGAAGCGGTTCTGCTCGCGCTCGGACTGCGGTGCTCCGGTGGGCCGGGCGCGTGGGGAGAGCCCGGGGCGCACGGAGGGTTTCTGCACGAAGTGCGGCAACCCGTACTCGTTCTCGCCCAAGCTGGAGGCCGGCGACATCGTGCACGGCCAGTACGAGGTCGTGGGCTGTCTCGCGCACGGCGGGCTCGGCTGGGTCTATCTCGCCGTGGACCGCGCGGTCTCCGACCGCTGGGTGGTCCTCAAGGGTCTGCTCGACACCGGCGACCAGGACGCGATGGAGGCGGCGATCTCCGAGCGGCGCTTCCTCGCCGAGATCGAGCACGCCAACATCGTGCGGATCTACAACTTCGTGGAGCACCTGGACCAGCGGACGGGCTCGCTCGACGGCTACATCGTCATGGAGTACGTCGGCGGCAAGTCCCTCAAGGAGATCGCCAACGACCGCCGTACGGAGAGCGGGAAGCGCGATCCGCTGCCGGTGGAGCAGGCCTGCGCGTACGGCATCGAGGCCCTGGAGGCGCTCGGCCATCTGCACAGCCGCAACCTGCTGTACTGCGACTTCAAGGTCGACAACGCGATCCAGACCGAGGACCAGCTCAAGCTGATCGACATGGGCGCGGTGCGCAGGATGGACGACGACGAGTCGGCCATCTACGGCACGGTGGGCTACCAGGCGCCCGAGGTCGCGGAGGTCGGCCCGTCGGTGGCGAGCGACCTGTACACGGTGGCCCGCACGCTCGCGGTGATGACCTTCGACTTCCAGGGCTACACGAACGTCTTCGTGGACTCCCTGCCCGACCCGGACAACATCGAGGTCTTCCGCCGCTACGAGTCGTTCTACCGGCTGCTGGTCCGCGCCACCGACCCCGACCCGGCGCGCCGGTTCGCCTCCGCGCAGGAGATGGCGGAGCAGCTGACGGGCGTGCTGCGCGAGGTCGTCTCGCTGCAGACCGGCCGGGCCCGCCCGTCCCTGTCCACCCTGTTCGGGCCCGAACTGAAGGTCACGGACACGGAGTTGGTTCCGGTGCTGGCCGGTGACGTGTCGGCGCTGGGGGCGAGAGCGGGCCGGCCGCCGAAGCGGTCCCCACGGGGCGGTACCGGCACGGCACTCGCCGAACGGCCGCCCGGCGCACCGGCGCCGGCCGGGCTCGACGGCGGTGCGCCGCGTCTGGTCAAGGAGGTCGACTCCCCCGCCGTGGCGCTCGCCCTGCCCGTTCCGCACGTCGACCCGAGCGATCCGAACGCGGGCTTCCTGGCGGGCCTGATGGCGACCGCGGCGGCCGAACTGCTCGGCGCGCTCGCGTCCGCGCCCTCGCCGTCCGTGGAGACCCGGCTGCGGCAGATCCGCGCCTGGCTGGAGAACGGCGACTCGTACACCGCGCTGGACGCCCTGGCGAAGCTGGAGGACGAGCGGCCCGACGACTGGCGGGTGGTCTGGTACACCGGCGTGGCCGCGCTGGCGACCCGTGACTACGAGGCGGCGGCGCTGTCCTTCGACGCGATCTACGACGCCTTCCCGGGCGAGCCCGCGCCGAAGCTGGCGCTCGGCCTGTGCGCCGAGGTGCTGGACCAGCTGGACAACGCGGCCGAGTACTACCGCCTGGTGTGGTCGACGGACCCGAGCTATGTGAGCGCGGCCTTCGGGCTGGCCCGCGTCCAGCTCGCGACCGGCGACCGGCAGGGGGCCGTGCGGACATTGGAGTCGGTGCCCGAGGCGTCGATCCACTACACGGCCGCGCGGGTGGCCGCCGTACGGGCGCGGCTTCGGCAGCGGGTCGCGGCGCCCGACGACACGCCGTTCCTGGACGATCTGACGGCCTCCGCCGGGCAGGTGGAAGCGCTGGAGGGGTACGGTCTGGACGCGGTCAGGCGCGAGCGGTTGTCGGCCGAGGTCCTCGGCTGCGCGCTGGACTGGATACTCTCCGGAGGCCGGGGTTCCGTGCCGCTCACGCGGCGGGAGCTGCTCGGCAGCGAACTGGACGAGCGGGGACTCCGCTTCGGCCTGGAGCGTTCGTACCGCACGCTGGCCCGGCTGGCACGGGACGGCGAGGAGAGGATCGACCTGGTGGAACGTGCCAACCGTTACCGCCCCCGGACGTGGGTGTAGTTGATGTCGCAGATGCCCCAGCTCTCCGCCTGCCCGAGCTGCGAAGAGCCGCTGGAGTCGGGTGACCGCTTCTGCGGCGCCTGCGGATACGACCTGTCCGCCGTGCCCGCGCCACCGGAGGACCATCCGACGCTCACCATGAACGGCGCGGTGCCGCCCGCGCCCGAGGAGGCGGCGGACGTGGACTGGCCGGTGGTGCCGCAGCCGGAGAGCTCCGAGACCTCGCCGACGGTCCACCTTCCGACGGACCTGCCCGGCACCGACTCCGGCGGCACCCCGCTGCCGTCCAACGCCCCGCCGCCGCCCGCCGGTTCACCGGTCCCGGCGGCGACGGGCGTACGGTTCGACCGGCCGCCGGAGCCCGACGACTACCCGCTGCAGGCGCCGGACCCGCGGGTCGCCGCCGATCCGCCGACCGCGGGCGAGGGCGTCAAGGTGTGCGTGGCCTGCCGCTCGGGCCGGGTGGACCCGGACGGCTACTGCGAGAACTGCGGACACGCCCAGCCCCGCGAACGCGACCACATGGAGCAGGACCTGGGCCCGCTGGCGGCGGTCAGCGACCGCGGGCTGCGGCACCACCGCAACGAGGACGCCTTCGCCGTGGGCCAGTGCCTGCTGCCGGACGGGGCGCCCGCGCTGGTCGCCGTGGTCTGTGACGGGGTGTCCTCGGCGACGCGGCCCGACGCGGCCTCGCTGGCGGCCTCGCGGCAGGCCGGTGAGTCGTTGCTGGCCGCGCTGCCGCAGGGCACGCATCCGCAGGCGGCGATGCACGAGGCGATCATCGCGGCCTCGCACGCGGTCAACTCCCTCGCGGAGGAGCCCGCGACGGCCCGCGAGCACGCCCCGCACCAGAACGCGCCGGCCTGCACGCTGGTCGGCTCCGTGGTCACCCCGACCCTGCTGGTCGTCGGCTGGGTCGGCGACAGCCGCGCCTACTGGATCCCGGTGGACCGCAGTTCACCGCCGGCCCGGCTCACCGAGGACGACTCGTGGGCGGCCCAGATGGTCGCCGCGGGCCTGATGAACGAGGCGGAGGCCTACGCCGACGAGCGCGCCCACGCGATCACCGGCTGGCTCGGCGCGGACGCGTACGAACTGGAGCCGCACACCGCCTCGTTCAAGCCGGACCGCCCCGGTGTGGTGGTGGTCTGCACGGACGGGCTGTGGAACTACGCGGAGTCCGCCGAGGAGATGGCCGAGGTCGTCCCCGCCGACGCGGCGGTCCGTCCGCTGCACAGCGCCCAGGTGCTGGTCGGTCACGCGCTGGACGGCGGGGGCCACGACAACGTAACAGTGGCCGTCGTGCCGTTCCCGGCCCCGCCACAAGGGGCAGTATCCGGCTGAGGCCGTACAAACAGGGATGGGCGCGGACCGGAGGGGACCGGTCCGCACATAGTCATCGCCCCGGTCAGGTGGGGCACTTGAGGGGGAACAGAGCAGGCATGGCCAATTTCTCGAAGTCGAACGTGCCACAGTTCTCGGTCGACGTGTACCAGAACGAGTACCTGCCGGAGGGCGGGCGCGAGGTCAACGCGATCGTCACGGTCACCTCGACCGGCGGCGGCACCATCGGGAGCCCGGTCGCGGCGCCCCATCTGTACTCGGCGGGACAGGGCCCGGACGCGGCCGTGGCGATCATGGTCGACTGTTCGGGGTCGATGGACTACCCGCCGACCAAGATGCGCAACGCCCGCGACGCCACGGCCGCCGCGATCGACACCCTGCGGGACGGGGTGCACTTCGCGGTGGTCGGCGGCACGCATGTCGCCAAGGAGGTCTACCCGGGCGGCGGCCGGCTCGCGGTCGCGGACGCCCGCACCCGCGACCAGGCCAAGCAGGCGCTGCGCAAGCTGAGCGCGGGCGGCGGTACGGCGATCGGCACCTGGCTGCGTCTCGCCGACCGGCTGCTGTCCTCGGCGGACGTCTCCATACGCCACGGCATCCTGCTGACCGACGGCCGCAACGAGCACGAGGCGCCGGAGGACCTGAAGGCCGCGCTCGACTCCTGCGCCGGACGGTTCACCTGTGACGCACGGGGCGTCGGCACCGACTGGGAAGTGAAAGAAGTCACAGGGATCGCCTCGGCGCTGCTCGGCACCGCCGACATCGTCGCCGACCCGGCGCACCTCGCCGACGACTTCACCAGGATGATGGAGACGGCGATGGGCAAGGAGGTCGCGGACGTCGCGCTGCGGCTGTGGACGCCGGTGGGCACGACCATCAAGTTCGTCAAGCAAGTAGCGCCCAGAGTCGAGGAGTTGACCGACCGGCGCACCGAGGCGGGCCCCCGTGCCGGGGACTATCCCACCGGGTCCTGGGGAGACGAGTCACGTGACTACCACGTGTGCGTCGAGGTCCCGGAGGCCGGGATCGGCCAGGAGATGCTGGCCGCCCGGGTCTCGCTGGTCGTCCCGCAACCCGACGGAAGTTTCCACAACTTGGGCGCCCAGGGGCTGGTGAAGGCCGTGTGGACCGACGACATGGTGGCCTCCACGTCCATCAACCCCCAGGTCGCGCACTACACCGGCCAGGCCGAACTGGCACAAGTCATCCAACAAGGGCTCGATCTCCGCAAATCGGGAGATGTCGACGGAGCAACGGCCAAACTGGGACGGGCCGTTCAGCTCGCCAGCGTCTCCGGAAACGCGGATACTGCGAAACTGCTTGCGAAGGTGGTGGACGTGGTCGATGCCGCGGCGGGTACTGTGCGACTGAAGGCGAAGGTCGCGGAGGCCGACGAGATGACTCTCGAGACCCGGTCCACAAAGACTGTTCGTGTAAAGAAGTGACCTAGCAAGCACGACTCCGTGAGACCGAGAACGACCCTGTGCGAAAGGGGGACGCGCCGACATGCCGACCTGCCCGAACGGACACCAGTCGGGTTCCGACGACTGGTGCGAGGTCTGCGGTCACCGCATGGCCGGTGCCGTACCCCCGCCCCCTCCCCCGCCCCCCGGCGGCGGCTACGGCTTCCCACCGCCCGCGCCCGGCCGCACCCCGGCCGCCGAGGCGGAGCTGTGCCCGCAGTGCCGTACGCCCCGTGAGGGCGGTGCGCCGTTCTGCGAGGAGTGCCGGTGGAACTTCCTCACGAACACGGCGACGTCGTACACCCCGGCCGCGCCGCGCCCCACCTCCCCCGGCCCGAGCCCGGCGGCCCGCTTCCAGCAGCCGCCCGGTCCCGGCGCGGGCCCTGGTGCCGGTCCCGGTCCGACGTACGGCGGTGACTCCTACGAGTACCAGGGATCGCGGCCGTCACGGATGAACCGGCCCGCCGAGCCCATACCCCCGTTCGGCGGCGAACCCTCGGGGCGTCCCGGAAATCCCGGTGCGCAGGGCTACGGCAACGACCGGCAGGGCGGCCCCGGTGGCCCCGGTGGCCCCGGCCCGCAGGGCTACGGCAACGACCGGCAGGGCGGGCCCGGCGGCCCGCGCAACCCGGGCGGCCCCGGTGCGCAGGGCTTCGGCGGCGAGCGCCAGGGCGGCAACGCCTTCGGCGCCAACGACCCGTCCGGTCCCCCGCGGCCCCCGTTCGGCAACAACGAGGCGTCCGGTCCCCCGCGACCGCCCTTCGGCAACGAGGCGTCCGGCCGGCCCGGAGCCTTCGGCAACGAGCAGTCCCCCGGCGGCGGTGGCCCGTTCGGCAACGAGCGCCCCGGACAGAACGAGTTCGGCGGCGGCCGGCCCGGCGCCTTCGGCGGTGAGCGGCAGGGCCCGCCCGGACCGTTCGGCAACGAGCCCTCGAACCCGCAGGGCCCCCCGAACTTCGGCGGCCCCGACCCCTCCCGGCAGGTCCCGCCGCCTCCTGGCCCGACCCCGCCCTCGGGCCCCGGCCGGACGAGCGGCGCCCCGCAGGCGTTCCAGCAGTCCGCGCCGCCGGCCCCGCCCGGGTTCCCGCAGGAGACGAACCGTCCGCAGCAGGGCGGCTCGCCCTTCGGCGGCGGTGACGACGACTGGGTGATCTCCCCGCCGACTCCCGGATCCCCGGGTGGTCCCGGCGGCCAAGGCGGACCCGGCGGACCCGGCGGTCCCGGTCAGGGTGGTGGCTACGGCTATCCGCAGCCCGGTTCCACCCAGGCGCCGCCCGGACGGCCCGCGTACCAGCAGCAGCCGACCACCTGGCTGGCGACGATCGGGCCCGACCGCGAGTACTTCATGGCGATGATGCAGCGTTCGGGGCCGGAGGCCGCGGGGCTCAATCTGCCCGCGTACTCCCCTGAGCAGCAGCGGCAGTTGACCGGGAACCAGATCACCATCGGGCGTCGGCGCCACTCCACCGGGGAATCCCCCGACATCGATCTGTCGGTGCCGCCGGAGGACCCGGGGGTCTCGCATCAGCACGCGGTGCTGGTGCAGCAGCCGGACGGCAGTTGGGCCGTCGTCGACCAGAACTCGACCAACGGGACGACGGTCAACGGGGGCGAGGAGCCGATCCAGCCCTTCGTGCCGGTGCCGTTGCAGGACGGGGACCGGGTGCACGTGGGAGCGTGGACGACGATCACCGTGCGGCGGGGTTGAGACACGGGTCCGCCGCGTTGTTCGTCGACTGCTGAGCCGTTCGCGCTGGGCGCGCAGTTCCCCACGCCCCTTGCGGGGCCGTGCGCCTAAGGGAGCGGCCAGGTGTGGGGGGTCTCCGGATCGTCCAGCCATGCCCACGCCCCTTCGCCGGTGACCGTCACGCCGTAGCGCTCCCGGCCGGGTCTGCCCTCGCGCTCCCACAGGTCCCGGGCCTCCCCCGGGTCGAGGACGCCGTGGGTGAGGGTCAGCAGGAAGCGGAGGCGTTCGTCGTCGCCGGGGTGGTGGGGGATCTCGCCCTGTGGTGTCGGTCCGGTGCCGCGCAGGGGGACGAAGTAGGCCGCCGTGTCCAGGAAGGGGCCCTCCGCGTGGGTCCCGTCGTGGACGGTGAGGGTGATCAGACCGGTGGCCAGAGGAGCGAGGATGCGGGCGCCCGGGGTGCACTGGGCAAGCCAGGCCAGGGGGATCGTGGGCAGCGCGCAGGTGGCGATGACACGGTCGTAGGGGGCGTGTTCGGGGACTCCGCGGGTGCCGTCGCCGGTGACGACGGCGGGGTGGTGGCCGGCGTCGGCGAGGTGGGCGCGGGCGGAGTCGGTGATCTCGGGTTCCAGGTCGACGGTGGTGACGTGGTCGTCACCGAGCCGGTGGGCGAGCAGGGCCGCGTTGTAGCCGGTGCCCGCGCCGATCTCCAGGACGCGGTCGCCGTCCGTGACCCGGAGTTCGGCCAGCATCCGTGCCATCAGTGAGGGCTGGCTGCTGGAGGACAGCAGCTCGCCGTCGCGGAGCCGGGTGGCGAGCGGGCCGTCGGCGTAGACCCCGCGCAGCCAGCGTTCGCGGATGTGCGGGTCGGGGCTGTCGCGCCACAGCCGGTCCTGTCCGCGGCCGTCCGCGGAACCGGCGTAGTAGTACGGCACGAACAGGTGCCGGGGCACCGCCGCGAACACCGCCCGCCACCGGGGGTCCGTGTCGAACGCGCCGCTCCGTCCGATCTCCCGCACCAGTTCCGCCCGCGCGGAGTCGGCGACGGCGTCGAGGTCCTTGTCGAGAGCGTGCGCGCCCATACGTCCACTGTCCTGCCGTACGGGCCGCGGGGCGAGTGGTCCTAGGCCTCAAGTCGTCGGCCGCCGGGTCTGAGACCATGGGAGCGTGAAAGAGATTCGGCGCGGCACGCTTCAGGAGCAGACCTTCTACGAGCAGGTCGGCGGGGAGAAGACCTTCCGCCGGCTGGTCCACCGTTTCTACGAGGGCGTCGCCGGGGACCCGCTGCTGCGGCCCATGTACCCGGAGGAGGACCTGGGCCCCGCCGAGGAGCGGTTCGCCCTGTTCCTGATGCAGTACTGGGGCGGCCCGACGACGTACAGCGACAACCGCGGCCATCCGCGGCTGCGCATGCGCCACGCCCCCTTCCAGGTGGACCGGGCCGCGCACGACGCCTGGCTGGCGCACATGCGCGTCGCCGTCGACGAACTCGGCCTGTCCGAGGAGCACGAGCACACGCTGTGGAACTACCTGACGTACGCCGCCGCCTCGATGGTGAACACACCGGGCTGACCACCGTTCACTGAACGTCGGATTCCGGTCGTCCGACGTCGGAATCCGGTCACGATCCGATCAAGCAGTGCCCACAACCGGTTACTCGCGGCCGGTCCCCTCTGACAGCATCGCCGGAAGAGTTCCGGACTACGGCGGGGGGCCGGGTGGGGTTCGTCCTGGTACGCGCGCGGGCGCACCGGCTGCTGCTCGCCGCCGCGCTGCTCACCGTCCTGCTGACGACCGCGGTCCTGACGACGCTCACCGCGTACTCGGGCGCGATCGGCGACGCGGCGCTCCAGAACTCCCTGAACGATCCCCGCGACGCCCCCGACACCTCGCTGGTCGTCAAGGCCGACGTCCCGGCCGCCGGGCGCACCGCCGCCGACCGCGCCGTACGGCAGGCCGCCGAGCGTACCTTCGACCAACTGCCGGTCACCGTCCGGACGTTGGTGCTCTCGGGCCCCTACGCCCTGCCGCGCTCGCTGCAGCCGCCCGCCGCGCGGTCCGGGGACCCGGATCTCACGTTCTTCGGGGCGCTGGACCGGACGCAGGTGCGGCTGGTCTCGGGCCGCTTCCCGCGCGCCGCCGCCTCCGGGGACGTCGAGGTCGCGCTGCCCCGTACGGCCGCCGAGGGGCTCGGGGTGAGACCGGGGAGCCGCCTCGCCCTCGCCGACCGGCTCGGCGGGCCCGCGGCGCACATCCTCGTCACCGGCGTCTACCGGCCCGCCGACGCGAGCGGCGCCTACTGGCTCCTCGACGATCTGCGCGGGCGCGGCCTCAGCACGGCCGGTTTCACGACCTACGGCCCGCTGCTCGCCGACCCCTCGGCCCTCACCGGCGGGCGGCTGACCGCCGGGCCGTCCGCGTGGCTCGCGTCGGCCGACTTCTCCACGCTGACGACCGGGCGGATCGGCGCCCTGCGGGAGAGCGCCGGGGCGGGCAGTACCGCGCTGCGGACAGGGCGTGCGCTCAAGGGAGTCACGGCCGCGACGACCTCGCTGCCGGAGGTGCTCGACCGGCTGGACCGCTCGCTGCTCGTCTCCCGCTCCACCCTGCTGATCGTCGCGCTCCAGCTCGCGCTGCTCGCGGGCTACGCGCTGCTGCTGGTGGCCCGGCTGCTGAGCACCGAACGGGCGGGCGAGAGCCGGTTGTTGCGGGCCCGCGGGGGTTCGCGGGCGCGGCTCGCGGCGCTGTCGGCGGCGGAAGCGCTGCTGCTCGCCCTGCCGGCCACGGCCCTCGCCCCGCTGCTCGCCGGACCGCTCACCCAACTCCTCGCCGGACACGGCGCGTTGGCCCGCATCGGGCTGCACCTGGACACTCCGGCGGGCGGCCGGGCGGAGGTCTGGCCGGTCGCGGCGGCCGTGGCTCTGGGCTGCGCGCTCGCGGTGATGCTGCCCGCCCTCACCTCGTCCTTCGAGGGCGGCCGGGCCCGCGCGGTGCCCGCTCCGCTGCGCGCGGGCGCGGACCTCGGCCTGCTGGTGGTGGCCGGGGTCGCCTACTGGCAGCTGAACCGGCAGACCTCGGGCGCCGTCAGCACCGACACCTCCGGGACCCTGGGCGTGGACCCCCTGCTGGTCGCGGCCCCGGCCCTCGCCCTTCTCGCGGGCACGGTCCTGACGCTGCGGCTGCTGCCGCCGGTGGCGCGGCTGGCCGAGCGCCGGGCCGCCGCCGGCCGGGGGCTGCCGGCGGCGCTGGCGGGCTGGCAGTTCAGCCGCCGTCCGATGCGCGGCGCCGGACCGGTGCTGCTGCTGGTGCTCGCCCTGGCGCTGGGCATGCTCGCCATCGGGCAGAGCGCCTCGTGGAACCGCTCGCAGAGCGACCAGGCCGACTTCCGGGCCGGGGTGCCGGTGCGCGTACTGGCCGCCGGCGGGGGCGGGTTGGGCCGCACGGAGGCCTACGCCGGTCTGCCCGGCGTACGGGAGGCCGCCCCCGCCGTCCGCACCTCCCAGTCCCTCTCCGGCGACCGCACGGCGACCGTCCTGGCCCTGGACACGGCCCACGCGTCGGACGCGGTCCTGATCCGCGGGGACCTGGTGCCGGGACACTCCGCCGATGCGCTGCTGGCCGGCCTGGGACCGGCGGGACGCACGGTGGGCGGTGAGATCCCGGCGGGAACCAGGACCGTGACGCTGCGGGCGGCCATCAGCGGCACGGGCCCGCGGACCGCGGCCGACGTCACCGCCACGGTCGAGGACCGCTACGGCACCCCGTACCAGCAGCCACTCGGCCAACTCCCCACCGACGGGCGGCAGTACGACCTGACGGCGGACGTCTCCGCGTCACCGGGACCGCTGACCCTCACCGGACTCCAGCTCGACCTGCCCCAGCCGGGCGAACGCTCCTCCCGACACCGGCTCACGGTCGGCGGGCTGAGCGCCACGGACGCCCGGGGAACGGTCCGGGCGCTGCCGCTGCCCACCGCCTGGAAGGGGCGGGCGGCGGCCAGTGAGTCGTACGGCTCGCGTTCCAACCCGCCCACCCCGAAGGTGACTTCGACGAAGCCCCTGACCGTCGACTACGGCACGGGATACATCCCGGGCAAGGACATCTGGACGGTCTCCGACGTCACGGTGCGCCTCCAGGCCGTGCAGCCCGCGCCGCCCGCGATCACGGCCGTCGCCACCGACCGCTACCTGACCTCGGCGGGCGCGCACACCGGGCAGCGGGTGCAGGTGACCCTCGGCGGGGAGAACCTGCCGGTGCGGATCGTGGCGGCGGTGCGCGGACTGCCCACGACCGGCGACGCGGGTGCGTCGGGCGCGCAGGACGGGGGTGCGCTGCTGGTCGATCTCCGGTCCGTGAACCGGGTGTTGGCGGCCCGCTACGTCTCCGGGGTGACGCCCACCGAGTGGTGGCTGCGGACGGCGCCGGGTGACGCGGCGGCGGTGGCCGCGGCGGTGCGGGCGCTGCCCGATGTCGATCCCACGGAGGTCGTGGTGCGCGAGGAGATCGCCCAGGAGCTGCGCGACGACCCGTTCGGCGCCGGGCCCGAGGCGGCGTTCGCCGCGGCGGCGCTGGTGGCGGCGGCGCTCGCGGCGGTCGGCTTCGCGGTGAGCGCGGCGGGGTCGCTGCGGGAGCGCGGCGCCGAGTTCGCCGTCCTGCGGGCGCTGGGCGCCCCGCGCCGCCAGCTGGCCCGGACGATCGCCGCCGAGCAGGGCGTCCTGGTCGCGCTGGCCCTCGTGGTGGGCACGGCCCTCGGCGCCGTGCTGACCCGCGCGGTGATCCCCCTGATCGTCCTCACGGCCCAGGCGACCCGTCCGGTACCGCGTGTTCTGGTCGAACTGCCGCTCTCCCGGGTGGCGTTGCTGCTGGTGGCGGTGTCGGTGACACCGCTGATCGTGACGGCGGCGCTGGCGCTGCGGCGGGCCGATCCGGCGACCTCGCTCCGCGAGCAGGGGGGTGAGTGAGATGGCGGACGCGAGCGCCGGGGGCGTGCCGGGGACCGGGGGTTCCGGCGTTCCGGTGACCGCCCCCTGGCTCCGCACCCGCCTGCGCTCCGCCCCGGGTACGGCATGGGCGCTGGCGCTACTGGTCGCGGTGACCGCGTGTCTGGCCGCCGCGTTCCCGCGCGTGCTCGACCGGTACGAGGACGCCGGGCTGCGGGAGGCCGCGCGGCAGGCGGGACCGGGCAAGACCTCCTTCCAACTCTTCGGCCAACAGGCCGACTTGACGCTCCCGGAGGACCAGCGGGAGGCGGACCTGCGCCCCGGCACGCTGCGCTCGCGCTACGACCGCGTCCGCACCGTGGCCGGCCGCCCCCTGGTCGTCGACCCGGCCCAGTCCGCGTACGGTGTGCGCCCGACGGACGACCCGGCCGTGCCGGACGCATGGATACCGCGGCCGAACGGCCTGCCCGCGCACGTCCATCCGGCCACCCAGAGCGACCTCGCGGGACACGCGACCGTACGGCAGGGCCGGTTGCCCCGCGCCTCCGGTCAGGTCACCGCGCGGACGCCGGAGGTGGAGGCCGCCGTCACCGCGGCGACCGCCGACGCCCTGCACATCACGGTGGGTGCGGTGATCCACGTGCCCGGCGAGGAGCGCGCCCCGCTCGCCGTGCGCGTCACCGGCATCCTCACCCCGCGCGACCCCGGCGGCGCCTACTGGTCGACCCAGCCCCTGCTGCGCACCCCGACCCTGGTGGCCCTGCCGACACCGGACCGCCCGAAGTACTGGCTCGGCGCGCTGCTGCTGGCCCCGGACGCGGCCCCGGCCCTCCTGGGCACGACCGCGGCGCCGGTGCCGTACTGGCAGTTGGCCCCGGACCCGGCCGCCCTGCACGCCCACGACCTGGACCGTCTGAGGACCGCGGTCGCCGCGCTCGAATCGGGGCCCGGCCTCCAACTGGCCCGCACCTACACGACTCCCGACACCGACGTGAGCACCGGCCTCGACGACGTGTTCACCAGCTTCGGTCAACTCCGCTCCGGAGTGCGGCCGTTGACGGCCGTCGCGGCCTTCGGCACCGGCACGGTCGCCGTCGTGGTGCTGCTCATGACGGGCGCCCTCGCCGCGGACCGCCGCCGCACCGAACTCGCCCTGCTGCGCGCCCGGGGCGCCTCCCTGCGCGGCCTCACCGCCCGGCTGTTCGCCGAGACCGCGGTGATCGCCGTACCGGCGGGGGCGGTCGGCCTGACGGTGGCGCTGCTGGCCGTCCCGGCCGGGCGCGCCGGCCACGCCCTCTGGGCGGCCCTCGCGGTCACCCTCGTCGCGTCCGCCGCGCTCCCGGTGCGCGCCGCGCTCACCCATCGGACCGTACGCGTCCACGGCCCGCGCGAGGACGTGACCACCCTGCGCCCGTCCCGGCGCCGCACGGTCGCCGAACTCACCCTGCTGGTGCCGGCGGCCGGCGCGGTGGAGGCCCTGCGCAGAAGCGGCACGTCCGGCGCGGCGGGCAACCAACTGGTGTCGCTGGCACCGGTGTTGATGGGCGTGATCGCGGCGCTGGTGCTGGTGCGCGGGTACCCGTTCCTGCTCCGCGGGCTGACCCGCCCGGCCGGCCGGCTGCGGGGCGTGGTGGCCCATCTGTCGCTGGCCCGCGCGGGCCGTACGTCCGCCTCCGCGGTCCTGCCGCTGCTGGCCCTGCTCACCGCGCTCACCACGGCCGCGTTCGGCGGCTCGGTCCTCGCCGGGGTGAGCGACGCCCGCGACCACGCGGCCCTGCTCTCCGTCGGCGCGGACGCCCGCCTGGACGCGACCGCACCCCTGCCGTCCCGACTGCCCGACCGGATACGGCGGTTGCCGGGCGTGCGCGGTCTCGCCGAGGTGAGCATCACCGACGACGCGAAGCCCCTGGACGGCCTGGAGGCGGTCCCGCTGGTGGGCGCGGACCCCGCCGCCTACGGCGAGTTGGCGAGCCGCACCGGCCTGGGCGCCTTCCCCCAGGGCCAGTTGAGACGTCCCGCGCGCTCGGATGCCGTCCTCCCGGCGCTCGCCTCACCCTCCGTCGCGAGCGCGTACGGCACCCGCCCCTTCCTCGTCCGGCTGCCGGACACCAGCGCGGTCACCGTACGGATCGTGCTCGTCCGGGACGCCACCCCGGCCCTGTCCGGCGCCGACTTCCTCGTCGTCGACCGCACCGGACTGCCCGGTACGGCGGCCCGGCCGACCTCGCTGCTGGTGACCGGCGCCCGGGTGAGCGGGGCCGCGCTGCGCTCGGCGGCCGGGAGCGCGGCCGGTGTCACGGTCCGCGCCGAGCAGCGCGCCCGGTACGTCGACTCGCCCCTCCAGTCCGGCGCCGGGCGCGTCTACACGGCGGCGGTGGCGGCGGGCGCCGGTTACGCCGTCCTCGCCCTCCTGCTGTCCCTGCTGCGGGCCGCGCCGGAACGCGCCGCGCTCCTGGCCCGCCTGCGCACGATGGGGCTCACCCGGGCCCAGGGCCGCCGCCTGCTCATCCTGGAGTCGCTGCCGCAGGCGCTGCTGGCGGCGGCGGGCGGCGCGCTCACCGGCTGGGCGACGATCCGGCTGCTCGCGCCGGGCGTCGACCTGACCTCGGTGGCCCTGGCGTCGGCGCAGAGCCCGCTCGGGGAGGCCCACCTGAGGACCGACCCGGTGTCGCTGACCGTCCCCGCGCTCGGGGTGCTGGTGGTGGCGGTGGGGGTCGCCGGGGTGCAGGCGTGGTGGTCCGGACGGCGGGGGTCCGTACGGGAGCTGAGAGCGGGGGACGCGCGATGACTCGTAGCGGCACGGTGTACGTCGAGGGCAGTTGTGACCGAGGAGAGCGTCGATGACCACGAACCCCACCCTCGCCGACCTGGCCGACCGCGCCGCCGAGCGCAGGGAGCGGCCCGCCTACGGGCATGACGCGCTCATCACCTGCGACCGGCTGGTCCGGATCTTCACCGCCGACGGGGTCGAGGTGCAGGCGCTCCAGGGGCTCGATCTCCTCGTCAGGGAGGGCGAGTTGATGGCTCTGGTGGGAGCCTCGGGCAGCGGCAAGTCGACGCTGATGAACATCCTGGCCGGGCTGGACACGCCCACCGCCGGCGCGGCCCGGGTCGCCGGGCGGGACCTGCTGGCGATGGCCGCGAAGGACCGGCTCGCCTACCGCCGTGAGGTCGTCGGGTTCGTCTGGCAGCAGACCTCCCGCAATCTGCTGCCCTATCTGACGGCGGCTCAGAACATCGCCCTGCCCATGCAGTTGTCCGGCCGTCGTTCCGGGCGCCGGGCGAAGGCCGAACGCGCCCTGGAACTGCTGGAGTTGCTGGAGATCGCCGACTGCCGCGACCGGCGTCCGCGCGAGCTGTCGGGCGGACAGCAGCAGCGGGTGGCGATCGGGGTGGCCCTCGCCAACGCCCCGGCCGTCCTGCTCGCCGACGAACCCACCGGCGAACTCGACTCCCACACCGCCGAACAGGTCTTCGCCGCGTTCCGCACCGCCAACGAACGGCTCGGCACCACCATCGTCATCGTCACCCACGACCAGGCGGTGGCGAGCGAGGTCCGCCGCACGGTCGCCATCCGCGACGGCCGCACCTCCACCGAGGTCCTGCGGCGCAGCGAGGTCGACGCGACGACGGGCCACGAGACGGTCGTGGCGCGGGAGTACGCGATGCTGGACCGGGCGGGGCGGCTTCAGCTCCCCGCCGAGTACACGGAGACGCTGCACATGCGGGACCGGGTGGCCCTGGAACTGGAGCCGGACCACATCGGCGTCTGGCCGGACGACAGCGGGCAGGGGTGACCCGGCTCAGCGCACGCTGACGCCCAGGGCGCCGACTCCCGCCCTGCGGACGGCGATCGAGCCGTAGGGGGTGCGCAGGCGCAGCCACGCGCCCGACGAGAACAGGCCCGACTCCCCGCCGGGGCGCAGGAATCCGAGCGACTGCGCCGCGTGCACGGCGCGCACCGGGAGGGAGGTCTCGCCGACCGTGCGGGACCAGATCTCCCGGCCGATCCGGTCGAGTTCGGTGCGGGTGCGGCCCTGCGGGTCCAACTCCTGCGTACGGGACCGGAATTCGGCGACTCCGGCCGCGATCATCCCGCGCAGTGCCTGCGGGCCCGGCAGCCCGGACTCGGGGGTCCAGCCGCCGCGCGGGGGCAGTACCCCGGCCCACGGCGGGCCGGTCACCGCGGCCGGCACCCCGGCCGTGGCCGCCGACTCGTCGAGGGATTCCAGGAGTTCACCGGCGGAGACGGTCACGTCGAGCGTGACGTCGAGGCCGTCCTCGTAGGGCTTGGCCAGGCGCACCGCGCGGATGGCGAGGACCTCGAAGGACGGCGGGCGGCCGAAGACCGCGAGGGCCGTGCCGGCCGCCTGGAGGCGGACGGCGGCGGCGCGGTCGTAGTGGATCAGCCGGGAGAGGAAGGCCGCGAGATCCGCCGCCTCCCCTTCGTCGGCGAGGTGGAGAACCGTCATGCTGCGACGGCCTCCTCCTCGTCGTCGTCCCGGTACTCCTCCAGGAACTCGCGTTCCTCGGCGGTGATCCGGCGCGGTCGCTGTGCCTCGAAGTCGAAGGGCACGACGACCGTGGAGGCCCGGACGTAGATCTGGTCGCCGTCCTTCACCTCGTAGGTGATGGTGAAGGACGCCGCCCTGATCTCGGTGATCCACAGCTCGATGTCCACGGGGGTGTGCCGGTGGACGAGCTGGCGTTTGTAGTCGATCTCGTGGCGCGACACCACCGAACCCTGCTGGAAGTCCTTCTCCGGGCGGAACAGGAAGTCGATACGGGCTTCCTCCAGGTACCGGAGGAAGACCACGTTGTTGACGTGGCCGTACGCGTCCATGTCCGCCCAGCGCAGCGGGCAGCGGTAGATGTGGCGCAAGAAGATCAGCCCCGGGTCAGCTTCTTGTAGGTGGCACGGTGCGGACGAGCCGCGTCCGCGCCGAGCCGCTCGACCTTGTTCTTCTCGTACGACTCGAAGTTGCCCTCGAACCAGTACCACTTCGACTCACCCTCGTACGCGAGGATGTGCGTCGCGACCCGGTCCAGGAACCAGCGGTCGTGGGAGATGACCACGGCCGCACCGGGGAACTCGAGCAGCGCGTTCTCCAGCGACGACAGGGTCTCCACGTCGAGGTCGTTGGTGGGCTCGTCGAGGAGCAGCAGGTTGCCGCCCTCCTTGAGGGTCAGCGCCAGGTTCAGGCGGTTGCGCTCACCACCGGAGAGGACACCGGCCGGCTTCTGCTGGTCCGGGCCCTTGAAGCCGAAGGCGGACACATAGGCTCGCGACGGCATCTCGACCTGGCCGACGTTGATGTAGTCGAGCTCGTCGGAGACGACGGCCCACAGCGTCTTCTTGGGATCGATGTTGGCGCGGCTCTGGTCGACGTAACTGATCTTGACGGTGTCGCCGACCTTGATGGAGCCGGAGTCCGGGGTCTCAAGGCCCTGGATCATCTTGAACAGCGTGGTCTTGCCGGCGCCGTTCGGGCCGATGACCCCGACGATGCCGTTGCGCGGGAGCGTGAAGCTGAGGTCGTCGATGAGGACCTTGTCGCCGAACGCCTTGGAGAGGTTCGCGACCTCGACGACGATGGAGCCGAGGCGCGGGCCCGGCGGGATCTGGATCTCCTCGAAGTCCAGCTTCCGCATCTTGTCGGCCTCGGCCGCCATCTCCTCGTAACGGGCGAGACGGGCCTTGGACTTGGTCTGCCGGCCCTTGGCGTTGGACCGGACCCACTCCAGCTCTTCCTTGAGCCGCTTGGCGCGCTTCTCGTCCTTGCGGCCCTCGACCTTGAGGCGGGCGGCCTTCTTGTCGAGGTACGTGGAGTAGTTGCCCTCGTAGGGGATCGCGCGGCCGCGGTCCAGTTCGAGGATCCACTCGGCGACGTTGTTCAGGAAGTACCGGTCGTGCGTCACGGCGACGACGGCGCCCGCGTACTTCGTGAGGTGCTGCTCCAGCCAGTTCACCGACTCGGCGTCGAGGTGGTTGGTGGGCTCGTCGAGGAGGAGCAGGTCCGGGGCCTCGATCAGCAGCTTGCAGAGCGCGACGCGGCGCTTCTCACCGCCGGAGAGGTTGACGACCGGCCAGTCGCCGGGCGGGCAGCCCAGGGCGTCCATGGCCTGCTCCAGCTGCCCGTCGAGGTCCCAGGCGTCGGCATGGTCCAGGTCTTCCTGGAGCTTGCCCATCTCGTCCATCAGGGCGTCCGAGTAGTCGGTCGCCATCAGCTCGGCGACCTCGTTGAAGCGCTTGAGCTTGCCCATGATCTCGGCGGCGCCGTCCTGGACGTTCTCCAGGACCGTCTTCGTCTCGTCCAGCTCCGGCTCCTGCATGAGGATGCCGACGCTGAAACCGGGAGTCAGGAACGCGTCGCCGTTCGAGGGCTGTTCGAGGCCCGCCATGATCTTGAGAACGGTGGACTTACCGGCACCGTTCGGCCCGACCACACCGATCTTCGCGCCGGGCAGGAAGCTCAGCGTCACGTCGTCAAGGATGACCTTGTCGCCGTGCGCCTTGCGCGTCTTGCGCATGGTGTAGATGTACTCAGCCAAGAGAAACCGTCCGGCAGCTTGAAATCTGGAGTGGGCAGACCTAACCATCTTGCCTGACCGCTGCCCCTGGGGGGAAACGCGTATGGGCGGGGGGCTGTGAGCTGGGGCTTCGGCAGCCCCCGGCGCCGGGCCGGGTGACCGTGGGCGTTCACCTCACCACCAGCAGTCGATGTCGGCCCCTCCTCCACTCATCACCGGGTCGGTTCGCATGCCCTCGATGTCCAGCCGGCCGCCGTCCCGCCGCCAGGTCAGTTCGTAGGTGCCTCGCTCGACGGGCCGGTACCCGTCGTCGACCGTCCACGACCCCGCCTCGCCGAGCGCCAGGCCACTGCGGCCCACCGCGTAGGCCTGGCCGCCGGAGGCCTGGAGGAACGTGGACTCCCGTACGACGACGGTGCAGCCGCCGGGGCCGGTGGGGCGCAGCACGTGGTAGCGCGCGGTCCAGGTCAGATCGGCCAGCGCTCCCCACGCGATGCCGGACACCGCCACGACGATCAGCACATGGCTCACCGGCCGCACCCACCCGGCCGGCGTCCCCGCGAGCCGCAGCGCCGCCTCCCGGCGGGCCGCCCGGAGGAAGATCCACCATAGGACGAGCGCGAGGCCCAGGACGACCGCGCTCGCGCCCCAGCCGGGGACCACATGGCCCCCGACGACCATCAGGAGGTCGCTCCAGCCCGCCAGGGCGGCCGTCGCCAGGCTCCCCAGGCCCGCCGCGGTGAGGGCACCGGGACCGGGCGACAGCTCCAGGCCGGGGTGTGCGCGTGGTTCGGTCATGGCGGGTACGACCTCCCGGGCCCGCCGACGGTTGCACTGCGGTGTCGACGCGCTCCGGGAGCCGGGGGTGTGGGCCGTCAGCCCTGGTTCGGCCTGCGGTCGCGCAGCAGGACCAGGGTCGTGGCGCCGATGCCGACCAGGCCGAGGGCGAGGACCGTGATCATCGGGGTGATGCCGGAGCCGCCGGTCTCGGCGAGGTTGGTGTCGACGGCGGTGCCGCCGACCGTCGCCGGGCTCGGCTCGCTGAGCGTCTGCGTCACGGCACCGCCCGCGTCGCTCTGGGTCCGGCAGTCGAGGACCCCGGTGAACCGCTTGTCGTAGCCGTTCGGCGCCGTGATCGTGAAGTCGTACGCCTGGTCCTCCTGGAGCGGAATCGTCACCGTCTGGGTGGTCCCGGCGTCGATGCCGTGCTCGACACCCAGCAGCTCGAAGGTGAACGTCTCGTCGCCCTTGTTGGCCGCGGTGACGTCCACGCCCCCCTTGGCGCAGTTCTTCTGCGCCGACAGCGCCGGTATGGCACCGGTCTGCGCCCAGTCCGCGCTCGCGACCGCGCCGACCGTCGACTCGCTGGAACCGGCGAGGATCTGCGTCTGGCTTCTGCTCTCGGAGGTGAAGGCCCGGCCGACCGGCACGGTCGTGGACGCCTGCACGGTCAGCTCGCCCGATCCGTCCGCCGCGTCCTCCGGTACGTCGAAGAAGACCTGGCTGCCGTCCGTCGCGGAGGTGACGGCCTTGCCGTCCTTGTCGACAATCCGCACCCCGGTCGTCGCGGCGTCGGCGGGCGGCGCGACCGTCACCCCGCTCGCGTTCGTGTGCACCGTCACCGGGCCGAGTCGCTCGCCGGGGTGGCCGGAGACGGCGGGCGGTTCGAGGGTCAGCGAGGCCTGCGGCTCCGCCACGCTCCGCGCGCTCTTCTCCAGGTAGTCCGCGAGCTTCTCGGCCTGCGGGTCGACCGCGTCGACGTCGGCGCCGTCCGAATAGCGCCAGATGGCCACCTGGGTGCCGGCCGCCGCGTCGCTCTCGGTCAGGCCCTTGGTGCCGGCCTTCGCGGAGAGCGCCGCCAGGTCGTTCACCTGCGGGTAGGAGTTCTCCAGGATCCAACGGATCTTGCCCGCGCTCCTGTTGGCGCCCAGCGAGGTCCCGCTCCACGCGGTCTCGTGGTACTTGGCGTCCCGCTGGGTGGGGTTGCGGAGGTCGACGCAGTAGGTCTGGAGGGTGCCGCCGCCGTCCACGGACATCTCGAACAGGCCCGCGGAGACCTGCACATCGCTGCCGCTTCCGTCGTGGATCACGGCCGCGCCGTACGTCTTCAGCCCGCCTATCGTGGCCGTCGCCCCGCCCTGGGTCTGCGGTGTCTCGTCGGCGACGGCCGGGCCCGCGGTGGCCAGCACTCCGGCGGCGACGAGCCCGCACGCCCAGGTCGCGGCGACGAGACGCGCGACGCCCCGGCCGCGCAGGGACAGCGCGGAGAAAACAGACAACGCAGATGACACGGAATTCCCCTTCGAGCAGGACCCGTCGACGTAGGGGTGCGGTCCCACCAGCACCATCAGAGCGCCGGGAACTGTGCCCGAGCCATGCCCGGCATCCTAGGGACGCGCGCGCACCGCCCTCCCCGGTCGGGTCATCGGATAACCGATCCGACTCGGAATCGTTATCCCCAAGATCGCCTGCGAGCAGGGCTTATCGACAAATCCACCGGGTCTTTCGGAGCGCATTCATCGATAAGCCGCAGTCTGACCCATCAGCGGGCATTCACTGACATCACGTCACCATGGCGGGCTCCGCGCGCGGTTGGCCGGACCGCTTCCGACCCGGTGCGGGGGAATCCGGTGCCGAATCCTCTTCCGGCGTCTCCCAGTTGGGCTCGGGGCGGGGCGGAGAGGCCGTCGCCTCCTGCCTGTTGGCCCGGCGGAAGGCCGAGGTGCCGCGCGCCAGGTCATGGCCGATCGCCAGGGCGTCGATGTCCGCCGAGGACCGGTTCGGCTGGCCCTCGCGCACGTCCGTCCGCACCTTCAGCCGGCCCTGGACGACGACGGGGTCGCCGACCGACAGCGACGCCGCCACGTTCGTGGCCAGTTGGCGGTTGGCCCACACCGTGTAGAAGCTGGTGTGTCCGTCCGTCCACACGCTCTTCTCACGGTCGAAGTACCGCGTGGTCACCGCCAGCCGGAACCGCGCCGAGGGTCCCGTCGCCAGATCCCGGTAGATCGGCTGGGTCGCCACATTGCCGACCGCGCAGATCGTGGTGTCGTTCATCGCTCGTCCCTCCCTGACCCGGCCCCGCGAGGCCGGACGGAAACGCGTACGGGCCCGTCCCGTACGGCTGCAGTCAGACTGCCTCCGCCGAGCCGGACCCGCTGAGCGCTGTGCACCACCGCCCACCTGTGGAAAACCGTGTCACCCGCACGAGGGAACGACGTCCGGGGTCAACCCGCCCTACCCCTCACCCCGTTGGCCCAGCCCGCACGCCCACTCCGCGTCGCCCACTGCGCGTCGCCCGATCACCCACCCCGCGTCACCCGACGCCCGCCCCCGTGACCCGGGCGTACTGCTCCCGCACCTCCCGGTACCGCAGCAGCTCCGCGGCCAGCGGATCGAGCACCCGCGCCCGGCCGCAGCCCGCGGCCGCCTCCCGCAGGCGGCGCTCCGCGTCGAGGCCGTAGCGCCGGGCGGGGCCGCGGGCCGCCAGGCGGCAGCTCCACTCGACGAGCGGGCCGCCGATGATGCCCGCCACCATCAGCAGCACCGGCACGCCCAGGTTCGGCGCCATGAACCCGACGATCTGGCCCACCAGCCACAGCCCGCCGACGACCTGGAGGATCGTCATCGACGCCTGCGCCAGGACGGCGGCCGGCCACCACCCCGGACGCGGCGGCCGCCCCACCGGCAGCCCGGCCCGCGCCGCCAACTCGTCCAGCGCCTCGGGCAGCCCCTGCGACCCGCGGACGGCCGCCTCGCGCACCGCCTGTGCCCACGGCGCCGGCAGCCCGCTGGACGCCCGGTCGGCGACCGTACGGACGGCCTGTTCGACGCGCTGGCGTGCCGTGGCCTCCTCGTCGGCCTGAGCACGGATCGGCATACGGCCGGTGGTGGGTTCGCGGCGGTCGTTGTACCAGCGCCACAGACGCAACCAGGGGGTGCCGCAGGCACGGTTGGCGTTGCGCAGCCAGGCGCGTTCGGCGGCCTCGCCCGCAGCGGTCGCGCCCACCGCGTCCGCGAGCCGCGCGGCGAACTCGTCCCGCGCCTCCTCGCTGAGCCCGGTGCGCCGCCCCGTGGCGTAGACGGGCCGCAGTCTCCAGGCGGCCGCGTCGACATCGGCCGAGATGCGCCGTGCGGCGGCTCCGCGGTCCGCCACGAACTGGCCCAGGACCTCGCGCAGTTCCGGGATGCCGTCCCCGGTGAGCGCGGACAGGGAGAGCACGGTCGCGCCGGGTTCGCCGTACTCCCCGAGGGCGATGCCGTCCTCGTCCAGGAGGCGTCGCAGATCGTCGAGGACCTGGTCGGCGGCTTCCCCGGGGAGGCGGTCGATCTGGTTGAGGACGACGAACATGACCTCCGCGTGGCCCGCCATCGGCCGCAGATAGCGCTCATGGAGGATCGCGTCGGCGTACTTCTCCGGGTCGACGACCCAGATGACCGCGTCCACGAGGGCCAGCACCCGGTCCACCTGCTCGCGGTGCGCGACGGCCGCCGAGTCGTGGTCGGGCAGGTCCACCAGGACGAGCCCGCGCAGCTGGGCCTCCATCTCGGCGCTCTGCAGGGGGCGTCGGCGCAGCCGTCCCGGGATGCCGAGCCGGTCGATGAGGGTGGCCGCGCCGTCGCTCCAGCTGCACGCGATGGGCGCGGCGGTGGTGGGCCGTCGTACGCCCGTCTCCGAGATCGCCACTCCGGCGAGCGAGTTGAAGAGCTGCGACTTGCCGCTGCCGGTGGCGCCCGCGATGGCGACCACGGTGTGCTGCCCGGAGAGCCTGCGCCGTGCGGCCGCCTCGTCGAGGACCCGTCCGGCCTCGGAGAGGGTGCCGCTGTCGAGCCGGGTGCGGGAGAGCCCCACGAGTTCCCGCAGGGCGTCGAGACGGGACCTCAGCGGCCCGTCGTACGCCAACGGGGCCGGGACGTACGGGACATGCGAGGCGTGGGTCGCCTGCGCGCGGGAGGCCCGGATCTCCAGGGCGGCGGCCTGCTGCGCGGCGGTGGTCTCGTTGACGCGCCGGGCGATCAGCCCGTCGTCCCAGGCACCGGCCGCTTCCTCGGGGTCGACCGGGTCCGCGGACGCCTTGGCCTCGGTACGGCCGGGTGTCTCCGTACGGCCGGAGGTCCCGGTACGGCCGGAGGCCCCGGCATCGGACGGCACGCGCGCGTGGTCGTCGGTGTCCTTCGGGTCGCTCACCTCCTCCGTGTCGTCCACGGGAGGACGGTTACCGGGAGTTCCCTCCGGATCGCCCTCCACGGGAGAGCTGTTCTCGCGGCGGTCGCCATGGTCGCGGTGGTGGTCACGGTGTTCGTCCTGGGAGGCGTCGGCGTCCCCGGTGTGCTCCGCATCGTCGGCGTGGTCGACGTGCTCGGCGTGCTCGGCGTGGTCCATCTCGTCCGTGTGGTCCTGGTCAGTGACGGCAGTCACCGGTCACCTCTCCTTCTGCAGTACGGACAGCGCGGCGATGAGTTCGGCCTGGGGTTCGGGGTGCACCTCAAGGGCGTCGAGCGGGGCGAGCCGCCGTTCGCGCTCGGTGTGCAGGACCCGGTCCAGGTGGTCGTTGAGCAGCCGTCCGGCCCGGTCGCGGAGCCGCAACGCGCCGTGGGCGCCGATCCGTTCAGCGAGTCCCTCGCCCGCGGAGCGTGCCCTGCGGCCGCCCAGCAGCGCGGTGGCGACGAGGGCGGCGACCACCTCGGCGTCGGGCGCGACGCTCCGGTCGAGGTCGCCGATCTCCTCCTCGGCGTACTCCTCCAGCTCGCGCCGCCACCGCCGTACGGCCATCCCGATGCGGTGTTCGGCGCTCTCCAGCGAGGGATCGCGGTCGGTGAGTCCGGGGGCGGCCGCGGCGGGTTCGCGCCGCCAGGCGTCGTCCACGCGCTCGTCGGCGGCCGTGACGGCGCAGAGCAGGAGGGCGGCGAGGCTCTCCGCGAGGGCGTCGAGCAGTTCACCGGCCGAGCAGTCGAGCGGGAAGGCGCGCCAGCGCTTGAGGGCGTCACCGGCGAGCACGGCCCCGGCCTTCAGACGGCCCCGCACACGCGCGTGCTCGCTGTCGTACGCCCCGTCGACGGCAGCCGTGAGCCGGAGCGCGGCGGCGTACTGGGCGGCGGCGGCGCTGGCCAGTTCGGGCATCCGGGACTTGAGGGAGTCGAGGACGCCGTAGGCGGTGCGGGCCATGGACTGGTGGCGGGCGCCGGGGTCCTGGGCCTGCTGCACGAGCCAGCTGCGCAGGGTGGCGACGGCGCTGGCCGGAAGCAGCCCACCACCCCAGGCGGATTCGGGCAGTTCGGGCACGGTGAAGCGCGGTACGTCGCCGAGGCCGGCCTTGGTGAGGAGGGCGCCGTACTGCCGCGAGACCTCGGAGACCACCTGGTGGGGCACCCGGTCGAGAACGGTGACCAGGGTCGCGTTGTGCTCCTTGGCCGTGCGCAGCAGATGCCAGGGCACGGCGTCGGCGTAGCGGGCGGCGGTGGTGACCATGACCCAGATGTCGGCCGCGCAGATGAGTTCGGCGGCCAGTTCGCGGTTGTCGGCCACCAGGGAGTCGATGTCGGGCGCGTCCAGGAGGGCGACTCCGCGCGGGAGGGTGTCTGCGGTCTCGATCCGCAGCACGCGCATACCGTCCTCCCCGGGGAGGAGCAACTCGTCCCCCGGGTCCTGATGAGGCACCCACACGCGGGTGAGGTCGGGCAGCACCCGCATGCCGCTGAACCAGTGATGGTCCTCCGGGTGGCAGACGAGCACCGGGGTGCGGGTCGTCGGCCGCAGCACGCCGGCCTCGCTGACCCGGCGCCCGACAAGGGAGTTGACGAGGGTCGACTTCCCCGCGCCGGTGGAGCCGCCGACGACGGCCAGCAGGGGCGCTTCGGGTTCTTTCAGGCGGGGCACCAGATAGTCGTCGAGCTGGGCGAGCAGTTCGTCGCGGTTGGCACGCGCGCGTGGAGCCCCCGCCAGGGGCAGCGGGAAGCGTGCGGCGGCGACACGGTCGCGCAGGGCGGAGAGTGCGTCGAGCAGCTGAGGCCGTACGTCCAAGGTCACCACATGTGAAGAATGCCCAATTTTGGGGGAATTCTGAAGCATATGAGCATGTCTGCGCGCCGACAGAACACAACGGACGGAAGGGATGACTGGGGCATGGGCACAGTCCAGGCATAACGAGTGCACAACACCCGTGGCGCCGGGCACCAAAAGCAATGCACGATTCGTACCTGCCTGCGATTATCAGGACCGCTTCACTGAACCTCCACATCGAGCCACGCAGGTGAAGCAACAGGGACAAGGACCCGGGAGCCCTATCCTTGTCCCCGGCAACGTCACGGACCGGCCCACACCCGGGCACACCACGACCGAGGCCACCACATCCGGCCCCCGTAGCTCAGTGGATAGAGCAGGCGCCTTCTAAGCGCTTGGCCGCAGGTTCGAGTCCTGCCGGGGGCGCACACACCTTCTGACCAGCAGGACCGGGCAGAGGGCTTTTTTATGCCCGCGCGCACGGCACCCCAAGGCCAAGCGCCCTGCCCGAAGACGCGGTTCCGGCCGGGCGGGGCCCGATTCCCCGGCGCCGGCCCGATCTCCCCCGTGTTTCGACACGGTTTCCGATACGTCCTGATGGATATGCAATGGTCAAGACTTGGCCCCACCCACTTGTGGCTTCCCCCAGGGCGCCCGATCATTGGCCGAATCCCGGCCTCTCCCCCACACCCAGCCCTCCCTTCCCCTCCCCTCCCCGTGCCGTCCCCCCTACCCCCAGGAGCCCCCGGTGGCCGCTGGTCAGATCGACTCCGGGCCGGCCGGTGCGCCGACCGCCGCCCAGACCGAGCGGGAGAAGCTGCGCAAGCACTTCGGCCGTTTCGACATCCTGTTCTTCCTCCTGTGCACGATCGTCGGCGTCGACACGATCGGCACGGTGGCCTCCTCCGGCGCCGAGGCCTTCACCTGGCTCATCGTGCTGGCCGCGGTGTTCTTCATCCCCTCGGCACTGCTGATCGCGGAGCTAGGCGCCGCGTTCCCCGACGAGGGCGGCCCCTACATCTGGACCAGCCGCGCCTTCGGCCGCCTCGCGGGCGCCGTCAACAACTTCCTGTACTGGATCACCAACCCGGTCTGGCTCGGCGGCACCCTCGCCGTCTCCGCCGTGACGGCCTACACGACGTTCTTCAACGACGGCAAGGACCTCAGCACCCCCGCCTTCTACGTCTTCGCTCTCGTCTTCATCTGGGTCGGCGTGCTCGCCGCGATCCTCTCCTTCGACATCGGCAAGTGGATCCCCACCATCGGCGCCTGGAGCCGCTTCGTCCTCCTCGGCCTGTTCACCGTCACCGTCGTCGTCTACGGCGTCGAGCACGGCCTGCACGGCTTCGGCGCCGGCGACTTCTCCCCGACCTACGTGGGCTTCGTCGGCCTGGTCCCCGTCCTGATGTTCAACTACGTCGGCTTCGAACTCCCCAACACCGCGGGCGACGAGATGACCGACGCCCAGAAGGACGTCCCCTTCGCGATCTTCCGCAGCGCCGTCCTCGCCGTCCTGCTCTACGCCCTGCCCATCCTCGGCATCCTCCTCGTCCTCCCGGTCAAGGCCATCACCGGCCTCGGCGGCTTCCTCGACGCGATCCGCCAGGTCTTCACCGTCTACGGCGGTGACGTGACCGCCGACGGCACCGTCGCCAGCAGCGGCGCCGGCACGGTCCTCGGGGACATCGCCGCGGTCCTGTTCATCCTCACGGTGCTGTCCTCCGGCGTCACCTGGGTCATGGGCTCCGACCGCGCCCTCGCCGTCTCCGGCTACGACGGCGCCGCGCCGCGCTTCCTCGGCGTCATCTCCGGCCGCTTCGGCACACCGGTCCGGGTCAACATCCTCAGCGGCCTGGTCTCCACCCTGGTCCTGGTCCTGGCCCACCAGCTCACCCACGGCAGCGCGGCGAAGCTCTTCGGCGCGGTCCTCGGTCTCGCCGTGTCCACCACGCTGGTCAGCTACCTGGGCATCTTCCCGGCCCTCGCGGTGCTGCGCCGCAAGGCCCCGGACGTGCCCCGCCCCTACAAGGCGCCCTTCCCCCGCACCATCAGCACGGTCCTCACCCTGCTCATCCTGTTCGCCAGCGTGCAGTTGGTCGCGCCGGGGCTCGGCGACCACTGGTTCGGCGGCGACTACGCGCCGGACGGCTGGACGCACGCCGAGCGCTGGAAGTACCTGCTGACCGAGGCCGTGCCGCTGCTCGGCTTCATGCTGCTGGGCGTCCTCTTCTGGGCCCTGGGCAAGCCGACCCGCACGGCCAACTCGCTCTCGCCCGGCAGGGAGTAGCGTTCCGGACGATCACCGGGAACCGGAACCACCCAAGGAACTGCCGTGCCTCTGCGCTGTGTCGTCCTCGACGACTACCCACACGTGGCGACCGAACTCGCCGACTGGTCGCCCGTCGAGGCCACCGTGGAGGTCGTGAGCCTGCGTGAACACCTCGGCGACGACGAGTTGGCCGCCGCCCTCGCCACCGCCGACATCGTCGTCACCCTGCGCGAACGCGTCGCCTTCCCCGCCTCGCTCCTCGCCCGCCTGCCCCGCCTGAAGCTGCTGATCGCCTCCGGCATGCGCAACTCGGTCATCGACTACGCCGCCGCGCGCGCCCACGGCGTCACGGTCTGCGGCACGGCCAGCTCCTCGACGCCTCCCGTCGAGCTCACCTGGGCCCTGCTGCTCGGCCTCGCCCGCGGAATCGTCGAGGAGGCCAACTCCCTGCGCGACGGCGGCCCTTGGCAGCGGACGGTCGGCGCCGACCTGCACGGCCGCACCCTCGGGCTGCTCGGTCTCGGCAGGATCGGGAGCCGGGTCGCCCAGGTGGGCCTGGCCTTCGGCATGCGGGTCACGGCGTGGAGCGAGCACCTCACGAAGGAGCGCGCGGACGCGGTGGGTGTCCAACTCGCCGCGTCCAAGGAGGAGTTGCTCGCGACCGCCGACTTCGTCTCGGTCCACCTCGCCCTCGGCGACCGCACCCGCGGCCTGCTCGGCCCCGCCGAACTCGCCCTGCTCAAGCCGACGGCGTATCTGATCAACACCTCGCGCGCGGCGATCGTCGACCAGGACGCCCTGCTGGCCGTCCTGCACGAGGGCCGTATCGCCGGCGCGGGCCTCGACGTCTTCGACACCGAGCCCCTCCCCGCCGGCCACCCGCTCCGCACGGCACCCCGCCTGCTCGCGACACCGCACCTCGGCTATGTGTCGCGGGCCAACTACGCGACGTACTACGGCCAGGCGGTCGAGAACATCCGGGCCTACCTGGCGGGTTCACCCGTACGGCAGCTGCCGTAGAGCAGCGGGCCGGGTGTCAGGCCGCCGTCGGTCGCCGGTAGACGCCTTCGCTCCGGCGCAGGTGGTGGAGGTCCACCAGGTAGCGCCGGAGCGTCACATGGTCGACCTCTCCGTCCTCGCACCAGGCGCGCAGCTTCTCGTTGACCGTGCGCTCGGGGTAGGCGACGCCGGGTACGAAGGTCTGCTCGGCGATGTGCTGGAGCACCACCTGCTTGCGGGTCCACTGGGCGGGCAGGCGGACGAGGCGACCGCCCCGGACGAAGGTCCGCAGGATCATGTCGGTGTGCTCGTCGCCGGTGACCGGGCCGGTCTCGACCGGCTCGGTGTCCTCGCGGGCGAGCTTCCTGAACAGGTCGTAGTCGACGCGGAGTTCGCCGTCGTCCAGGGTCTTCACCACGCCCTGTTCGCGCAGCCGCAGGAGGGCGAGGGCCGTGCCCTTCGGGGTCAGGCCCGCCGCCTCGGCGACCTGCTCGGAGGTCTCGGCGCCCAGGGCGACCGCCGCGAAGGCGCGCACCCGGTTCTGCTCGGCGAACAGACGGAACAGTTGGTCGGTTGCCATGGGCGGAGATTAGTGGACTTCCGGCCGCCGGGGGATCGGTTTTCCGGCCGCCGAACACCCGCTCCCGGCGCTCGAAGCCGTGTTCCCCAAGAGTGATCCCCACGTTCGCGCCGTTACCAGCCTCGCGCCGCCGCGTTGAACCCGAAGTGCGGTGGCGAGTCCTGCCGCCGCGCTCACCGAACCAAAGGAGAACGTGATGTCTCGCATCGCGAAGGCGGCCGTGGTCGCCCTCGGCACGGGTGCCGTGGCGCTCAGCGGCGCCGGCCTGGCCATGGCGGACGCGGGCGCGCAGGGTGCGGCCGTCGGTTCGCCCGGCGTCCTGTCGGGCAACGTCGTGCAGGTCCCGGTCCACATCCCGGTCAACGTCTGTGGCAACACGGTCAGCGTGATCGGCCTGCTGAACCCCGCGTTCGGCAACACCTGCGCCAACGTGAGCGGCCACGGCCACCCCGGCCACCCCGGCCCGGGCTACGGCGGCAACGGCTACGGCCACTGACCCGACCGCACCCGCGGACGGACGTACGCGAAGAGCCCCGGCACCTCAAGGCGCCGGGGCTCTTCCCGTGTCCGCGTCCGGTCAGCCGTAGCGGTAGACGGCGCTGACGTCCTCCAGCTGTTCCGGTGTCACGTCCCACGGCGGCATCTTCTGCTGCCGGGCCACGATCCGGCCCTCCTGATCGTCGCCCGCCGCCGGGGGCTTCGCCGGGAGGTAGCGGGCGCCGCGGTGCCTGCTCTGCCAGCGTGACCACTGCAGGTCGACGAAGGCGTGGTGGAGCCAGAACACGGGGTCGTTGACGGAGGCGCCGCCGAGCATCACACCGCCGACCCACTTGTGGACCCGGTTGTGGTTGCGCCAGGACGCGCTGCCGGAGCCGGTGCCCCACCCCTCCAGCCGGTTGCGGAACCCCGTGCGGCAGGTCGAGTCCCAGGGCGAGACGTCGTAGACCGGGTCGGCGAGCGCTCCGTCGAGGTCGCTCTTCGTCGGCAGCACGATGGGTGAGCCGGCGCGGCCCAGGTCCCGGGTGAGGTACGGCTCGTCGGTGATGTTCTCCGTGAGCTTCCAGTTGCCCGCCGCGTACGCGAACGGCCCGGTCGTCACCTGGTGGTCGGAGCTCCGTCCGGTGCCGCCGAGCAGGTCCTTCGTCCAGGGCAGGGCGGTCGCGGAGCGGTCCCGCGTCCAGTCCCAGTAGGGCACGGTCACCGAGGAGTCGACCCGGCGCAGCGCCCGCTCCAGTTCCAGCAGGAACTGCCGGTGCCAGGGCAGGAAGGAGGGCGCCATGTGCGCGGAGCGCAGTCCGTACTCCCCGTCGGGCACGAAGTACTCGATGTGGGTGCGCACGAACTCGTCGTACTCGCCCCGCCGTTTGATCTCCAGGAGCGCCGCCACGAACCGCCGCTTCTCGGCGGCGGTGAGAGTGCTGACGTCCTTACGCGTGTACGCCATGGTCTCCCCCCATGTGCATCGGCCCGTCCGCCTCGCGCAGCTCCCGCCCGGGGTTCAGCTCGTCGACGGCCGCGCGGGTCGCCTCCAGGGCGGTGGGGTACGAGCGGTAGTGGTCGACCATGCTCAGCCAGGTGCCGTCGGCCCGCCGCATCAGATGCAGCGGGCGCCCGTCCACGGTGATGTGCCAGCCGTCCTTCAGCACCCCGTGGAGACGACGGCCCCGGTACGTCTCGTCGAAGGCGGTGTCCCGGGGGTCCGCACCGGAGCGCGTGGACCGCGAGGCCGCGACGACGGGCACGAGGGCCACCGCGAGCGCGGCGCCGAACACCCCGCGCAGCGCCTCCCGCCGCGTCCTGCGCCCCGGCGCCGGTCTCACCGGCGCCCCGCCCACCCGCACCCCGCCGACGCTCACGGTCATGGCCCAACTCCCTCGTCCGTACGGCTCGTTCGAGGGCCTAACCGTCCGGCGCCCCGTGCGGTCACCGTCCGCACGGCAAACGGAAGGACCCGGGTCGCACCGCCCGGGCCCTCATCCGTTCCGGCCCCGCGGCCGCCCTCGTCCTTCCCGCGCTACGGCTCAGAGGCCGGCGCCCGTGACCAGGTCCGCGCCCGGCACCGTCTGCAGCACCGGGGCCAGGACGCCCAGCTGGGGCGCCTTCAGGTCCGGGAGGCCGAAGTTGTCGGGGTTGGGCGGGGTCAGCGGAGCGTCCAGCGCCAGGCCGGGGGCCGCGGTGCGCAGGTCGGAGGCGGGCACGCTGACGCCGAGGTGGTCGAAGCCGTCGCCGAGGACGTGCGGCAGCGGGGCGCGCAGCTCGGCGCCGGGAAGGCCGCCGTGGACCGGGAGCTGGGGCAGCACCCGCTCGGGGATGAGGCGGCCCTCGACGTACCGCGGGCCCTCGGGCGCACCCGGCATGGGCACCGGCACCTCCCCGCCCAGCTGGGGGAGTTCCATGCCGAGGGCGCTCTCCGCGCCCCCGAGCGGCACGGGCACGGGAACCGAGCCGAGCGCGGCGGCGGGGGTCGCGGCGGCACCGGCCGCGGCCGCTACGGCCGTGAGGACGGCGGCGATGGTTCCTCGGGTGGTCGACTTCATCTCGAGTACGGTCCCTTTCGGAATGCGGAAGCTCTGCGTGCTGACCGGGTAACGAGGCCGGGGAGGACATCAGTTCAAGATTCCCCCGGGTGCCGTAGTAGTCGGCTTTCCGGAATTCCCGCTCACGGGCCGGGCGCGTACTTACCGCCAGCGGGCCGGAACCGGTGATTCCCGCCCGCTGTCCGGTCGTCAGCCGCGCAGGCTGCGGGCGGGCAGGATGATGTGCGCGGCGGCGTTGAGGGTCTCCTCGGAGCCGGCGAACTCGGCCAGCGCCTCGGGGGTGACGGCCTTGCCCGGCTCGGCCTCGGGCCACGGGCGGGTGGTGAACACCAGGTAGGCGAAGCCGCGTTCGCCGACCGCCGCGATCCACTCGGGCGGCGGCACGCACTGGGCGTTGAGCTGCGGCATGTTGAGGACGGCCTGACCGCCCTCGACGAGCATGGTGATCGGCAGGCTGGGCCTGGTCGAGCCGTCGACGACGTTGCCGCCGACCGGGAGCTGGTTGTCGGTCAGCAGCCGTTCCACGGCGGCGCTGGCGGCCTCGGGGCCGTCCGCGGCGTCGCCCAGGGTGTAGGCGAGGAGGTAGGGCATGTCCCCGTCGGGGGCCTCGCCGCTCCAGGCCAGGACGACGAGGGTGCCAAGGTCCGCGACGCGGAAGGGGCGCGTTTCGCTTGAGGTTGAGGTCACCGCGCGACCTTATCGACGGGCCGGAAGACGATCCGACGCGTTCTCACCCGTCCGGCCGATGGTGCGGTCGCCCCGCCACACGAACGAGGGACGCCTCTCGACGCCCCTCGAACAGCACCCGGCGAGACTCAGCTCTGCAGCGGGAGACCGCCGAGCAGCGGGTTGTGCTGGTTCAGCGCGCTGGTCGCACCCTTGACGGTGTTGAGCGCGGAGCCCTTGTTCTCGGTGTCGAGCGCGTCCGACTGGTGCTGCAGCGGCATCACGTCGGCGGGCTGGAGCTGACCACTGGTGAGGGTGTTGACGGCGCCGGTGAGGCTGGTGGGCGTCACGTCGGCGGGGCTGTAGGCGAACGCGGGCGCGGCGGCACCGGCGAGGACGACGGACCCGGCAACGACAGCGGCAGCCTTCAGGGACTTCATCGTGTTCCTTTCTTCGGCAACTCATGTCACCAGAGCGAATTCTGTCGCCGTG
Source organism: Streptomyces sp. NPDC090083 (assembly GCF_044747445.1). Classification (NCBI taxonomy): domain Bacteria; kingdom Bacillati; phylum Actinomycetota; class Actinomycetes; order Kitasatosporales; family Streptomycetaceae; genus Streptomyces; species Streptomyces sp. NPDC090083. The sequence continues at coordinate 371,018 of NZ_JBIVED010000003.1, read as the reverse complement.
TGTAACGAGTTCCGACCTGGCCGGAAACCCCGTGCGCAGAAATTTTCTGCTGCCCACCCGAATGCGGAGTGTGTCTCATCGGCGTTTCCCATCCTCATATGAAAGGGCCGTGACACGGAAAAGGCCGTCGGGCCGGCCCCGGAAAGGGGACCGGCCCGACGGCCTTTTCGCGACCGCTCGCGTCACACGCCGGGAACCGCGGGAACCGCCGGAACCGCGGGAACCGCAGGAGCGGCCGGTACCGCCGGGAGCGAGGACGTCGACGGGAGCGACGGCAGCGCGGGCAGACCGGGCAGGCTCGGCGCGGGCAGACCGCCGCCGAGCAGCGTGGCGGCGACGACGTTGACGAGGCCCGTCACCACCCCGGTGACCGCCGGGACGACACCGGCGACATTGCCGGAGGTGACCGCGGCGACCAGCGTGGTGACCGCTTTCTGCAGCGAGGCGAGCGCGTCGGCGGCGACGTCGGCGGGCGCCTTGGCCTTGCCGTCGTCGGCGCTCTTGAGCGAGGGCAGCGCGGGCGCGGCCGGAACCGCGGGCGCGGCGGGCACGACGGGCGCCGCGGGGACCGAGGGGACCGCCGGGGCGGCCGGCGCCGCCGCGCCGGCCTTGGCGATGGCCGCGGTGACGGCGTCGCCCAGCGACTTCGCCTGGTCGGCGGGGAGTTGACCGTTGTCGGCCTTGAGCGTCTTGGTCAGCAGATCGGTGACCGGGGTGAGGACGCCGCCGACGCCGCCGAGGCTCTTGACCTGGGCGAGCAGGGCGTCAGCGTTGGGGACCGGCGCGCTCGACGCGGCGTGGACGTGCTTCCGCGCCGAGTCGTTGTCGGCCGCGACGGCCGTGGGGCCGGCGATGCCGATCAGGACGGTGGCACAGAGCACGGAGGACGCGACGCGCCGTGCGGGCAGACCACGCATGGGGGTTTCCTTTCGGTGGTGCTTCGGATCTTGAGCCCACCGTGAAAGCGCTCACCACCATCTGCAACCGGTCGGACACAGCGGGTGACCGCCCGTCAGGCCCGGGGCCGACGTCGTGCCTGGTGAGGGCCGTGTCACGAGCGTGGCGCCGGACCGGAACCGCTACCGCCCATTCGGGGCAACACCCGCCAACGCCAACCGGCCGTCCCCCCGCGGAAACCACGGGGGAACGGCCGGCCGAAGGGATGCGCGCGGACGTCAGCCGTTGACGCAGGTGTTGCCGAAGGCCGGGTTGAGCAGGCCGATGACGTTGACGGTGTTGCCGCAGACGTTGACCGGGATGTGGACCGGAACCTGGACGACGTTGCCGGACAGCACGCCCGGGGAGTGGGCAGCGGCGCCGTGCGCGTCGCTGTCGGCGGCGGCGATGCCGGCGGTGCCCGCCATGGCGGCGGCGGCAACGGAGGTCAGGACCAGGCCCTTCGCGATACGCGACATGGAGAGGTGCTCCTTGGGGTTGAAACAAACATCCGGACGGGGATGCCCGGCGCTGTGTCAACGCGCGACTCCCACGGGGGTTGTGCCGCCAATGGGGTGATCTCCCGGAGGCCGAACTTCACCATTCCGACACACTTGTCGCGTTTCGCGGGATTAATACGGATAGCCACTAGAGTTGCGCACCTCCCGAAGTACCCCTATAGCCATCAGATCGCACATAGGGGCCGTACTTCCCGAAAGGGCACCGCCGGTCATGCGCAATTCCCTGGGCCCGCTGCTGCGCCGGGCGTCCACGGGCGCCCTCGCCCTCGCCACGATCTGGGCCCCGGCCGCCGCCGCGTCCGCCCCGCCCGCCCCCGAGGCCGGGCGCGTCCCGTTCGCCCAGCGCTACCACGCGCTCCAGCACGGCGGCATCGTCCGCGCGGCCAACACCTCCATCAGCTGCCGCCGGACCTCGGCCGCCTGCCCCGCCGTGCGCGAGGGACAGGCCGCGGTCAACGGCGACTTCGACATGTTCTACGTCGACGTCGACAGCGACCCCAACACCTACAACTCCTCGCGCGCGGAGGTCCGGCTGCCCGAGGGCGCCCGGGCCACGTACGCGCGTCTGTACTGGGGCGGCAACCTCCGCGTCGGCGAGCAGAAGCCGCCCAAGGACGACGGGCGGGTGCTGATCGCGGAGCCCGGCGGCGCCTACAAGGCGGTCCTCGCGGACACGGTCGTGGGCCACCGGGTGGCGGGCGGCGCCGACGCGTTCCAGGCCTCGGCGGACGTCACGAAGCTGGTCCGGGAGAGCGGTTCGGGCCTCTACACCGTGGCCCAGGTCAACACGGCGATGGGCAAGTCCGCGGCCGGCGCGTGGGGCGGCTGGACCCTGGTCGTCGCGTACGAGAAGCCGCAGGAGCCGCTGCGGCGGCTGGAGTTGTGGGACGGCTTCGACGCACTGGGCGCGCGAAACGGCGCGGAGCTCCGCGTGCGCGGCGTGCGTGTGCCCGCGCACGCCGGGGGACGCGCCGGCGTGGTGGCGTACAACGGGGATCGCGGCCGCACCGGTGATTCGCTCACCCTCTCGACCGGTCGTACGAACGCCATCGCGCTCGGCGACGGCGCCAACCCCCGTGACGACGTGCTGAATTCCACGATCAGCGACCCGGGGGCGGCGCCCGTGGAGCGTGCGCCCGCGTATGCGAACACGCTCGGCTACGACTCCGATGTGTTCGATCTCGGCAAGGCGCTGCGACCCGGCGGTGACCAGCTGGCCGTCCGGCTCGTTTCCCACCGGGACGCGGCGTGGTGCGGGGCGCTCTTCGTCGCCGTCGACGCCCAGCAGTGAGGCGCGTTCCCGCCCGCCGTCCCGAGCGCCACCCGTGAGCGAGGAAACCGCGCAATGCACCAGCCAGCCACCGACCCTCGACCACGGGTCCTGCACCTCGCCCAGCCCGTGGACGGCGGGGTCGCCCGTGTCGTCACGGATCTGACCCGCGCCCAGCTCGCGTCCGGCCTGCACGTCACGGTCGCCTGCCCGGCCGGCGGCGCCCTCGCGGACGGGGTCCGGACGCTCGGCGCCGACGTACGGCGCTGGGAGGCCACCCGGTCCCCGGGCCCCGCGCTCGCCTCCGAGGTACGGCGGCTGGCCCGGGTGGTCGAGGAGGTGCGGCCCGACCTGGTGCACGCGCACAGCGCGAAGGCCGGACTGGCCGGGCGGCTCGCCGTGCGGGGGCGGATCCCGACCGTGTTCCAGCCGCACGCCTGGTCGTTCGAGGCGGTCGGCGGGATCACCGCGGCGCTCGCGACCGGCTGGGAGCGCCGGGGTGCCCGCTGGGCCACCCGGACGGTGTGCGTGAGCGAGGCGGAGCGTACGACCGGGCTGCGGGCCGGCGTCAGGGGCCGCTGGAGCGTGATCCCCAACGGCATCGACACCGAGCGCTTCCATCCGGCCGCCGTGGACACCGTGCGGGCCGGGATCGAGCGGCTCGCCGGGGTCGATCCGGCGGCGCCGCTGGTGGTGTGCGTGGGGCGGCTGTGCCGGCAGAAGGGCCAGGACGTCCTGCTGGCGGCGTGGGACGAGGTCCTGCGGCGGGTGCCCAGGGCGCGGCTCGTGCTCGTCGGCGACGGACCCGACCGGGACGCGCTGCGCCGACTCGCCCCGGACTCCGTGCTGTTCGCGGGGGCCGTCCCCGATCCCGTGCCCTGGTACCAGGCCGCCGACCTGGTGGTGCTGCCCTCGCGCTGGGAGGGCATGGCCCTGGCCCCACTGGAGGCGATGGCCTGCGGGCGGCCCGTCGTCGTCACCGATGTCGCCGGCGCCCGCGAGAGCCTGCCCGCCGCTCTCGCGCCCCGCTGCCTGGTCCCGGCCGAGAACCCCGCCGTGCTGTCCGGAGCCGTCGCCGAGCTGCTGCTCGACCCGCTGCTGCGCGAGTCCCTCGGCCACCAGGGACGCCGGTACGTCCAGTCCACGCACGACGTGCGGCACACCGCCGAAGCGGTCGCGGGCGTCTACCGCGACCTCCTCGGCGGCCGGCCCGTCGTGCCCACCGAGTGCAGGGAGTCCATCCACTCGTGACCGCGGAAAGCACCGTCCCCTCCCCCGGCGGACAGCCACGGGACCACGGATTCTCGAACGTCTCGGTCATCCCCCGCCGGACCGGCGGCGGTTTCCGGTTCCCGGTCCGCCGCCCGCCCGCGCGGCCGGTCTCACCGCTGCCGCTGCTCGGCGCGGACCTCGTCGCCGCCGTGGTGGGCGCCCTCGCGCTCACCGGCGGCCGGCGCAGACCGCTCCTGGCGGCCCTGCTGATCGCCGCGTCGATACTGCTGCGCCCGCACCTTCCGCGGGCCGTACCGCGCGTCCTCGACGAACTCCCCGCCGTCTGCGGCCGGATCGCCGTCGCCTGGCTCGCCCTCGGCACCCTCACCGCGGCCTACGACCCCGACCGTGCCCTCTCCCCGCGCGCCCTGCTCCTGGGCTTCGCCCTGCAGACGGCGGCGAGTTGCGCGGCCCGCGGCGCGGTGCACCGGCGCCGCCGCAAGGCCCTGCGCAGCCACCCCCGTTCGGCCCTGGTGATCGGCCCGGCGACGACCGCGCAGCGGGTGGCCGCGGCCGTGCTGCGCCACCCGGGCTGCGGGATCGAGCCGGTCGGCATCGTCGCCGACCACCCGGACGGCACCGAGGGCCTGCCCGTACTGACCACCGGCGAGGAGGTCGAACGGGCCCTCATCCAGAACGGCGTACGGGCCGTCCTCACCGTCCATCCCTCCGTACGGTCCGAACGCGGGCCGCTGCTGCGGGCGTTGGCGGAGTCGGGCTGCACGGTCTGGGAGGTCGACGCCGACTCGCCCTCCTACGAGGTGCGCGACCAGCTCGCCGGATTCGCCTGCCGCAGGCTGGAGTTGGGCTCCCGGCGGTCGGGCAGCCTCGGCAAGCGGACCCTGGACGTGCTGGTGTCCGGCGCGCTGCTCCTCCTGGTCAGCCCGCTGCTGCTGATGTGCGCGGTGGTGCTCCGGCTCACCGACGGACCCGGTGTCGTCTTCCGCCAGGAGCGCATCGGCAAGGACGGACGCCCCTTCACCCTGCTGAAGTTCCGCACCCACCGCCCGGTCGACGAGCACGAGGCGGCCACCCGCTGGAGCGTCGCGCGCGAGCCGCAGATGAGCCGCTTCTGCCGCTTCCTGCGCGAGACCTCGCTGGACGAACTCCTCCAGCTGTGGAACGTCCTCTCCGGCGACATGAGCCTGGTCGGCCCACGCCCCGAACGCCCTTATTTCGTCGCCCAGTTCAGCCAGACCTACCCCGGCTACGCGGCCCGCCACCGGATGCGGACCGGCATCACCGGCCTGGCCCAGATCCAGGGGCTGCGCGGCGACACCTCGATCGAGGACCGCTGCCGGTTCGACAACGCGTACATCGACAACTGGTCGCTGTGGCAGGACGTCTGCATCCTGGCCCGCACGGTGACCGCGCTTGTACGTCCGACCGGGAGCTGAGCCGTGAACCACCGAAGCCGCGAGCACGCCACCGCCCTGTCCGCACGTCCGACGGGGAGCTGACCGTGCCGCGCCGAGTCCCTGCCTTCGCCCCCGTCCTGCCGGTCATCGCCGTGATCGCCCTGCTCGGCCTGCCGCTCGCCCCGGGCGCGGGCGGCGCCGGTCCGGCCGACGCGGTCTCCGGTCTGGTGGTGCTGTACTGCGCGATCCGCCTGCTGCGCGACCGCCGCCGCCCGCTGACCCCGACAGCCGTGCTGGTCATGGGACTTCCGGTGCTGGGCCTGTCCGTCGCCGCGATGGACGCGTCCTCACCGGGCGCGGGCCTGAGCGGTCTGGGCCGCTACCTCCAGATCTTCGTGCTGGTCCCGGCGGCGGTCGTGCTGCTGATCCGGGACCGCCGCGACTTCCGCGTCCTGGCCTGGTCGTTCGTCGCGCTCGCGCTCTGGCAGGGGGCGATCGGCGTCAAGCAGTACGTCACCGCGACCGGCGCCTCCTACCAGGGCGAGGACATCCGCGCCGTGGGCACCTTCGGCCCGACCGACGTGATGGGCATGGCGACGGTCGTGTCCTTCGGCCTGATCTGCGCGCTGGCGCTGGCCCTGGGCCGGAACGACGCCCGCCAGAGGGCGGTTGCCGCGGCCTGCGGCCTCGCGCTGCTGCTCCCCCTCGCCCTCTCCTTCAGCCGCGGCGCGTGGATCGCGACGGCCGCGACCTGCGCGCTGCTCCTGGCCCTGGCGGGCCTGCGCCGCGCCCTGAAGGTGGCGGCGGCGGTGACGGCGGCGGCCGTGGTCCTGGTCGGCGGCCTCGGCGTCGGTACGACGATGCTCCAGGAGCGGATCGACAGCATCACCCAGGTCACCGACGCCCCCGACCAGTCGGTGACCGACCGGTACACGATGTGGGCGGCGGCGACCGCGATGTGGCGCGAGCACCCGCTGACCGGCGTCGGCCTGAAGGGCTTCCCCGAACACCGCGACGGCAACGCGTCGTTGGCCCTGTCCTCGGGCAGCGACACGGACGGCGCGGGCGCCGGGTTCCTCAAGCAGCCCCTGCTCTCCCCCCACAACATGTACCTCCTGGTCCTCAGCGAACAGGGCCTGCTCGGCCTCCTCACCCTGGCCGGCGGCTGGCTGGCCCTCCTGGTGTGCGCACTCCGCGGCCTCCTCCGCGTCCACCGGGGCGACATCCCGTCCCTGGACTGCGCGTTGGTCTCCACCGGCCTGCTGATCTGGCAGCTGATCGACTTCGTCTACGCGGACATCGGCGGCCCGTCCACCGTCCTCACGGCAGTCGTCCTCGGCCTGGCGGCCTGGTGGTCCCTGGTGGGAGCGGCCGAGGAGAACCGGCCGCCCGCGGAGGCAACTCCGGCCCCCGCGACCGCCGAAGGGGCCCTGACCCCATGACGGTGAAGCCTCCGACACCGACCAACACCCGGGCGACCACCGACACCACCCCCCTCGCCCCCCACACCGCTCACCCCCCTCTTCTCCCCCCGGCCCGCGCCTCGGACGACGCCCCCGCCCCCGACTCCCGCGGCTTCCTCGCCAAGGCCGCCCTGATCACCGCCGTCCTCTCCCTCACCGGCTCCCTCCTGGGCCTGGTCAGGGACCAGTCCCTGGCCGGTCTCTTCGGCGCGGGCAGCGAGACGGACGCCTTCCTCGTCGCCTGGACCATCCCGGAGTTCGCCGCCACCCTCCTGATCGAGGACGGCCTGGCCTTCGCCCTGATCCCCGCGTTCAGCATGGCCCTCGCCCGCAGAGCCCAGGGCGCCCCGGGCGACCCGGTCCGCTCCCTGGTCGCCACCACGCTCCCCCGCCTGGCCCTGGCGTTCGTCGCGGTTTCGGCGGTGCTCATCGGCACCGCCCCCTACCTGGTGGAGGCCCTGGCCCCCGGCCTCCCGAACCCGGCCCTGGCCATCAGCTGCACCCGTATCACCGCCACCTGCGTCCTCAGCTTCGGCCTCGCCGGCTACTGCAGCGCGGCCCTCCGAGCCCACCGCCGCTTCGTGGCCCCGGCCGCGATCTACGTGGCGTACAACATCGGGATCATCGCCGGGATGTACGCCTTCGGCGCCCGCTGGGGCGTCCGCTCGGCGGCCCTGGGCGTGGCGGCGGGCGGCTTCCTGATGGTGCTGACCCAACTGCCCTCGCTGTGGCGCCAGTTGTCGAGCCACAAGCCCGCCACCCCGGCCACGGGCCCCGCCGAGCCCCGCCCGATGAACCTCGCCCTGATGGCCACCGTGCTCCTCTTCGCGCTCTGCCGCCAGTCCCAGGTGCTCATCGAGCGCTTCCTCGCCTCCGACCTCCCGGCAGGCGCCATCTCGCATCTGAACTACGCGCAGAAGGTCGCCCAGATGCCGATGGTGCTCTCGCTGATGCTGTGCACGGTCACCTTCCCGGTGGTCGCGCGGGCGCTCGCCGAGGGCGACACGGAGAAGGCCCGCGACCGCGTGGAGCAGGACCTCGCCGTCGCCGCCTGCCTCGTCCTGCTCGGCGCCGCCACGGTGATCGCCTGCGCCCCGCAGATCATCCATCTTCTCTTCCAGCGCGGCGCGTTCACCGCCCACGACACCGCCGCCACGGCCGGCGTGATGCGGGTGTACGCGCTCGGACTGCTCGGCCAGACCCTGGTCGGCGTCCTGGTCCGCTCCTACTTCTCGGCGGGCCGCCCCACCTGGTACCCGGTCGGCGCGATGGCCGCGGGCATCGTCGTGACCACCTGGATCGGCGCCTGGACGGTCGGCCCCTGGGGCGTCATCGGCATCACCGTCGCCAACGCCGCCGGCATCACCTTCACCGCCGTCCTGCTGCTGTACGGGTCGGGCCCGCGCAGTGTCCCGATCCGCACCCGGCGGGTCCTGACCGAGCTGAGCCGGCCGGCGCGCGCGGCGGTGGTCGCCACCGTCGCGGGGGCGTTCGTCGCCCACGCGCTGCCGTCCCCGCTGCTCGGTCTCACCGTCGGCTGCGCCACCGTCACCGTCGTCTTCGTCCTGCTCGGCTGGGCCCTGGGCGCCCAGGGCTTCGCACCCGCACTGGAATCCGTACGTTCCGTCACACGGAGGCTCTCGCATGGCCGCTCCCGTTGATTCCCCGGCTACCGGCAGACGCGTCACGGGCTCGGTCCCGTGGGTGGCGATGTACCACTCGGTGGGCGACTGCTCCGACGACCCCTACCGCATCACGGTGTCCCCCGACCGCCTCGCGCAGCAGCTGAGCTGGCTGCGCGGGCGCGGTCTGCGGGGCGTCTCCATGGCCGAGCTGCTCGCCGCCCGCGCCCGGGGCGAGGGGCAGGGCCTGGTCGGTCTCACCTTCGACGACGGGTACGCCGACTTCGTCGACAACGCCCTTCCGCTGCTGACCCGTTGGGGCTGCGGCGCCACGCTCTTCGTCCTCCCCGGCAGGCTCGGCGGCGAGAACGCCTGGGACCCGCGGGGCCCCCGCAAGCCCCTCCTCACCGCCGACGGCATCCGCCGGGCCGCCGCCGGAGGAGTGGAGATCGGCTCGCACGGCCTCACCCACGTCGACCTCACCACGGCGGACGACGACACCCTGCGCGCCGAGGTCGCCGAAAGCCGTTCCAGGCTCCAGGAGTTGACCGACTCCCCGGTGCACGGCTTCTGTTACCCCTACGGCACGCTCGACGCCCGCGCGATGGACGCGGTCGGCGCGGCCGGTTACGCCTACGCCTGCGCCATCGACCCCGGCGAGCTCAACGGCCCGCACGCGCTCCCCCGCGTCCACATCGGCCAGAACGACACCGCCGTACGCCTCTTCCTCAAGTACCGGCTGCACCGGCTGCGCCGTCGCCCGGTGGAGGGGCTCGCATGAAGGCGCTGCACATCATCACCGGGCTCGGCGTCGGCGGTGCCGAGCAGCAACTGCGGCTGCTGGTGCGCCACTTGCCGGTCGACTGCGATGTCGTGACGCTCACCAACCCGGGCGCGGTCGCCGACGGCCTGACCGCCGACGGGGTCCGTGTCTTCCACCTCGGCATGACCGGCAACCGCGACCTCGCCGCCCTCCCCCGCCTGGTCCGCCTCATCCGCACCGGCCGCTACGACCTCGTCCACACCCACCTCTACCGCGCCTGCGTCTACGGCCGGCTCGCCGCCCGGATCGCGGGCGTGAAGGCGGTCGTGGCCACCGAACACTCGCTGGGCGACTCGCAGATGGAGGGCCGCGACCTCAGCGCCGGGGTCCGCGCCCTGTACCTCGCCAGCGAGCGGCTGGGCCGTTCCACGGTCGCCGTCTCCCCGACCGTCGCCGAACGCCTGAAGCGCTGGGGCGTGCCGGGCCCGCGCATCGAAGTCGTCCCGAACGGCATCGACCTGGCCCGCTTCCGCTTCGACCCGGTCCAGCGCCTGCGCACCCGCCAGCGCCTCGGCCTGCCCGAGGGCGCGTACGTCATCGGCGGCATCGGCCGTCTCGCGGCGGGCAAGCGCTTCGACGTCCTGGTCCGCGCACTGGCCCACCTCCCGGACGACTACTGGCTGTTGCTGGTGGGCGGCGGCACCGAGGAGAACCTGCTGCGCCGCACGGCCCATGACTACGGGGTCGCCGACCGGGTCCTGTTCACCGGCGAACGCCCCTACGTGCCCGACGGCACCCCGGGCCCCGATCTGCCCTCCCTCACCGCCGCGATGGACCTGCTGGCGTCGCCGTCCCCCGAGGAGGCCTTCGGCCTGGCGGTCGTGGAGGGTCTGGCGTCCGGGCTGCCCGTGCTCTACGCGTCCTGCCCCGCCATCGAGGACCTCCCCCCGCAGGCCGCGCCCGCCGCCCGCCGGGTGCAGGGCGGCCCCGAGGTCTTCGCCCGCGCGCTGGCGGCGGCCCGCGCACAGGGCCCGCGTCCGCGCACCGCCCCGGACGCCGCCCACCACTACTGCATCACCCGCAGCGCCGCCCACCTCGTGGACGTGTACGCGGCGGTCTCCGCCTCGTCGCCGTCCTCCGTACCCCAGGGAGCCAGTTCCTCATGACCGAGATCCGACAGCACCTCCCCCTCAGCCGCGCGAAAGCCCTCCCGGCCTGGACCCTCCTCGCGGCCGGCGCCGTGACCGGCGGCCTGATCGGCGGGGCGTACGGCGTCGTCAAGACCCCGACGTACACCGCGACCAGCTATGTCATCGCGGTCCCCACCGACAAGGCCGACTCCTCCACCGCCCTCGGCTTCGCGCAGGCCTACGGCCGGGTCGCCACCCAGCTCGCGGTGCTCGGGGACGCGCAGGTGTGGGCGGGCGTGCCGGTGAAGACGCTCCAGTCGAGCGTGCAGACGGCGACCTCGCCGGACGCGCCGATGGTCGCCGTCACGGCCACCTCCTCGCGCGCGGACCTCGCCGCCGACATGGCCAACGCCGTGTCCCGCTCGCTGACCGTGCACGCGAACGACGCCAAGGACTCGACCCACGTCGAACTCCAGACCTTCGCCCGCGCCATCAAGCCGGCCGGCCCCTCCTCCGCCTCGGCCGCGGTGACCGGCCTGGTCGGCGCGAGCGCGGGCGGCCTCCTGGGCGGTCTGCTGCTGCTCGTCCGCCCGCGCCGCGCCACCGACGAGACCGGCCGGCCCGCCTCCGTCCCCGGCCCGGCCACCGCGGCCGACGTGCTGTGACACCGGTGTACTCGACCGAACTCGTCACCGACGCCCGGCAGTTCGCCGAACTGGCCCCGGCCTGGGGCCGGCTGTACCAGAGGTGCGGCGCGGCGACCCCGTTCCAGTCGCACGCCTGGCTGCACTCCTGGTGGCTGTCCTACGGCCGAACGGGCCGCCTGCGCCTGCTCGTCGTCCGTGACGGCCGCGAACTCGCCGCCGCCGCACCCCTGATGCTCGTCCGCAGCCCGGTCCCCTCCCTGGTCCCGCTCGGCGGCGCGATCTCCGACTACGGCGATGTCCTGCTGGACGACGAGCACGGCGACCCGGCCGTCGCCGCGCTCACCGAGGGCCTCGCGTCCGCCGCCCGCACCGCGCTGATCGACTTCCGCGAGGTACGCCCCGGCGCCGCGGTCGAACGCGTCTACGACCGCTGGCGCGGCCCGCGCCGCCGCGTCCACGACTCGCTGTGCCTGGAGCTGCCCGCGGTGCCCATGGCCGACCTGGTCGCCCGGCTCCCCTCGTCCAAGGCCCAGCGTGTCCGCGCCAAACTCCGCAAGCTCGCCGCGCTCGGCGTCGAGCGGCACGTCGTACCGCCGGACGAGGTGGACGGCGCGCTGCGGCGGCTGCTGGAGCTGCACCGGCTCCAGTGGCAGGGACGGAAGGTGACGACCGAGCACCTCCAGACCCGGTTCTGCGAACACCTGGTCCGCTCGGTCGGCCCGATGGTCCGCTCCGGCGACGCCGTCGTCACCGAGTTCCGGCTGGAGGAGGACGTGGTCGCCGTGGATCTGACGCTGTTGTCGCGGCGGCTCGCGGGAGGCTATCTCTACGGCGCGCATCCGCGGCTGCGGGAGCGGAAGGCGGATGTCGCGGTGATGCTGCTGGACGCGTGTGCCGAGCACACCGGTGCCGACCAGCCGCGCACGCTGAGCCTGCTGCGCGGGGACGAGCCGTACAAGCACCACTGGCGGCCCGAACCGGTCGTCAACCAGCGGCTGTTGCTGGCCCGGCGGCGCACGGCGCCGCTGATGGGGGCGGTCGTCTGCGATGTCGCCGCGCGCCGGCGGGGCAAGGTGCTGGTGCGGAAGTGGAAGGAACGCGGTGGCGACGGACCGTGAGCGGTCCGCCGCCACCTCCGGTTCAGCGGTCGCGCTGCCACCAGTCGAACTTCACGCACAGCTTCCCGCCGAGCCAGTACTCCACCCAGTCGCCCAGGTCGACCGGCGAGCAGTTGGCCGGGTGCGTCGGGGTCGGCGGTGTGACGGGCTTGGTCGGCTCCGGGGTGACCGGGGCCGTCGGCGCCGCGGGTGTGGTGGGCGCGGTCGGTGTCGTGGTCGGGTCGTCGGTGCGGCCGGAGAGCACCGAACGGTAGACCTGGGAGGACTTCGGGTTCTGCGAGCACTGCCACACACCGTGCGGGCAGTAGTCGGTCACCGTGTTGTACAGCGGTTTGTGCTCGTCCATCCAGGCGAGCATCCGCTTCATGTACTCCGCGTTGTCCCCGTTTCGGAAGAGTCCCCATTCAGGATAGGAAATCGGCTTGCCGTGGGATTTCGCGAAGTCCACGTGTGCCTGAAGTCCGTAGGGCTCTTTCACCTGCTCGTCGAACGTCAGCCCGGAAGGCTGGTCGTACGAATCCATTCCGACGATGTCGACCGTGTCGTCCCCCGGATAGCACTGCGTCCAGGGCACGGCGTCCTGACCGCGGCTCGGAGTGAAGTCGAACCGGAATTTCTGGCCCGGCACCGAGCGCATCGTGGTGACGATCCTGTTCCAGTACTTCTTCCAGGCCTCCGGGTCCGGCCCGCAGCGAGAGGTGTACGTGGTGCCGTTCATCTCCCAGCCGAGCACGATCACCGTGTCCGGCACCTTCAGGGCGACCAGCCGCCGGGCGAGGGCCTTGAAGTGCTGATCGAACTCACCGGCCGCGCCCTGCTGGAGCAGCCGCCGCACCTGGTAGTCGGAGACGCCGTCCTCGTTGTGCTCCTGCATCGGCACGTTGAGCACGAGCATCCGGTCGGACTTCTCGGTCCGCCAGTCCGCCCACACGTCGAGGAGACCGGGGGCACCCTCGATGTCGCTCCACTGGTTCCCGGGCAGGTAGGTGTGGCCGACGCGCAGGTCGGCGCCGCCCAGCCACGCGCTGAGCGCGGCCATCCGGGCCACCCCGCGGGCCCCGGAGTCGAGGAAGGCACCGAACGCGGGGGCCTGCCGGGGCTCGGGGGACTTGGCGGCCTCGGGTGTCCTGGTGGCCTCGGGTGTCTTCGCGGGTTCCACGACGGCCGGGGTCGTGGGCGTCGTTGTCGCGGGGGCGCTGGTCGTGGGCGCCGTGGTGGGAGCAGGCGGATCGGTGACCCGCGTCACCCCCGCCGCGAAACCGGGACCGGCCGCCAGTGCCGCCGACGTGGCGGCCGTGGCCGCGATGAGGGCCAGCCGTCCGATCCGGGACCGTCGCTGCTGTGGGGCCATGCCTGCTCCTCTCCACTCTCGTGCGCTGTTCGGTCTTCGCTTTTCCTTCCACTGACACTCAGTCATATGAATATGAATTACGCCACCGCCGTTACGGCTTCCGAGTTCCCCTATCGCCCGCACGGGTGAAACGAACCGAAGGAAACAGTCCGTGTCGCTGCTTGACGTCCGTGTCCCCGCAGTTCTGCTGCGGATCGACCGGAATCCCTTTCACCACGGAACGCTGGGGGCCGTGCGTTCACTGGGCCGGGCGGGAGTGGAGGTGCACGTGGTCGCCGATTCCGCCGCAAGTCCCGTACGCAGCTCCCGCTTCGTCTGCCGGATGCACCCCCCGCCGCCCGTCGGCGCGTCGGCCGCCGAGATCACCGGGACGCTCCGGCGGGTGGCCGCGGGCATCGCGCGTCCCGCCGTGCTGATCCCGATGGACGACGCGAGCGCCGTCGCGGTCGGCCGGCTGCGGGACGAACTGACGCCCTCGTACCTGCTGCCGCATCAGCCCGGCGCGCTGCCCGAACGGGTCGCGGACAAGGCCGAACTGGCCGCCGTGTGCGCGGACGCGGACATCCCGCACCCGGAGACGCTGATCCCGGACAGCCCGGCACAGGCCGCCGCAGCCGCGTGGCAACTGGGGCTGCCGGTCGTCGCGAAATGGAGCAGGCCCTGGCTGGTGCCGGCCGGGACCGGGCTGCGCAGCACGGTGGTGGTGCACAGCGCGCAGGAGGCGCGCGAGCTGTTCCTGCGCGCCGAGGAGGCCGGCAGCAGGCTGCTGTTGCAGGCGTTCCTGCCGGCCGGGCACGACCGCGACTGGTTCTTCCACGGGTACGCCGACCGGTCCGGCGCCGTCCGCGGCGGCGGCACCGGCCGCAAGCAGCGCGCCTGGCCGCGCACCGCGGGGCTCACGGCGGTGGGCCGCTGGACGCCCAACCCGCAGGTGCGGGCGCTCGCCGAACGCCTCACCGCCTCACTCGGCTACCGGGGCATCCTCGACCTGGACTTCCGCCGCTGCGGCACGACCGGCCGCTACCACCTGCTCGACTTCAACCCGCGGCCCGGCGCCCAGTTCCGGCTCTTCGCCGACACCGCGGGCCTGGACGTCGTCCGCGCCCTGCACCTGGACCTGACCCACCGTCCGCCGCCGGACGGGTCACCGCGGCCGGGCCGGACGTTCGTCGTCGAGAACTACGCGCCGTTCAGCGCCCTGCGCCCGACCCTCGGCGGAAGCGAGCTGGCCTGGCACGCGCCGGACGACCCGGCACCCGGCCGGGCGATGTGGGGACTGTGGGCCCTGCACGTGCTGCGCAAGATGCGCGGACGGCTGGGCGGAACCGCCCCGGCGGCACGTCCGGCGGCGGCCCGGGTGGTGCGCCAGGCGGGCGGGCCCCACGCCGACAGAGCCGCCGAACCGGCGGAGTTGACCCCGGTGACCAAGGTGACCGAGTCGAGCGACGACGAGAAAGCGAGCAGCTGCTGATGTACGACCTGCTGGTGGTGGGCGCGGGCCCCTACGGCCTGTCCATCGCGTCCCACGCCGCGGCCGCCGGGCTGAACCTGCGCGTCTTCGGCCGGCCGATGGCGTCCTGGCGCGACCACATGCCCCGCGGCATGTTCCTCAAGTCGGAACCCTGGGCCTCCAACCTCTCGGACCCCGAGGGCCGTTGGCCGCTCGACGTGTACTGCGCGGGCCGGGGCGTGACATCCCGGCACGGCGAGCCGATCCCGGTCGAGATGTTCGCCGACTACGGCCTGTGGTTCGCGCGCAACGCCGTGCCCGAGGTCGACGAACGGACGGTGGAGCGCATCGCGCCGGTGCCGGGCGGCTTCGAGGCGGTCACCGACGACGGCACGGTGCTGCACGCCCGCACCGTCGCGCTCGCGGTCGGCGTCATGCCGTTCGTCGAAATCCCCTCCGCGCTCCAGGGGTTGGGGCGCACCCTCGTCTCGCACAGCAGCCACCACAGCACCCTGGACGACTTCCGCGGCAAGGACGTCACGGTGATCGGCGGCGGCCAGGCGGCACTGGAGACGGCCGCGCTGCTCGCCGAACAGGGCACCCGGGTAAGGGTGTTGGCCCGCGCCGACGCCCTGTCCTGGAACGACGTGCCGCCCGCGTGGGAGCGCCCGTGGTGGCAGTCGGTCCGCTCCCCGCACAGCGGCCTGGGCCCCGGCTGGCGCAACTGGTTCTACTCCGAGCGCCCCGGCCTCTTCCGCCGCCTCCCGGAGTCGACCCGGACCGGGATCGCGGCCGACGCCCTCGGTCCCGCGGGCGCCTGGTGGGTACGGGACCGGGTCGAACCGGCGGTGGAGGTGCTCGTCGGTCACGAGGTCGCCGCCGCCGACGCGGTGCCGGGCGGGGTACGGCTGGAGACGGTGAGCCGGGAGGGCGGGACCCGCCGCCTGGACACCGAACACGTCATCGCGGCAACGGGGTTCAAGGCCGCGACCGGCCGACTCGGCCTGCTCTCCAGCGAGTTGAGGGGCTCCCTGGCCACGATGGGCGACGGCTCGCCCGCGGTGGCCCGGGACTTCGAGTCCTCGCACCCGGGCCTCTTCATGGCGGGCCTGGTGACGGCCTCGGGCTTCGGCCCGGCGATGCGCTTCGTGCACGGTGCCACCTACACGGCGGGCACGCTGGTACGGGGGGTCCGGCGCCGGCTGCACTCGGAGCCGCGCACGGGCATGATCCCGGCACCCGCACGACGGGGCACGCCGAACTTCGCCCGGCGCTGAGGCACGGGCGGTGCGGGTGTGCCGGGCGGAGACGTCCGGCACCCCGCGTGCATCACCTACGGGACGTGGCTCGGCCTCGTCGGTAGAGGATCGTGCCACCCGCGATCAGCGCGGCACTGACGGCCGAGGCGGCCAGCATGGCCTCACTGCCGGTGTGCGCCAGCTCGGGCGGAGAGACGTGCTCCCCACCGGAGGGCGGAGGCGTGTGGTGCCCGCCCATGGGAGGGGGCGGAGTGTGCTCGCCACCACCGGGAGGCGGGGTGTGGTGCCCACCGCCGGGAGGGGGCGTGTGGTGTCCGCCCGTAGGGGGCGGGGTGTGGTGCGGAGGGGGCGTGTGGTGACCGCCCGTGGGAGGCGGCGTGTGGTGCGGAGGCGGGGTGTGGTGCGGGGGCGGCGGCGTGTGGTGCGGCGGAGGCGAGTGGTGTCCGCCCGTGGGAGGCGGCGTCTCCTCGCAGTCCGGGGTGCCGTAGCCCGCGTGGTCCCCGTGGCCGTGACCCATGGGGTGACCGTGGCCGTAGCCGGAGTGGTCCCCGGAGCCGTACCCCGAGTGATCTCCGGAGCCGTACCCCGTGTGATCCCCGTGCCCGTACCCGGAGCCGTACCCCGAGTCGTCTCCGGAGCCGTAGCCCGAGTCGTCGTCGGAGTCGACCCAGGAGTCGACGTAGGACGGCGCGGGTGAACGGTGGTGGCCGGGGTGGGAGGCGTGCTCGCCGTGCCGGTGGTCCTTGCCGCCGGCGCAGGAGTTGCCGAACGTCGGGTTGAGCCCGGACACCCCGTCGGCGGTGTTGCCACAGGCGTTGACCGGTACGTCGACCGGGACCTTGAGGCTGTTGCCGGACAGGACACCCGGCGAATCCGTGGCAGCGCCGCCGGCGTACGTGTCGGCCACGGCGGGGCTGCCGCACAGGGACAGAATGCTTGTCGCGGCGGCCGCCGCGACCATTCCCTTACCCAGGGTCTGTCGCAATCTCGTTGTCTTCCTGCTTGAAGTGGGAAAAGCCGGCCTTGGAAGCGGAAACTGTCCAAGGCCGGCCATGAGACAGCCGGAACGGCTGGGGTGTTACGTCGTCAGTCGTTGACGCACGTGTTGCCGAACGCCGGGTTCAGCAGGCCGATCACGTCGATCGAGTTGCCGCACACGTTGACGGGGATGTGCACGGGGACCTGGACCACGTTGCCCGAGAGGACACCCGGCGAACCGATGGCGGCACCCTCGGCACCGGCGTCGGCGAAGGCCGGGGCGGCCATACCGAGAGCCATGATCGCACCAGCGACAACAGCAGCGCTCTTCTTCATGAACGTTCCCTTCTCTGCGGTCATGCCCTATGACGGCCGAAACCGAGCGAGCACAGCCTGGACGGCTCGCACCATGACCTGCAGCCTGTAAAACGAGGGACGGACGCAGGAAGAAACTGAAGAACGCGTGTCACCTGACAATTCACTCGATCGTCCGCACCGAATTGACAGGATGACGACATCAACGCAGAAACGGTTCTCTTGTGCCTCTTCAAGGGAAAACAGCTTTTGTTCAGCAAGCCGGGCGGCCCGCACGGAAATTCCCGCGGGCCGCCCGGGTCACTCTCAGGCGTACGTCAGCTGCCGATCGCGCCGTTGCCCGACAGCACCGGGATGTTGTCGGCGAGGTGCGACAGCGGCTCGTCACCCTTGGCCTGGGTGGAGTTCTCGGCGCACTGCTGGTTCTGCGGGGCCGACAGGACGGGCACGTCCTGCAGGACGGTGACCGGCACCAGCACGCCCACCAGCGAGGCCGCGTTGGCCTTGACCGGCACGCCGAGGCAGAGCTTGTTCAGCGAGCCCTGGGCGAGCGTCAGCTGGGGGCTCATGTTGCCGGCCGACTTGGCGTTGCCATAGGCCTGCTCGGCACCGTTCCCGTTGACCGTGGTGACGCCGTTGTCGTTGCCGACGGCCAGCGCCTGCGGGGCGGCCGTCGCCGAGACGCCGACGACGGAAGCCGCGACAGCCGTCGCAGCCATTGCCTTCTTGAGCATTTCTGCGGTCCTTTCCTGGCAGAGACACAATTCCTGCTCCCCCATCAACAGGGGTGGGCCGGATTGGTTGCGTGGCTTCACCCGGTTGGATTCATCTGGGCCATTGGAGTGAATCGGAGCAACCATGCGGCCCGGCGCCAGTTGTTCAGGTCGCTCCGGTGGACGGGGTTACTCCAGAAGGGACCACGCAAGTGATCAAGAAGGTTATGGCTGCTGCGGCTGTCGCCGCTTCCGTCGTCGGAGCCTCGGCTGCCGTCGCCGCCCCGGCGATGGCGATCGGTAACGACAACGGCGTCACCACGACGAACGGCAACGGCGCCGAGCAGGTCTACGGCAACCAGGCCACGTACGGCAACATGAGCCCGCAGATGGCGCTCATCCAGGGCTCGCTGAACAAGCCCTGCATCGGCCTGCCCGCCAAGGCGAACCTCGCCTCGCTGGTCGGCCTCGTGCCGGTCACCGTCGCGCAGGACGTGCCGATCCTCTCCGCGCCGCAGAACCAGCAGTGCACCGAGAACTCCACCCAGGCCAAGGGCGACGAGCCGCTGTCGCACATCCTGGACAACATCCCGGTCCTCTCGGGCAACGGCTCCGCCGGCAGCTGACCTCGCGGATGTACGCAGCGGGCCGCCGCACTCCCGGCGGCCCGCTGGTTTGCTGTTCAGGACGTCACACCTTTTCCCCGCAGGCAGCGGCCCCCGTCGAGCGACCCGCCCCGGAGCGCGCCAACTCGCCTGCAGGTAAGCCGACTTATTGCTCCATTCGGTGCACGCGCCGCAACCAGAGCGGCGGGCACCCGGTTGATCACCGCGCGGCTCCGCAACGGGAGTCCGTCCTCCGAAAGGGATCGAACATGAAGAAGCTGTGGGCGACCGCGGCTGTTGCCGCCTCCATCGCCGGTGTCTCGGCTGCCGTCGCCACCCCGGCGATGGCGATCGGCAACGACGACGGCGTCACCACCACCCAGGGCAACGGCGCCGAGCAGAAGTACGGCAACCAGGAGACCAAGGGCGACATGAGCCCCCAGCTCTCCCTGGTCCAGGGCACCCTGAACAAGCCCTGCATCGGCCTGCCCGCCAAGGTCAACGCCGCCTCGCTGGTCGGCCTCGTGCCGGTCACCGTGCTGCAGGACGTGCCGATCCTCTCGGCCCCGCAGAACCAGCAGTGCACCGAGAACTCCACCCAGGCCAAGGGCGACGAGCCGCTGTCGCACATCCTGGACAACATCCCGGTCCTGTCGGGCAACGGCGCCGTGGGCAGCTGACCCCACCAGCACCACGAGAGCGGGCCGCCGAGCACATCGGCGGCCCGCTCTTCCGTGTCGTGGCACCGGCTCCGCTACGGCTGCCGCGACCCGGGCCGCGCGTAGAGGGCCTCGATGTCCTCCGCGTAGGCCGCCGTCACCACCTGCCTGCGGAGTTTCAGGGACGGGGTGAGCAGGCCGTTCTCCTCGGTGAACTCGCCCTCGACCAGGGCGAAGGCGCGGATGGACTCGGCGCGGGAGACGGCCTGGTTGGCGTGGTCGACGGCCTTCTGGACGTCGGCGCGCAGGCGGGGGTCCTCGACGAGGTCGGCGAGCGGGGTGCCGGCGGGAAGCCCGCGCACCGACAGCCAGTGGGCCAGGGCCTCGGGGTCGAGGGTGATCAGGGCGGCGACGAAGGGGCGGTTGTCGCCGACGACCAGGCACTGGCCGACCGGGGCACGACTGCGCAGCCGGTCCTCCAGCACGGCCGGAGAAACGTTCTTGCCGCCGTTGGTGACGAGGATGTCCTTCTTGCGGCCGGTGATGGTCAGATAGCCGTCCTCGTCGAGCGAGCCCAGGTCACCGGTGGCGAACCAGTCGCCCTTCAGCACGGCGTCGGTGGCGGCCCGGTTGTTCCAGTAGGCGCCGAAGACCACCCCGCCCCTGACGAGCACCTCGCCGTCGTCGGCGATGCGGATCGCGGTGCCGGGGACCGGGAGGCCGACCGTGCCGGGGCGGGGGCGCAGCGGCGGGACGACGGTGGCGGCGGCGGTCGTCTCGGTGAGGCCGTAGCCCTCGTAGACGATGATTCCGGCGGCGGAGAAGAAGAGGTTGAGGTCGCGGTCGAGCGGGGAGCCGCCGCTGATGGCGTACCGCATGCGGCCGCCGAGTTCCTTGCGGATACGGCGGTACACCAGCAGGTCGTAGAGGGCCCACGCGGCGTGGAGGGCGGGGCCGGGGCCCTTGCCGGTGCCGAGGAACCTGTCGAGGTGGGCCGCGCCGAAGCGGACCGCGACGCGGTCGGCGCGGTCGAAGGAGGCGGCGCGGCCCAGCTTCTCGGCGGTGGCGCGGCCGGTGGCGTGGATCTTCTCGAAGAGGTACGGCACGCCGACCAGGAACGTGGGCCTGAACTCCTTGAGCGCCGGGCGGAGTTCGTCGGGTTTGATGCTCGGGCAGTGGCCGACCTCGATACGGGCCATCAGGCAGGCGATCTGCAGGGTGCGGCCCATGATGTGGGCGAGCGGTAGGAACAGGAGCGTCGAGGCGACCTGGCCGGTGACCTCCGTGAAGAGGGGGTGCAGCAGCTCGACCAGGTTCGCGGCCTCGGCGTGCAGGTTGGCGTGGGTGAGGACGCAGCCCTTGGGGCGTCCGGTGGTCCCGGAGGTGTAGCAGATCGTCGCGATCGTGTCCGGGGTGAGGGAGGCACGGCGCTCGGTGATCTCGTCGTCGGGCAACTCCGCGCCCAGTGCGGCGAGTTCGGCCAGGGCTCCGGCGTCCAGCTGCCAGACGCGCGGGGGTTGCGGGTGGCGGGCCGTGGCGGTGGTGACCGTGTCGGTGTTCTCGGAGGTCTCCGTGACGACGAAGCGGGCGCCCGAGTCCCGGACGATCCACTCCACCTGCTCCGCGGAGGAGGTGGCGTAGATCGGCACGGTCTGGCCGCCGGCCGCCCAGACGGCGAAGTCGAGGACCGTCCACTCGTAGCGGGTGCGGGACATCACGGCCACGCGCCCGCCCGGTTCGAGGCCCGCGGCCGTCAACCCCTTGGCCGTGGCGGTGACTTCGCTCGCGAAGGCGGCGGCCGTGACGGGGTGCCAGGTGCCGTGCCGTTCGCGTCGGAGGACCACCGTGTCGGAGGCCTCCGCCGCGTTGGTGAACGGGAGGTCGGCGGTGCTGCCGGTCGCCGGGCGCGGGACGAGGGGCGCGGTGCTCGCCTCCCGTACGACGCCCCGCTCGTCCCGGGTGAGTTCGACCCGGGTGCGGGCCGCCAGGTCGGTGCGTTGCCGCGCCCGCTTCAGGTCCTTGCGTACGCCCATGACGACTGCTCCCGGTCGACGGTGAGACGGTGGCTGGGGCGTCAACTTACTCGCAAGTAGGGGAAGGTCAATGGGGCCTGTGCGGTTCCGGCGGGTTCAGTCCGTTCGGCGTGCCTCGTCGATCGCCTCGGCGAGCCCGCGCACGTCCTTGTCCTCCGTCTCCCTCGCCAATGCGTGCGCCCGGGAGGCGAGTTCGGTGAGGCCGGGGGTGCCGGGCAGCTCCGTGGAGCGGAGGGTCTCGGCGAAGTAGGCGGCGACGGCGATGACTTGGAAGGTGGCCGGGGCGCTGTTCAGGGAGTCGTGCAGGGCGCCGGTCTCCAGTTGGCCCGATTCCTCGTGCGGGGCGCGGGTGTTCGGGTCGAGCCAGCGGACGCTCGCGGTGGCGAGGTGGCCGTCGGCGCCGGGCCTGGTGCGGACGGCGTAGAGGGCGGTGACGGTGTGGCCGGGGCCGATCTCGCCGCCGTCGACCCTGTCGTCGCGGAAGTCGTCGTCGGCGACCTGGCGGTCCTCGTAGCCGATGAGGCGGAACCGCGCGACCGTCTCGGGGTCGAAGGCGACCTGGGCCTTGGCGTCGCGTGCGGTGAGGTCGATGTTCTGCGGGAGTTGGTCGACGAAGACCTTGTGGGCGTCGGCGTCGCTCGCGACGTAGGCGGTGTGGCCGTCGCCCCGGTCGGCGAGTTTCTCCATCAGGGCGTCGCCGTAGTCGCTGCCGACGCCTACGCCGAAGAGGGTGATGCCGTGGTCACGGCGTTCGTGGGCGATGCGGTCGAGGATCGCATCGGGGCTGGTGTCACCGGTGTTGGCGAGTCCGTCGGAGATGAGGACGACGCGGTTGGTGGCGCCCTCGCGGAGGCCCTCGGTGGCGGTGGCGTAGCCGGTCTCGACGCCTGCGGCGAGGTTGGTGGCGGACTGGGTCTCCAACGCGTCGACGGCGTGGTGCACTTGGCCTCGGTGGCCGCCCAGGCGGGTCATGGGCAGGACGGTCTCCGCCTCGTCGCTGAAGGTGACGAGGGCGACGGAGTCGTCGTCGTGGAGGCGGTCCGTCATCTCGTCGAGGGACTTCCTGGCGAGGTCGAGGCGGCCGGGCTCGCTCATGGAGCCGGAGACGTCGATGACGAACGTCAGGGCGGCGGGCGGGCGTTCGGCAGCGGAGTCTTCGGTGGTGGTCTCCCGGGACTGGGGGCGGGTGGCCAGGCCCACGCGGACCAGCGACCAGCCGCTCCGGCCGGTGCGGGCGCCGTCGACGGTGACCGTGAAGCCGTTGCCGTCGGGGCGGTCGTAGTCCTGGCGGAAGCTGTTGACGAACTCCTCGGGGCGGATCGTCGACGGGTCGGGGCGGTGGCCGTCGGCGAGGGTGCGGCGGGCGTAGCCGTAGGAGGCGGTGTCGACGTCGAGGGCGAAGGTGGAGAGGTGGTCGGGGGACGGGGCGACTTCGTCGGCGGAGGCGCCGGTCCGTTCGCCGTCCTGCTCGCCGCTGTTGGCGCCGCCTGAGGTGTTGGCGGGGGCCGGGAATCCGGTGCGGCCGGTCGCGTTCGAGGTGTGGGAGTCGCTGCCGTCGCCCGCGCCGCAGGCGGTGAGGAGCAGGCCGCCCGCCGCGGTGAGGGCGAGCAGGGCGGCGCGCAGGCGCCGGGGGTGCCGGATGCGGTGGCGGGCGTGCTCCTGCCCGGGTCGTGTGCGGTCGGTCTCCATCTCCCGTGCCCCCTCGGTCCGTTGACGTCGGCTTCTGCGACTGTGACGGCGGAGGGGGCGGGAACGTGCGCTACGGGGAGTTGCGGAAGCGTCTCGAAGGGGTCGCGATCAAGGGCCTTCGAGACCGGTGGGAGATCCTCCGGTGACCTAGGAGACGATGTCCTTGCGGGCGAAACCCCGGAAGGCCAGGGCGAACAGCACGATGGCGTACGTAACGGAGACCGCCGTGCCCTGGATCATGCCGGACCACTCGGGGTGCGGCTGCACGGCGTCCGCCCAGGCGAACTGCCAGTGCGCGGGCAGGAAGTCGCGCCAGTGGCCGAGGGCCGTGACGGCGTCCAGGACGTTCCCGACGATGGTCAGGCCGACCGCGCCGCCGACCGCGCCGAGCGGGGCGTCGGTCTTGGTCGAGAGCCAGAACGCGAGCCCTGCGGTGACCAGTTGGGACACGAAGATGAACGCGACGACCACCAGCAGCCGCTGGGCCGCGGTGCCCGCGCCGATCGCGCCGCCGGTCGGCAGCTCCAGCGGGCCCCAGCCGTAGGCGGCGGTGCCGACGGCGAGGGCGACGACCGGGAGCAGGATCATCGCGGCGAGGCTGAGGGTCAGGCCGACGACCAGCTTGGACCACAGCAGGCGGGCTCTCGGGACCGGTGCCGCGAGGAGATAGCGCAGGGAGGACCAGCTGGCCTCCGAGGCGACCGTGTCCCCGCAGAACAGGGCGACCGGGACGACCAGCAGGAAGCCGGCCGACACGAACAGGTTCACCGCGGCGAAGTTCGCGCCGGACGCGGTGGCCGTGTCCATCAGGGTCACCTGGGAGCCGCGCTCGCCCGGGGTGCCGCCGATGGCGAAGGCCGCGACCAGGATGAAGGGCAGCGCGGCGAGGATGCCGCCCATGATCAGCGTGCGGCGCCGCTTCAGCTGGCGGACCAGCTCGACCCTCAGGGGCAGGGTGCGGGCCGCCCGGTAGCCGGAGGCCACCTCTACGGGCTCGGCGAGCGTGCTCACGCGGCACCTCCGATCAGGGTGAGGAAGGCGTCTTCGAGTCGGCGGTACGGGCCGAGGGAGGAGACCGGGACCTCCAGGCGGACGAGTTCCACGAGGAGGCGGGCGGCGGTGAGTGTTTCCGTGCCGTCGGTTTCGCGGGTGGCGGTGGCGAGGGTGCCCGAGGGCGCGGCTGCTCGCAGCTTTGCGTCTGCTGCGCCGTCGGGGCCGGTCGTGCCGTTCCCCGCGCCCCTGGGCGGCGCTGCCGCCAGGCGGACCAGGAGGGCGCCGTCCGCCCGTGTCGCCGACTCGACCCCGGGCAGGGCCGCCACCTTCTCGACCAAGGGGTCCGGGACGTCCGCCGCGAGGCCCACCAGGAGGGTGTCCTCCGCGCCGATGATCTCGGCGACCGGGCCCGCCTGGACGAGGCGGCCCCGGTCCATGACCACGAGGTGGGTGCAGGACTGCTCGACCTCGGCGAGGAGATGGCTGGAGACGATGACCGTGCGGCCCGCCGCCGCGTAGCGGATCATCACCTCGCGCATCTCGCGGATCTGGGGCGGGTCGAGACCGTTGGTCGGCTCGTCCAGGATGAGGAGGTCGGGGAGGCCGAGCATGGCCTGCGCGATGGCGAGGCGCTGGCGCATGCCCTGGGAGTAGGTGCGGACCGCGCGGGCGAGGGCGTCGCCGAGGCCCGCGATCTCCAGGGCCTCCTCCAGGTGGGCGTCCTCCGGCGGGCGTCCGGTGGCCTGCCAGTACAGCTCCAGGTTCTCGCGGCCGGAGAGGTGCGGGAGGAAGCCCGCGCCCTCGACGAACGCGCCGACCCGGGAGAGGACGGGGGCGCCCGGGCGGACGGCGTGGCCGAAGACCCTGATCTCACCGGCGTCCGGCTTGATCAGGCCCATCAGCATGCGCAGGGTGGTGGTCTTGCCCGCGCCGTTCGGACCCAGGAGTCCGAGCACCTGGCCCTTCTCGACGCGGAAGGACAGGTCCCGCACCGCGTACCGGTCCGCCGACTTCGCGTACCGCTTGCTCAAGTCGGTGATCTGGAGCGGGACGTCGGCCAGCTCGGGGGCGGGGGGTGGGGTGGTGGTGCGGCGGCGGCCGGTCAGCAGCAGGGCCGCGGCGATCACGGCGCCCGCGAGCGGGAGCCACCACACCCAGGACGGCAGGGTCGCCGCCGCCGTGGTGACGCCGGGGGCCGTCGGCACCTTGAGGTCGCTCTTCAGGGTGACGGTGTAGGTCGCCGGAGCGGCCGGTGAGGCGTAGCCGAGGTCCGTGGAGGCGAGGACCAGGCGCAGGTGGTGGCCGCTCTGGACGTCGTGGTCGATGGCCGGGAGGGTGATCGTGACATCCTTGCCGGCCTTGGCGCCCTCGACCCTGAGGGGGGTCACCAGCTGGGAGGGGAGCACCTGCTGGGTGCCGCTCGGGCCCACGTCGTAGACCTTGCCGAAGAGGACGGCGTCGTCGCTCGTCGACTTGACGTGGACGGTGACCGTGGGCGAGCCGGTGATGCGGAGGCCGGTGGTGAGGCGGGCCGAGTCGAACGCGGCGTACTGGCCGGGGAAGTCGAGGGAGACGCCGATGCCCAGGGAGGAGAGCTGGGACAGGCCGCCGGTGCTGCCCAGGCCCGGCAGGGCCGAGATCGCGGGCGGGCTGGCGCCGGCCGGGTTGGTGAAGGACTGCTCGCGGCGGCCGGTCAGGGCGATGGAGCGCGGGTCGCTCTCCAGGCCCGGGTAGGCGCTGCCGCTCGCGCCGCGCAGCTGGGCGGCGCCGTCCGTGGAGTCGATGCCTCCGGTGCGGGTGACGCGGAACGCGGGCCCGGTGTCGGTGTTCTTGTCGTCCTTCAGGTACCGGTCGAACCAGGACGTCACGCGGGCCTGGACGCGGCTCGTCTCCATGTCGCCGCCGTCGTGGCCGCCGGCGATCCAGTCGACGTCCACGGGGGCGCCGTTCGCGCGGATCGCCTTCTCGGCGGCGTCGGCCTGGCCGAGCGGGAAGAGGGAGTCCGTCTGGCCCTGGAGCAGCAGGGTCGGCACGTTGATGTGCGTGGCCACGGCCGACGGGGAGCGGGCCTCCAGGAGTGCGCGGGCCTGGGCGTCCGGCTTGCCGGACTCGGCGACGCGGTCGTACATCCGGCACAGCGCGGGCTCGAACTTGGCGCAGCCGCCGCCGGAGTTGATGAAGATGCCGGCCCAGAGCTTCTTGAAGACGCCGTTCGGGAACAGGGCGTCCGCGAGGTTCCAGTACGTGATCGCGGGGGCGATGGCGTCGACCCGGTCGTCGTGACCGGCGGCCAGGAGGGAGATGGCGCCTCCGTAGGAACCTCCTGCCATGCCCACGCGCGGGTCGCCCGGTTTGTCGAGCTGGACGTCGGGTTGCCTAGCCAGCCAGTCGATCAGCTTCGATACGTCCTTGACCTCGCCCGACGGGTCGTTCAGGCCGATCTTCCCGGTGGATCGGCCGAAGCCGCGGGCCGACCAGGTCAGGACCGCGTAGCCGTCACCGGCCAGGTCCTCGGCCTCTTTTCGTACGTCGTCCTTGCTGCCGCCGAAGCCGTGGGCGAGGAGGACGGCCGGGCGGCGGGCCGATCCGCCCGTCGTGAAGTACGAGGTGTCCAGCCGTACGCCGTCGATCGCCATCGTCCGGTCCGTCCTGTGGACCGCGGGTCCGGTGTCCGAGGCCGCGGCCGTCCAGGTGCCCGCACCGGCCAGCACGACGACCGCGGCGGTGGCTGCCAACCAGCGCCGGGGGTGTTTCGGTCGTCGTAGGCCTTGCAGCCCGGGCAGTCGAAGATCCATGCGTTCAACGGTACGGGGCGTCTCTGACAGTTGGGGCAGACCCTGGGGTGAACCGGGGATGACCGTGTACCGCGCTGGGAGTACGGCGCAGTTCCCCGCGCCCCTGAGGAGGACTGCCTCTTCGGGGCTCAGTCCTCCTCAGGAATCGATACCAGCCAGCGGGTCTCCCTGCGGGGGCGGAGGTAGAGGGCCCAGTAGAGGGTCGCCACCGTGACGATGCCGCCCGTCCAGAGCAGGTAGGTCGTCTCCTGCTGGGTCAGGATGTAGGCCAGGACCGCGATCAGGAGGATCGGCATCGCGGGCCACAGGGGCATGCGCCAGGCGTGGGTGTGGCGGTGGTGACCGCGGCGGGAGAGCAGGGCCGCGACCGCGACGAGCAGGTACATGCCGGTCACCGAGACGCCCGTCACGCCGTACAGGGTGTCCAGGTTGACGAAGCAGAGGATCGCGCCCGGGATGCCCACGGCCAGGGTGGCCACCCAGGGGGAGCCGAAGCGGCCCAGCTTGGAGAAGAGGGTGTTGACCGGCTGGGGCCAGGCCTTGTCCCGGGAGGAGGCGAAGAGGACCCGGGAGTTCTGGATGACCATGACGATGCCGGCGTTGATGATCGCGAGGGCCACGCAGAGGCTGACGAAGGTGCCGACCGCGGAGTTGGACCACGCCGTCACCATGGTGCCGATGTCGCCGCCGGTCAGGGTCGAGAGGTCCGATGCTCCCATCGTGATCGCCACGACCGGGACCAGGATGATCACCGTCGAGATCGCGAGGGTGGCGAGGACCGTGCGGGCCACGTTGCGGCGCGGGTTCTCCAGTTCCTCGGAGAGGTACACCGCCGTCGAGAAGCCCTGCGTGACGAAGAGGGCGATCGCCAGGCCCGAGACCACCAGCATCGCCGTCACGGTGTCCGTGTGGCCGCCCGTTCCCGCGACCTGCATCGAGGTGAGGCTGCCGATGCCCCGCCGGCTGTGGGTGAAGCCGAGCAGCGCCACCACTCCGGCCGCGATGACCTCGAGGACCAGGAAGACGCCTGTGATCCAGGCGTTGGCGCGCAGGTCCAGCAGGCCCGCCAGCGTGGCCAGGAGCATCACTCCGGCGCCGGTCATGGCCGGGTTGAGGTGGGCGATCGGGGCCAGGTAGTCGGCCGTGCCCATCGCTATCACCGGCGGGACGATCATCACGACCAGGAGCGAGAGGACGAAGACCAGCCAGCCGGCCAGGCGGCCCGCCAGCGTCGACACCATCGCGTACTCGCCGCCCGCGCTGGGGATGAGGGTGCCCAGCTCCGAGTAGCAGAACGCCACGGCGATGCAGAGGACCGAGCCGATCGCGATCGTGAGGGCGGTCGCGGTGCCGAGCGAGCCGAACAGGTCGGGGACGACCACGAAGAGCGTGGAGGCCGGTGTCACGCAGGACAGCGTGAGGAGGGTGCCGCCGACGATGCCGATGGAACGCTTCAGCTGCTGCGGGTTCCCGCCCTGGCTCTGGCTTTGACTCTGGCTCTGGGGGCTGTCCGACGTCGCCTCGGAAACGGCGGCCCCGGCAGTGGAGAGGGTGTCGGTCACGCGCTGATGGAACATTGACGGAAACCATCACGTCAATGGGTGTTCACCTACGGAATCCGTTGATCCAGGGCGCCTGGAGTGACCTGTTCGACGCTCTGGCGCAGTGCCGGTCCCGGTTCGGGTCGGTACGGGAACCGCAGGCGTCGTAGCCGAAAAAATGGGGCCGTCCGCAATGCGGACGGCCCCGTTCAGGGTCTCTCGGGCTTTCTCAGTGGTTGCGCGGGAAGCCGAGGTCCACGCCGGAGGGGCCGTCGGCCGGGTCCGGCCAGCGGGTGGTGACGACCTTGCCGCGGGTGTAGAAGTGCGTGCCGTCGTTGCCGTAGATGTGGTGGTCCCCGAAGAGGGAGTCCTTCCAGCCGCCGAACGAGTGGTAGCCCACCGGGACCGGGATCGGGACGTTGACGCCGACCATGCCGGCCTCGATCTCCAGCTGGAAGCGGCGGGCGGCGCCGCCGTCCCGGGTGAAGATCGCGGTGCCGTTGCCGAACGGCGAGGCGTTGATCAGCGCCACGCCCTCGTCGTACGTGTCGACGCGCAGGACGCAGAGGACCGGGCCGAAGATCTCGTCCCGGTACGCCTTCGCGGTGGTCGGCACCTTGTCGAGCAGGGAGATGCCGATCCAGTGGCCGCCCTCGAAGCCCTCGACCGTGAGCCCGGTGCCGTCGAGGACGACCTCCGCGCCCTCGGCCGCCGCGCCGGTGACGTACGACGCCACCTTGTCGCGGTGGACCTTCGTGATGAGCGGGCCCATCTCGGAGGCCGGGTCGTTGCCGGGGCCGATCTTGATCTTCTCGGCGCGCTCGCGGATCTTCGCCACCAGCTCGTCGCCGATCGAACCGACCGCTACGACGGCCGAGATGGCCATGCAGCGCTCGCCGGCCGAGCCGTAGGCCGCGCTCACGGCCGCGTCCGCCGCCGCGTCCAGGTCGGCGTCCGGGAGGACCAGCATGTGGTTCTTGGCCCCGCCCAGGGCCTGGACGCGCTTGTGGTTCGCGGCGGCCGTGGTGTGGATGTAGCGGGCGATCGGGGTCGAACCGACGAAGGAGACGGCCTTGACGTCCGGGTGCTCCAGGAGGCGGTCCACGGCCACCTTGTCGCCGTTGACGACGTTGAAGACGCCGTCCGGGAGGCCCGCCTCGGCGAGCAGTTCGGCGATCTTCAGGGCCGCCGACGGGTCCTTCTCGGACGGCTTGAGGACGAAGGTGTTGCCGGTCGCGATGGCGATCGGGAACATCCACATCGGCACCATGGCCGGGAAGTTGAACGGCGTGATGCCCGCGACGACACCCAGCGGCTGGCGGATCGAGGACACGTCCACGCGGGAGGCGACCTCGGTCGACAGCTCGCCCTTCAGCTGCACGGTGATCCCGCACGCCAGGTCGACGATCTCCAGGCCGCGCGCGACCTCGCCCAGCGCGTCGCTGTGCACCTTGCCGTGCTCGGCGGTGATCAGCTCGGCGATCGCGTCCCGGTTGGCGTCGAGCAGCGCGCGGAACGCGAACAGGATCGCGGTGCGCTTGGCGAGGGACGAGGTGCCCCAGGTCGCGTAGGCGTCCTTGGCGGCGGCGACGGCCGCGTCGACCTCGTCGACGGTCGCGAAGGCGACCTTGGTGGTGACCTCGCCGGTCGCCGGGTCGGTCACCGGCCCGTACGTGCCCGACGCGCCGTCGACGGCCTTGCCGCCGATCCAGTGGTTGACGATCTTCGTCATGCCCAGATGCTCCTTCACAGATGGCGGCGTCGGGTGGAGACGTGCCGTTCGTACAGCTCACGTGCCTTGACCGCGGACGATCGGGTCGCGGTCGCGGCCACGGGTACATCCCACCAGGCCTGCGCGGGAGGCGCGCCCGACACAGTGTCTGCGGTTTCGGTCTCCACGTAGACACAAGTGGGAGTGTCGGCGGCCCGTGCCGCGGCGAGCGCTTCGCGCAGGTCGCCGACGGTCTTCGCGCGCAGCACCCGCATGCCGAGACTGGCCGCGTTGGCGGCGAGGTCGACGGGGAGCGGGGCCCCGGTGTGGGATCCGTCGTCGGCCCGCTGCCGGTAGGCGGTCCCGAACCGCTCGCCGCCCACCGACTCCGACAGACCGCCGATGGAGGCGTACCCGTGGTTCTGTATCAGCACCACCTTGATCGCGATGCCTTCCTGTACGGCGGTCACGATCTCCGTCGGCATCATCAGGTACGTGCCGTCGCCGACCAGCGCCCACACCGGCCGGTCCGGGGCGGCCAGCTTCACGCCGATCGCGGCCGGGATCTCGTAGCCCATGCAGGAGTAGCCGTACTCCAGGTGGTACTGGTCGCGCGACCGCGTCCGCCACAGCTTGTGCAGGTCGCCGGGGAGCGAACCGGCCGCGTTGACCAGGATGTCCGACGCGTCGGCGATCTCGTCGAGCGCGCCCAGCACCTGGGGCTGTGTCGGGCGTACGTCGGGTTCCTCCGCCTCGTAGCAGGCGTCGACGCGTTGCTCCCAACGCTCCTTGTCCTCGCGGTACTCGGCGATGTACGAGTCGGTGACCCGGTACGCGTCCCGGCCCAACTCCGCCGCCAGCGCGGCCAGTCCGCTGCGCGCGTCGGCGATCAGCGGCTGTCCGGCGAGCTTGTGGCCGTCGTAGGCACCGATGTTGAGGCTGAGGAAGCGGACGCCGGGCCTCTCGAAGAGGGTGCCGGAGGCGGTGGTGAAGTCGGTGTAGCGGGTGCCGACGCCGATCACCAGGTCGGCCAGGCGGGCGAGTTCGTCGGCCGTCGCGGTGCCGGTGTGGCCGATGCCGCCGACGTCCTGCGGGTGGTCGTGGTTCAGCGAGCCCTTGCCGGCCTGGGTGGAGGCGACCGGGATGCCGGTGGCGGCGGCGAGTTCGGCGAGGACGGCCTCGGCGCGGCTGTGGTGGACTCCGCCGCCCGCGACGATCAGCGGCCTCCTGGCCTCGCGGACCGCCCTTACGGCTGCGGCGAGTTCGGCCGGGTCGGCGGCCGGCCGCCGCACGTGCCAGGTGCGTTCGGCGAAGAACTCGTCCGGCCAGTCGTACGCCTCGGCCTGCACGTCCTGCGGGAGGGCCAGGGTCACGGCTCCGGTCTCCACCGGGTCGGCCAGTACGCGCATCGCCTGCAGCGCCGCCGGGATCAGCGCCTCGGGGCGGGTGATCCGGTCGAAGTACCTCGACACCGGGCGCAGGCAGTCGTTCACCGACACATCGCCCGCGTAAGGGACTTCGAGCTGCTGGAGCACCGGGTCGGCGGGGCGGGTGGCGAAGGTGTCGCCGGGGAGGAGCAGGACCGGGAGGTGGTTGACGGTGGCGAGGGCGGCGCCGGTGACGAGGTTCGTGGCGCCGGGGCCGATCGAGGTCGTGACGGCGTGTGCGGCGAGGCGGTTCGACTGGCGCGCGTAGCCGACCGCCGCGTGGACCATGGACTGTTCGTTGCGGCCCTGGTGGTACGGCATCCCATCGGCGTACTCGATGAGGGCCTGGCCGAGCCCGGCCACGTTGCCGTGGCCGAAGATGCCCCAGGTCGCGCCGATCAGCCGCTGCCGGACGCCGTCCCGCTCGGTGAACTGGGCGGTCAGGAACCGCACCAGCGCCTGCGCGACCGTGAGCCTCGTCGTCGAGGTCATCGGTAACCCTCCGTGTGCTCGGGGTGGAAGCAGATCCGCCACTCCCTCGCCTCGCCGGGTCCCGCCATGACGTTCAGGCAGTACATGTCGTGACCCGGCTGGGCGACCGACGAGCCGTGCCGGCCGTCGGGCACGAGCACGGCGTCGCCGGAGCGGACCTCCGTGAGGACATCTGCTCCGCCCTCACGGGAGGGGAATACGCGCTGCTGGCCGAAACCGTTCGGGCCGTCGATCTCGAAGTAGTAGATCTCCTCCAACTCGGCCTCCCCGCCCGCGCGTTGCTCGTCGTACGGATACGGCGGACAGGAGGACCAGCTGCCACCGGGAGTGATGACCTCGACGGCGAGCAGCGTGTCGCAGACGAAGGCGTCGGCCGCGGCGAACCCGCGGACGGTACGGGTCCCCCCGCGCGCGGTGCTCAGCGCGTGCGGGGGAGGGCCGGTGCCGTCGCCGTGCCGGTCCACCGGAACCTCCGGCGCGGGGCCGTAGCGAGCGGGGAGTCGTCGCTCGCACTTCGCTCCTGCCAGGGCGAAGCGGCCTCCCGCGCCGGAGGCGATCTTGACCTGGGCGTCTCGGGGGACGTACGCGAAGTCGGTGACCCCGGCGAAGACGCTTTCCCTGCCCAGGAGTTGGAACTCTTCGTCCGCAATTCGCACGGTACATCCACCGCCGAGCGGAAGCACGATCCACTCGCTGTCACCGGTGGTGAAGTGGTGTGTCCCGTCGGGCCCCAGCTCGACGACCCGCAGACTGCCGCGGGTCCAGCCGGCCCGCTCCGGGTCGATGTCCACGACGTACTGCGCGTTGGCGGCGGAGCCCCTCGGGACATACAGCTCGGGAACGTGCGGCCCGGCGGTCGTCATAACGCGCCCCTCACAGCAGTCCTACGGCGGTGTCGACGGCGGCGGCGACATCGCCGTCCGGCGGGTAGAGCAGCGAGCGGCCGACCACCAGGCCGCGCACGGTCGGGAGTTGGAGGGCGCCGCGCCACTTCTCGTAGGCGCCGTCCTGGTCGTCGCCGACCTCGCCCCCCAGCAGCACGGCGGGGAGGGTGGAGGTCTCCATGACCCGGGCCATGTCGTCCGGGTTCTCGGTGACGGGCAGCTTCAGCCAGGTGTAGGCCGAAGTGCCGCCCAGGCCCGAGGAGATGGCGATGGACCTGATGACGGCCTCGGCGGAGAGATCGTTCCGCAGCCTGCCCTCGTCGGTGCGACGGCTGATGAACGGCTCGACGAACAGCGGGAGTCGACGCGCGGCCATGTCGTCGACGGCGCGGGCGGTGGACTCCAGGGTGGTCAGGGAGCCCGGGTCGTCGTAGTCGATGCGCAGCAGCAGTTTGCCGGCGTCGAAGCGGAGGCGCTCGATGTCCTCGGCGCGGTGGCCGGTGAAGCGGTCGTCGAGTTCGAAGCTCGCGCCCTGGAGACCGCCGCGGTTCATCGAGCCCATGACGACCTTGCCGTCGAGGGCGCCGAGGAGGAGCAGGTCGTCGAGGATGTCGGCGGTCGCGAGGACGCCGTCGACTCCGGGCCGGGAGAGCGCGAGGCAGAGGCGTTCGAGGAGTTCGGCGCGGTTGGCCATCGCGAGCTTGCGGTCGCCGACGCCGAGCGCGCCGCGGGCGGGGTGGTCGGCGGCGACGACCATCAGCCGGCCCGCGTCGCCCAGCAGCGGGCGGCGGACCCGGCGGGCGGCGGCCTCGGCGATGGCCTCCGGGTGGCGGGTGCGGATGCGGACCAGTTCGGAGATGTCCACGCGGGGGCCGGTGGACGGGCCGGTTCCGGCGGAGGCGCGGTTGCCGGTGGCGCTGCTCTCGTGGCCGGAGACGTCGTCCCCGTCGGCCTGCCCGCCGTGCGCGTGGGTCACGCCGTCCCCGCCCTCGTACTGGCCCTCGTGGTCGGCTCCTGTCACGCGGCCGGCCCTCACAGCACCGCTCCGGCGGCGATCGCGTCCTCGACCTCGGCGGCGGTGGGCATCGCCGAGGAGCACTCCAGGCGGGAGGCGACGATCGCACCGGCCGCGTTGGCGTGCCGCATGATCTTCTCCAGGTCCCAGCCCGAGAGCAGGCCGTGGCAGAGGGAACCGCCGAAGGCGTCACCGGCGCCGAGCCCGTTGAGGACGGTCACCGGAAGCGGGGGCACCTCGGCGGACTCGCCGGCGCGGTTGACCGCGAGGACGCCCTTCGGGCCCTGCTTCACCACGGCGAGTTCCACACCGGCGTCCAGGAGCGCGCGGGCGGCGGCGTGCGGTTCGCGGACGCCGGTGGCGACCTCGACCTCGTCCAGGTTGCCGACGGCGACGGTGGTGTGGCGCAGGGCCTCCTCGTAGAAGGGGCGGGCCGCGCCCGGGTCCTGCCAGAACATCGGGCGCCAGTCGAGGTCGAAGACCGTCGTGCCGGACTTCGCGCGGTGGGCGAGGGCCGCGAGCGTGGCCGTACGGCTGGGCTCCTCGCTCAGGCCGGTGCCGGTGACCCAGAAGATACGGGCCTCGTGGATCGCGTCCAGGTCCAGGTCGTGGGCGTCCAGCTCCAGGTCCGGGGCCTTGGGCTGCCGGTAGAAGTACAGCGGGAAGTCGTCCGGCGGGAAGATCTCGCAGAACGTGACCGGCGTGGGGTACTCCGCGACGGGCGTGACCCAGCGGTCGTCGACGCCGAAGTCGCGCAGCGCCTCGTGCAGGTAGGTGCCGAAGGGGTCGTCGCCGGTGCGCGAGACGAGGGCGACCTCGCGGCCGAGCCGGGCGGCGGCGACCGCGACGTTCGCCGCCGAGCCGCCGAGGAACTTCCCGAAGGTCGTCACCTGCGGCAACGGCACGCCCGTCTGCAGCGGATAGAGGTCCACCCCCAGCCGCCCCATGGTGATCAGGTCGTACGCCATCGACTTCCCTTCGCGCCCTCCGCGCGCGGTCCCCTGAGGCCCGGACACGGAGCGGCTTCGTTTCGGCTCTCCACGGTTTGTAGTCCCGCGCCCCGAGCCCTGTCAATGTTTTGTCCAGACATACGGACGAGACGCGGGCGAGTTGGGGGTAAGGGCTTGCATTTCGCGGGGCGCGACGGGCTGGTTTCGGGGTGCGGACGGAGGTGGACCAGAGGACGGGGGCGGGCCACGTGTGGGTGCGGGCGTGAGGGCGGAGGAGGGTGTGCGCGCTGGCGCGGGCCACGTGCGGGTGCGCGTGTGAGAGCGGAGGAGGGTGCGGTTGCGAGGACGGGCGTGGGAGCCGAGGAGGGCGCGGGAGCTGGCGCGGGCCACGTGTGGGTGCCGGTGCGCTCG
The DNA here is from genome assembly GCF_044747445.1 of Streptomyces sp. NPDC090083. Lineage (NCBI taxonomy): Bacteria > Bacillati > Actinomycetota > Actinomycetes > Kitasatosporales > Streptomycetaceae > Streptomyces > Streptomyces sp. NPDC090083. Next base: position 335,647 of record NZ_JBIVED010000003.1, on the reverse strand, counting down.
TCGCGGGGGCCGGGTCCGTCGGCGTTCCTGATCGCGACCACCCCGCCGACGCCTCATCACACCCCGACCCGCGAGTCAACGCGCCGCGCCCTCACGCCCGCGTGCGCCTTTGCGTCACCTGTGTCACAAAAGCACCCCTCGTGTCACACATATCGCGCGTACGCGGGTTTTGCGTCACACCCGGTCGACAGGCGCTGCCCGTCCCTCACCGTGTGTCGTTCACCCGGCACAGGCTTGTGATCGCCAGCGCAGCGCCCGGCTCCCCCTACGGCCGCCCCCGGTCGACGCCGTGGCGCGCGCAGGGAGGTGCACTCATGACCGACCGACGGCTCTGGTCGTACAAGGAAATCGCGGCCCACATCCGGGTCCAGCCCGACACCGTCCGCTCGTACCGCAAGCACGGGCTGCTGCCCCCGCCCGACCACGTGGAGAGCGGCAAGCCGTACTGGTACGCGGACACCGTCCGGGCCTGGGTCGCCTCCCGGCCGGGGAATCGGGCACGCAGAGAGGACTGAGCGGACCGGAAACGGCGGGGCGGTGCCGGGTGCCGGCACCGCCCCGGCCGCTCCTGTCGGCGATGTCTGCCACGTGGGCCACGTGGGCCACGTCGGCCGCACCTCACCGCCACGGTTCGATGACCGTCACCCCCGCTCCCGGTGCCGTGGCCATCGCGGCGAGGGCGGCCGGGGTCTCCTCCAGGGTGATGGTGGTGGTGGCGAGGAGGTCGGGGCGCAGCACTCCCGACCGGACCAGTTCCAGCATGGGCGGGTAGGTGTGGGCCGCCATGCCGTGGCTGCCGAGGAGTTCGAGTTCCAGGCCGATCGCGCGGGCCATGGGGACCGGGGTCGTACCGGACGGGGAGGGCAGGAGGCCGACCTGGAGGTGGCGGCCCCGGCGGCGCAGGCCGTTCACCGAGGCGGCGCAGGTCGCCGGGGAACCCAGCGCGTCCAGCGACACATGGGCGCCGCCGCCCGTCAGTTCGCGCACAGCCTCCGCCGTGTCCGGGGTGCTCGCGCCGTCCACGCACTCCACCGCCCCGAACTTCCGTGCCAGCGCGAGCGCTTGGGGCGAGATGTCCACCGCGACGACCCGGGCCCCGGAGGCCGCCGCGATCATAACCGCCGACAGGCCCACTCCCCCGCAGCCGTGCACCGCCACCCACTCCCCCGGTGCGACCCGGCCCCGCTGCACCACCGCGCGGAACGCCGTCGCGAACCGGCAGCCCAGCGAGGCCGCCGTGGCGTAGGACATCTCGTCCGGGATCGCGACCAGGTTCACGTCGGCGTGGTCCAGGGCGACGTACTGGGCGAAGGAGCCCCAGTGGGTGAAGCCGGGCTGGGTCTGGCGCTCGCACACCTGCTGGTCGCCGGCCGCGCATGCCCCGCAGGTTCCGCAGGCGCAGACGAACGGGACGGTGACGCGGTCGCCGGTGTGCCAGGCCGTCACCCGGTCGCCGACCGCCTCGACCACGCCGGCGAGTTCGTGGCCCGGTACGTGCGGCAGCGTGATGTCCGGGTCGTGGCCCTGCCAGCCGTGCCAGTCGCTGCGGCAGAGGCCTGTCGCCTCCACCCGGACGGTCACCCCGTGGGGTGCGGGAGTGGGGTCGGGCACCTCCCGTACTTCGGCGGGTTCACCGTACTGCTCGAACACCACCGCTTTCATGTGGGCTCCCATCGCTGTTCTCGTCCGCGGGTTCGTCATGGCCGGTCGCGCTCGGCGGCGGCGTCACGGGGTGCTGCGGCCCGTCGCCCCCAGGTGGGTTCTCTCCCCCCTCGCTGACACCGAACCGTTCGTGGAACCTCCGCAGCGGGCCCGGCGCCCACCAGGTCGCCGTCCCCGTCAGTCTCATCACCGCCGGGACCAGCAGGCTGCGCACGATCATCGCGTCCATCAGGACCGCCAGCGCGATGCCCAGGCCCAGCATCTTGGTGTTGGTCACGCGGGACGTGCCGATGGCGACCATCACCACCGCCAGGATCACCGCCGCCGCCGTGATCAGGCCGCCCGTGCGCTGGAGTCCGTGGCGGACCGCCTCGTTGTGGTCGCCGGTGCGGTCGTACTCCTCCTTGATGCGGGAGAGCAGGAACACGCCGTAGTCCATGGAGAGTCCGAAGGCCACGCAGAACATCAGGACCGGGAGGGTGGTCTCTATGGAACCGGGGCTGGTGAAGCCGAGGAGGCCGGAGAGGTGACCGTCCTGGAAGACCCAGACCACCGCGCCGAACATCGCCGTGAGGCTGAGCGCGTTGAGCAGGACCGCCTGGATCGGGATCAGGACGCTGCCGGTCAGGAGGAAGACCAGGAGCAGGGTGACGACGACGATGAGGGCGGCGGCCCAGGGCAGCCGGGTGCCTATCGCGTGCTTGGAGTCGACCAGGACGGCCGCCGTGCCGGTCACCTTGGTGGTGAACGGGGCGTCCGCGGAGCGCAGTTCACCGACCAGGCGCTGGGCCCCGCTGTCGACCGCCTCACCCTTGGGCAGCACCGTGAAGTACGCGGAGTCGCCCTTCACCACCGGGCCGTCCACCCCCGCCACCTCGGGGAGCCGGGCGATCTCCGTCTTGTACGCGGTGTACTGCGCCGACGTCGCTCGCCCCTCGGCGAGCACTTCGAGGCCGCCGCCCGGGTTGCCGGGGAAGCCGTCCCGGATGTGCTGCTGCACGACGTGGGACTCCGCGCCCGAGGGGAGCTGGCGGTCGTCCGCCGTGCCGAACCTGACGCCCAGGAAGGGCAGTCCGAGCAGGACGAGCACCGCGGCGGTGACCAGGGCGAAGAAGGGGGCCCTGCGCATCACGAGGTTCGCCAGGCGGGCCCAGGCCGCGCCTTCCCCGGACGCGGATGCCGGCGCCGATGTCGATGCCGATGTCGGTCGGCGTCGGCGGAACAGGCGTCGCAGGTCGAGGGAGTTCACGCGGTGGCCGAGCAGCAGGAGGGCCGCCGGGAGCAGGATCAGGGCCGCCGCGGCGGCCAGGAGGACCACGGCGATGCCCGCGTAGGCGAAGGAGCGCAGGAAGTACATCGGGAAGACGAGCATCGCGGCCAGGGAGACCGCGACCGTGAGGGCGGAGAAGAGCACCGTGCGGCCGGCCGTGCGCAGGGTGGTGGCGATCGCCGTCAACGGGTCGGCGCCGGTGGCGAGTTCCTCGCGGAAGCGGCGGACGATGAACAGTGCGTAGTCGATGGCCAGTCCGAGGCCCAGGGCCGTGGTGAGGTTCATCGCGAAGACCGAGACGTCGGTGAACTCCGTGAGACCGCGCAGCACCGCGTTCGTCCCCAGGATCGCGACGATGCCGATGCCGAGCGGGAGGAGGGCCGCAATCGCGGAGCCGAAGACCATCACCAGGAGGAGCAGTGTCACCGGCAGGGCGATCATCTCGGCGCGGGCGAGGTCCTCCTTGATGATCGTCTGCATCTCGTGGCGCACGGCGACGATGCCGCCGACCTTCACGTGCACCGGGCCGTGCGTGCCGCGGAGGGCGGGGGCGATGCGGTCCAGGGTGTCGTTCGTCGCCTTCTCGTCGCCCGTGAGGTGGGCGGCGATCAGCGCCTCGTGACCGTCCTTCGCGCGCAGGGCCGGGGACTTGGTCCGCCAGTACGAACCGACGCCTATGACGCCCTTCTCGCCCGCCAGCCGCGCGGTGAGGCGGTCGGCCTCGGCGGCGACCGCCGGGTCGTCCACCGAGGCGCCGCCCGAGTCGACGAGCAGCAGGAGATTGGGCTGCGAGGCCGGGAACTCGCGCTCCAGGGCCTTGGTCGCGTACGTCGACTGGGCCGCCGGGTCCTCCCAGCCGCCGCTGCCCAGCCGGTCGGCGACTCCGCTGCCGGCGACCACGGCCAGTGCGGTGAGCACGAGGGCGACGAGCAGGGACAACCGGGGGCGCGCGGTCACGAAACGCGTCCATCCGCCGAGGCGTGGTGGGCTGTTGACTTCGGTCATCGTGCGGTGCTCCCCTTCACCTTGACCCGGCCTCCGCGCAGACAGGCACGAACAGGTGGCACGGGTCGGTTTTGTCATAGACTGGAAAACGCGAGAGACCGCTCGCGTTTGCCGGAACATCAGAATGCGAGCGACCACTCGCGTTTGTCAACGCCGTTCGGAGAGCTGGGGATAACTCGTGTCCGTGGACCAGGAGAAGGCCGGCCCGCGCCGCCAGGCCCGCGGTGAGCGCCGCATCGCCCAGCTACTGGAGGCCGCCGCGTCCGTCTTCTGCACGACGGGCTACACCGCATCCAGCACCAACGCCATCGCCCGCGAGGCCGGTGTCTCACCGGGCACGCTGTACCAGTTCTTCCCGAACAAGGAAGCGATCGCGATCGAGCTGGGCGACCGGCTGCTGCACGAGATGCGCGCCATGTACGGCGAGGCGCTCGCCCCGGTCGACCCGGCGACCCCGGTGGAGGAGGCGGTCGGCGCGGTCGTCGACCGTTTCACCGCGTTCAACTGCCGGCACCCGGTGTTCTTCGCCCTGATGCACGGCCCCGACATCCCCGGCCGGCTCGCCGAGGAGCACGACGCGCTGCACGCGAACCTGCTCGCCGGGATCGAGGCGGTGATCGCGGCGTTCCTGCCCGCCGCCCCCGCGGCCGACATCACCCGCACCGCCCACATGTGCCTGGGCCTCTACAAGGCCGGCCTCGAACTGATCCTTTCCCACGAGGGCGCCGAACGCGAGGCCTACGTCGGGGAGTTGAAGAACGTCCTGATCCGCTACCTGGCCCCCATGATCACGGAGGCGCGGAGCTCGGCCTGAGGTACGGGGCACGGCCCCTCTCCCGCACCACGGCTCCACCCCTCACCGGACCGGCCGTCCCGGACTGCGGTGTGCCGCTTACCTACCATAAAGTGCCGGTAAATCTGCCCTGTAGGAGTACGAGGGGATTTGCCGTGACCTACTCTCCGCCGCCCGGCGCGCCCCGGGCCCGCATCCCCGGGCCGCAGCAGCCGCCGCCGACGTACCCCCAGATCCGCACCGGCCTGTGGAAGCACTGCCTGGGCGGCGGACTGGGACTGTGGGTGCTGACCGCGCTGGTCACGTACGCGACGAAGAACACCACCCTCCTGCCGACGCTGATCCTGCTCGGCAGCTTCCTGGTGCCGGTGACCTTCGTCCTGTGGGCGTACGAGCGGCACGGGCGCGATCTGGGCGTCAGCGTGATCCTGGGCTGCTTCCTGACCGGCGGCACGCTCGGGGTGCTGGGCGCCTCGGTCATGGAGTACTACCTGCTGCACCCCTCCTTGTGGATGTTCGTCGGCGTCGGCCTCATCGAGGAGGCCGTGAAGCTGGGGGCGCTGATGTTCGTGCTGCGCCGGCAGCCGCGGCTGCACGGGATGCGCGCGGGCCTGATCCTCGGCGCGACCGTCGGCTTCGGCTTCGCGGCCCTGGAGAGCGCCGGTTACGCCTTCAACGCGGCCGTCTCCACGAGGGGCATCGATCTGCGGGCCCTCCTGGAGACCGAGATCCTGCGCGGGGTCCTCGCCCCCTTCGGGCACGGCCTGTGGACGGCGATCGCGGGTGGCGTGCTGCTCACCTACCGGCAGCTGAACGGCCGCTTCCGCTTCACCGGCCCGGTCGTCGGAACGTATCTCGGCGTCTCCCTGCTGCACGCCCTGTGGGACTCGACGCACGGCATCGCCATCTGGCTGGTGGCCCGGCTCTCGCGGACGGGCCTCGACAGACAGCTGTTCGCCCAGGGGTACATCCCCCGGCCGACCGACCAGCAGGAGCATCTCTTCACGGCGTTCTCGGTGGGCGGGATGGTGCTCGTGGCCCTGCTCGGCATCGCCTGGGTGCGGTCGCTGGCGCAGCGCGACCCCTCTTGGAGAAATACCCCCTAGGGGTATACTCTGGGGACAGAGTGAGCCACCGTGGGCCACTCCGACCCCACACGCCTCCACGAGGAGAACGACATGACCGCCCAGACCGACACCCAGGATTCCGTCACCACCGTCTACAAGGTGAGCGGGATGAGCTGCGGGCACTGCGAGGGCTCCGTCTCCGGCGAGATCTCCGGGCTGCCCGGTGTCAGCTCGGTGACGGCCGTCGCGTCGACCGGCGAGGTCACCGTCGTCTCCGCCGCCCCGCTCGACGACGAGTCCGTCCGCGCGGCGGTCGACGAGGCGGGCTTCGAACTCGTCGGCCAGGCCTGACCGGCACCGGCACCACCGTCGATGCCCGTGTCGGTACCGGCATCGACGTCAGCCCGAGCAGCACCCGTACGACACTTCTGTTCTCCGACCGGGCCGTGCCGACCAGCTGATACTGGCTCCGTGCGGTCCGGTCCGATGTCTGGAGTCCGGACATGACCAGCACCACCGCGACCAGCACCACCACCGGGACACCCATAGCCGCGGCCCCCGAAGTCCCCGCCGCCGAGGTCGAGTTGCTCATCGGCGGAATGACCTGCGCCTCCTGCGCGGCCCGCGTCGAGAAGAAGCTCAACCGCATGGACGGCGTCAGCGCCACGGTCAACTACGCGACCGAGAAGGCGAAGGTCAGCTACCCGGCGGGCATCCAGGTCGCCGATCTCATCGCGACCGTGGTGAAGACCGGCTACACCGCCGAGGAACCCGCTCCGCCGGAACCCGAGCCGGAGACCCCCGAGGACGACGACCCCGAACTCGCCTCCCTGCGCGAGCGGTTGACCGTCTCCGCCCTCCTCGCCCTGCCCGTCGTGCTGCTCTCGATGGTCCCGGCCCTGCAGTTCGACAACTGGCAGTGGCTCGCGCTGACCCTCGCCGCGCCCGTCGTCGTCTGGGGCGGACTCCCGTTCCACAGGGCCGCGTTCACCAACGCCCGGCACGGCGCCGCGACCATGGACACTCTCGTCTCGGTCGGCACGCTCGCCGCGTTCGGCTGGTCGCTGTGGGCGCTGTTCTTCGGCGACGCGGGCATGGCCGGCATGCACGACGAGTTCCGCCTCACCGTCTCGCGCACGGACGGCGCCTCGACGATCTACCTCGAAGTGGCCGCCGGAGTCGTCGCGTTGATCCTCCTGGGCCGCTATCTGGAGGCCCGCTCCAAGAGGCGCGCCGGAGCGGCCCTGCGCGCGCTCCTGCACCTGGGCGCCAAAGACGTGGCCGTACTGCGGGACGGCCGTGAAGTACGGCTCCCGGTGGCCGAGTTGGCGGTCGGGGACCGGTTCGTCGTACGGCCCGGGGAGAAGATCGCGACCGACGGCACCGTCGTCGAGGGCGTCTCTGCGGTCGACGCGTCGATGCTGACCGGCGAGTCGGTGCCGGTGGACGTGGCACCGGGTGACACGGTCACCGGCGCGACCGTGAACGCGGGCGGGCGACTGGTCGTGGCGGCGAGCCGGGTCGGTTCGGACACCCAACTCGCGCGGATGGCGCGGCTGGTGGAGGACGCGCAGAACGGCAAGGCGGAGGTGCAGCGGCTCGCCGACCGGATCTCCGGGATCTTCGTGCCGGTCGTGCTGCTGATCGCGGTCGCCACCTTCGGGGTGTGGCTCGCCGTCAGCGGCGACACGGCCGCCGCGTTCACCGCGGCCGTCGCCGTACTGATCATCGCCTGCCCGTGCGCGCTGGGCCTGGCCACCCCGACCGCCCTCATGGTCGGCACCGGCCGCGGCGCCCAGCTCGGCATCCTGATCAAGGGCCCCGAGGTCCTGGAGACCACCCGCCGCGTCGACACCGTCGTTCTCGACAAGACCGGCACGATCACCACCGGCCGCATGACCCTCCAGGAGGTCCGTGTCGCCGAAGGCACCGACGAACGGCAGCTGCTGCGCCTCGCGGGCGCGCTGGAGCACGCCTCCGAGCACCCCGTCGCACGGGCCGTCGCCACCGGCGCGGAGGAGCGGGTCGGCCCCCTGCCGCCGGTCGAGCACTTCGAGAACGTGCCGGGTCGCGGCGTCCGCGGCCGCGTGGAGGGCCGTGAGGTGGCCGTAGGGCGCCTCTACGACGATCTCCCGGAGGAGTTGGCCCGCGCCCGCTCCGAGGCCGAGAGCGGCGGACGTACGGCCGTGGTGGTCGGCTGGGACGGAGTCGCGCGCGGAGTCGTCGCGGTCGCCGACGCGGTCAAGGAGACCAGCGCCGAGGCCGTACGGGAGCTGCGCGCCCTCGGACTCACCCCGGTCCTCCTGACCGGCGACAACCGCGCGGTGGCCGAATCCGTGGCCGCCGCCGTCGGGATCGCCCCCGGGGACGTCATCGCCGAGGTGCTCCCCGAGGACAAGGTCGCCGCCGTACGACGGCTGCAGGGCGAGGGGCGGAGCGTCGCCATGGTCGGCGACGGCGTGAACGACGCCGCCGCGCTCGCCACCGCCGACCTCGGGCTCGCGATGGGCACCGGGACGGACGCGGCGATCGAGGCGAGCGATCTGACGCTGGTGCGCGGGGACCTCCGGGTGGCCGCGGACGCGATCCGGCTCTCCCGGAGGACCCTCAGCACCATCAAGGGCAATCTCGTGTGGGCTTTCGGATACAACGTGGCGGCGCTCCCGCTGGCCGCCGCGGGCATGCTGAACCCCATGATCGCCGGGGCCGCGATGGCCTTCTCGTCGGTCTTCGTGGTCACCAACAGCCTGAGACTCAGGACATTTCGCTGAAGTTCCGCAAAGTTACCGGGAGTTACGGGAACCTGAAGTAAGAGTCCCTCTAGAGACCGAGGACGGCCTCACATAAGCTCTTCACAAGGCTCGCGCATCATCCTTACGCTGGGGTCCCGACCACGACATCGGGGCTCTTGCGCATCTAACGGACATATGCAAGAGACGCAGATCACAGTGATGTGAACGTAACCATCGAAGGGGTTCGAAGGTCTAAGTTGACGATGTCAGTAAGCGTCTTGGGGGGCGCGAACTGGCATCTGGGGATGTCTTGGGGGACTTCCTCAGAGATGCGTTGCCGGGACACGTACACCGGGGAGCTTTGAGCGGCCCTCTCGACGTGCGGTGTCCCGGCAGATCGCACACATCACTGGCACCACCCAGTAGTACGAGCGGTTCCGCCCGTCCTACTCAACGAAGCCCAAGATCCATCGGGCTTCGGCACGACAGCGATTCAGGCGCTGGTTTCTCAAAGGCGCCCGGCCGGATCCCGTGGGGGGAATCCGCACCGGGACATGGGAAGGCGCCCTGTACGCCGGCCCGTGGGGGGACCGTCGGCAGGGCGCCTTCTTCCCGTTCTTTTTGCGAGCTCGGTTCGCCTCCGGGGCGCCGAAGTCGGTGTTGAGAGCACGATCGTGCTCGACCCTTCGGGCCTCCGCGCGTTCGTGCTCTCAACACCGACGCGCCCCTTCGGCTCACTCGCCGCGTGTCGCGAGGGAGTTAAAAGGGGCGCGGTCTTTGTGTGGTCCGGGGTGCGTTGATGGGGCGCCACTGTCATCTCAGGGGCGCCTGGGAGTGCTCTTAGGGGCGCGGGAGCTGTGCGACCAGCTCCCGCCGGGCCCGCGGCAACCGCACGACGGACCCGGCGGAGCTACTCGCTTCAGCGGCCCTCGACCGGGACGAAGTCCCGCTCGACGATGCCGGTGTAGATCTGGCGCGGGCGCCCGATGCGCGAACCGGGCTCCTTGATCATCTCGTGCCACTGGGCGATCCAGCCCGGGAGGCGGCCCAGGGCGAACAGGACCGTGAACATCTCGGTCGGGAAGCCCATGGCCCGGTAGATCAGGCCGGTGTAGAAGTCGACGTTCGGGTAGAGGTTGCGCGAGACGAAGTAGTCGTCCGACAGCGCGTGCTCCTCGAGCTTCAGCGCGATGTCCAGCAGCTCGTCGGACTTGCCGAGGGCCGAGAGGACGTCGTGCGCCGCCGCCTTGATGATCTTCGCGCGCGGGTCGAAGGACTTGTACACCCGGTGGCCGAAGCCCATCAGGCGGACGCCGTCCTCCTTGTTCTTCACCTTGCGGATGAAGGAGTCGACATCGCCGCCGTTGGCCTGGATGCCTTCCAGCATCTCCAGGACCGACTGGTTGGCGCCGCCGTGCAGCGGGCCCCACAGCGCGTTGATGCCGGCCGAGATCGACGCGAACATGTTGGCCTGCGAGGAACCGACCAGGCGGACCGTGGACGTGGAGCAGTTCTGCTCGTGGTCCGCGTGCAGGATCAGCAGCTTGTCGAGCGCGGAGACGACGACCGGGTCGAGGTCGTAGTCCTGCGCCGGGACCGAGAAGGTCATGCGCAGGAAGTTCTCGACGTAGCCGAGGTCGTTGCGCGGGTAGACGAACGGGTGGCCGATCGACTTCTTGTACGCGTACGCCGCGATCGTCGGAAGCTTGGCGAGCAGCCGGATCGTGGAGAGGTTGCGCTGCTTCTCGTCGAACGGGTTGTGGCTGTCCTGGTAGAAGGTGGACAGCGCCGAGACGACCGACGACAGCATCGCCATCGGGTGGGCGTCGCGCGGGAAGCCCTTGTAGAAGTTCTTGACGTCCTCGTGCAGCAGGGTGTGCTGCGTGATGTCGTTCTTGAACACGGTGAGCTCGTCGACGGTCGGCAGCTCGCCGTTGATGAGCAGGTAGGCGACCTCCACGAACGTGGAGCGCTCGGCCAGCTGCTCGATCGGGTAGCCGCGGTACCGGAGGATCCCCTGCTCACCGTCGAGGTAGGTGATGGCGGATTTATAGGCGGCGGTGTTCCCGTAACCGCTGTCCAGCGTCACCAGACCGGTCTGGGCGCGGAGCTTCCCGATGTCGAAGCCCATGTCGCCGACGGTGCTGTCGATCACCGGGTAGGTGTACTCGCCGTCGCCGTACCGCAGTACTACAGAGTTGTCGCTCACGTCATCCCTCACCGACGTTGTGCCTCTTCTTCGAGGTTGCCCTGACTGTCTCTACCATCCCCCATTTGGCGCAGGAGAGTGCACTCGGGGTCGACCATTGGGCCTATTGGCGGCACTGAGTGCCGCCAACTTACTCATCCTGCCCCCTCCACCCCGGCGACTGGAAGTGCTGTGTGACCTTCCTGACTCATTTGATCGATCATTTTTCGTGATGAGTCGCCGCTACGACGGTCACGGACCCGAGAGTCTGAAGTCCAGAGCCGTGCAGCGCCTGCCCGCCGACACCGTGCGCACCGCCTGCCCGATCGCCTTGCGCGATCCGACCAGCACGACCAGCCGCTTCGCCCGGGTCACGGCCGTATACAACAGGTTCCGCTGGAGCATGGTCCACGCGCTCGTGGTGACCGGGATCACGACGGCCGGGTATTCACTGCCCTGGGAGCGGTGGATCGTCACCGCGTAGGCGTGCGACAGCTCGTCCAGTTCATCGAATTCGTACGGCACTTCCTCGTCCTCGTCCGTCAGCACGGTGAGGCGCTGGTCCACCGGGTCGAGTGAGGTGACGACGCCGACCGTGCCGTTGAAGACGCCGTTCTCGCCCTTCTCGTAGTTGTTGCGGATCTGGGTGACCTTGTCGCCGACGCGGAAGACCCGGCCGCCGAACCGCTTCTCGGGGACGTCGGGGCGGCCGGGGGTGATCGCCTGCTGGAGCAGTCCGTTCAGGTTGCCCGCGCCCGCCGGCCCCCGGTGCATGGGCGCGAGCACCTGCACGTCCCGGCGCGGGTCGAGCCCGAACTTGGCCGGAATCCGCCGCGCCGCCACGTCCACGGTGAGCCGGCCGGCCTCCTCCGTGTCGTCCTCCACGAAGAGGAAGAAGTCCTTCATGCCGTCGGTGACGGGGTGCTGCCCGGAGTTGATCCGGTGCGCGTTGGTGACGACGCCGGACTGCTGGGCCTGCCGGAACACGCGCGTGAGCCGCACGGCGGGGATCGGACCGCCGTCCGCGAGCAGGTCCCGCAGCACCTCGCCCGCGCCGACGCTGGGGAGCTGGTCCACGTCACCGACGAAGAGGATGTGCGCACCCGGGGGCACGGCCTTCACCAGCTTGTTGGCGAGGAGGAGGTCGAGCATGGAGGCCTCGTCGACGACGACCAGGTCCGCGTCCAGGGGCCGGTCCTTGTCGTAGGCCGCGTCGCCGCCGGGCTTGAGTTCCAGGAGGCGGTGGACGGTCGAGGCCTCGGCGCCGGTGAGCTCGGCAAGCCGCTTGGCGGCACGGCCGGTCGGGGCGGCGAGGACGACCTTGGCCTTCTTGGCGCGGGCCAGCTCGACGATCGAGCGCACGGTGAAGGACTTGCCGCAGCCGGGACCGCCGGTGAGGACGGCGACCTTCTTGGTGAGGGCGAGCCTGACGGCGGCCTCCTGCTCGGGCGCGAGCTCCACGCCCGTGCGCCCCTTCAGCCATCCGAGCGCCTTGTCCCACACCACGTCGTGGAAGCCGGGCATGCGGTCCGCGTCGGTGTGCAGGAGGCGGCGGAGCTGGGCGGCGAGCGAGAGTTCGGCACGGTGGAAGGGGACCAGGTAGACGGCGGTGACCGGGTCCGGGCTGCCGTCGGGACCGGGAACCTTCTCCCGTACGACACCGGGGTCCCCCGACTCCTCGTCCGGGAGGGCGAGTTCGGCGAGGCACTCGATGACGAGGCCGGTGTCGACCTGCAGCAGCTTCACCGCGTCGGCGATCAGCCGCTCCTCCGGGAGATAGCAGTTGCCCTGGTCGGTGGCCTGCGAAAGGGCGTACTGGAGGCCTGCCTTGACGCGCTCCGGGCTGTCATGGGGAATCCCGACGGACTGGGCGATCCTGTCGGCGGTGAGGAAGCCGATGCCCCAGACGTCGGAGGCGAGGCGGTACGGCTGGTTCTTGACGACGGAGATCGACGCGTCGCCGTACTTCTTGTAGATGCGCACGGCGATCGACGTGGACACCTCGACGGACTGGAGGAAGAGCATGACCTCCTTGATCGCCTTCTGCTCCTCCCAGGCGTCGGCGATCTTCTTCGTCCGCTTGGGCCCGAGCCCCGGGACCTCGATCAGGCGCTTCGGCTCCTCCTCGATGATCTGGAGGGTGTCGACGCCGAAGTGCTGGGTGATGCGGTCGGCGAAGACGGGTCCGATGCCCTTGACCAGGCCGGAGCCGAGGTAGCGGCGAATGCCCTGGATGGTGGCCGGGAGGACGGTCGTGTAGTTCTCCACGGTGAACTGCTTGCCGTACTGGGGGTGCGAGCCCCAGCGGCCCTCCATGCGCAGGGACTCCCCCGCCTGGGCGCCGAGCAGCGAGCCGACGACGGTGAGCAGATCGCCGGCGCCCCGCCCGGTGTCGACCCGGGCGACCGTGTAGCCGTTCTCCTCGTTGGCGTACGTGATCCGCTCCAGGACACCTTCGAGAACGGCGAGGTGCCGCTCGCCGGTGGAGTTCGTCGCCTGCTGAGCCATGCTCCCGACGGTACTGGCCCGCACTGACAGTCAGCGGAGGGGCCCGGATTTCAGGGCTTCGAGGAAGGGGGCGAAGGTGGGGGTTGGGAAGGTGAGGGTGGCTCGGGTGGGGGCTTTTGAGTCGCGGACGGCGAAGTGGGTGCGGGTGAGGGCTACCTCCACGCAGCTGTTGCCGTCACCCTCGCCGGAATAGGACGACTTCCGCCAGGTGCCCATACGCCAGCTCACAGCTCCTTGACCAACCTGTTGACGAAGGTCCTGAATGCCTCTGCGGGGAAGCCGAGGCTGGCTCGGGTCGGGGTCTTGGAGTCGCGAACTGCTACGTGAGTGTCGGAGTTTGCGATCTCCACACAGTTGTTGCCGTCGTCCGGGCCCGAGTAGGACGACTTCCGCCAGGTGTCCATGGCATGCCTCACAACTCTTTCGCCAGCCTGTCGATGAAGTCACGCGACCGTCCGGGGGCGAGTGACACGGTCTCCACTTTACGGAAGCGCGTTCGAAAGGCGCCGAGCTGTGCTTCGGAATCGATGAATGCCGACCCCTGGGGCACATCGCGCACCACCGTGTCCAGTTTGGGAACCTGGCCGCCCGCATACGTCATGGCGCTCGCGGCTCTGGCGAAACCGTCCAGGTCGAAGGGGATGACGCGGATGGAGATGCCGTCCGCTTCGGAGAGTTCGAGGAGCTTGGCGAGTTGGGCCCGGGAGGCCGCGCGGTCACTGACCCTGATCCGCAACGCCGACTCATGAATCACCAACTCGTACGGGATGGTGGCCTGCTGGCGTCTCATCCGGTGACTGACGCGCAACTCAAGCTCATTGTCCGTCAGTTCGGGCACTCTGGCAGAGAAGACCGCGCGGGCGTAGTCCTCCGTCTGTAGCAGACCCGGCACGTACAGAATCGCCACCTCCTGCAGAAACGCGGCGTGGTGGTCCAGTTCGGCAAGGTCCAGGAACGACGTTGGAAGCAGGCCCCGGTACTCCTCCCACCAGCCGCGCGTGCGGTCGGTGGCCATCGCGACCAGAGCGTCGATGAACTCCTTGTCCGTGCAGGCGTAGTGGGAAGCGAGTCGGCGCACCCGTTCCTCACTCACGCCCACGAGTCCGGATTCGATGTGGCTCATCTGAACACGGTTCGCCCCGAGCAACGCCGCCGCCTCGACGGCTGTGAGCCCCGCCGCCTCGCGGAGCCTGCGCAGTTCGATCCCCAGGCGCATGTGTCGTGCGGTTGGCTCGCGCCTCTGGACCATGAACTGCTCCTCGTTCGGGGCGGATTACGCGATCAGCTTGCTCTGGGTAACACGTTACCCCTACCGTCAGTGACGCGACGCACACACTGCGGAAATGCCGGGACACCGGAAGCGCACCACTCCGTCCTGCCACGACGGCTGTGGCACTGCCACCGCCCGCGACACCCGCAGCCCTCCGAAATCCCCACCACCGAAACGGAGTTGAAGCCGCATGCCCGAGATCCCGCCCGCCCCCTGGGAGTACTGCCTCTCCATCCCCGGCGACATCCGGGCCGTCACCGTCAGTCGCCGCACCCTCCGGCTGATCCTCACCGTGCACGGGCTGATCCGGCTCGCGGACACGGCCGAGCTTCTCGCGGCGGAGCTGGTCGCCAACGCCGTGCTCCACGCGAAGGGGCCGGCCGCCCTGCGCGTGGGCTGGTCGGCGGGCGTGCTGCGGCTCGGGGCCTGGGACGCCGATCCTGAACCACCTGGGCCACCACGGCCGTTGACGGAAATCGGTGACGCAGAAGGCGGGCGCGGTCTCGCACTGGTCCGGGCCTGTGCCGATCAGTAGGGCTGGCAGCCGCTGTCCCGGAACGGGAGCCGGGGAAAGCTGGTGTGGTGTGAGCTCGCCGCTGCTTGAGGCGGCGGCCTGGCGGAACCACCTTGCGGGGCGGACCGGTTCGGGCGGTGGACCGTCACGGGGTCCGGGGTCCGGGGGCCGGGTCCGGGGTGGTCTCGGGGAGTAGGTGCGTGCGGCGTTCCTCGGGTGTCAGTGAGCGGAAGATCCGGCCGCGTGCCGCCGACAGCAGGGCCTGGGTGTCGCCCTCGGCGGCCCAGACGCGGATGGTGCGGTCCTCGGCGGCGGAGACCACGCGACGGCTGTCGGGAAGCCACGCGACGTAGATGCACCGGCCGCGGTGGATCCCGATGATCCGGCCCTCTCCCCCGTGCCGTGGATTCCACAGGCGAACCGTGTGGTCGGTGGAGGCGGTGGCGAGCATCCGGCCGTCCGGGGACCAGGCGACCGCGTGCACACGGGCCTCGTGGCCCTGGAGCACATGCAGGAGCGTGCCGTCGGCGGTGTCCCAGACCCGTACCGTCCAGTCGCCGGAACTGGTGGCGAGCCGCGTTCCGTCCGGGGACCAGGCCACCGCGTCGACCCAGCTCTGATGACCGGTCAGGCGGTGGAGCGGGCGCCGGCCGGCGAGGCTCCAGATCTGCGCGGTGTGGTCGTCCGACCCGGTCGCCAGCATCGTCCCGTCGGGTGACCAGGCGAGGGCGCAGATCCACTGGGAGTGATCCGCGTACCGCCCGAGGACCGTGCCGTTCGCCGGGTCGAGGACGGTGGCGCGGTTGTCGCGTCCCGCGATGGCCAGCCGGGTCCCGTCGGGGGACCAGGCGAGGGCCTCGACCGTCTCCTGCCCGGAGAAGACGGTCCGGTGCCCGTCACCGTCGAGCGGCTGCCAGA
The DNA here is from genome assembly GCF_044747445.1 of Streptomyces sp. NPDC090083. Taxonomy (NCBI): domain Bacteria; kingdom Bacillati; phylum Actinomycetota; class Actinomycetes; order Kitasatosporales; family Streptomycetaceae; genus Streptomyces; species Streptomyces sp. NPDC090083. Next base: position 319,720 of record NZ_JBIVED010000003.1, on the reverse strand, counting down.
GCCTGACGGTGTTGTCGTCGGCGCAGCTGGCGAGCCGGCGGCCGTCGGGAGCCCAGCGCACCGCCCTCATGCCCGCGGTGTGCCCGGACAGGGTCCTGACCTTCTCGCCGTCGCCGGTCCGCCAGATCCGTATGTCGTGGTCGATGGCGCCGCCGGCCAGGTGACCGCCGTCGGCGCTGATGTCGAAGCCGAGGACGGGGCCGGGGTGTTCGGCTATCTGGAGCAGTTCGGTGCTGCGCGTGCCGACGGTCCATATGCGGGCCGTGCCGTCCTCGGCGCCGGTGGCGATGCGGTCGCCGCGGGGCGACCAGGCGAGCGCCTCCACCCGGTCCGTGTGGCCGCACAGGTGGGCGAGTTCGTCCCCGTGGGCGAGCGTGCGGACGTACACCTCGGACCCGCGTGCGGCGATGGCGAAGCTGTCGCCCCGCGGGGAGCATCGCAGCTTGATGATCAGCGCGTCCGGCCCCGGAAGGGTGCGCAGCAGTTCTCCGGTCCCGGCGTCCAGGACGCGCACCCGCTCCTCGCCGGAGAGCAGGCAGCCGCCGTCCGGTGTCCAGGAGACGGGGGTCGCGTGGTTGTACGAGCGCTCGACGACCCGCTGGGGACGTGCGGCGGCGACGTCCCAGACGATGTATGACAGGTCGTAGGCGGCGGAGAGCAGTCGGGTGCCGTCCGGGGACCAGGAGAGCTGGTAGATCTCGTTGCGGTGGCCGGCCAGTACGGCGGTCGGCTGCCAGGTGGCGGTGTCGAAGAGCCGGATGTGCCGGTCCCGGGAGCAGGCGGCCAGCAGGGAGCCGTCCGGGGACCAGGCGACGTCGCGGACCGTGTCGTCGAAGGCGTCCAGCACGGTCACGGTCTCGCCGGTGACGGGATCCCACACCCGCACGGTGCGGTCGCGCGAGGCACTGGCGACCCTCGTGGAGTCCGGCGACCAGTCCACCGCCATCACCCCTCCGGCATGCCCCTCCAGAAGTACGGCGGACGCGCCCGCGGCCGCGTCCCAGACCCGGGCGGTCCCGTCCAGCGACCCGGTGGCGATCCATGCCTCGTCGGGGGACCAGGCCACGGCGCGGACGCCGGCGGTGTGGCCGGTGAGTACGGCCTGCGTGTGGTGGTGGGCGAGCGAGGCCAGCAGCGCCCGGACGGCGGTGGCGGTGGGCGGGCACTCGGCGAGGGCGGTGGCCGCCAGGAGGGTGCCCAGCTCCGGTTCCCGCTCGGCGTTCGCCAGGACGTACTGGCCTATCGACTCGGAGACCCGGTGCAGGAAGTCCCTGTCCTGGCTCCGGGAAGCCGTGACCAGTTCCTGCATGTCCGCGGTCGCCTCCCTGGCGGGCTCCAGACCCGCCAGCCATCTTCGGGCCAGGGCGAGCCGTTCCCCGGTGAGGAGGTAGTCGGGACTGCGTCCGGAGGCCCGCCAGTCGGACGCCCAGCGTTCCAGCTCGCTGCGGCTCTTCAACTGCTCGGTGCGGACCGCCACTTGTTGCTGAAGCGGTGGCCACTGCCGGAACAGGGCCTCGTGCGCGGCCTGGAGCACGGGAGCCCCTTCGAACTGGGTGACGACCAGCAGCCGGGCCTTGTCGAAGGGAGCGAGGATCTCCCGCTCCCGGTCCGACAGGCCTGCCGTCGGCACCCGGCGCTTCACCGGTTCGCCCGCGTCCATCCCGACGAGGAGCAGCAGCACCGCGAGCACGGTGTCCGCGCCGTACTGCTCGACCACGAAGGCGAAGACCTCGTCGGCCTGGCGGGCGAGGGCGCCGGTGACGCCGCCGAGGGACAGATAACTCTCCGTGGTCGCGAGGCGCGACTCGCCCATCGACAGGTAGAGCTCCCGCAGCAGGTAGGCCAGCAGGGGCAGGGCGTCCGCGGTGCCGGTGTCCTCGACGATCCGCGCGACGAGCCCGGGTTCGAAGGTGACCCCGGCCAGTCGTGCGGGCTGCTCGACGACGGCGACGATCTCGGCCGTGCTCATCACCCCGAGCGCCATCGGCGAGGTGAACAGCTGGGGCTGGCCGCCGGAGAGGAAGTCCTGGAGGAACTCCACGCGCAGAGTGGCCACCACCCACAGCCGGCGGTCGGCCGCCAGCGCCGCCGAGACACCGGCGAGGAACCTCTCCCGGTCGGCCACCGGAGCGTAGGTGATCAGTTCCTCCAGCTGGTCGATCACCAGCAGTACGCGGCCCGGCAGCACTCCACCTGTCGTACGTGACCTGTGCACGTCCGCGAGGTCGCCGTCCCGCAGTCGGCGTACGACGTCCTCGCGGTCGCGTCCGCTCGCCTGCACCAGGCTGTCGGCCAGGCTCTCCAACGGGTCGGTACCGGGCACGATCACGGGGAGGACCGTCCACCGGGACCTCAGCAGGCGCGGCAGGACCCCGGCATGCACCACGGAACTCTTGCCGCTTCCCGACATGCCCGTGATGCACACGAACCTGTCCTGCGGCTCCGGCGTGGCCGCGTTCAGCCGGCGGATGATCCGGGCGATCTCAGTGTCCCGTCCGAAGAACACGGCCGCGTCCTGCCGGCCGAACGCGGCGAGACCCGGGTAGGGGGTGTGCCGCGGGTCCCAGGCGGGCCGCGCTGTCGGGGGGTGGGCCTGCCGGTGCACCACCACCTCGCCCACGATGGTCACGCCCAGCAGGACGACCACCACCACCGGCGCGATCCGGCCGAGGAACCGGACGGTGGGCGACTGGACGGCGTTCGCCGTGAAGTTGACCGCGACCTCCATCAGGGTCGCCGAGACCAGAACCGTGATCCGCAGAAGCAGAGTCGACCGTTGCCGCATACGCTTCCCCCCGATTGATAGGGGCTGCCCGGCCACCGGCCGCGGAAAACCCGACGGTGCGGACGCCCGCCGAGACGATCCCCTGATCCGTCCCTTCGCCTTGCTGCCGGGCGAGGCCACCGCAGCCGAAATCCCGGCGCAGCAAAGGCACTTGGACGAACGCCGTATCGACCGCCCTCCCGCACGGCAGCTCACCCCGGCCCGATCGGCGAGGCCGGACGGCGAACGCCAACTCCCGCGACAACCGGCACCGGGCAACCGGCAACCGGCAGACTCCTCGCGGGAGTTGGCGTCCGCCGACACGGACACCGTCCACCCGCACGGGCCCAACTCCCGTGTCCCGCAACGCCCTGACGGCACCACGGCGCGACGGTGCCCCCACGCCCGTGGACTTCTCCCAGCACACCCGGAACAGCGGGCTCCCGCTGCCGACCCCGCGCCCGGCGGACCCCGAAAGCCCGGGACCACTCCCTCTCCCCTTCTCCCCCTCACCTTCCCCCCTCCCCCACATCACGATCCGGTCTCAGGGTCTTGATTTACACCCGTGTAATCGATTCCAATCCTCCGTGTAATCGATTCCACGAGGAGGTGGAACGGCGATGGCGAGCATCAAGGACGTCGCCGCCGGGGCCGGGGTCTCCGTGGCCACGGTGTCGCGGGTGCTGAATGACCATCCGTCGGTCAGTGACGACGCACGGACGCGCGTGCTGGCCGCCGTGGAGGCGCTGGGGTACCGCCCGAACGCCGTCGCCCGGTCCCTGCGCACCGACCAGACCCGCACCCTCGGCCTGGTCATCAGCGACGTGCTCAACCCGTACTTCACCGAGCTGGCCCGTTCCGTCGAGGAAGAGGCCCGTGCGCTCGGGTACAGCGTCATCATCGGCAACGCCGACGAGCGGCCGGAGCTGCAGGACCACCACGTGCGGACGCTGCTGGACCGCCGTATCGACGGACTGCTCGTCTCCCCCACCGACGGCGGCTCCCCCGGGATGCTGGACGCGGCGCGGGCCGGGACGCCCATGGTGTTCGTGGACCGGTGGATCCCGGGCGTGGACGTGCCCGTCGTGCGGGCCGACGGGCGGGCCGCCATCCGGGATCTCGTCGCCCATCTGCACGGGCTCGGGCACCGCAGGCTCGCCATCATCGCCGGACCCGCCGCCACGACCACCGGCAGTGAGCGCGTCGCCGCCTTCCGGGACGCGCTCGCCGAGTACGGGATCCCGCTCCCCGAGGCCTACATCGGGCAGGGCGACTTCCAGGCCGAGAGCGGGCGGCGGGTGACCGAGGGGTTCCTCGACCTGCCCGAGCCGCCCGAGGTCGTGTTCGCCGCCGACAACCTGATGGCCCTGGGCGCCCTGGACGCCGTACGTGCGCGGGGGCTGCGGGTTCCGGAGGATCTCGCGCTGGCCGCGTTCGACGACATCCGGTGGTTCGTGCACACCGATCCGCCGGTCACCGCGATCGCGCAGCCGACCAGTGAGCTGGGGCGGGCCGCCGTGCGCGCCCTCGTCGACCGGATCGAAGGACGGGCGCCGCAGTCCGTCACCCTTCCCGCCCGCCTGGTCGTACGGCGTTCGTGCGGCGAACCGCCCACCGGGCAGTCCCCCGTCCCCTCCCCTCTCCGAAGGAGCCAGCCGTGAGCAACCAGGACGAGTTGCTGCGCATCGAGGGCATGCGCAAGACCTTCCCCGGTGTCGTCGCGCTGGACGGCGTCGACTTCGATCTGCGCCGGGGCGAGGTCCATGTGCTGCTCGGTGAGAACGGCGCCGGGAAGAGCACCCTCATCAAGATGCTCTCCGGCGCCTACCGTCCCGACGGAGGCCGCGTGCTGGCCGCTGGCGAGGAGGTGCGCATCCATGACGCGCAGGACTCCGCGCGGCTCGGGATCGCCACCATCTACCAGGAGTTCAACCTCGTTCCCGATCTGACGGTCGCCGAGAACATCTTCCTGGGGCGGCAGCCGCGTCGGCTCGGGATGATCGACCGGAAGCGGATGGAGGCGGACGCCGCCGTTCTGCTGGAGCGGGTGGGGGTCGATGTCTCTCCCCGCGCGCGGGTCCGTGAACTCGGCATCGCCCGGCTCCAGATGGTGGAGATCGCCAAGGCACTCAGCCTCGACACCCGCGTGCTGATCATGGACGAACCGACCGCCGTGCTCACCTCGGAGGAGGTCGAGAAGCTGTTCGCCATCGTGCGCCAGCTGCGCGCGGACGGCGTCGGGATCGTCTTCATCACCCATCACCTGGAGGAGATCGCCGCCATCGGGGACCGGGTCACCGTCATCCGGGACGGGAAGAGCGTGGGGCAGGTGCCCGCCTCCACTCCCGAGAACGAGCTGGTACGGCTGATGGTCGGGCGCTCCATCGAGCAGCAGTACCCGCGTGAACGGGCCGACACCGGGGCCGCGTTGCTCTCCGTGGAGGGGCTCACCCGGGACGGTGTCTTCCACGACATCAGCTTCGAGGTGCGGGCCGGTGAGGTCGTCGGCATCGCCGGGCTCGTCGGGGCGGGCCGTACCGAGGTCGTCCGTGCCGTCTTCGGGGCCGACCCCTACGACCGCGGGGCCGTGAAGGTCGGCGGTTCCGCGCTGCGCGGGCACGACGTCAACGCGGCGATGACCGCCGGGATCGGGCTCGTGCCCGAGGACCGCAAGGGGCAGGGGCTCGTCCTCGACCAGTCCGTGGAGGAGAACCTCGGGCTCGTCACCATGCGGGCCGCCACCCACGGCGGGCTCGTCGACCTCAGGGGGCAGCGGGCCGCCGCCGCGCGGATCGCGAAGCAGCTGGGCGTGCGGATGGCCGGACTCGGCCAGCAGGTACGGACGTTGTCCGGCGGCAACCAGCAGAAGGTCGTCATCGGCAAGTGGCTGCTCGCCGACACCAAGGTGCTGATCCTCGACGAGCCGACGCGCGGCATCGACGTCGGCGCCAAGGTCGAGATCTACCAGCTCATCAACGAACTCACGGCCGCCGGTGCCGCCGTCCTCATGATCTCCAGCGATCTGCCCGAGGTGCTCGGCATGAGCGACCGGGTGCTGGTCATGGCCCAGGGGCGCATCGCGGGCGAGCTGTCCGCCGAACAGGCCACGCAGGACTCCGTGATGGCGCTCGCCGTCAGCACACCCAGCACGTCGACCGGCACCCCGGCCGACGCGACCACCGACGCAACTACCGCTGTGGAGGGCCACCGTGGCCGCTGACACGCATCTGAGCACGCCGGGCGCCAGTGGCGTCCCGGGAATCCGCCGACTGCTCCTGGACAACGGGGCGCTGACGGCCCTCATCGTCCTGGTCATCGCCATGTCGGCGCTGTCCGGCGACTTCCTGACCACGGACAACCTCCTCAACGTCGGCGTCCAGGCGGCCGTGACCGCCATCCTCGCCTTCGGCGTCACCTTCGTGATCGTCTCGGCGGGCATCGACCTGTCGGTCGGTTCGGTGGCGGCCCTCTCGGCCACCGTGCTGGCCTGGAGCGCCACGCAGCACGGCGTCCCGGTCGTCCTCGCCGTGATCCTCGCGATCGCCACCGGCATCGCGGCCGGTCTCGTCAACGGCTTCCTCATCGCCTACGGCAAACTCCCGCCGTTCATCGCGACGCTGGCGATGCTGTCGGTGGCGCGCGGGCTGTCGCTGGTGATCTCGCAGGGCTCCCCGATCGCCTTCCCCGACTCGGTCTCGCACCTCGGCGACACCCTCGGCGGCTGGCTGCCGGTGCCGGTCCTGGTGATGATCGCGATGGGTCTCGTCGCGGCCTTCGTCCTCGGCCGTACGTACATCGGCCGCTCGATGTACGCCATCGGCGGCAACGAGGAGGCCGCGCGCCTCTCGGGGCTGCGGGTCTCCCGGCAGAAACTCGCGATCTACGCCCTGTCCGGTGTGTTCGCCGCCGCCGCGGGCATCGTGCTGGCCTCCCGGCTCTCCTCCGCGCAGCCGCAGGCCGCCGACGGCTACGAGCTGGACGCGATCGCCGCGGTCGTCATCGGCGGCGCCTCCCTCGCGGGCGGCACCGGCAAGGCGTCCGGCACCCTCATCGGCGCGCTGATCCTCGCGGTGCTGCGCAACGGCCTCAACCTCCTTTCCGTGTCGGCGTTCTGGCAGCAGGTCGTCATCGGTGTCGTGATCGCGCTGGCGGTCCTGCTGGACACCGTGCGGCGCAAGGCGGGCGCGACTCCCGTCTCCGGCGCGAGCGGTGGCGGCCGGGGCAGGCAGGCGACGACGTACGCGCTCGCCGCCGTCGTCACGGTCGCGATCGTGGGGGCCACCTCCTTCCTGCACAACGGCTCCGCCACGAGCGACAAGCCCAAGCTCGGTCTGTCGCTCTCCACGCTCAACAACCCGTTCTTCGTGCAGATCCGGTCGGGTGCGCAGGCGGAGGCGAAGCGGCTGGGTCTGGACCTCACCGTCACGGACGCGCAGAACGACGCCTCGCAGCAGGCCAACCAGCTGCAGAACTTCACCAGTTCGAACTACGGCGCGATCATCGTCAACCCGGTGGACTCGGACGCGGCGAGCAACTCCGTGAAGGCCGCCGACAAGGCGAAGATCCCGGTCGTCGCCGTCGACCGGGGCGTCAACAAGGCGGCCGTGGACACCCTCGTCGCCTCCGACAACATCGCGGGCGGTGAACTCGCCGCGAAGACCGTCGCCGAGAAGCTCGGCGGCACCGGCAGGATCGTCATCCTCCAGGGCCAGGCGGGCACGTCGGCGGCGCGTGAGCGCGCGGAGGGCTTCGCCAAGGGGCTCAAGGCCTACCCCGGCATCAAGGTCCTGGCCCAGCAGCCGGCGGACTTCGACCGCACCAAGGGTCTCGACGTGATGTCGAACCTGCTCCAGGCGCACCCCGACGTCCAGGGCGTCATCGCCGCCAACGACGAGATGGCGCTCGGCGCGATCAAAGCGCTCGGCTCCAAGGCGGGCACGTCGGTCGCGGTGGTCGGTTTCGACGGCACCCCGGACGGTCTGACCGCCGTCAAGCAGGGCACTCTGTACGCGTCCGTGGCCCAACAGCCCAGCCAGTTGGGCAAAATCGCCGTGGACAACGCGCTGCGCGCCGCCCAGGGCAAGAAGGTGGAGACGACGGTGAAGGTGCCGGTCAAGGTCGTCACCCAGGGCAACGTGGCCGGGTTCACCGGCTGACCTCGGCCGGTCCGCGCCGACCCGATCGACGCTCCAGGGCACCACTCCAAGTCACCACTGCGGGGAGTCAACTGATGTACGACTACGACCTCCTGGTCGTGGGATCGGCCAACGCCGATCTCGTGATCGGCGTCGAGCGGCGGCCGGGCGCCGGCGAGACGGTCCTCGGTTCCGACCTGGCCGTCCACCCGGGCGGCAAGGGCGCCAACCAGGCGGTCGCCGCCGCCCGGCTGGGGGCCCGTACGGTCCTGCTGGCCCGGGTCGGCGACGACGAGCACGGCCGGCTGCTGCTCGACTCGCAGCGGGCCGCGGGAGTGGACACGGTGGGTGTGCTGGTCGGCGGCGCGCCGACCGGGGTCGCGCTGATCACCGTGGACCCGTCCGGCGACAACAGCATCGTGGTGTCGCCCGGTGCCAACGGACGGCTCTTCCCCGTGGACGTCCAGGCCGCCGGGTGCCTCTTCCAGGCCGCCCGGGTGGTCTCGGTGCAGCTGGAGATCCCGCTGGAGACGGTCGTGGAGGTGGTACGGAACCTCGCGGAGGGCAGCCGGTTCGTGCTGAATCCGTCGCCGCCCCGGCCGCTGCCGTCCGAAGTCCTGGCCGCCTGCGACCCGTTGATCGTCAACGAGCACGAGGCGAAGGTGATCCTCGGGGACGCGCGCGTGGGCGAGCGGCCCGAGGACTGGGCGCGGATCCTGCTGGCGAAGGGGCCGCGTTCGGTGGTCGTGACCCTCGGCGCGGAGGGCGCGCTGGTGGCCACCAAGGACGGGGTGACCCGGGTGCCGCCGGTGAATGTCGACGCCGTGGACACGACGGGCGCGGGCGACGCGTTCACCGCCGCGCTGGCCTGGAAGCTGGGCGCGGGCCTGTCGCTGGCCGAGGCGGCGGAGTACGCGGCCCGGGTCGGCGCGGTCGCGGTGACACGTGAGGGCGCCCAGGACTCCTTCCCCACGGCGGACGAGGTCGCCGCGCTGTGAAGAAGGCAGGGATTCTCAACCGTCATCTCTCCGGCGCGCTGGCCGAGTTGGGGCACGGGGACGGGGTGCTGGTGTGTGATGCCGGGATGCCGATCCCCCGGGGTCCCCGGGTGGTGGACCTGGCGTTCCGGGCCGGGGTGCCGTCGTTCGCGGAGGTGCTGGACGGGCTGCTGGCCGAGCTGGTCGTGGAGGGTGCCACGGCGGCGAGCGAGGTGCGCGGCGCCAACCGCACGGCCGCCGCGCTGCTCGACGCCCGGTTCCCCGACGGCCTGGACCTCGTCCCGCACGAGCGGCTCAAGGAGCTGTCGGCCGGCGCGCGGCTGATCGTGCGCACGGGCGAGGCGCGGCCGTACGCGAACGTGCTGCTGCGGTGCGGGGTGTTCTTCTAGCGGCCGTCCGGGACCGTAAATTCGAGGGGGCCCGGTCCGTCGACCGTGCCCCCTCGGGTTTTCCCCTCCTGCATCAGAACCCCTCGTGATCCCCCCAGATCCCCCTCCAAGAGCCCTGACGCCCAGTACGACCCACGGACCCCGGAGAGGGTTGTACGGCATCCCGAGATTTTTTCAGGACGGGCTCCGGGTGCCGACCAAACCGGGCGGACGTAGCGTTTCAGACATGAGCGAAGACTCGGCTACGACCTTCCAGGGCGCCGTCCTCGACGAGCTGGGCGGCGACAAGGTGCGGGAGATCGCGGGGCTGCTGGGCACGGACGAGGCGGGCGCCCGGGACGTGGTCGGTACGACCGCGTCGGCGCTGTCCGGCGAGGCGGCGGCCGCGGAGCCCGCACAGGCGCCTCAGGAGGCCCCGCTGCAGGGCGTGGCCACGCTGGGCGGTTTCGCGACCGGCGGGCTCATGGCCGGGGTGCTGGCCAAGGCGGCCAGGCCGGTGGCGAACGCGGTGGCCAAGAAGACGGGGCTGCCGCCGGCGACCGTCGCACGGGTCGTCGAGATGCTGATCCCGGCGGTGCTGGCCGTGCTGGCGAAACGGGCGGCCAAGAAGTAGCGCGGCGGCCGGGCGGGTACGGCGTGCTCCCGGCGCCCTGCCCCGCCCCGGATCGGACCGGGTGGGGCAGAGCGCCTTCCCTCCGGGCGCCGGGCCCGCTAGCGGACCACGTATTCCACGAACCGCGCCGCCGTCTCCGCCAGCACCTCGCGTCCGTCCCGGGCCCACAGGCCGTCGTTGAACAGCTCGACCTCGACGGACCCGGTGTAGCCGGCGGCCTCGACGTACGACAGCCACTCCCGCATGTCGATCGCGCCGTCCCCGATCTGCCCGCGGCCGTTCAGCACGCCCTCGGGCAACGGGGTGGTCCAGTCGGCGAGTTGGAAGGTGTGGATCCGGCCGCCCGCGCCCGCCCGGGCGATCTGCTCGGGCGCCCGGTCGTCCCACCAGATGTGGTACGTGTCGACCGTGACCCCGACCTGCTGGGCGGGGAACCGCTCGGCGAGGTCGAGGGCCTGGGTGAGCGTCGAGACCACGCAGCGGTCGGAGGCGTACATCGGGTGCAGCGGCTCGATGGCCAGCCGTACGCCCCGCTCCTGCGCGTAGGGGCCCAGCTCGCCCAGGGCGTCGGCGATCCGCTCCCGCGCGCCGTGCAGGTCCCGGGAGCCGGCCGGGAGGCCACCGGACACGAGCACGAGGGTGTCCGTGCCGAGGGCGGCGGCCTCGTCGACGGCCCGGCGGTTGTCGTCGAGGGCGCGGGCGCGCTCGTCCGGGTCGAGCGCGGTGAGGAAGCCGCCCCTGCACAACGTTGTCACCGTGAGCCCCGCGTCACGGACCAGCTTCGCGGTCGCCTCCACGCCGTACGACTGGACGGGCTCGCGCCACAGTCCGACGCCGGGGACGTCCGACTCCAGGCAGGCATCGACCAGTTCGGGGATCGACAGCTGCTTGACCGTCATCTGGTTGATGGAGAAGCGGGCCAGGTCGGGATTGCTCACTGGGTCACTCCGTACAGGGCGAGCAGGTTCTTCATCCGTTCCTCGGCGAGCTTCGGGTCCGGGAACAGGCCCAGCCCGTCGGCGAGTTCGTAGGCGCGGGCGAAGTGCGGGAGGGAGCGGGCCGACTGGAGTCCGCCGACCATGGTGAAGTGCGTCTGGTGGCCCGCGAGCCAGGCGAGGAAGACCACGCCGGTCTTGTAGAAGCGGGTCGGCGCCTGGAAGAGATGGCGGGACAACTCGACGGTCGGATCGAGGAGTTCACGGAATCCGGCCGTGTTCCCGGTGTCCAGGACGCGGACCGCCTCCGCCGCCAGCGGGCCGAGCGGGTCGAAGATGCCGAGCAGGGCGTGGCTGAAGCCCTGTTCGTCGCCCGCGATCAGCTCGGGGTAGTTGAAGTCGTCGCCGGTGTAGCAGCGGACGCCCTGCGGCAGCCGGCGCCGGATGTCGATCTCCCGCCGGGCCTCCAGGAGCGACACCTTGATGCCGTCGACCTTGTCCGGGTGCGCGGCGATGACGTCGAGGAACGTGCCGGTGGCCGCGTCGAGGTCGGACGAACCCCAGTAGCCCTCCAGCGCCGGGTCGAACATGGGGCCGAGCCAGTGCAGGACGACGGGTTCGGTGGCCTGGCGGAGCAGATGGCCGTAGACCTCCAGGTAGTCCTCGGGCCCCTTCGCCACGGCCGCCAGGGCCCGTGAGGCCATCAGGATGGCCTGCGCGCCCGACGCCTCGACGAGCGCCAGCTGCTCCTCGTAGGCGGCCCGCACGTCGGCCAGGGAGGCCGGGCCGGTGAGCTGGTCGGTGCCGACACCGCAGGCGATACGGCCGCCGACGGCCCTGGCCTCGGCGGCACTCCGGCGGATCAGCTCGGCCGCGCCCGCCCAGTCGAGGCCCATGCCGCGCTGGGCGGTGTCCATCGCCTCGGCGACACCGAGGCCGTGGGACCACAGGTGGCGGCGGAAGGCGAGGGTGGCGTCCCAGTCGACGGCGGCAGCCGAGTCGGGGCTCGTGTCGGCGAAGGGGTCGGCGACGACGTGCGCGGCCGAGAACACCGTACGGGAGGTGAAGGGGGTGCCGGAGGTGACGGCGAGGGGTTCCTGCCGGGGCTCGTACGCCCGCAGGGCCCCGCCGCTGTCCGGGAGCTGGATGGTCACAGGGTGATCTCCGGAACGTCGTAGCGGCGGCCCTCGGCGGACGACTTCAGCCCCAGCTCGGCGAGCTGGACACCGCGGGCGCCGGCCAGGAGGTCCCAGTGATAGGGGGCGTCGGCGTAGACGTGGCGGAGGAACAGCTCCCACTGCGCCTTGAAGCCGTTGTCGAACTCGGTGTTGTCCGGGACCTCCTGCCACTGGTCGCGGAACACCTCGGTGGCGGGCAAGTCCGGGTTCCAGACCGGCTTGGGGGTGGAACTGCGGTGCTGGACACGGCAGTTGCGCAGCCCGGCGACCGCCGAGCCCTCCGTCCCGTCCACCTGGAACTCGACGAGTTCGTCGCGGTTGACGCGGACGGTCCAGGAGGAGTTGATCTGGGCGACGGCGCCGCCGTCGAGCTCGAAGACGCCGTAGGCGGCGTCGTCGGCGGTGGCGTCGTAGGGCTTGCCGTTCTCGTCCCAGCGCTGCGGGACGTGGGTGGTCGCGAGGGCCTGGACGGACCTGACCCGGCCGAACAGCTCGTGGAGGACGTACTCCCAGTGCGGGAACATGTCGACGACGATGCCGCCGCCGTCCTCCGAGCGGTAGTTCCACGACGGGCGCTGGGCGGTCTGCCAGTCGCCCTCGAAGACCCAGTAGCCGAACTCGCCCCGGATCGAGAGGATCCGGCCGAAGAAGCCGCCGTCGATGAGCCGCTTGAGCTTGAGCAGGCCCGGGAGGAACAGCTTGTCCTGGACGACGCCGTGCTTAATGCCGGCGGCGTCGGCGAGGCGGGCCAGTTCGAGGGCGCCGTCGAAGTCGGTGGCGGTCGGCTTCTCGGTGTAGATGTGCTTGCCCGCGGCGATGGCCTTCTTGAGCGCCTCCTCGCGGGCCGAGGTGACCTGGGCGTCGAAGTAGATCTCGACGGTCGGGTCGGCGAGGACCGCGTCGACGTCCGTGGAGACGTTCGCCGGGTCCAGGCCGTGCTGCTCGGCGAGCGCCTTCAGCGCGTGCTCGCGGCGACCGACGAGGACCGGTTCCGGCCACAGCACGGTTCCGTCGCCGAGGTCTAGACCACCTTGCTCGCGCAGTGCGAGGATCGAGCGGACGAGGTGCTGTCGGTAGCCCATGCGCCCGGTCACGCCGTTCATGGCGATACGCACCGTCTTGCGTGTCACGTGATTCCTTTCGTCCGCATGCGTCTCACCGCATGTCTCAGCGCATGTCCCGATTCCAGCAAGCGCTTTCTATATATGCAGAAGCTAGCCTTTGCCCACTGGTCTGTACAAGACCGTGACGGGGTCGAGTTGTTCGAGGGGGCGAACAACCGGGGTAGGTGGCCTTATGGTCTGCTCGGACGGGGGCTTCCTTTGAGCAGCCTATGTACAACGGCGTACGACACGATGCGCGACCGGAGGACGAACAACATGACGGTGACCCTGGCGGACGTGGCGGCCCGCGCCCAGGTCTCCCCCGCGACGGTGTCGCGCGTACTGAACGGCAACTATCCGGTCGCGGCCACCACGCGCGAGCGGGTCCTGCGGGCGGTCGACGAGCTGGACTACGTCCTGAACGGTCCCGCGAGCGCGCTCGCCGCGGCCACCTCCGACCTGGTCGGCATCCTGGTCAACGACATCGCCGACCCGTTCTTCGGGATCATGGCGAGCGCGATCCAGTCCGAGATCGGCGGGCCCGGAGGCCGCGCGGGAGGCGAGCGACTGGCCGTCGTCTGCAACACGGGAGGCTCCCCGGAGCGCGAGCTCACCTACCTGACACTGCTCCAACGGCAGCGGGCGGCGGCGGTCGTCCTGACCGGCGGGGCGATGGAGAACGCGCCGCACGCGGCGGCCGTCGCGGCGAAGCTGCGGAAACTGGGCGAGGCGGGGACCCGGGTGGTGCTGTGCGGGCGGCCTCCGGCGCCGGACACGGGGGCGTTCGCGCTGACCTTCGACAACCGCGGCGGCGGCCGTGAACTGACCGAGCACCTGATCGGCCTCGGCCATCGCCGGCTGGGCTACATCGCGGGCCCCGAGGAACGGACGACCACGCGGCACCGGCTGGAGGGCCACCGGGAGGCGCTGGCGACCCACGGCATCACGGAGGACCCGCGCTGGACCGTGCACGGACGCTACGACCGCCGGTCCGGCTACGAGGCCACGCTGGAGCTGCTCCGCCGGGATCCGTCCCTGACGGCCGTGGTCGCGGCGAACGACTCCGTCGCGGTGGGGGCGTGCGCGGCGCTGCGCGAGTCGGGACGCCGGATTCCGGACGACGTCTCCGTCGCCGGGTTCGACGATCTGCCGTTCAGCGTGGACGCGGTGCCGTCGCTCACGACGGTTCGGCTGCCGCTGTCCGAGGCGGGGGCCCGGGCGGGTCGGATCGCCATGGGTCGGGAGGAGCCGCCGCCGGGCGGGATCGCCACGGTCCGGGGTGAGTTGATGGTGCGGGGTTCCTCCGGGGTGCCGCGGACGTAGGCGTCCCGGGTCCGGTCCGGTACGTGCCCGGCGTCTGCCCCATCGTGCGGCTGAACGTGTCGATGAAGGCACTGGTCGTGGCCCAGCCGCACTGACGCCCCGTCTCGCTGACCGTCGCCCCCTCCGCCAGGAGGACCATGGCGTGGAAGACCCGCACGTTGGTCCGCCACTGCGGATACGTCATGCCGAACTCGGTCCTGAACAACCGGGCCAGGGTGCGTTCGCTCACGCCGATGCGGCGGGCCAGCCAGGTGGCGGTACGAGGTCGCCGCAGATCGTCCGTGACCAGTGAACACGCCTGCTGGAGAAGGGCGTTGGCGGGGGCGGGCAGGGTCAGCGGTTCCACCGGCGCGCGGCGCAGCCGGTCCCGCAGGACCGCGCGCAGCCGGCGCGACTCCTCCCGCGGAAGGTCCGCCTCGCTGCACGCGATGATCAGTTCCCGCACCAGCGCGTCCACGGCGACCACGACCGGCGTCACGGAGTCCAGCAGTACGTCGTGGACGGCGAAGCCGATGGTGTGCACGGAACTGTGCCCGTGCACCCGGTGCTGGTGCCAGATGCCCGCGGGCAGCCAGATCGCCCGCGCGCTGGACGCCACCCAGGACGCCTCGCCCGTCCGCACCGCCAGCACACCGGCACTGACGTAGAGCAACTGGTGGTAACCGTGCTGGTGACGGCCGATGACCTCACCCGCGAGGTGCGCGTGCGTGGTGTCCCGGGGCTCGACGGCTCCCTCTGTCACCGCCTCCGCCGCAGCCTCCGCCTCCGCCTGTCCGTTTTCCGACACAGCTCGGCAGAATAACGGAAGCGCTCCGCCCGGCCGTCCTGCCAGCGTGAGCACCATGCCCCCGACACCCCCCGCAACCGCCCCACCCCCGATGAAGGCCCGGCTCGCCGACCGGATGCGCGGTGTCGCGCTCGACACCCGCCCCCTTCAACACCCCGTGTTCCGGCGCCTGTTGATCGGCCAGAGCGCGGCCTACGTGGGGACGATGGTCACCGACGTCACCATCCCGGTGCAGGTGTACGGGCTGTCCCGGTCGTCACTGTTCGTGGGGCTGACGGGCGTCGCCGGCCTCGTACCGCTGGTGGTCTTCGGGCTGTACGGCGGTGCCGTCGCCGACCGGTTCGACCGCCGTACGCTGTACCTCGCCTCGGCCTGTCTGACCTGGGCCGTCACGCTCGCCCTGCTGTTCCAGGCGGTCGCCGACGTGCGGTCGGTCCCGCTCGTCCTGGGCCTCGTCGCCGTGCAGGCCGGCGCCTTCGCCGTGTCGTCCGCGGCCCGGGGCGCGATCATCCCCCGTGTCGTGCCGACCCCGCTCGTGCCCGCCGCGAACACGCTCTACTTCACCGCAGGCAACATCGGACAGGTCGTCGGACCGCTGATCGCGGGCGTCCTGATCTCCCTCCCGAATGGCTACAGCTGGGCCTACGGCGCCGACGCCGCGCTGTTCTCCCTCCTCCTCTGCTCCGCCCTGCGCCTCCCCTCGGTCAAGCCGACCGGCGAGGGAGCCGGCGCCACGGGCGGGCTGCGCTCGGTGCTCGACGGGCTGCGGTTCATCGCCGTCGCCCCGGTGCTCTGGATGTCCTTCGCGGTCGACATCGCGGCGATGACCCTGGCCATGCCGACCGCGCTGTTCCCGCAGGCGGCACAGACACGGTTCGGCGGCGGGGTCGGGCTGCTGTACTCGGCCATCGCGATCGGCTCGGTCACGGCGGGCCTGTTCAGTGGCTGGACAGGACGCGTACGGCGCCAGGGCAGGGCGCTCGCCGTCGCCGTCGTCGCCTGGGCCACGGCCGTCGCCCTCGCGGGTACGGTCCACCGGCTCGGCGCCGCCGCGGCCCTGCTGGCGGCGGCCGGAGCGGCCGACCTCGTCAGCGCCGTCTACCGTCAGACCATCCTCCAGACCTACGCCCCCGACGCCCTGCGCGGCCGTCTCCAGGGCGTCTTCACCGTCGTCGTCGCGGGCGGCCCCCGCCTCGGCGACCTCCGCGCCGGCGCCATGGCCTCCACCACGGGCCTCGGCCTCGCCTGGACGGGCAGTTCACTGCTGTGCGTGGTCGTCGTCATCACGGCCGCACTGCTGGTCCGCCCGTTCTGGCACTACGACGTCGCCGCGGCACACCCGCCGTCCCCGCGGCCGTAGGGTCCCGAACGGCACCAACTCCCGTGCTCCGCACCGGCCTGCACCGGCCGGTACTGGCCTACGATCCCCTTCATGCCTCGTGCGCTCATCCTCGGCGGAACCGGACTCGTCGGACGGGCGACCGCGCTGCGGTTGCTGGAGAGCGGATGGCGGGTGGACGTCGTCGGCCGGGACCCGGACCGGATGCCGGCCGAACTCACGGCGGCCGGTGGGAAGTTCGTCGAGGCGGACCGTGCCGACCAGGCACAGACGCGGGCCGCGCTCGGATCCGGTGCCGACCTGCTCGTCGACTGTCTCTGCTTCACCGCCGCCGACGCCAGGTCGTTGCTGCCGCTCGCCGCGAACTCCGGTTCCACCGTGGTGATGTCGAGTCGCGCCGTCTACGTCGACGCGGCGGGCCGTCACGTCAACTCGGATGTGCCGCCGCACTTCGCCACACCCATCACCGAAGACCGGCCGACCCTCGCTCCGGCGACGGACACCGACCACCGGTCGCGCGAGGGATACGGCCCCAACAAGGTCGCCGCCGAACAGGTCGTGCTGGAGAGCGGGCTGCCCGTCAGCGTGGTGCGGGCGTCCCGGATGCACGGGATCGGGGCGTCCCCGGCGCGTGAATGGGCCGTCGTGAAGCGGGTGCTGGACGGGCGTACGGTCCTGCTGCTGGCCCGGTGTGGGGCCGGGATCGTGCACGGCACCGCCGCCGCGAATCTCGCCGCGCTCATCGAGACCGTCGCCCACCGGCCCGGCACCCGGGTCCTCAACTGCGCCGATCCGGACGCGCCCAGCGCGCTGGAGATCTGCCGGACCATCGCCGGACACCTGGGCCACGTGTGGGAGGAGGTCCTGTTGGACGACACGGCACCTGCCGGTCTCGGCCGTACGCCCTGGGACTCCCCGCACCCGATCGTCCTCGACACCTCCGCCGCCACGGCACTCGGCCACCGGCCCGCCGGCACCTACGCGACCACGATCGCGCCCGCCCTGGACCGGCTGGTGGACGCGGCACGCAGGGGCCGGCGCCCCGCCGACGCCGACTCCTTCACGGAGTACCTCGACTACGCGGCCGAGGACGCGTTCCTCGCGCGGCGGGGCGGGAGCCTCACGGGTGGAAGCGCCACCGGCCCTCGGAGATGACGTCGACCTTGGCGTCCCTGACGCGGATGGCCGTGTCGTCGTCGATGAAGTAGATCGGGAAGTCGGCCCGTTCGACGATGCGGTCGGCCCAGGCGTCGTCCCGTTCGGGGAAGTCCGGGGAGTACAGGTGCGGCTTGAGGTACCAGTCGAAGAGCCCGAACGGGGGATCCACGGTCGTCGCGTCGAGCACGTGGAGGTCGGCGGTGTCGCCGATGACGTCGGCGGAGTGGCCGGTGAGATGGCGGCTGAAGATCATGGATCCGGCGCTCACGCCCACGTAGATCCGGTCGCGCAGCGCGTCGAGGAAGCCGTCGGCGAGGCCGTTGCCGGTGATGCTGCGGGCGAGGTGGTAGTGGTTGCCGCCCTCGACGTAGACGACGTCGGCGTTGAGCAGCCGGTCGAGCACCGACTGCCTCGGCAGGCCGTTCAGTTCGAGGACGTCGAACTCGCGCCAGCCGAGGCCGTGCAGCCGGTTCAGGTCCGCGACGAACCACCCGTGGTCACCGGGTTCGGCGACGGACGCGGTGGGCACGTACACGACGTTCGCCGACCTGAACGGCTTTCCCAGCATGTCCCGCAGGGCGTCCCGCAAGGTGTCGTTGCGCAGGCCGCTCGCCGTCAGCAGAAGGTTCATCGGTCGAGCCAAGCACGGCCGCCGGACCCGCGCAACGAGCCCTGACCCCTGTGCGGTCGGCCGCCGGCTCGTCGCGGGGCGGGGGCCAGGCGAGGAGGCCGAGGCCGGTCATGGCGGGCAACCTGTCCCGGGGCCTTGGCAATCCCGTCGGCGCGGTACTACCGTCGACAGCAGACCTCTGACTGAGTCAACTACCCTGAGCGAGCACCGGGGATCGAACATGACCGTCCAGGACATCCGCGCCTTCAACCGCTTCTACACGAACGTCATCGGCGCCCTCGACTACAGCCGCCACCTCTACGCCCCCTTCACCCTCACCGAGTCCCGCGTGCTGTACGAACTGGCGCACTCCCCGCGGACGGACGCCGCCGACCTCCGCGGCGAACTGTCCCTGGACGCCGGGTACCTGAGCCGGATCCTGAACCGGTTCGAACAGGACGGGCTGATCGAGCGGGCGCCCTCGCAACGGGATCCGCGACGGCGGCAGGTGACGCTCACCGCGCGCGGGCGGGAGACCGCCGACCTGCTGGCCGAGCGGGCGGACGAGTCCGTGGGGGCGCTGCTCGCGACCGTGCCGGACGCCGACCGGCCGCGGCTCGCGGAGGCGCTGCGTACCGTACGGACCCTGCTGTCGTCGTCGGACAGGGGCCGGCCGCGGCCCGAGGACGTCGTGCTGCGCGAGCCGGGGCCCGGCGACCTGGGCTGGATCGTGCAGCGGAATGCGGCCCTGTACGCCGCCGAGTACGACTTCAACGCCGACTACGAGGGGCTCGTCGCGCGGATCGTCGCCGATTTCGCCGAGGACCACGATCCGCATCTGGAGCGGGTGTGGATCGCCGAGCTGGACGGGCGGCCGGTGGGATGCGTGATGTGCGTGCGGGACGACGCCCCGGGGACCGCCCGGCTGCGGCTGCTGCTCGTCGAACCGGACGCGCGCGGGCTGCGGATCGGGGACCGACTGGTGGGCGCGGTCGTCGAGTTCGCGCGCGGGGTCGGCTACCGCGACCTCGTGCTGTGGACGAACGACATCCTCGGCGCCGCCCGCGGCATCTACCAGCGGCACGGTTTCGTGCTCACCGCCGAGAAGCCGCACCGCTCCTTCGGCCAGGACCTCGTCGGCCAGGACTGGCGGCTCGACCTGCACCAGCGGCGGTAGGGAGCGGTGACGAGTAGGGTCCCTGGCATGAAGTTCGCGTTCTCCACCCTCGGTGTCCCCGGTCTCCCCGTGACCGACGTCCTGGACCTCGCCGTCACCCACGGCTACCACGGAGTCGAACTGCGCGCGCACCCCGAGGAACCCGTGCACCCGGGTCTCGACGCCGCCCAACGGGCCGATGTGGTCGCCGAGTTCAAGTCGGCCGGGGTCGAAGTCCTGGGCCTCGCCGGGTACGCACGCGTGGCCGCGCCGGGCGACGACGCCGCCGTACTCACCGAGATCCGTGAACTGCTCGAACTGGCTCGGGACTTGGGCGCACCCTTCATCCGCGTCTTCCCGGGCGGCGGAACCGACCGGCCCGTCGAGGAGGCCGACGCGACGGCCGCGCGGCGGCTCGGCACGGCGGCGGAGTGGGGCGCCGACCTCGGCGTACGGGTACTCCTGGAGACCCACGACTCGCACCGCACCGGCGCGGACGCCCTGCGCGTGCTCGGTCCCGTCGGGCATCGGCAGGTCGGTGCCCTGTGGGACGTGATGCACACCTGGCTGGGCGGCGAACAGCCCTCGGAGACGGTCGCCGCGCTCGGGCCGTACCTCGGATACGTCCAGGTCAAGGACATCGCCTCGGCCGACGACACGACTCCGCTGCCGCTCGGCGCGGGGGCGCTGCCGCTCGGCGAGTGCGTCGAGGTGCTGACCCGGCACGGCTGGGACGGCTGGCTGTGCTGGGAGTACGAGAAGCGGTGGTACGAGGCCGCGGCGCCGCTGGCCGGACTGCTGGGCGCGGGGCGCAACCATCTGGCACGGCTGCTCAACGACTCGGCGTGAACCCGTAGCCGTGGAGAGCCGGCGGGCACGGTCGTAGGAGACCGGCGCGTGCCGTCGCGGAAAACGGTTCGCCCGGTTCCGGAGCCGCCCTATAGGGTCCCCCGGTGCCCCGACAACCCGCCGTTCCGTGCGCTGCCGTGTCCGCGCGCGGGTCCGCCTCCGTGTCCTCATGAGTCCCGGTCCCGGGCGGACGCTGATCGACGTCCGGCCGTTGCGGACGTCTCCGGTGTTCCGGCGCCTGCTGGTCGGGCGGACGGTCTCCGTGCTCGGCGGGTTCATGACCCTGGTGACCGTCATGTACCAGGTCTGGGACATGACCCGCAGCACGGTCTGGACGGGTGCGGTCGGGCTGGCGAGCGCGGTGCCGACGGTGGTCGTGGGGGTGTTCGCCGGGTCGTGGGTGGACCGGGGCGACCGGCGGCGCATCTGTCTCTTCAACACCGTGGCGCAGGCGGTCTGTTCACTGCTCCTCGCCGTGCAGGGCTTCACCGGTCACGTCCCGGTGCCCGGCGTGCTCGCGCTGGTCGCCGTGCAGTCGTGCTTCGGCGCGGTCGGCGGCCCGGCATCGGGTGTGTTCGTCCCCCGGCTGCTGCCGAAGGATCAGGTCGCGGCGGGCCTGGCCCTCAACAGGGTGTCCTTCACGACCATGATGCTCATCGGCCCCGCGCTCGGCGGCCTGCTGATCGGCTGGGCGGGCATCGGCGCCTGCTACCTCGTCGACGCGCTCACCTTCCTCCTCGGTTTCCACGGCGCGTTCGGCCTGCCCGCGCTGCCGCCCGAGGGCGAGCCGTCGCGCGGCGGACTGCACGGTGTCCTGGACGGGCTGCGTTTCCTGGCCGGCCACAGCGCGGTGCGCGGGGCGCTGCTCATCGACCTCGCGGCGACCGTCCTGGCGATGCCGACGAGCCTGTTCCCGCTGGTCAACTCCGAGCGTTTCGGGGGTGATCCGCGCACCCTGGGCCTGTTCCTCTCGGCGATCTCGGTCGGCGGGATCACGGCGTCCGTGTTCTCCGGCGCGGTGACCCGGCTGGGCCGTCCCGGGCCGGTGATGCTGCTCGGTGCGGGCGTGTGGGGCGTGGCACTGGCGGTCTTCGGCCTGATGACGGACCCGTGGGCGGGCCTGGCCTGTCTCGCGCTGGCCGGTGCCGCCGACTCCCTGTCCGTGATCTCCCGCAGCACGATCGTCCAGACCCACACCCCGGACGCCCTCCTGGGCCGCGTCTCCGCCGCCGAACAGATCGTCGGCCAGGCGGGGCCCAACCTCGGCAACCTCCGGGGCGGCCTGGTCGCCGGCTGGAGTTCCGGCGCGACGGCCCTGGTCAGCGGCGGGCTGCTGTGCGTGCTGGCGGTGCTGGGCGTGGGCGCGTCCACGCCGGGGCTGCGGACCGGGGCGAGGGCCGACGAGGCCCCGCGGGCCGCACCGGACGGGCCGTGAGCCCGCCCGCGCCCGTCCGCCCGTCCGTCCGCCCGTCCGGTCATCCCGGCAACTGGCCCCGCAGCGCCTCGAACGCCTCGTGGAACCCGGGGAACGTCTTGCGCACACACCCCGGGTCGTCGTACGACATGCCCGGCGCCCGCAGCCCGGCGACCGCGAAGGACATGACGATCCGGTGGTCGCCGTAGGACGTGATCTCCGTACCCGCGAGACCCGAGGCCCGCGCACCAGCACGGGTCCCTCGCCCCGCCCCCGGCCGGATCTCGATCCAGTCGGGCCCCGTCGCCACCTCCACCCCCAGCCGCCGGAGGTTCTCCGCACAGGCCTCCAGCCGGTCGCACTCCTTCACCCGGGTGTTCCCGACGTCCTCGATCCGCACCGGCCCGGAGGCGAAGGGGGCAAGCGCGGCCAGCGTCGGCATGGTGTCCGAGATGTCCCGCATGGCGACCGTGAGGCCGCGCAGTTCGCCCGTCCCCCGCACCCGGGTGCCCCGCGCGTCCGTCTCCACCTCCGCTCCCATCCGCCGCAGTACGTCGACGAAGCCCAGGTCGCCCTGGAGCGCGCCCGTGCCGAGGCCCGGGACCGTCACCTCGCCGCCCGTCAGCGCCGCCGCCGCGAAGAAGTAGCTCGCGGTGGACGCGTCCGGTTCGATCCCGTAGGTGGTGGCCCGGTAGCCCCCGGACGGGACGACGTAGACGGAGCCCTCGGTGCGGACCTCCGCCCCGAACGCCCGCATCATCGCGACGGTGATCCCGACGTACGGCGCGGAGACCAGGTCCGTGACCCTGATCCGGAGCCCCTTCCTGGTCAGCGGGCCGAGCAGCAGCAGCGCCGTCAGGTACTGGGAGGACTGGCCCGCGTCGAGCACCACCTCGCCGCCCTCCACGCCCGCCGCCTCGACCCGCAGCGGATGGTGGCCCTCCGCCTCCTCGTGCCGCAGGTCGACGCCCAGGTCGCGCAGGGCCCGGGTGAGCGGGAGGAGCGGGCGGCGGCGCATCTGCGGGGACGCGTCGAAGCGGAAGCTGCCGCGGCCCGCCGCGGCGAGGGTGGGCAGGAAGCGGGCGGTCGTCGCGCCGTCCCGGCAGTACACGTCCGCCTCCGCGACCGCCGGGCCGTCCGGGCGGCCGTCGATCTGCCAGGCGTCCGGGGTCCGGCCGACGCGGTAGCCGAGGCGGGTCAGGCCCTCGGCGAAACCCTCGGTGTCGTCCGAGCGGAGGGGGCGCCGGAGGGTGGTCACGCCGTCGGCCGCCGCCGCCAGGAACAACGCGCGGGCGGTGATGGACTTGGAACCGGGGATGTCGACTACGGGCATGCCCTCATGATCGGGCGGCGGCCGTCCGGCCCGCCGGGGCGTCCACGGGATGGACCGCCGCCGTTCGCCCTCGGGTACCCGTGCGTGACCGCATCCGTCCCGTTGTGCACGGGTTCACCAACTTCCGGAGATCGGGGCGAACCGGGGAACCCGGACCGCTTCCGCTCCGTCCAAGACGCATGCTGCCGGACGAGTCTCCGCGGTACGGCGTCGGCCTCGCCACTGGCTGCGAACGCTGACCAACCCTCTCCTCCGTACCGCGGCCGACAGCAAGCCGTCATCGGCGCGCCCCCCTCCAACTGCGC
Source organism: Streptomyces sp. NPDC090083 (assembly GCF_044747445.1). Lineage (NCBI taxonomy): Bacteria > Bacillati > Actinomycetota > Actinomycetes > Kitasatosporales > Streptomycetaceae > Streptomyces > Streptomyces sp. NPDC090083. Next base: position 296,331 of record NZ_JBIVED010000003.1, on the reverse strand, counting down.
CGATGGCGGCCCCTCCGCCGATTTGCTGCGCGCTCCCTTGACTGGCGGAAACTTCCCGGATATTCGTGAAATCTTGGAAGTTTCCTTCAACGGATCACCTCCGGAAGGAGCGCACGTGCCCTCCAGACGTACCGTTCTCGCCGCGACCATGGGCGTCACCGCGACCCTCGCGGTCGGCGGCACCGCCCACGCCGACGACACCCGGCTCCGCTCACTGATCTCCCGTATGACGCTGCCCGAGAAGGTCGGCCAGCTGTTCGTGATGCGGGTCTACGGCCACTCCGCGACCGCCCCCGACCAGGCCGACATCGACGCCAACCTGAGTGAGCTCGGCGTCCGCACGGCCGCCGAGCTGATCGCCAAGTACCGCGTCGGCGGCATCATCTACTTCACCTGGGCGCACAACACCCGCGACCCCCAGCAGATCGCCGACCTCTCCAACGGCATCCAGAAGGCGTCCCTGAGCCAGCCCCGAGGACTGCCCGTCCTGGTCGCCACCGACCAGGAACACGGCATCGTCTGCCGTATCGGCGCCCCCGCGACGCTCTTCCCGGGCGCGATGGCGATCGGCGCCGGCGGCTCCCGCGAGGACGCCCGGACCCTCGGCCGGATCTCCGGCGCCGAGCTGCGCGCGATGGGCGTCAACCAGGACTACTCCCCCGACGCCGACGTGAACGTCAACCCGGCCAACCCGGTCATCGGCGTACGGTCCTTCGGTGCCGACCCGGACGCGGTGGCCGGCCTCGTCGCCGCCGAGGTGAAGGGGTATCAGTCGGCCCGGGTCGCCGCCACCGCCAAGCACTTCCCGGGGCACGGGGACACCGCCGTGGACAGCCACTTCGGGTTCCCCGTCATCACGCACAGCCGGGAGGTGTGGGAGCAGCTCGACGCCGTGCCCTTCCGCGCGGCCGTGAAGGCGGGCATCGACTCGATCATGACCGCCCACATCATGGTCCCGGCGCTCGACGACTCCGGCGACCCCGCCACCCTCTCCCACCCGATCCTCACCGGCATCCTGCGCGGCGAACTCGGCTACGACGGCGTCGTGATCACCGACTCGCTGGGCATGGAGGGGGTGCGGCAGAAGTACGGGGACGACAGGGTGCCCGTGCTCGCGCTCAAGGCCGGGGTGGACCAGCTCCTCAACCCGCCGTCCCTGGACATCGCCTGGAACGCCGTCCTGAAGGCGGTGCGGGACGGGGAGCTGACCGAGGCGCGGCTCGACGAGTCGATCCTGCGGGTGCTGCGGCTGAAGTCCCGGCTGGGGCTGTTCCAGGACGCCTACGTCAGCCGGGCGGGCGTGAGCCGCACGGTCGGGACCCGGTCCCATCTCGCCGCCGCCGACCGCATCGCCGAGCGGACCACCACCCTGCTGGTCAACGAGAAGGGGCTGCTGCCGCTGTACCGCCGGACGCACGGGAAGGTCCTGGTGGTCGGCGCCGATCCGGCCTCGCCCTCCGGCACCACGGGTCCGCCCACCGGTGTGCTCGCGGCGGCCCTCGGCGAGCTGGGGTTCACGGCGACCGCCCGGCCGACCGGCACCGACCCCTCCGCCGCCACCGTCGCGGCGGCCGTGGCCGCGGCGGGTGAGTCGGACGCGGTGGTCGTGGCGACGTACAACGTCACGGCGGGCAGCTCGCAGCGGACGCTCGTGGAGCAACTCGTCGCCACCGGGCGGCCGGTGGTGGCCGTCGCCGTCCGCAACCCCTACGACGTCGCCCAACTGCCCTCAGTCCCCGCCTGCTTGGCGTCCTACTCCTGGACCGACGTCGAACTCCGGGCGGCGGCACGGGTGATCGCCGGCCGGGTCCGGCCGCGCGGGAAGCTCCCGGTGGCGGTGCAGCGCGCGGACGATCCGACACAGGTGCTGTATCCCGTGGGGCACGGGCTGTCGTACTAGGGACACGTCCCTCCACCGGCCCGAAGCCCCCCGTACGCCCGGCGTGCGCCCGGCCGGTGCAGTCGGCTGACTGTCAACGGCCGGGCGCGGCAGGGGTGTTGCCTACGGACGGAGCGCCGGTTCGCGCCGCACGTCCTGCCGGTCGAGCTTCGCGTCGTACGGTGCGAGGGGCTTGGCCTGTGCCGTGCCGGTGGCCGGGACTCCGGCCCAGGCCAGGATGCGGGCGGTGGCGAGTGCCTTCTGGTCGGCGGCCAGGCCGGCCACGTTCGCGCCGTGGTTGAGGCCGGGCGCGGTGAAGACGTAGGAGTCCCTGGCGCCCTTGCCGACGGCGAAGCGCTCGGCGCCCCACGGGTCGTTCTGGCCGTAGACGAAGAGCATGTGGTCGGCGTGGTGGCGGACCCAGCTGTCCACGTCCCGCATCGCGTGCGGCTGGAACCGCATCGGGATGGAGCGGGGGACGAAGGTGCGGGGCTGCTGGTAGCCGTAGCGGAGGTACTTCTTCTCGATGTACGGGAAGTGGATGGTGGGGGCGCCGAGTTGGGTGCCCGCCTGGTAGTAGTACGGGGTGTAGGGGGCGAGGCCCTGGTCGGTGTAGAAGGAGAAGCCGGAGATCGTGTCGACCGAGGTCCAGATCTCGTCGTCGGTGGCGGTCGCCGCGTTCGCCGGGACGGTGTCGCAGTCGGAGAGCAGGCTGTACTGCCAGAAGCCCCACACGTAGTCGAGGACGACGGCTTCGTAGGCCTTGTCGAGGCTGCCGACGGTGGTGAAGGTGTAGCCGTTGTCGGCCGCGTACGCCGCGTACCGCTGCTCCAGCGGGCCCCTGCGCACCAGCGCCTCGCGCTGTACGGCGTCCAGGCGGTCGCGGCACTCCTTGGTGCCGACCTCGGTGAAGAAGCGGTCGTAGGCCGAATCCTCGTTGTTCACCACGTCGTTGGGGGCGACGTAGGCGACGACACCGTCCATGTCACGCGGGTAGAAGCGCTCGAAGTAGGTGGCCGTCATGCCGCCCTTGGAGCCGCCGGTGGCGATCCAGTTCCTGGTGTAGATCGGCTTGAGGGCCGTGAAGACGCGGTGCTGGTCGCTGGCCGCCTGCCAGATGTCGAGCTTGGACCAGTCGGCCGGTTCGGGGCGGGACGGGGTGAAGTAGCGGTATTCCAGCGAGACCTGGTTGGCGTCCGCGATGCGGGTCGGTTCGCTGCGGCCGGGTGTCGTCGAGACGTTGTAGCCGCTGGTGTAGAAGACCGTCGGGCGGGAGACGTCCTTGTGCAGCACGGTGATCCGCTGCTGGAACGTGCCCTTGGACGGATGCCGGTGGTCGACCGGCTGGGTGTAGTTCAGGACGAAGTAGCGGTAGCCGGTGTACGGCTTCTCCTCGACCAGGCTCATGCCGGGTATCGCCAGCAAACGGTCCTTGATGTCCGCGGTCTGGGCGGTTCGGCCGGCCGGTACGGCGGTGGCCGCCCCGGCCGTGCCCAGCGTGCCTATGAGCACGGTGAGCGCGAGCAGCCATCTGAGCGCCTTGCGCATGCACACTCCCCTGTGAGGCAGTTGTGAACGCGAAGCTAGCGGAGCAACTGCCGTCACACCAGAGGAGGTTGTGCGGTCAGGAGGCCGGTGCGCGGTTCAGCACATCCAGCCCGAGCTGACCGAGCCGCCGCCGACGGAGCCCTTCACCAGGACGCACCGGTGGCCGGCGTGCACGGTGACGGGTCCGGCCCGGCGCGTGTACCGGCCGCGGTCGACGACCGGGCGGTTGCCGCGCGCCTGCACGCTGACCGACATCGTGCGCCTGGCGCCGGCCTTCTTCGGGACGGTGTACGCGCAGACGTAGTCCCCCCGGCGGAGGACGTGGACGGTGCCGGTGGAGAAGGGCAGCGTCTCCACCTCGTGCCCCGGACAGACCGCCGCCGCCCGGGCGGTGCCGGGGGCGGCGAGCGCGAGCAGTCCGGACGTGGTGAGCACGGCCGCGCCGAGCGCCGCCCGCCGTCGTAGCGCACCCATGTCCACAGTCATCCCTCCCGCACAGCAGCCGGACAGCGTACTGATGTACGGACGCACGACGTACGTCACATGGTTGCGCGGCCCTCAGCCGGCCGCCGCGACCGGCTCCTCCGTCTCGGGCGCTCCGACGAACGTCCTCCACAGCTCGGCGTAGTAGCCGTCGAGGGCGAGCAGCTCGTCGTGCGTGCCGTCCTCCACGATCCTGCCGTGGTCCATCACCACGACCCGGTCCGCGCGGGCCGCCGTCGTCAGGCGGTGGGCCACGACGAGGGTGGTACGGCGGCCCGCGAGGCGATCGGTGGCCTGGTTGACCTGGGCTTCCGTGGCCAGGTCCAGGGCTGCCGTGGCCTCGTCCAGGAGGAGGATGTCGGGGTCGACGAGTTCCGCCCGGGCCAGGGCGATCAGCTGGCGCTGGCCCGCCGAGAGGTTGCGGCCGCGCTCGGCGACCTCGTGGAGGTAGCCGCCGTCGAGCGTCGCGATCATCTCGTGGGCGCCGACCGCGCGGGACGCGGCCTCCACCTCGGCGTCGGTGGCGTCGGGGCGGCCGTAGGCGATGGCGTCGCGGACGGTGCCCTGGAAGAGGTACGCCTCCTGGGGGACGACGCCGAGGTGGCGGCGGTAGGACGTGATGTCCAGGGCGCGCAGGTCGGTGCCGTCGACGGTGACCCGGCCGCCGGTCGGGTCGTAGAAGCGGGCGACCAGCTTCACGAGCGTCGACTTGCCCGCGCCGGTCTCGCCGACGAAGGCGACCGTCTGGCCGGCCGGGATCGTCAACTCGACGCCCGCCAGGGCCTCTTCCTCGTCGCCGTAGGCGAAGTGCACGTCCTCGAAGGCCAGGTCGCCGCGGAGGGAGAGGACGTCGAGGGGTTCGTCGGCGGCCCGGGTGGACGTCGGTTCCCGCAGCAGTTCCTGGATGCGGCCCAGGGAGACGGTCGCCTGCTGGTAGCCGTCGAAGACCTGGGAGAGCTGCTGGACCGGGGCGAAGAACAGGTCGATGTAGAGGAGGTAGGCGACCAGCGCGCCGGTCGTCAGGGTCGCGGCGTCCACCCTGCCCGCGCCCGCGATCAGTACGGACGCCGCCGCCACCGACGACAGCAGCTGGACGAAGGGGAAGTAGATCGAGATCAGCCACTGGCCCCGGGTGCGGGCCTCGCGGTAGCTGCTGCTGCGCTCGGCGAAGCGCCGGCGGCCGTCCTGCTCGCGCCGGAACGCCTGCACGATCCGCAGCCCCGACACCGACTCCTGGAGGTCGGCGTTGACCAACGACACGCGCTCACGGGCGAGTTCGTACGCCTTCACGCTCGCCCGGCGGAAGAAGAAGGTGGCGACGACCAGCGGCGGCAGGGTCGCGAACACGACCAGCGCGAGCTGCACGTCGATGACCAGCAGGGCGACCATGATGCCGAAGAAGGTGACGACCGAGACGAACGCCGTGACCAGGCCGGTCTGCAGGAAGGTCGAGAGGGCGTCGACGTCCGTCGTCATCCTCGTCATGATCCGGCCGGTCAACTCCCGCTCGTAGTAGTCGAGTCCGAGACGCTGGAGCTGGGCGAAGATCTTCAGCCGGAGGGTGTAGAGGACCCGTTCGCCGGTACGGCCGGTCATACGGGTCTCGCCGCGCTGGGCCGCCCACTGCACGGCCACCGCGAGCAGGGCCAGGATCGACGCCGACCAGACCGCGCCGATCGCCAGCTTGCTGACGCCCTGGTCGATGCCGTGCCGGATCATGATCGGCAGCAGCAGGCTCATGCCCGCGTCCACGGCGACCAGGCCGAGGCTGATCAGCAGCGGGGCGCCGAACCCGTGCAGCAGCCGGCGCAGCCCGTAGGAGTCCTCGGCCCGCACGGCGCGCGCCTCGTCGATGTCGGGGACGTCGGTCGCCGGGGGCAACGCGTCGACCTGCGCGAGGAGTTCGGGCGTCGCGGGCATCCCGGACAGCGCGGTGTCCTTGGGCTCGCGGTCGCCGCTCCACAGCCGGGGCGTGACCCCGCGCTCGGCGTCGAACTCCGCGTCCAGCTCGTCGCGTACGGAGGTGTCCTCGGCCGGTGCGACCGCCTGGGCGTGGCCGGGCGAGACGCCGCCGAGTTCGTCGGGGTCGGTGAGGAGGCGGCGGTAGAGCGGGGAGCGCTGCTGGAGTTCGTCGTGCGTGCCGATGTCGGCGAGGCGGCCCCCGTCGAGGACGGCGATGCGGTCGGCGAGGTTGAGGGTGGAGCGGCGGTGCGCGATCAACAGGGTGGTGCGCGCGACAGCGCTCGTTGAGGGGTGGTGGTCGGGCGACGGGAGGGCGGTGCGGCCCCGCATGACCTGCTTCAGGGCCTCGTGGATCTCGTGCTCGACGCGGGCGTCGACCGCCGAGGTGGCGTCGTCCAGGACCAGCAGGCGCGGGTCGGTGAGGATCGCGCGGGCGAGGGCGACGCGCTGGCGCTGGCCGCCGGAGAGGGTGAGGCCGTGCTCGCCGACCGTCGTGTCGTAGCCCGCGGGGAGTACCTGGATGAACCGGTCGGCCTGGGCGGCGCGTGCGGCGGTGAGGATCTCGTCCTCGGTCGCGTCGGGGCGGCCGTAGGCGATGTTGTTGCGGACCGTGTCGGAGAAGAGGAAGGAGTCCTCGGGGACCAGGCCGATCGCGGCGCGCAGCGAGTCGAGGGTGAGTTCGCGGACGTCGTGGCCGCCGATGAGGACGGCGCCGTGGCTGACGTCGTAGAAGCGCGGGAGGAGCAGGGAGACGGTCGATTTCCCGGAGCCGGAGGAGCCGACGACGGCGAGGGTCTCGCCGGGGCGGATCTCGAAGCTGAGGCCGTCGAGGACCGGGCGTTCGTGGGCGTAGCCGAAGGAGACGTCGTCGAACTCGACCGTGGCCGGGGCGTCGGCGGGGAGTTCCTTGGTGCCGTCCGTCATCGACGGCTCGGTGTCGATCAGTTCGAGGACGCGTTCGGTGCCGGCGCGGGCCTGCTGGCCGACGGTGAGGACGACGGCGAGCATGCGGACGGGGCCGACGAGCTGGGCGAGGTAGGTGGAGAAGGCGACGAACGTGCCGAGCGTGATGTGCCCGCGCACCGCGAGCCAGCCGCCGAGCGCGAGCATCGCGACCTGGCCGAGGGCGGGGACGGCCTGGAGGGCGGGGGTGTAGCGGGCGTTCTGCCGGATCGTGCGGAGGCGGCCCGCGTAGAGGCGGCGGCCGACCTCGCGGAGCTTTCCGGTCTCCTGGTCCTCCTGGCCGAAGCCCTTCACCACGCGGACGCCGCTGACGGCGCCGTCGACGACACCGGCCACGGCGGCGGCCTGGGCCTGCGCGTACCAGGTGGAGGGGTGCAGCTTGCTGCGGCTGCGTTTCGCGATGACGCCGAGGGCGGGGGCGACGGCCAGTGCGATCAGGGTCAGCGGGAGGGACAGCGACGCCATGATCGCGAGGGAGAGCGCGAAGAGGAGGACGTTCCCGATGGTCATCGGGAGCATGAAGAGGAGGCCCTGGATCAGCTGGAGGTCGCTGGTGGCGCGGCCGACGACCTGGCCGGTGGACAGCTCGTCCTGGCGGCGGCCGTCGAGGCGGGTGATCGTCCCGTACATCTCGGTGCGCAGGTCGTGCTGGACGTCCAGGGCGAGGCGTCCGCCGTAGTAGCGGCGGACGTAGGCGCAGACGTAGACGAGGACCGCGGCGGCGATCAGGGCGCCTGCCCAGGGGGCCATGGAGCGGGTGTGGCCGGTGATCACGTCGTCGATGATCACCTTGGTGACCAGGGGCACGAGGGCCATGACCGCCATGCCCGCGAGGGAGGCGCCCAGCGCGAGGACCACGTCCTTGGGGTGGCGCCACGCGTATCCGGCGAGCCTTCGGGCCCAGCCTTGTTTCTCCCCCTGTTTCGCTGCCACGCGGTGCCTTCCGTTCGCCCCTGATCAGCCGGTCTAACGGAAGGCACCAACACGGATCGAAGCGGATTTCATCCCTCCGCAACAATGCGCTTCGCGCGGAGGGGTCCCTTTCCGGGTGCGGCGCCGTCGTGGCCGGTCGCGCCGTTCCCCGCGCCCCTGGAAGACTAGAAAGCGGGGGTCACGCGGACCCGGAGGTAGTAGAAGCGGGTCGTCTGGGCCGTGTTCTGGTTGTCGTCGCTCACCAGCAGCACCTTGTAGCGGCCCTTCGCGCCCCGCTCCTTGCCCGTGATCACCATGCCCTCGATGTTGTCGAGGAGGGGGTTCGGCTGGGGCTGCTTCGCGGTGGCGCCCAGGGACGGGCAGTCGGCGATGTCGGCGAGCAGGGTCTTCCTGATCAGGCGGACCCCGGGCTGGCCGGTGAGGTGGTCGACGCCGCTGGTGTCCGTCGCGCGGCGCGGGTCGGCCAGGTAGAGGCGGACCGTGTTGCCGACGCCGCTGGTGAAACCGCGCTCCAGGACGAGGAGGCGGCCGTCGGGCAGGGCCTGCACCTCGGGCACGCCGAGGAAGGCCGCGTCGGTCTTGTAGGCGTACTGGGCGGCGAGCCTGAAGTGGCCGCCCTTGGTCCGGGTCCAGGTCTGGAAGCGGACGGCGCCCGAGGTGTCCCCGGCGATCGGGTACTCCATCGACGCGAGGAGCGTGCGGCCGCCGGGCAGCAGGGTCAGGCCCTCGAAGGTCTGGTTGGAGACGGCCCGGCCGGCCGGGGCGACCAGCAGCGGGGCGGGGACCGGGAGGCGGTCGAGGATCGTGCCGTCGACGGAGTAGCGGCGGATCGACGGCTCGGTCTCGGAGGTGATGAGACGGGTGCCGTCGCGATCGATGACCAGGCCCTCGGAGTCGAGGTCGGCGCCGTTCTCGTCGGTGAGGTGGACGGCCCGCTCGGGCTGGAGCGTCCTCGCGTTCAGGTCGAACAGCGAGGAACGGTCCTCCAGGGCGGCCAGCGAGCCGTCCCGGTCCAGCGCGAGCGCGGAGAAGTTGCCGACGAAGGTGCCGTCGTACGTCGTCTTGTCGAGCGCGTCGGAGAAGCGGTCGATCGACACGGACGACGAACAGGCTCTGGCGGTAGGGGAGTTGGTGCTCCCGGTACTGACGGCGGTCGCGGGCCCGGCGGCGGTGAGGCAGGTGGCGGCCGCCAGGCCGGCGGTCGCGGTGGCGAGTACGGTTCTCAGGCGCATGGGCGTCACCGTAGGGCGGACGGATGACCTGCGGGAGACCGCGCGGTGAAGCGCTTCCCCGGCACAGGCCCCGCGCCCGCCGCGGACACGACCTAGGCCAGGTCCTTGTGGATCGCCTTCGCGACACCCTGGATCGTCGTGATGCCGTAGCTCATCGTGCTGTTGTCCTGGGTGAGCACGGACATCATGTAGTCGTGGCCGCCGCCGTTGAAGGTGCCCAGGCTGTGGACGCGCCAGCCGTGCGTGGAGCGCTGCAGCCAGCCGTTCTTGACGTGCACGGTGACCTTGGACGGGGCGCCGTACGGGGTGCCCCAGCGCTGCGACGAGACGACCTGGTTCATCAACTTCAGGATGTACGCGCGGGAGTTGTCGCTCAGCACCGTGTTCTTGGCGGTGACCAGCTTGAGCAGCTTCTGCTCGTCGGTCACCGTCTCCTGGGTCAGACCCCAGTAGTTGTTCGCGCCGGGCTTGGTCTGGGTCATGCCGGCCGCGGACAGGAAGCCCTTGATCTTCGTCAGGCCGAGCTGCTTCCACAGGGTGGAGGTCGCGTCGTTGTCCGACTTGGTGATCATGGCGGTGGCGAGCGTCGTCTCGCGCGAGGTGAGCAGGCGGTTGTGCTTCTTCGCGTCCCAGAGCAGCGTGGCGAGGACGGTGACCTTGACGGTGCTCGCCGAGTCGTAGGCGCTCGTCGCCCGCAGGGTGCAGGTGGTCTTGGTGGTCCGGTCGTAGAGGCCGACCGCGACGGTTCCCTTACGGGTCGCGAGGGCGGCGGTGATGTCCTTCTTCAACTTGGCGGCCAGCCCCGCCTTCGCGGACGTGCAGCTGACCGTCGGGGTGGCCGCGGCAGCGGGCGTCGCGGCGGCCAGGACGGGTATGAGCATCCCGGCGCCCACGCCGACGGCCACCACTCTGGCCCGGCGCGATGTCCAATGAGACTGAGTCATGCCCGAGTTGACTCACAGGAAGGCATGAAAGGTTGTACGGGTCGGAGAACGGTTGTGCGACGCATTACCCGGCCCTGTGCGAATTCACAGGCGGCGGCCAGGTACGGCACAGCACCCTCCCACCCTGCTTTCGCACGATGCGTGGGTGACATCTGCCACCGATCCGCACCCCCACACCGAACCCGCGTCCGCCGACTGGCCGCCGCCGGCCCCACCCGCCGACGCGCCGCCCGAGAAGGCGCCCCGCTGGTCGCTGCCCGCCCTGGCCGCGATCATGGTCCTGGCGGCCGTGCTGTACTCCTGGAACCTGAGCGGCTCCAGCATGAACACCTTCTACAGCGGTGCCGTCTGGGCCGGCACGAAGAGCTGGAAGGCCTGGTTCTTCGGCTCGCTGGACCCGGGCAACTTCCTGACCGTCGACAAACCGCCGTTCGCCCTCATGGTCATGGGCCTGTCGTGCCGGATCTTCGGCTTCGGGACCTGGCAGATGATGCTGCCGCAGATCGGGGCCGCACTCGGCACGATCTGGATCCTGCACACGAACGTGAAGCGGATCTGGGGCCACGGCGCGGCGACGGTCGCCGCGCTGGTCCTCGCGCTGACCCCGATCACCGTCGCCATCAACCGCGACAACAACCCCGACACGATCCTGGTCCTCCTCATGGTCGCGGGCGCCGCGCTCGCCTTCCGCGCCACCCGTGACGAGAAGCTGCTTCCGCTGCTCGGTGCGGCGGCCTGCTTCGGCCTCGCCTTCAACACCAAGCTGCTGGCGGGCTGGATCGCGCTGCCGGCCGTCTTCGCGCTCTACCTGTACGCGTCGAAGGCGCCCTGGGTGAAGCGGATCGTCAACCTGCTGCTGGCCGCGGTCGTCCTGGCGGTCTCCAGCTTCTGGTGGGCGATCGCCGTCTCCCTCGTCCCGGCCTCCGACCGCCCGTACATCGGCGGCTCGACGGACGGCTCGGCCTGGGACCTGATCATGGGCTACGACGGCCTCGGCCGCGTCTTCGGCGGCGAGGGCAACGGTGGCGGAGGCGGCGGTGGTGGCGGCGGCTTCTCCGGTTCCGCCGGTCTCGGCCGGATGTTCAACGACATCCTCGGCGGCCAGATCTCGTGGCTGCTGCCCTTCTCCGCCATCGCCCTGATCGGCGGCCTGGTGCTGTGCGGGCGCGCCCCGCGCACCGACCGGCGCCGGATGGGCCTGGTCCTGTGGGGCGGCTGGCTGCTCCTGCACTACGTGATCTTCGCGACCGCGCAGGGCACGATGCACCCGTACTACACGACCGCGCTCGCCCCGGGCATCGCCGCGCTGTGCGGCGGCGGTGGCGTGATGCTGCTGAAGGCCCACCGCGCCGACAAGCGCTGGGTGTGGGTGCTGCCGGCCGCCTTCGGCGTCACCGGGATCTGGGCGATCGTGCTGCTGCGCCGGGCCTCCGGCTGGAACACCTGGCTGTGGCCGGCCGTCGCCGTGGTCATGGTCCTCGCGATCGTGGGCCTGTTCGTCTTCCGCTCCGGCAACAAGGCGCGGCTGCTCACCGCGTCCCTCGCCGCGGCGGTCGTGGCGGCCCTCGCGGGCCCGACGGCGTACGCGGCCTCGCCCGCCTTCGGTTCCTCCAGCGGCATGATGGGCGGCACCAACCCGACGGCCGGCCCCTCGACGGGCGGCGGCATGGGCGGCGGACCCGGCGGCGGCAACCGCGGTGGCTTCCCCGGCGGCGACATGGCGGGCGGCACCCAGCGGGGCGGCGGCAACAGCCAGGCCGGCGGCGAGGCCGGGGGCGGCTTCCCCGGCGGCGGGCAGCAGAACGGCGAACTGCCGGGCGGCAGCGGCGGGATGATGCCGGGCGGCGGGAACGGCGAGCTGCCCCAGGGCGGCGGCACGGCTCCGGGCGGCACCGGCGGAACGGCGCCCGGCGGCACCGGCGAGGCGGGCGGAACGGCGCCCGGCGGTGGCACGGGCGGACAGCGCGGCGGCTTCGGCGGCGGGGGCGGTGGCATGGGCGGTGGCGCGTCCACCGAACTCATCGCGTACCTGAAGAAGCACCAGGACGGCGCCAAGTGGCTGCTCGCGGTGTCCAACTCGCAGAGTTCCGCGCAGATCGAGCTGAGCGCCAAGGAGCCGGTCATCTCCATGTGGGGCTTCACCGGCTCCGACAACGCGATGACGGTCGCCAAGCTCAAGGAGATCGTGAAGAAGGGCGAGCTGCACTACATCCAGATCAGCAGCGGCGGTATGGGCGGCGGCAACAGCCTGAGCACCGAGGTCGCCACCTGGGTGAAGAAGCACGGTACGGCGGTCAAGGAGAGCGCGTACAGCAAGAGTTCGACGTCGACCTCCTCCACGTCCTCCACCGCCTCGCTCTACCGCCTGGACCCGTCGGACGTCGGCTGACGCTCCGTGGGTGACGGTCAACGGCCCCCGATCACAGCCGAGTTCTGTGATCGGGGGCCGTTTCGTCGGGTCAACTCGCCTGGACACGGGGCAGATTGTCGCTTCAGGTCACCGGATCGACACGTCCCGTTTATTTACTGGGCCGCATGAACATGTCACGCTCCCGTCTACCGCCCCATTCAACCCGCGTAGATGGGACACTCTTTATGCTTGGGACACGGATCCACCGCTGGAAATCGGTGGCGCTGACGACCGCCGCCGTCCTGGTCGGCTTCGCCGCGCCGACCCTGACCGCGACCCCCGCGTCGGCCACGACGACCGCGTACGACTCGACGTACTACAAGAACGCGGTCGGCAAGACGGGCACCGCCCTCAAGTCCTCGCTGCACACGATCATCAGCACCAACGTCACGAAGATCTCGTACGCGGCGGTGTGGAACGCGCTGAAGGTCACCGACCAGGACCCGAACAACAGCAACAACGTGATCCTGCTGTACAGCGGTGTGTCCCGCGCCAAGTCCCTCAACGGCGGCGACGTCGGCGACTGGAACCGCGAGCACACCTGGGCCAAGTCCCACGGCGACTTCGGCGAGTCGATCGGCCCCGGCACGGATCTGCACCACCTGCGTCCCGCGGACGTCCAGGTCAACAGCATCCGCGGCAACCTCGACTTCGACAACGGCGGCAGCGCGGTCACCAACGGCGGCGGCAGCACCGTCGACTCCGACTCCTTCGCGCCGCGCGCGGCGGACCGGGGCGACGTGGCCCGCATGATCCTCTACATGGCCGTGCGCTACGAGGGCGACGACGGCTTCGCGGACCTGGAGCCCAACGAGAAGGTCAACAACGGCAGCAACCCCTACATGGGCAAGCTCTCCGTCCTTAAGGCCTGGAGCGCGGCGGACCCGCCCAGCGCCTTCGAGGAGAACCGCAACCAGGTCATCTACGACACCTACCAGCACAACCGCAACCCGTTCATCGACCACCCGGAGTGGGTCGAGGCGATCTGGTAGGAAGCAGCCGTCCGGCCTGAACTCCCGCTGCTTCGGCGGGAGTTCAGGCGTCAGGTCATTCCTGTCGCGGAGGAGCCCCTCACCCCAGGTGCGTGGCCGCGAACATCCGCAGCAGCGCCGGGAGTACGACCACGGAGGGCCCCGGTTCCGCCAGTGCCTTCGTCAGGTCGGACTCCAGGGATTCCGGGGTCGTGCGCGTCCCCCGCACCCCGAACGACTCCGCCAGCGCGACGTAGTCCGGGCGGGTCAGTTCCGTGGCCGTGGCCTCGCCGAACGCGTCCGTCATGTACTCGCGGAGGATGCCGTAGCCGCCGTCGTCGACGATGAGCCAGGTGACGTTCAGGTCGTACTGCCTGGCCGTGGCCAGCTCCGCGACGGAGTACAGCGCGCCGCCGTCGCCCGACACCGCCAGCACCGGGCGGGTGGGGTCGGCCGCCGCCGCGCCGAGCGCCGCCGGGAAGCCGTAGCCGAGGCCGCCGGCGCCCTGGGCGGAGTGGAGGTGGTTCGGGCCCTTCGCGTCGAAGGCCGACCAGGCCCAGTAGGCGAGGATCGTCATGTCCCAGAAGGAGGGGGAGGTGGGCGGGAGGGCCTTGCGGACCGATGCCAACACGCTCTGTTCCAGGGTGAGTTCCTGGGCGGCGATGCGTTCGCGGACCCGGGTCAGCACCTCGCCGACCCGCTCGGCCGCGGTCTCGTCCGGTCGCTCCGTGACCGTCTCCAGCAGCGCCTGCAGCGCGTGCCAGGCGTCCGCGTGGATGCCCAGCGCCGGGTGGTTGGACTCCAGTTTGCCGAGGTCCGCCTCGATCTGGACGACCCGGCCGCGCGGCCTGAACGTGTGGTAGTTCGAGGAGAGTTCGCCCAGTCCTGAGCCGACCACCAGGACGACGTCCGCGTCTTCCAGGAAGTCCGTCGTATGGCGGTCCTCCAGCCAGGACTGGAGGGAGAGGGGGTGCGTCCAGGGGAACGCGCCCTTGCCGCCGGGGGTCGTGACGACGGGGGCGTTGATCTTCTCCGCCAGCTGCCGCAGCTTCTTCGAGGCGTCCGCCCGTACGACTCCGCCGCCCGCGATGATCGCCGGGCGGGCGGCGCGCGACAGCAAGTCCGCTGCCACGGCGGTGAGTTCGGGCCGCGGGACCAGGTCCTCCGGGGTCGCGTCCACCGCCGTCACCACCGGGAGGAGGGTCGGCGCGAGCAGCACGTCCTGCGGGATCTCCACCCACACCGGCCCGTGCGGGGCCGTCAGCGCCGACTTCCAGGCCTCGGCGATCGCGGACGGGATCTGCGACTGGGTGCGGACCGTGTGGACGGACTTCACCACACCCCTGAACGAGGCGGACTGGTCCGGGAGTTCGTGGAGGTAGCCGTGCCTGCCGCCGCCCAGGCCGGCCGTCGGGATCTGGCTGCTGATCGCCAGGACGGGGGCCGAGGCCGCCCTCGCCTCCTGGAGCGCGGCCAGTGACGTCAGCGCGCCCGGGCCCGTCGACAGCAGCAGCGGGGCCGCCTCGCCGGTGATGCGGCCGTAGGCGTCCGCCGCGAATCCCGCGTTGTTCTCCACCCGCAGGCCGATGTACCGCAGGTCGGAGCGGCGCAGCGCGTCGAACATGCCGAGGGCGTGCTGCCCCGGCAGGCCGAAGACCGTCGTGGCGCCGAGGCCTGCCAGGGTCTCCACGACCAGGTCACCGCCGTTGCGCCCGGGGGGCGGGTTCAGGGCGGCGGAGATCTGTGCGGCCGTCGGGCGGAGTTCCAGGTCGTGGTCGTGGGTCACTTCGAACGAGCCTCGGCAATCTGACGGGACATGATCGTGATCAGGTCGTACGCGGTGTGCGACGCGGCCACCGACGTGATCTCGGCGTGGTCGTACGCCGGTGCCACCTCGACGACGTCCGCCGACACCAGGTTGCAGGATGCCAGGCCGCGCAGGATCTCCAGAAGTTCGCGGGAGGTCAGGCCACCGGCCTCGGGGGTGCCGGTGCCGGGCGCGTGGGCCGGGTCGAGGCAGTCGATGTCGATGGAGATGTAGAGGGGCCGGTCGCCGATCCGCTGACGCAGCTGGTCGGCGACCTCGTCGGCGCCCCGGCGGTACACGTCCGCCGCCGTGACGATGCCGAAGCCCATCTTCTCGTCGTCCTTGAGGTCCTGCTTGCCGTACAGCGGACCGCGGATGCCGACGTGCGAGAGCGCCTCCGTGTCGAGGATGCCCTCCTCGACCGCCCTGCGGAACGGCGTCCCGTGGGTGTACTCGGCCCCGAAGTAGGTGTCCCAGGTGTCGAGATGGGCGTCGAAGTGCAGCAGGGCCACCGGGCCGTGCTTCTTCGCGACCGAGCGCAGCAGCGGCAGCGCGATGGTGTGGTCGCCGCCGAGGGTCATCAACCGCGCTCCGGTGTCGAGGAGTTGGTCCGCCGCCTCCTCGATGGTCTCGACGGCCTCGTTGATGTTGAACGGGTTCGCCGCGATGTCCCCGGCGTCGGCGACCTGCGCCAGCGCGAAGGGGGACGCGTCCTGCGCCGGGTTGTAGGGACGCAGCAGCCGGGACGCCTCGCGGATCGCGTTGCCGCCGAAGCGGGCGCCCGGCCGGTAGGAGACCCCGGCGTCGAACGGCACCCCGACCACGGCCACGTCCGCGGTCCCGACCTCGTCCAGGCGCGGCAGCCGGGCGTAGGTCGCGGGGCCGGCGAACCGCGGGAAGCGCGAGGAGTCGACGGGGCCGCGGGGCGTCTCGTTGCTGGTCATGGGGACTGCCTTCTTTCCTACGCTTCGTGACGTATGGGATGGATTACGTGCAGCTTGTGGCTGTTTGCGCGTCCGCTACGACTCTACTGGTGCACGGCGACCGGTTCGGACGCCCGTTCGGGGGCGCCGCGTCCGGCGAGCCGGTCCCGCCAGGCGGCGAGGACCGCCGCGTCGGTCGGCGGGGTGGCGAGGGAGACGGTCACATAGGCGGCCAGAGACAGCAACAGGCCGTAGTACACAGGCTCGTTGGCGAGGATGCCGTAGGCCGCCATCAGGCCGACGACCGCGAGGCCGCCGACGATCACCGAGGCGAGTGCGCCCTGTGCGGTGCCGCGCTTCCAGAGCAGGCCGCCGAGGATGGGGACGAGGAGTCCGCCGACGAGGAGGTTGTAGGCGACGGTCAGCGCCTCCACGACGTTGTTGAGGGCGATCGCCGTGACGATCACGCCGACGCCCATGACGAGGATGAAGACGCGGTTGCCGCGCACCTCGTCGTGTCCGTCCTCGCCGTGCCCCTCCTCGCCGTCCCGGCCCTTGGCCGCTCCCCGCAGCCGCGACCAGATGTCGTTGTTGGCGACGGTGGCGCAGGCGATCAGCGCGCCGGACGACGTCGACATCACGGCGGCCAGGGCGGCGGCCAGCACCAACCCTCTTACGCCGATGGGGAGTTCGTCCTTGACGATGGTGGCGAAGGCGTCGTCCGGGCTGCCGAGGTCCGGGTAGAGGACCTTGGCCGCCGTGCCGATGACGGCGCCCGCGACGGCGTAGACGAGGCAGTAGGTGCCCGCGACCGTGCCGCCCCACCTGGCGGTCCTGTCGCTGCCCGCGGTGAACACGCGCTGCCAGATGTCCTGGCCGATGAGCATGCCGAACGTGTAGATCAGGACGTAGGTGAAGATCGTCTCGCCGCCGATGCCCAGCGGGTCGAAGTACCCGGTGGGCAGCTTCGCCTTCATCTCGCCGAAGCCGCCCGCCTTGACGACCGCGATCGGCAGCAGGAGCAGGAGCACGCCGATCGTCTTCACCACGAACTGCACCATGTCGGTGAGGGTGATCGACCACATGCCGCCGAGCGTCGAGTACGCGACGACGATCGAGCCGCCGAGGACGATCGCGAGGGTGCGGTTCATGTCGAAGAGGACGTCGAAGATCGTGGCGTAGGCGATCGTCGAGGTGACGGCGAGCATCAGGGTGTAGGCCCACATGACCACGCCGGAGATCACGCCCGCCCGGCCGCCGTACCGGAGATCGAGCATCTCGGAGACGGTGTACACCTTCAGGCGGGCGATCCGGGCGGAGAAGAACACGGAGAGGGCGAGCAGGCCGAGGCCGATGGTGAAGACCATCCAGGCGCCGGACAGGCCGTACTGGTAGCCGAGGCCGACTCCGCCGATGGTGGACGCGCCGCCCAGGACGATCGCGGCCATGGTGCCGGAGTACATGACCGGGCCCAGGCGGCGGCCCGCGACCAGGAAGTCGCTCTTGGACCTGGCGCGGCGCATGCCCCACCAGCCCATGGCCAGCATGCCGGCCAGGTAGACGACGATCACGGTGTAGTCGACGGCCATAAGGGGGGCCTCCTTCGCGGGCTCGCTGCCTGGTCTGCGTCGACAGTAGGTGGCCGGAAAGCGACTGCGAAGTGTACGTTTCATCCATCCGAGCCCAAGGAGATGGAGGAAACGTCCACCATGCCGGACCCGACGATTCCCTCTGGTCCCCCTACTCCGCCCACTCCCCCCACTCCTCCTACTCCCCCCGTGCCCCTCGCATCCCTGCTCGCCCGCGAGGACCTGGGGCTGCGGCAGATCGCCGGGCCCGCCGACCCCGGCATCGCGATCCACTGGGCGCACGTGTCCGAGATGACGGACCCCTATCCGTATCTGCTCGGCGGCGAACTGCTGCTCACCGCGGGCGTCCACATCCCGGACGCGGCCGGCTCGGGCACCTACTTCGACGACTACGTCGCCCGGATCGTCGAGGCGGGCGGAGTGGCCCTCGGCTTCGGCGTGGCCCCGGTCCACGACACCGTGCCGCGCGCCCTGGTCGCCGCCTGCGACCACTACGGCCTCCCCCTCCTGGAGGTCCCGCCGCCCACCCCCTTCTCCCGTGTGGCCCGCGCGGTCTGGCAGCTGATGGCCCAGGCCCGCCTGGCCGAACTCCGCCGCGTCACCGAGGCCCAGCAGAGCCTGGCCGCGGCGGCCTCCCGCCCCGACCCGCTCCCCTCGGTGCTGCGCCAGCTCGCCCAACGGGTCGGCGGCCAGGCCGTGTTGTTCGGCCCCGACGGGACGGAGATCGCCGGGGCGGGACGGGGCGCGGGGGCGAGCGACACGGAGGCGCGGGAGGTGCGGGAGGCCCTGGCGGGGCTGGCGCGGGTGGTCCGGCCCTCCGCCGCTGCCGCCCCGTCCCCCACGTCCGCCACCGACACCGTCTCCGGCATCCACCTCGCGGCCTATGCCCTCGGGACCGGCCAGGGTTTCGTCCTGGGGGTGGCCGCCCCGCAGCGGGCGCCCGGTGACCACACCATCGCCTCCGTCGCCGCCGTCCTGCTCTCCCTCCTCACCGGCGAGCACCAGAGCCGCACGGGAGCGGACCGGTCCTCGGCGCTGGTACGGCTGCTGCTGGGCGCCCCGCCGGCGGACGTGGCGTCGCTGCTCGGCGGTGACCGGTGGCTGGTGGTGCACGCGCTGCCCGACACCGGAGCCGGCCCCGCCGCCGACCCCGTCGCCGCCTCCGCCCTGGGCGCCGCCCTCGGTTCCGCGCTGCTCGACCTGGCACCGGAGGCCGTACGGGTCCTCGTCCCCGGCGACCGCGCACCCGCCCCGCAGCCCGGCTGGACCCTGGGGGTCAGCGCCCCCGTCGCCCCGGAGGACTGGTCCGCCGCCGACCGGCAGGCGGCCCGCGCCCTGGCCCGCGCGCGTGCGACCCGTACCGCGCTGGTGCGGCACGGCGCCTCCGGCCGCGCCGGGCTCGCCGACCTGCTCCCGCGCGACACGGCCGAGGAACACGCCCGCACCCTCCTCGCGCCGCTCGCCGCGCACCCCGCTCTCGTCGAGACCCTGCGCACCTGGCTCTCCCTGCACGGGAGTTGGGACCGTACGGCGGTCGCCCTCGCCGTGCACCGCAACACCGTGCGGCAGCGGATCGCGCGGTGCGCGGCGCTGCTGGAGACGGACCTCGACGATCCGGACGTACGGATGGAGCTGTGGTTCGGCCTGCGCCTGCTGTGACGGGCGGCCGTGAGTGATCCACATCCCAGCGTGCGGGACGCCGGGCACGGGCACAGCCCTCTGCTTCACAATGGGAACCATGCCGATACCCGGGACACCCAGCCGCGCCGAGCTCGTCGACCACCTTGTGAAGACCCGTATCGCGGGCGAGGTGGCCACGCCCCGCGAGAACAACCTCTCCCACTACCGCAAGCTCGCGAACGGCGACCGTCACTACTGGCTCGGGCTGGAGCTGGGCAACCGCTGGACCGACGAGCAGGACGTCCTCGCGGTGATGGCGGAGCGGGTGGGCGTCAACGACGATCCCGAGTACCGCTACGGCCAGGACACCATCGACCCGGAGCTGACCGTCGACGGCCTGGACCGGATGGCGGCGCGGCTGCGCAAGGCGGCCGACGGGCAGCAGCGGGTGCTCTTCGCGACCGGTCACCCGGGCGGTCTGCTGGACGTGCACCGCGCCACGGCCGCCGCCCTGCGCACGGCGGGCTGCGAGATCGTCGTGATCCCGGAGGGGCTGCAGACGGAGGAGGGGTACGTCATGCAGTTCGCGGACGTGGCCGTCCTGGAGCACGGCGCGACGCTCTGGCACACGCACTCCGGTGAGCCGATGAAGGCGATCCTGACCGCCCTGGAGCGCGAGGGCCGCCCGCTGCCCGACCTGGTCGTCGCCGACCACGGCTGGGCGGGCTGTGCGGGGCGCCACGGCGTCGACTCCGTGGGCTACGCCGACTGCAACGACCCCGCGCTCTTCCTCGCCGAGTCCGAGGGCACCGTGCAGGTGGCGGTCCCGCTCGACGACCACGTCGTCAGCCCCCGGCACTACGACCCGATGACGGCCTATCTGCTGGCCGAGGCCGGGCTGTCGGCCTGAGCGACCGGGCTCGGGTCCCCGGTCACGGCCAGGGGTTGAGCCCCTCCGCCCGGCGCTGCGCGTAGCCCGGCGTCGGGTCCAGGTAGACCCGGCTGACCGCCGGGAACGCCTCCCGCAGCCGCTGCTCGGCCTGTTCGCAGGCCCACTCGATCTGCGCGGCGCTCGACCGGTCCCGGAAGTCGATCTTCGCGGCCACCAGCGCCTCACGCGGGCCCTGCACGAGGGTCGTCAACTCCAGTACGGCCTCGATGTGTTCGACCCCGAGCAGCTCCTCCTTGATCCGCTCCCGCACGGCCCTGGGCAGCGGGCGGCCGATGAGGAGTTCCGCGTTGGAGCGGCCCAGCACCCAGGCGACGTAGAGCAGCAGGGCGCCGATGCACAGCGAGGCGGCGCCGTCCCAGGCGCCGGAGCCCGTGAGCTGGCCGCCGAGCAGGCCGCCCGCCGCGAGGACCAGGCCGACGAGCGCGGCGGAGTCCTCCAGGACGACGGCCTTCACCGCGGTGTCGGGGGTGTAGCGGAGGTAGCGCTTGAAGGAGGCGTCGAAGCGGGCCGCCTCGCCGCGCGCCTGGCGTACGCCCGTGCGCAGGGAGTAGCCCTCCAGGAGGAAGGCGACGCCGAGCACGATGTACGAGACGAGCGGGTCGCCGAGGTCCTCGCCGGCGACGAGGGTGTGCACGCCGTCGTAGATCGAGAAGACCGCGCCGCCGACGAAGGTGGCGACGGCGGCGAGCATGGCCCAGATGTAGCGTTCGGGGCCGTAGCCCAGGGGGTGGTCCTCGTCGGCGGGTTTGCCGCTGCGCTTGAGGGCGGTCAGCAGGAGGAGTTCGGTGACGGTGTCGGCGACGGAGTGCGCGGCCTCCGACAGCATCGCGCTGGAGCCGCTGATGACGCCGGCGACCGCCTTGGCGAGCGCGATGCCCAGGTTGGCGACGGCCGCGACGATCACGGTGGCGGTGGACTCGCCGCCACCGTCGTTCTCCTCTGTCTCTGCCATGCCCTCAGTGTTCCCGAGGAACCCGGACCACGCCCTCCTGGATGACGGAGACGGCCAGCCGCCCGTCCTGGGTGTAGATCCGCGCCTGCCCGAGCCCGCGCCCGCCGGACGCCGACGGCGACTCCTGGTCGTAGAGCAGCCACTCGTCCGCGCGGAACGGCCGGTGGAACCACATCGCGTGGTCGAGCGAGGCCCCTACGACATCGCCTACGGCCCAGCCGCCGCGGCCGTGCGCGAGGAGCACGGAGTCCAGGAGGGTCATGTCGGAGACGTAGGTCGCGAGCACCACGTGGAGCAGGGGCTGGTCCACGGGTCCGTCGAGCTTGCCGTTGGTGCGGAACCACACCTGGGAGTGCGGTTCGCGGGGCTCGCCGAAGCGGCCGTAGGGCGGGTCGTCGACGTACCGGAGGTCGATCGCCTCACGCGCCTCCAGGAATCGTTGAACGATTCCCTGGTCGAGATGGTCGTAGCCGAGCAGTCGCTCCTGGCCGGTGGGGACCGTCTCCGGGTCGGGGGCGGGCGGCATGGGGGCCTGGTGGTCGAGGCCCTCCTCGTACGTCTGGAAGGACGCCGACAGCGCGAAGATCGGCCGGCCGTGCTGGACGGCGACCGCGCGGCGGGTGGTGAAGGAGCGGCCGTCGCGCATGCGCTCGACGTTGTAGACGATGGGTGCGCCCGGGTCGCCCATGCGCAGGAAGTAGGCGTGCAGGGAGTGGGCGTGGCGGTCGGCGGGGACCGTGCGCCCGGCGGCGACCAGCGCCTGCGCCGCCACCTGGCCCCCGAAGACACGGGGGACGACGGCGGAGCGGGACTGGCCGCGGAAGATGTTCTCCTCGATCTGCTCCAGGTCGAGCAGATCGAGGAGATCCTGTAGTGCCTCGTTCATGGCGTTCAGTTGTACCTGGCGGTAATTGCCGGGACCTTACAGGCCCATGTCCTTGGCGATGATCGTCTTCATGATCTCGCTGGTGCCGCCGTAGATGCGGTTGACGCGGTTGTCCGCGTACAGGCGGGCGATCGGGTACTCGTTCATGAAGCCGTAGCCGCCGTGCAGCTGGAGGCAGCGGTCGATCACGCGGTGGGCGACCTCGGTGGTGAACAGCTTGGCGCTGGCCGCCTCGGCGGGGGTCAGCTCACCGGCGTCCAGGGCCTCGGTCGCGCGGTCGACGACGGCCTCGGCGGCGTCCACCTCGGCCTGGCAGGCGGCCAGTTCGAACTTGGTGTTCTGGAACGCGGCGACGGGCTGGCCGAAGACCACGCGGTCCTGGACGTACTGCTTCGCGAACCGGACGGCGGCCTTGGCCTGCGCGTACGCGCCGAAGGCGATGCCCCAGCGCTCGGAGGCGAGGTTGTGGCCGAGGTAGTAGAAGCCCTTGTTCTCCTCGCCGAGGAGGTCCTCGGCGGGGACCTTCACGTCGACGAACGCCAGCTCGGCGGTGTCGGAGGTCTTCAGGCCGAGCTTGTCGAGCTTGCGGCCGACCGAGTAGCCCTCGGCCTTGGTGTCCACCACGAAGAGGGAGATGCCGTGCCGGCGGTCCTCCTTGGTGGACGGGGAGGTGCGGGCGCAGACGATCATGCGGTCGGCGTGCACGCCACCCGTGATGAAGGTCTTGGCGCCGTTGAGGACGTAGTGCGTGCCGTCCTCGGAGAGCTTGGCGGTGGTCTTCATGCCCGCGAGGTCGGAGCCGGTGCCCGGCTCGGTCATCGCGATCGCCCACATCTCCTCGCCGGAGACGAACTTCGGCAGGAAGCGCTTCTTCTGCTCGTCGGTGGCGAGCAGCTTGATGTAGGGCAGGCCGAGCAGCACGTGTACGCCGGAGCCGCCGAAGGTGACGCCCGCGCGCGCGGTCTCCTCGTAGAGGACGGCCTCGAACTTGTACGAGTCGATGCCCGCGCCGCCGTACTCCTCGTCGACGCGGATGCCGAAGACGCCGAGCTCGGCGAGCTTGTAGTAGAAGTCGCGCGGCGCCTGGCCGGCCGCGAACCACTCGTCGTAGACGGGGACGACCTCGGCCTCGATGAAGGCCCGGAGGGTCTCCCGGAACGCCTCGTGGTCCTCGTCAAACACCGTACGGCGCACCGCCGCCACCTCCAGCTAGCTCGGGGTCCATGTCTAAGCGCTTGCTCAGAAGTTCACGGTACCGGCGAGTAGATCCAGCGTCCAGCGGAACCTGTACGTAACGCTCGTCACGCCGTGACCCGCTCATCCTCCACGCGCTTGCCCACCCGCCCGACCGACTCGGCGGGCCAGGCCACCCCGCCACGGGGCTCCGCCCCGGACCCCGCCCAAGCCCCGCGGCTCGCCACGACCACCCGGCCCAGCACCCCACCCGCCACGGGGCTCCGCCCCGGACCCCGGTCCTCAGCTCTCCCTCTCCGCCGCCCCGAACGCTCCCCGCGCCATCCGGTGCAGCAGTCGCGCCGTCGCGCCGCGGCCGGGGAGGGAGCCGGGGCGGCCCAGGTGGGGGGTCGAGTTGAGGAGGCCGAAGACCGAGTGGACCGCGGACCGTGCGCTGGGCTCGGCCAGGTCCGGGTAGACCTCGCGGACCACCTCCACCCACAACTCGACGTACTGGCGCTGGAGTTGGCGTACCAGCTTGCGGTCGGTGTCGCGGAGGCGGTCCAGCTCGCGGTCGTGCAGGGTGATCAGGGGGCGGTCGTCGAGGGCGAAGTCGATGTGGCCCTCGATGAGCGAGTCGAGGAGCGGTCCGGCGGAGGTCGCGCCCTCCGCCTCCGCCAGGCGGCGCTTCGCGCCCGTCAGGAGCCGGCCACTGATGCCGACCAGCAGCTCCGCGAGCATCGCGTCCTTGCCCGGGAAGTGCCGGTACAGACCGGGGCCGCTGATGCCGACGGCCGCGCCTATCTCGTCGACGCCGACGCCGTGGAAACCCCGCTCGGCGAAGAGCCGCGCGGCCTCCTTGAGGATCTGCTCGCGCCGGGTGGGGGCGTCGGTTCTCGTGGTCATGGAAGCAATTCTAGACAGGGAGGTTAGCGGTCGTTAACCTGAAGGAAATGGTTAACGCTCATTAACGGTCGAGAGCAGCCGATCGCTGTGCGAGGGGACCCAGAGAATGCAAGAGGCACCGGAGCTGACGAGCGCGGCGGACCCCGCGTCGGACGCGTGGCGGGCCAACGAGGCGGCGCACCGCGCGCTGGGCGAGGAGCTGCGCCGGAAGCTGGCCGCGGCCCGGCTCGGCGGCGGCGAGCGCGCCCGGGACCGGCACACCGCGCGCGGCAAGCTGCTCCCCCGCGACCGCGTCGACACCCTCCTCGACCCGGGCTCGCCCTTCCTGGAGCTGGCTCCCCTGGCCGCCGACGGGATGTACGACGGGGCCGCCCCCGCCGCCGGTGTCATCGCCGGGATCGGGCGGGTGAGCGGGCGCGAGTGCGTGGTCGTCGCCAATGACGCCACGGTCAAGGGCGGGACGTACTACCCGATGACCGTGAAGAAGCATCTGCGCGCCCAGGAGATCGCCCTGGAGAACCGCCTCCCCTGCATCTATCTGGTCGACTCGGGAGGCGCGTTCCTGCCCATGCAGGACGAGGTGTTCCCGGACCGTGAGCACTTCGGGCGGATCTTCTACAACCAGGCCCGGATGTCGGGGGCGGGGATTCCGCAGATCGCGGCCGTCCTCGGGTCCTGCACCGCCGGTGGGGCGTACGTCCCCGCCATGAGCGACGAAGCGGTGATCGTCCGCGGCCAGGGGACGATCTTCCTCGGCGGGCCGCCCCTGGTGAAGGCCGCCACCGGGGAGGTCGTCACCGCCGAGGAGCTGGGCGGCGGCGACGTGCACGCACGCGTGTCGGGCGTCACCGACCACCTCGCGGAGGACGACGCGCACGCCCTGCGGATCGTCCGGAACATCGCCGCCACGCTCCCCGCGCGCGGGCCCCTCCCCTGGGAGGTCACGGAGCCGGTGGAGCCGAAGGTCGACCCGTACGGGATCTACGGCGCCGTCCCTGTCGACTCCCGCACCCCCTACGACGTGCGGGAGATCATCGCGCGCGTGGTCGACGGCTCGCGCTTCGCCGAGTTCAAGGCCGAGTTCGGGCAGACCCTGGTCACCGGCTTCGCCCGGATCCACGGGCACCCGGTCGGCGTCGTCGCCAACAACGGCATCCTGTTCTCCGAGTCCGCCCAGAAGGGCGCCCACTTCATCGAGCTGTGCGACCAGCGCGGCATCCCCCTGGTCTTCCTGCAGAACGTCTCGGGGTTCATGGTCGGCAAGGACTACGAGGCGGGCGGTATCGCCAAGCACGGCGCGAAGATGGTCACCGCCGTCGCCTGCGCGCGCGTGCCGAAGCTGACGGTGGTGGTCGGCGGCTCGTACGGCGCGGGCAACTACTCGATGTGCGGCCGGGCGTACTCCCCGCGCTTCCTGTGGATGTGGCCCGGCGCCAAGATCTCCGTGATGGGCGGCGAGCAGGCCGCCTCGGTCCTCGCGACCGTGAAGCGGGACCAGTTGGAGGCGCGCGGCGAGGAGTGGCCCGCCGAGGACGAGGAGTCCTTCAAGGCCCCCGTCCGGCAGCAGTACGAGCGCCAGGGCAGCGCCTACTACGCGACCGCCCGCCTCTGGGACGACGGGGTCATCGACCCGACGGAGACCCGCCAGGTGCTGGGTCTGGCCCTGACCGCCTGTGCCAACGCGCCGCTGGGGGACCCCCAGTTCGGCGTCTTCCGGATGTGATGAGGATGCCCGAGATGGTCGACAGCTTCGCGATTTCCGGGACGCCCGCGGCACCCGGGATGTTCGACACGGTCCTCGTGGCCAACCGGGGCGAGATCGCGGTCCGCGTGATCCGCACCCTGCGCTCGCTCGGTGTGCGCTCGGTGGCCGTCTTCTCCGACGCCGACGCGGACGCCCGGCACGTCCGCGAGGCCGACACGGCGGTGCGGCTGGGTCCCGCGCCGGCGGCCGAGAGCTATCTGTCGGTCGAGCGGCTCCTGGAGGCGGCGGCCCGCTCCGGCGCGCAGGCCGTGCACCCGGGCTACGGCTTCCTCGCCGAGAACGCGGCGTTCGCGCGCGCGTGCGCCGACGCCGGGCTCGTCTTCATCGGTCCCCCGGCCGACGCGATCGCCCTCATGGGCGACAAGATCCGCGCCAAGGAGACCGTCCAGGCGGCCGGCGTCCCGGTCGTCCCCGGCGGCCGTGACCCCGAACTCGCCGAGGCGGCACACCAGTTGGGCGCACCCGTCCTCCTGAAGCCGTCGGCGGGCGGCGGCGGCAAGGGCATGCGCCTGGTCCGCGACCTCGCCCTCCTGGAGGAGGAGATCGCCGCCGCCCGCCGCGAGGCCCGCGCCTCCTTCGGCGACGACACCCTTCTGGTCGAGCGCTGGGTCGACCGCCCCCGGCACATCGAGATCCAGGTGCTGGCCGACACCCATGGCAACGTCGTCCACCTCGGCGAGCGCGAGTGCTCCCTGCAGCGCCGCCACCAGAAGGTGGTGGAAGAGGCCCCGAGCGTGCTGCTGGACGAGGCCACGCGCGCGGCGATGGGCGAGGCGGCCGTACAGGCGGCCCGCTCGTGCGGGTACGCGGGCGCGGGCACGGTCGAGTTCATCGTCCCGGGCAACGACCCGTCGTCGTACTACTTCATGGAGATGAACACCCGTCTCCAAGTGGAGCATCCGGTCACGGAGTGGGTGACCGGGCTCGATCTGGTGGAGTGGCAGCTGCGGGTGGCGGCGGGCGAGCGGCTGTCCTTCGCGCAGGAGGACATCACCCTCACCGGGCACGCGGTGGAGGCGCGGATCTGCGCGGAGGACCCCGCGCGCGGGTTCCTGCCGTCCGGCGGGACCGTCCTGAAGCTGGACGAGCCCTCCGGCGACGGTGTCCGCACCGACTCCGGCCTCTCCGAGGGCACCGAGGTCGGCAGCCTCTACGACCCGATGCTCTCCAAGGTCATCGCCTACGGCCCCGACCGCGCGACCGCGCTCAGGAGACTCCGGGCGGCCCTCGCGGACACGGTGACCCTGGGCGTGCCGACGAACGCCGGTTTCCTGCGGCGGCTGCTGGCCCATCCGGCGGTCGTGGCGGGCGAGTTGGACACCGGGCTCGTCGAGCGGGAGGCGGACGGACTGGTGCCCGGCGAGGTGCCGGTGGAGGTCTACGCGGCGGCGGCGCTGCTGCGGCACGCGGCGCTCGCGCCCGGGCGGGGCTCCGGCTGGGCCGACCCGTTCGGCGCCGCCGACGGCTGGCGGCTGGGCGGGGAGCGGGCCTGGACGGCGCATCCGCTCCAGGTGCCGGGCCACGACCCGGTGACCGTGCGCGTGCGCCGCACACCCGGGGGCGGGACCGAGCTGCTGCCGGACGGCGCGGGGAAGCCCCTGGCCGGCTCCGGGGCGGCCGGGCCCGACGGCCGGTTCACCCTGTGGCTCGACGGACTCGTGCACACCTTCACCGCCCTGCCGGACGGCAGCTGGCTGGGCCGGGACGGGGACGCCTGGCAGGTACGGGACCACGACCCGGTGGCCGCCTCGCTCAGCGGCGCCGACCGCTCCGGCGCCGGTTCGCTGACCGCGCCGATGCCGGGGACGGTGACCGTGGTGAAGGTCGCCGTGGGGGATCAAGTGACCGCGGGGCAGAGCCTGTTGGTGGTCGAGGCGATGAAGATGGAGCACGTCGTCTCCGCGCCGCACGCGGGCACGGTCGCCGAACTCGATGTGACGCCAGGCGCGACGGTCGCCATGGACCAGGTGCTGGCGGTCGTCACCCCGGTGGAGGAGGACCAGTGACACGCGGACCGGAGACACACGGGCCGGAGACAGGCGGGCCGGAGGCGCTCCCGATGGTCGTGCCGGCCCCCGGTCTGCCCGCCCGGGTGCGCATCCACGAGGTGGGCGCGCGGGACGGGCTGCAGAACGAGAAGGCGACCGTGCCCACGGAGGTGAAGGCCGAGTTCGTCCGGCGGCTCGCCGACGCGGGGCTGACCAGGATCGAGGCGACGAGCTTCGTGCACCCCAAGTGGGTTCCCCAACTGGCGGACGCCGAGGAGCTGTTCCCGCTCGTGCGCGATCTGCCCGGGGTCGAACTCCCGGTGCTCGTGCCGAACGAACGCGGCCTCGACCGCGCCCTCGCGCTCGGCGCCCGCCGTATCGCCGTGTTCGCCAGCGCCACCGAGGCCTTCGCCAAGGCCAACCTGAACCGCACGGTGGACGACGCGCTGGCCATGTTCGAGCCGGTGGTGACGCGGGCGAAGAAGGCGGACGCGCAGGTGCGCGGCTATCTGTCGATGTGCTTCGGCGACCCCTGGGAGGGCGCCGTCCCGATCCACCAGGTCGTCCATGTCTGCACGTCCCTGCTGGAGATGGGCTGCGACGAGCTGAGCCTCGGCGACACGATCGGCGTCGCGACTCCGGGCCACGTCCTGGAGCTGCTGGCCGCGCTCAACGAACAGGGCGTCCCCACCCCGGTGTTGGGCGTGCACTTCCACGACACCTACGGCCAGGCGCTCGCCAACACCCTGGCCGCTCTCCAGCACGGCGTCACCACCGTGGACGCCTCCGCGGGCGGCCTCGGCGGCTGCCCGTACGCCAAGTCCGCCACCGGCAACCTCGCCACCGAGGACCTGGTGTGGATGCTCCGGGGTCTCGGCATCGAGTCCGGAGTCGACCTCGACCGTCTCACCGCCACCAGCGTGTGGATGGCCGATCAACTGGGCCGACCCAGCCCGTCCCGCACCGTCCGCGCCCTCTCCCACAAGGACCAGTGACCGCCATGGACCACCGTCTCTCCCCCGAGCTGGAAGAACTCCGCCGTACGGTCGAGGAGTTCGCGCACGACGTCGTCGCGCCGAAGATCGGCGACTTCTACGAGCGGCACGAGTTCCCGTACGAGATCGTCCGCGAGATGGGCCGCATGGGCCTGTTCGGCCTGCCGTTCCCCGAGGAGTACGGCGGGATGGGCGGCGACTACCTCGCGCTCGGCCTGGCCCTGGAGGAACTGGCCCGGGTCGACTCGTCGGTCGCGATCACCCTGGAGGCCGGGGTGTCGCTGGGCGCGATGCCGATCCACCTCTTCGGCACCGACGCCCAGAAGGCCGAGTGGCTGCCCCGGCTCTGCTCCGGCGAGATGCTCGGCGCCTTCGGCCTGACCGAGCCGGACGGCGGCTCCGACGCGGGCGCGACCCGGACGACGGCCCGCCTGGACCCGGACACCGACGAATGGGTGATCAACGGCTCCAAGTGCTTCATCACCAACTCCGGCACGGACATCACCGGCCTGGTCACGGTCACCGCCGTCACCGGCCGCAAGCCCGACGGCAAGCCCCTGATCTCGTCGATCATCGTGCCGTCCGGGACGCCCGGCTTCACGGTCGCGGCACCGTACTCGAAGGTCGGCTGGAACGCCTCGGACACCCGCGAGCTGTCCTTCGCGGACGTCCGCGTCCCGGCGGCCAACCTGCTCGGCGAACAGGGCCGCGGCTACGCCCAGTTCCTCCGCATCCTGGACGAGGGCCGCATCGCCATCGCGGCGCTCGCGACCGGTCTCGCGCAGGGCTGCGTCGACGAGTCGGTGAAGTACGCCAGGGAACGGCACGCGTTCGGGCGGCCGATCGGCGCCAACCAGGCCATCCAGTTCAAGATCGCGGACATGGAGATGAAGGCCCACACCTCCCGCCTCTCCTGGCGCGACGCGGCCTCCCGCCTGGTCGCGGGCGAGCCCTTCAAGAAGGAGGCGGCCCTCGCCAAGCTGTACTCCTCCACGATCGCCGTCGACAACGCCCGTGACGCCACCCAGGTCCACGGCGGCTACGGCTTCATGAACGAGTACCCGGTGGCCCGCATGTGGCGCGACTCCAAGATCCTGGAGATCGGCGAGGGCACGAGCGAGGTCCAGCGGATGCTGATCGCCCGCGAGCTGGGCCTCGTCGGCTGAGGAGACGGCGGCCACCGCCCTCTCCCGTACGACGGGCTCGCCGGGCGCGCGGCCGACGCGCCCGGCGGGGCCCGTCCCGCGCCGCCGTCCGTCACGCGCCGCCGCGCCGCCGGAGCGTCGCGAGCAGACGGTCGACGAGGTGGCCCTTGCGTTCGATCGTCACGTCGAAGTAGGCGGCGCTGCGCTCGGAGCGGCACACGCCGTGCACGGTGTCCTTCGCGGCCCGCTTCAGCGTCACGGCCTCCTCGGCGAGCGCGAGCAGCGTGCGCCGCAGGTGGGGGTGGCCGAGAACGTGCGGTGTGACGTCCTCGCCGGGCGGCGGGCCGCCGTCCGCGCCGAGGAGTTCGAGGACGACCCGGTTGCCCGGGCCGTCGACGTCCTCGCGGGCGTGCGCGCCGCCGAGTTCGGGGACGAAGACGGTGAGGTCGTTGAACAGCTGGCTGGCGAGGCCCAGTTGGCGCATCGCGCGGTCCAGGGCGAGCCGGTCGTCCTCGACCACCCGCAGCCCGGCGACCGCCGCGTCGAGCGGCATCCGGAACAGGGTGCCGGTCTTGAGGGCGGCCGTCGACTCCCAGAAGTCGACCCGGGCGGCGCGCGGGGCCGCCGACAGCTCCGCGCGGGTGAGCGCCGTACGCGAGGACAGGTCGGCGGCCTGTCCGGTGAAACCGTCGCCGACCGCGCGCACCAGGCTGTCCACGACGGCGGGGTCGGCCGCGTGCCGGAGCGCGGACATGATCAGCCAGGCGCCGGTGTTGAGGGCGAGCGGGGTGCCGTGGGTGGTGTGCAGGGCGGGTTCGCCGTAGCGGACGTCGCTGCCGTCCTGGATGTCGTCGAGGGCGACCGCGGCCTTCAGCAGGATCCGCACGGCGACCGCGGTGCGCCGGATCACCGCGAGGTCGGCGCCGCTCTCCGGCTCCTGGGGGAAACCCCGGTAGTTGCGGTAGGCCCAGTACACCAGCGAGGGCCGCAGCGGGGTCCGGCCGCCGGGTGCGCCGGGCGCGGGGGCGAGCGCCTGCTGGCCGGTCTTGGAGCCGAGGGCGTCGGCGACCGGTTCGTGGAGCGCGCGGCGCAGGGCGGTGTCGTGGACGGAGCCGGGTGCCGCCCGCGCCGGGGCGGTCAGCGTGTCGAGGAACGCGGCGAGGTCGTCCTCCAGGAGGGCCGCGTCACTCCGTACGACCGCTTGCACGTCCGTCGCGTCCATCGTGGTTGCCCCTCCGCCGACGACCGAACACCCGCGCGCTGACTGCCCTGTGCAGGATCTTGATCACAACGGGTGTGCGGGACAAGGCGGTTGACGGCCACATCGGCCGGGGCGCGACCCACGAGCCGGGTGCGGGCCGGGCGGAAGGCGGCCTCAGGGGCGGTGTGGACGAGGGCGGCGGCGACCCGCCCACTGGACACTTGGTGAGGTTAGGCTAACCTACCTTCGAATTGTCCGGCGGGCGCTCCGCCCTGTTCGAAAGCAGCCATACATGTCCAACGCCCGTGCCACTCACCTCTCCCGCCGCGGCATCCTCGCCGCGGGCGGCGCCCTCGGCCTCGGCGCCGTGCTCGCGGCCTGCGGCGACGACGACGCGAAAAGCGGTGGCTCGGACAAGGAGACGACGGCCGCCAAGTCCGGCCCCTGGACCTTCAAGGACGACCGCGGCCAGACCGCGAGGACGGACACGACCCCGGCGACCATCGTCTCGTTCATCGGTGTCGCCGCCGCGCTGCACGACTACGGCATCGAGTCCAAGGGCGTCTTCGGACCGACCAGGCTGAAGGACGGCAAGGCCGACGTGCAGGCCGGCGACCTGGACATCAGCAAGGTCACCGTCATCGGCAACGAGTGGGGCCAGTTCAACATCGAGAAGTACGCGGCCCTGGCGCCCGACGTCCTCATCAGCACGATGTTCGACTCGGCGGGCACGCTCTGGTACGTCCCGGAGGAGTCGAAGAAGAAGATCCTCGCCGTGGGAGCGCCGTCCGTCGGCATCTCGGTGTACGACGTGCAGCTGCCGACGCCGTTGCAGCGGATGCTCGAACTCGCCAAGTCCCTCGGCGCGGACACCACGTCGGCCACCATCACCGCGGCGAAGAAGCGGTTCGAGGACGCGGCGGCCCGGCTGCGCGCCGCGGCCAAGGCCAAGCCCGGCATCAAGGTGCTCGTGGGGTCCGCGAGCCAGGACATCTTCTACGTCTCCGGGTCCAACCTCTCCATCGACCTGGAGTACTTCAAGGCGCTCGGCGTGAACTTCGTCGAGCCGGCCGCCTCCGCGCTCAAGGCGAGTGGCGGCTGGTACGAGAACCTGAGCTGGGAGAACGTCGACAAGTACGGGGCGGACGTCATCATGATGGACAACCGGACCTCGGCGATCCAGCCCGCCGACATCACCGAGGGCACCTGGAAGAAGCTGCCCGCAGTGAAGGCCGGGCAGGTCATCGCCCGCAACCCCGAGCCGATCCTGTCCTACGACAAGTGCGCGCCCCTGCTCGAGGACCTGGCCAAGGCGATCGAGAGCGCGAAGAAGGTCAGCTAGCCCTGAGGTGGCCGCACTCCGGTGGGGCGCTGCGCGCCGGCGGCGGCCGGTCGCGCGGTTCCTCGCTCCCCCGGGTGCGCATCCCTGACGCCGACCCAGGAGTCACCCCCATGACCACGGCCCTTGCCGCCCCGTTCCGCATCTTCTCTCTCCACGTCGTGCGGACGGAGCGGCTCGGGCCGTCCCTGGTCCGGGTGACCTTCGCCGGGGACGATCCGGCGTCCTTCCTCTCCGACGGGTGCGACCAGTCCCTGTCGTTGCTCCTGCCGCATCCGGGGCACTCCGTGCCCGCCTCCCGCTGGGCCTCGCGTGCCGGTGCGGGTGACCGGGTGGTGCTGCTCGGGCCCGTCGTCGCGGACAACCGGGCGATCCGGTTCCGGCCGCCGGAGGACACCGATCCGGTAGTCACCCGGGGCGACGAGACCGCCCCGCCGGCCGTGTCCGCCATCCTCGAAGGGCCGCCCGCGGGCCTGCGCGCCCGGGTCTGGGACCGCGAGGACCCCCCTTGGCTCTCGGCGCCCTTCGTGCCGCCCGCCCCCCTCCGCCGAGCGGCCGTACGTGTGGATCGCGGGCGAGTCCGGTCAGGTCAAGGCGCTGCGGCGGCACTTCGCGGGTGAGCGGGCGATCGACCGGCGCCGGGTGACCTTTGCCGGGTACTGGCGGCAGGGGTTCGGCGAGGAGCAGGTGCGCGAGGCCGGGTGACGGCACGCGGGACCGCCGTGGCGTGAGTGACGGCTGTCACGGGAGCGGTGCGCCGTCTCGACGTTAAGTTAGGTTAGGCTTACCTAAGTTGATGTTGCGGAACCCCGCCGCTCACTGTCCCGCACGGACTTCCCCACCGGAGGACCCCCACATGCGCTCGCACCTGCTCAATGACACGACTGCGGAGCACTACCGCCGCTCCGTGACGGAAGGCGTGGAGCGGGTGGCGGCCAAACTCGCCACCACCGAACGACCGTTCACCGGCGTCACGGTCGACGCCCTCTCCTCCCTCATCGACCGCATCGACCTCGACCGCCCGCTGCACGACACCACCGCGGTGCTCGACGAACTGGACGAGGTCTACCTGCGCGACGCGATCTACTTCCACCACCCGCGCTACCTCGCCCACCTCAACTGCCCGGTCGTGATCCCCGCGGTCCTCGGCGAGGCGGTGCTCTCCGCCGTCAACTCCTCCCTGGACACCTGGGACCAGTCGGCCGGCGGCACCCTCATCGAGCGCAAACTGATCGACTGGACCAACGAACGGATCGGCCTCGGACCGCACGCCGACGGGGTGTTCACCTCCGGCGGCAGCCAGTCCAACCTCCAGGCGCTGCTGCTGGCCCGCGAGGAGGCCAAGACCGACAGCCCGGCCACACTGCGCGTCTTCGCCTCCGAGGTGAGCCACTTCAGCGTGAAGAAGTCGGCGAAACTGCTGGGCCTCGGACCGGACGCCGTCGTCTCGATACCCGTCGGCGCCGACAAGCGCATGCAGACGGTCGCGCTCGCCCGCGAGCTGCACCGCTGCAAGGACGCCGGACTGGTCCCCATGGCCGTCGTCGCCACCGCCGGCACCACCGACTTCGGCTCCATCGACCCGCTGCCCGAAATCGCCGCCCTCTGCGAGCAGTTCGGCGTGTGGATGCACGTCGACGCGGCCTACGGCTGCGGACTGCTCGCCTCGCTGAAGCACCGGAACCGGATCGACGGCATCGAGCGCGCCGACTCGGTCACCGTGGACTACCACAAGTCCTTCTTCCAGCCCGTGAGTTCGTCCGCCCTGCTGGTCCGCGACGCCGACACCCTGCGGCACGCGACCTATCACGCGGACTACCTCAACCCGCGCCGCATGGTGCAGGAGCGCATCCCCAACCAGGTCGACAAGTCCCTCCAGACCACCCGCCGCTTCGACGCGCTCAAGCTGTGGATGACGCTGCGCGTGATGGGCGCCGACGGGATCGGCCAACTCTTCGACGAGGTCTGCGAGTTGGCCGCCGAGGGGTGGAAGCTGCTGGCCGCCGACCCGCGCTTCGACGTCGTCGTCGAGCCCTCGCTCTCCACGCTCGTCTACCGCTACATCCCGGCCGCCGTCACCGACCCGGCCGAGATCGACCGCGCCAACCTCTACGCCCGCAAGGCCCTGTTCGCCTCCGGTGACGCGGTGGTCGCGGGCACCAAGGTCGCGGGCCGCCACTACCTGAAGTTCACCCTGCTCAACCCCGAGACGACGACCGACGACATCGCCGCCGTCCTCGACCTGATCGCCGGCCACGCCGAGCAGTACCTGGGAGACTCCCTTGACCGCGCTTCCTGAACCCGCCACCACGGTCCACGACTTCGTGGGCATCGGGCTCGGTCCCTTCAACCTCGGCCTCGCCTGCCTCACCGAACCCATCGCCGAACTCGACGGTCTCTTCCTGGACTCGAAGCCCGCCTTCGAGTGGCACGCCGGGATGTTCCTCGACGGCGCCCACCTCCAGACGCCGTTCATGTCGGACCTCGTCACCCTCGCCGACCCGACCTCGCCGTACTCCTTCCTCAACTACCTGAAGGAGAAGGGGCGTCTGTACCCCTTCTACATCCGCGAGAACTTCTACCCGCTGCGCGTCGAGTACGACGACTACTGCCGCTGGGCCGCCGACCGGCTCACCAACGTGCGCTTCAGCACGACGGTTTCGGAGGTGACGTACGAGGACGGGGTCTACGTCGTCCACACCGAGGCCGGCGACGTGTTCCGCGCCCGGCACCTGGTCCTGGGCACCGGCACCCCGCCGTACCTCCCCGAGGCCGTCGCGGGTCTGGGCGGCGACTTCATCCACAACTCCCGCTACGTGCAGCACAAGGCGGAGCTGCAGGCCAAGGAGTCGATCACGCTGGTCGGCAGCGGCCAGTCCGCCGCCGAGATCTACTACGACCTGCTCAGCGAGATCGACGTCCACGGCTACGAGTTGAACTGGGTGACGCGCTCGCCGCGCTTCTTCCCGCTGGAGTACACGAAACTCACGCTGGAGATGACCTCTCCGGAGTACATCGACTACTTCCACGCGCTGCCGGAACAGACCCGCTACCGCCTCACGGCCGAGCAGAAGGGCCTCTTCAAGGGCATCGACGGCGACCTCGTCAACGACATCTTCGACCTGCTCTACCAGAAGCGGGTCGGCGGCGCCGTCCCCACCCGGCTGCTCACCAACTCCGCGCTGAACAGCGCCACCTACCGCGACGGAGCGTACGAACTGGGCCTCCGCCAGGAGGAGCAGGAGAAGGACTACAGCCTGCGCTCGCAGGGCCTGATCCTCGCGACCGGCTACAAGTACGCCGAGCCGGAGTTCCTCAAGCCCGTCCACGAGCGGCTGCGCTACGACTCACGGGGCAACTTCGACATCGCGCGCAACTACTCCATCGACACCACGGGCCGCGGCGTCTTCCTCCAGAACGCCGGCGTCCACACCCACAGCATCACGTCCCCCGACCTGGGCATGGGCGCGTACCGCAACGCGTACATCATCCGCGAACTGCTCGGCACCGAGTACTACCCGGTCGAACAGACCATCGCCTTCCAGGAGTTCGCCGTTTGACGTCTCCCCGCCCTTGGGGGCGGGGCTCCCACAGCTTGCGCCATGGTCTTTCCTGCTTCGTCGCCGACAGCCCGCCCGGAGGAATTCCGTTGAGGTCTCACACCGGCTCCACAGGCCGACACCGCCAGCCCGGCGGCCAGAATGTTCTCAGCGGCGTTGTGGTCCCGGTCATGGCACGTGCCGCATCCTTCGCACGTCCATTGCCGGACGCCGAGCGGCAGTGCCTCCCGGATCAGACCGCACAGCGCGCATGTCCTGCTCGACGGGAAGAAGCGATCGACCACGACGAGTTCGCGCCCGTACCAGGCACACTTGTAGTCCAACATCGACCGCAGCTCGGCCCACGAGGCATCCGCGATGGTGCGTGCCAGCGTGTGATTTCTCATGAGGCCGCGGACAGGCAGATCCTCGATCACCACCAGTTGGTTTTCCTGGACGAGTCGAGTGGTCAGCTTGTGCAGGTGATCACGCCGCCGATCGGCGATCCGCGCGTGAATTCTCGCTACCTTCTCACGGGCCTTCGCCTGGTTCCTGGAACCCTTTTCCTTACGGGCGAGCTCTCTCTGAGCTGCGGCCAGACGAGCCGTGTCTCTTTTGTGAAATCTCGGGTTGGTCACCTTCTCGCCCGTGGACAGAGCGATCAGGCTGTTGATTCCGACATCGATCCCGATGGCACTGTCCCCGGCAGGAAGAGCCCGTACTCCGGCATCCTCCACCAGGATGGACACGAACCAGCGCCCGGCCGAGTCGCGCGACACGGTCACGGTGCTCGGCTCCGCGCCGTCGGGCAGACGGCGCGACCATCGGATATCGAGCGGAGTGTCCATTTTGGCGAGGGTCAGACGACCGTCGCGCCACGTGAACGCCGACCGGGTGTATTCGGCAGCCGCCCGAGACTTCTTCCTCGATTTGAACCGCGGGTACTGTGCGCGCTTCGTGAAGAAGTTCGAGAACGCCGCCTGCAAATGTCTCAGCGACTGCTGGAGCGGCACAGAAGACACTTCGGCCAGGAAGGCCAGGTCTTCTTCCTTCTTCCATTCCGTCAACATCGAAGACGTGGCCGCGTAGGAGACTCTCCGCTTCTCCTCCGTCCACGCCCGACTACGAACGTCCAATGCCATGTTGTAGACCTTGCGTACACACCCGAACGTCCGGAGCAGCTCAACAGCCTGCTCCGTGGTCGGATAGAAGCGGTACTTGAATGCCCGCTTCACGCGCAGAGTCTCCATTCTTCAAACGCTAGCCGTCCCCACGGCGGCCTGGCGCTGTTTTCATGAAAGAGCACAAGGAGACCCCGATGAGCGCCGTCTTCCACGTCGGCAGCTTCACCTTCCGCCCCCTGGACCCCCTCCAGGACGCCGAGTTGCTGCACCGCTGGGTCACCCATCCCAAAGCCGCCTACTGGATGATGCAGGACGCGCGGCTGGAGGACGTCGAGCGGGCCTACATGGAGATCGCGGCCGACGAGCACCAGCACGCGCTGCTGGGGCTCGACGGGGACGGTGTGCCCGTCTTCCTGATGGAGTACTACGACCCGCGCCACCGCGAACTGGTCGGTCTGTACGAGCCGTCGCCCGGTGACATCGGGATGCACTTCCTGACGCCGGCCACCGAGGCGCCGGTCCACGGGTTCACGCGCGCGGTGATCACCGCGGTGATGGCCCGGCTCTTCGAGGACCCGGCCGTGGCGCGTGTCGTCGTGGAGCCGGACGTGTCGAACACCGCCGTGCACGCCCTGAACGAGACGGTCGGGTTCGTGCCCGAGCGAGAGATCCGGAAGCCGGAGAAGAAAGCCTTGTTGAGCTTCTGCACACGGGAGCAGTTCCTGACCGCGACGGCGGCGACGGCGGCGACGGCGGCGACGGCGGTGTCCTCATGAGCCTCGTCGACGCCGTGGCCCACCTCTCCCCCGAGCGCTGGGAGAAGGCCAACCGCCTCCTGATCCGCAAGGCCCTCGCCGAGTTCGCGCACGAGCGGCTGATCACTCCCGAACCGGACGAGAAGGACGGCGGCTCGTACGTCGTCCGCAGCGACGACGGGCTGACCCGCTACCGGTTCGCCGCCACCCGGTACGCCCTCGACCACTGGCAGGTCGACGCCGAGTCCATCACCCGGCACCGCGACGGCGCCGAACTCCCGCTGGCCGCGCTGGACTTCTTCATCGAGCTGCAGAAGGCGCTCGGGCTGAGCGAGGAGATCCTGCCGGTCTACCTGGAGGAGATCTCCTCCACCCTCTCCGGCACCTGCTACAAGCTCACCAAGCCGCAGCTCCCGGTCGCCGAGCTGGTGAAGAGCGACTTCCAGGCCATCGAGACGGGGATGACCGAGGGCCACCCCTGCTTCGTCGCCAACAACGGCCGCCTCGGCTTCGGCATCCACGAGTACCTCTCGTACGCCCCCGAGACCGCGAGCCCGGTCCGGCTGGTGTGGCTGGCCGCGCACCGCTCCCGGGCCGCGTTCACGGCGGGTGTGGGCATCGAGTACGAGTCGTTCGTACGGGCCGAGTTGGGCGCCGGGACCGTCGAACGGTTCGGGCGGACCCTGGCCGACCGGGGCCTGGACCCCGACGACTTCCTCCTCATCCCCGTCCACCCCTGGCAGTGGTGGAACAAGCTGACCGTCACCTTCGCCGCCGAGGTCGCCCGCGGCCATCTCGTGTGCCTCGGCGAGGGCGACGACGAGTACCTCGCCCAGCAGTCCATCCGGACCTTCTTCAACCGGTCGAACCCCGAGAAGCACTATGTGAAGACGGCCCTGTCCGTCATCAACATGGGCTTCATGCGCGGTCTTTCGGCCGCGTACATGGAGGCGACCCCGGCCATCAACGACTGGCTCGCCCAGCTCATCGACAACGACCCGGTGCTGAGGTCCACCGGCCTGTCGATCATCCGCGAGCGGGCCGCCGTCGGCTACCGCCACCTGGAGTACGAGGCGGCGACGGACCGCTACTCGCCGTACCGCAAGATGCTCGCCGCGCTGTGGCGCGAGAGCCCGGTCTCCTCGCTCCGGGAGGGCGAGTCGCTGGCGACGATGGCCTCGCTGGTGCACCGGGACCACGAGGGCGCGTCGTTCGCCGGCGCGCTGATCGAGCGGTCGGGGCTGACTCCGGTGGAGTGGCTGCGGCGGTATCTGCGGGCGTACTTCACCCCGCTGCTGCACAGCTTCTACGCCTACGACCTGGTGTTCATGCCGCACGGCGAGAACGTCATCCTCGTCCTGAAGGACGGTGTGGTCGAGCGCGCGATCTACAAGGACATCGCCGAGGAGATCGCCGTCATGGACCCGGACGCGGTGCTGCCGCCGACGGTGGAGCGGCTGCGCGTCGAGGTTCCCGAGGACAAGAAACTGCTGTCGATCTTCACCGACGTCTTCGACTGCTTCTTCCGCTTCCTCGCCGCCGACCTGGCCGCCGAGGGCATCCTGGAGGAGGACGCCTTCTGGCGTACGGTCGCCGACGTCACGCGCGCGTACCAGGACGCGGCACCCGAACTCGCCGACAAGTTCCGGCAGTACGACATGTTCGCCCCCGAGTTCTCGCTGTCCTGCCTCAACCGCCTCCAACTGCGCGACAACCAGCAGATGGTGGATCTGGCGGACCCCTCCGGCGCGCTCCAGCTCGTCGGCACCCTGAAGAACCCCATCGCCGGGTTCTGACCGCACAGACAGGCGGGCACCCCGGGGTACGGTCCCCCGGGGTGCCCGCCCCTGCGCCGTGATCAGGCGGTTCGCGTGTCGACTACCGGGCGGGCCAGGGCACTTGGGGCGAGCGGTAGTAGTCGATCCCGAGCGCGTCCCAGCGTGGCGCCTGGGCCGCGAGCCGCACCTTGTAGGCGTCCCAGTCGTGCGTCGACGCCGGCGACCAGCCCAGCTCGGCCACGCCCGGGAGCCTGGGGAAGGCCATGTGATCGAGGTTCGCGCTGGTCACCAGCGTCTCCGACCACAGCGGTGCCTCGACGCCCCGGATCGCCGAACCCGGCACTCCGGCCAGGTAGTTGCCCGGGTTCCAGTCGTAGGACCGCTTGACCTCGACGAGTCCGGCCCAGTCCTGGCCGAGCGGGGTGTCCTCGGTGTACTTCATGTCGAGGTAGACGCGGTCGGCGGGCGAGAGGATCAGCCCGGTGCCGTTCCGCGCGGCCTCGGCGACCTGTGCCTTCTCGGCGGCGTCGGTGTCGTCGAGTCCCCAGTACTGGGCGAGGGCGCCCGGCACGGGGTGGGCGCCGGTGATCTGGTGCCAGGCGATCACCGTCTTGCCGTACTTGGTGACGATCGGCTGCACCCGGTCCATGAACTTGACGTAGTCGTCATGGCTGGTGGAGTGCGCCTCGTCGCCGCCGATGTGGAGATAGCGGCCCGGTGTGATCGCGGCGAGCTCGCGGACCACGTCGTCCACGAAGCGGTACGTGAGGTCCTTGCCGACGCAGAGCGAGCTGAAGCCGACCTCCGTGCCCGTGTAGAGCGGGGGTGCGACGCCGTCGCAGTTCAGGTCGGCGTAGGAGGCGAGGGCCGCGTTCGTGTGGCCCGGCATGTCGATCTCGGGCACCACTTCGAGGAAGCGCGAGGAAGCGTAGCGGACGATCTCCCGGTAGTCGGCCTTGGTGTAGTGGCCGCCGGTGCCGCCGCCGACCTCGGTCGAGCCGCCGTAGGACGCCAGGCGGGGCCAGGAGTCGACGGCGATGCGCCAGCCCTGGTCGTCGCTGAGGTGCAGATGCAGTTCGTTGATCTTGTAGAGGGCCAACTCGTCGATGTAGCGCTTGACTTGGCCGACGGTGAAGAAGTGCCGGGAGACGTCGAGCATCGCTCCGCGGTAGGCGTAGCGCGGGGAGTCCTCGATGGTGCCGCCCGCGATCCGCCAGGGGCCGGGCTGCCGTGAGGTCTTCTCGACGGCGGCGGGCAGGAGTTGGCGCAGGGTCTGCACGCCGTGGAAGAGTCCCGCGGGCCTGCTCGCGGTGATGGTGACGCCGCCGGGTGTGCTGTTGAGCCGGTATCCCTCGTCGCCGAACGTGCCTTTGGCCAGGCGGAGTTGGATGCCGCCCTTGCCGCGGGTGGTGACCGGCAGCCGGTAGCCGGTGGAGGGCCGCAGGATGCCCGCGAGGTACTCGCCGATCCGCCGCGACTCCCGCGATTCGCCCACCCGGATGCGGGTGACGCCGGTGATCCGGTACGGCTGCCCGGCGGGCGCGACCTTGGCGGGCGCGGGGATCACCCGGCCCAGCGGGGTGACGGCTGCCGCGGCTCCGGCCGGGGGTGCGGCACCGGCGACGGAGACGCTCGCGGCGGCGACGAGCAGCAGCGAACCGAGGAGCCGGGTCGTCCGGCGGCGCTGTCTCACAAGGTGTCTCACAAGCGGTCCCTTCCTTTGGACTTCCTGTGCGTCCGGACAGGTACAGACCATTCTGTCGGCTGGGCGATGGAACAATCCCCTCTATGGCGGAAATCATCCAGAAGGACGGCACCTGGGTCTTCGACGGCGACGCCCTGCGGCTGACTCCCGGGCGGGACAAGAACGTCGGCCTGTTCCGCAAGACTCTCGGCGAACTCGTGGTCCCGCTGGGCGCGTTGGCGGGGGTCTCCTTCGAGCAGGGCCGCAGGTCCGGGCGGCTGAGACTGCGGCTGCGCGACGGCGCGGACCCGCTGCTGCACGCCACCGGCGGCCGGCTCGCCGAGGGCGACGACCCGTATCAGCTCCCCGTCGAGTCGGACCGGTACGGGGTCGCCGAGTACTTCGTGGACGAGGTGCGGAGCGCCCTGCTGCTCGACCGGGTGCCGGCCGGTCCGGTGGACGCGTATCTGCTGCCGGGCCCGGCCGTTCCGCTGTCGGTGTCCGCCGGGGACGGCACGGCGAGCTTCGACGGCGAGCGCGTACGGCTGGAGTGGAACTGGAAGACCGAGGACGCCAAGTCCGCGGCCGGCGTCCGCACGCTGGCCGTCGCGGATCTCGTCGGCGTGGAGTGGCGGCCGTCGGCCGGTCTGGAGAACGGCTACATCCGCTTCACCGTGCGCAACGCGCCGACGAAGGCGCCGCCCAAGTACGACCCCAACTCGGTCGAGCTGTGGGGCTTCAAGAAGGATCCGCTGATGGCGCTGATCGCCGCGGCCGTCCAGGCCCGTCTGCCGCATCCTGCGGCCGAGGCCGACGTACGCCCTGAACAGCCGGTGTCCGTGGGGCAGTTGGCGGACGCGGCGGGGGACGGGCATGACGCGCTGCTGCGGCGGCTGCGGGAGCTCGGGGAGCTGCACCGGGACGGGGTGCTCACGGACGACGAGTTCGCGATGGCCAAACAGGCGGTCCTCAAACGTATGTGAGGACCGCCCGCCGGACGGGTCGCGCCCTGCCTTCCGGGCGTAACTCGTGGTGTCTCAGGGCTACTTGGCCTTGCGGGCGACCGTGAAGCGGTCGACCTCGGCGCCGGTCTCGGCGATGCCGCGGACCGTCAGGGTGGTCGTACGGCCCCTCGGGGCGGGCTCGACGTCGACGCGGAGGAACGAGTAGTTGAGGTAGCGCACACGCGACCAGGCGACCGTCTCGTTGACCTTGCCGTCCTTCGTGTTGATGAAGGCGGCGACGGAGTCGACCTCGTTGAGGTGGCCCTCGTAGGAGTCGGGGGCGGAGAACGCGTACAGGCTGCGGCCGGCCGCGCCCGCCGTCACGTAGACGACGCCCTCGGTCTCCGGGTACGCCGTGCCGCCGATCGGCAGCTTCTTGGTGACCGCGTTCTTCTTGATGACGTCGGTGCGCTCGTACTGGTGGTTGTGGCCGTTGATGACCAGGTCCACCGTGTACTTCTCGAACAGCGGTACCCACTCGTTGCGCACTCCCCCCTCCGAGGAGTGCGCCGTCGAGGTGCAGTACGCGCAGTGGTGGAAGAAGATCACCACGAAGTCGATGTCCTTGGACGCGCGGAACTTCTTGAGCTGCGCCTCCAGCCACGTGGTCTGGGTGCCGCCGGAGATGCCGAGGTTGGCCGGGATCTCGAAGGACACGTCGTTGGCGTCCAGCGAGATGACCGCCGTGTTGCCGTAGACGAAGGAGTAGACGCCCGGCAGGTTCTTCTTGTCGGGGCCGTTGTCCGGCAGGTTCCAGCGGGCGTCCTCGCCGCCGTAGCCGTTGGGCGAGTACCAGGCCTCCATGTCGTGGTTGCCGTAGGCGGGCATCCACGGCACGGACTTGGCGACGGACTCGGTCTGCGCGAGGAACTGGTCCCAGATGCGCGAGTCGAAGCCGGTGTCGGCGGTCTGGCCCTGGCCCGCCGGGTCGGCGTACGCGATGTCGCCGGCGTGCAGGTGGAAGGCCGGGTTCTGGGCGAGCAGCAGGCTGTCGTTGGCGAGGCCGTGGTAGCCGACGCCCTCGTCGCCGAAGGCCGTGAAGGTGAACGGCTTCTTGTGGTCGGGGGCGGTGGTGAAGGTGCCCAGGGTGCCCAGCAGGTGGGGCTCGGCCGGGTCGAAGCCCGCGTGGCCGACGCCGTAGTAGTAGGTGCGGCCCGGGCGCAGGTGGGTCAGTTTGGCGTGCAGGTAGTACTGGGTGTGGTCACCGCTCGCGCCGACGCCCGCCGGGGTGTACAGCGTGCGCACCTCGGCCTCGATCTTGCGGGAGAGGTCCCAGGGGTGCGCGCCGATGCGGACGAACGGTTTCCTGACGTTGGTCGGGACCTGCCAGGAGACCGTCACCTCCGTGCCCGGGTCGTTGCCGAAGGCGAGGTGCCGGCCGAACGGGGAGACGAGGGCGCCGTCGGCCGCCGACGCGGTGGAGGCGGAGGCGTAGGTGGCAGAAGCCTGGGTGGGGACGGCCGCCTGGGCGACGGCGCCCGGCACGAACACGCCGCCCGCGACGGCGCCGAGGGTCACGGCGCCGCCCCTGATCATCGTGCGCCGCGAGAATCTCGCGCGCAGGTACTCGTGCTGTTCCGCCATGCTCATGCGCTCGGCGAGCTCGGCGGGTACTCCCATACGAGGAATGTCCATGGCGACTGAAACTCGTCGACATGGGCGACCGCGCGCAAGACACAGGATGGACAGCTTACGAACAGAGCCCCATAAGACTTTCAACAGCCCGTTGCCCGATATCGGGCAGGATTCTTGCAAACCTTCCTCCGGTACCCCAGGATCAACCGGGTGCACGACGAACTCGTTGATCATCTGACGCGCTCCACGACCCTCAACCGGGGCGAGGCACTGCGGGTGATCCAGGACGTGCTCGCCTACTTCGACGAGACGACCGAGGAATACGTCCGTCGCCGCCACCGCGAGCTCCAGGCCCAGGGCCTGGTGAACGCGACGATCTTCGACCGGATCGAGGCGGACCTGAAATACCGGGCCGTGGCCCCGCCGGAGCTGACGCTCCGG
Source organism: Streptomyces sp. NPDC090083 (assembly GCF_044747445.1). NCBI lineage: Bacteria > Bacillati > Actinomycetota > Actinomycetes > Kitasatosporales > Streptomycetaceae > Streptomyces > Streptomyces sp. NPDC090083. The sequence continues at coordinate 251,865 of NZ_JBIVED010000003.1, read as the reverse complement.
CAGCTGCGCCGGATCGTCTACGGCTAGGAATACCTATACATGTGCGGAATCGTCGGATACATCGGCAGGCGTGACGTGGCTCCGCTCCTGCTGGAGGGCCTCCAGCGGCTGGAGTACCGCGGCTACGACTCCGCGGGCATCGTCGTCACCACCCCGAAGACGGCCGGCCTGAAGATGGTCAAGGCCAAGGGCCGGGTCCGCGACCTGGAGGCCAAGGTCCCGGCACGCTTCAAGGGCACCACCGGAATCGCCCACACCCGCTGGGCCACGCACGGCGCCCCCTCCGACGTGAACGCCCACCCGCACATGTCCGCGGACAGCAAGGTCGCCGTCGTCCACAACGGCATCATCGACAACGCGTCCGACCTCCGGAAGAAGCTGGAGGCGGACGGCGTCGAGTTCCTCTCCGAGACCGACACCGAGGTCCTCACCCACCTCGTCGCCCGCTCCCAGCAGGAGAAACTGGAGGACAAGGTCCGCGACGCGCTCCGCGTGATCGAGGGCACCTACGGCATCGCCGTCCTGCACGCGGACTTCCCCGACCGCATCGTGGTGGCTCGAAACGGCTCCCCGGTGGTCCTCGGGATCGGCGAGAAGGAGATGTTCGTCGCCTCGGACATCGCCGCACTGGTGACGCACACCCGCCAGATCGTGACCCTGGACGACGGCGAGATGGCCACCCTCAAGGCCGACGACTTCCGGACATACACGACCGAGGGCACCCGCACCACGTCCGAGCCGACCACCGTCGAGTGGGAGGCCGCCTCCTACGACATGGGCGGCCACGACACCTACATGCACAAGGAGATCTTCGAGCAGGCCGACGCCGTGGACCGCGTGCTGCGCGGCCGCATCGACGACCGCTTCTCCACCGTGCACCTCGGCGGCCTCAACCTGGACGCCCGCGAGGCCCGGCAGATCCGCCGCGTCAAGATCCTCGGCTGCGGCACCTCGTACCACGCGGGCATGATCGGCGCCCAGATGATCGAGGAACTGGCCCGCATCCCCGCGGACGCCGAGCCCGCCTCGGAGTTCCGCTACCGCAACGCCGTCGTCGACCCGGACACCCTGTACATCGCGGTCTCCCAGTCCGGCGAGACGTACGACGTGCTGGCGGCGGTCCAGGAGCTCAAGCGCAAGGGCGCCCGCGTCCTCGGCGTGGTGAACGTCGTCGGCTCGGCCATCGCGCGCGAGGCGGACGGCGGCATGTACGTCCACGCGGGCCCCGAGGTCTGCGTCGTCTCGACCAAGTGCTTCACCAACACCACGGTCGCCTTCGCCCTGCTGGCCCTGCACCTCGGCCGCACCCGCGACCTCTCGGTCCGCGACGGCAAGCGCATCATCGAGGGCCTCCGCAAGCTCCCGGCCCAGATCACCGAGATCCTCGACCAGGAGGAGGAGATCAAGAAGCTGGCCGCCGAGTACGCCGAGGCCCGCTCCATGCTCTTCATCGGCCGGGTCCGCGGCTACCCGGTGGCCCGCGAGGCCTCCCTGAAGCTCAAAGAGGTCTCGTACATCCACGCCGAGGCCTACCCCGCCTCGGAGTTGAAGCACGGCCCCCTCGCGCTGATCGAGCCGGCCCTCCCCACGGTCGCGATCGTCCCCGACGACGACCTCCTGGAGAAGAACCGCGCCGCCCTGGAGGAGATCAAGGCCCGCAGCGGCCGCATCCTCGCGGTGGCCCACCAGCACCAGGAGAAGGCCGACCAGACCGTCGTCGTCCCCAAGAACGAGGACGAGCTGGACCCGATCCTGATGGGCATCCCGCTCCAACTCCTCGCATACCACACGGCGTTGGCGCTGGGCCGGGACATCGACAAGCCCAGGAACCTCGCGAAGTCGGTCACGGTGGAGTAAGCGTCCCCGCACCGGCCGACGAGACAAAGAGGACCCCCACGTGTCGCCTCACACACGCGGGGGTCCTCTCAGCTGCCGGTCAGCCAGTCGCCGTCACGCCCCGACCAGCAGCCCGTCGAGGGAGAACCGTCGGCCAGTGCGCCAGGGCCGCCGTCGCCGCATACCAGGCGACAGCCCCCGCGGCGACCCCGAACCATCCCCCGACCTTCCCCAGCCCGTCGTTCCCGGCGAACTGGGCGATCGCGAGCAGCACGAGCGACACGAAGAACAACCCGTAGGTTCCCTGCGTGAGTTGGTCGCCGCCCGCGAGCGTCACCGAGAGCGCGACGAGGGCGAACAGGACCAGGAACAGCCCCGCCGCGTTGTCCGACGCGGAGTTGCCCGCGGAGACGGCCCAGGTGAACCAGAGCGCGCCGAACGCGGTGAACGCCGTACCACTGGCCGTGTCGCCGTCGCGGAAGGCGAGCAGTCCGACGAGGAAGAGGGCGACTCCGCCCACGTAATGGGCGACTGACACGGCATCAGCCGTGGAGACGCCGTTGATGACATCGGTGTACCCGAGGCCGAAGGCCAACAGGGTGATTCCCAGGGCGAGTCGGCCGACGATCGAGGTGGTGCTTCCCGCGGAGACGTCATTGTCCACGGCGGGCTCCCTTCATGCATGCGCGTTGGTGCGTGTGACCGATATATGCCCTTCACAAGGGCACAAACACCTCTGCGCAGCAGGGAATTCAGGGACGGCCGAAGAACGCGGACAAGGCCGCGGGGCATCCCGGCGGCAGGTCAGGGGATGACGATGACCGGCCGCTGCGCCCGCTTGGCGAGCCGCCCGGCGACGGAGCCGAAGATGCGTCCGACGATGCCGTGCGTGGAGCCCACGACGATCGCGTCCGCCTCGTACTCCCGCCCCACCTCTTCGAGTTCGTGGCAGATGTCGCCGCCGCGCTCGACCAGGATCCAGGGCACCTCCGCCAGGTACTCGGCGCACGCCAGCTCCAGACCCAGCACCTCGGTGCGGTGGTCCGGGACGTCGACGAAGACCGGTGGCTCGCAGCCCGCCCACACCGTGGTGGGCAGCCGGTTGGCGACATGGACGATGATCAGCCCCGAGCCCGAGCGGTGGGCCATGCCGATCGCGTAGGCGAGGGCACGCTCACTGGACGTGGAGCCGTCGAAGCCGACGACCACACCGTGCTTGAACGCGGGGTCGCAGGAATGACGTGCTTCTTCCGCCGCCAGGGGCTCGGCCGCCGTGGGATCGGCGACGGGCCGCTTGCGGTCCGCGGGTTCGAAAGATTCGTGACCGGCCATGGGTGTCTCGGCGTTTTGATCCTCTTGGGAGGGGACAGCAGGGTGCGGCGGAGCTGTGTCCGGGAATCATCTTCCCAAGCCCATACCCCCAAGGGTACGGCGGCACTCCTCCTTAGCCCATATCCCGCGCACGCTCCGGCGGAGTTCCCCGGAGCATGCACGAGGGGCGCCCGTAACGCAATGGTTGCTGCCCCGTACAGGCGGTTTGCACAGGATTCACTTATCCGCACACACCGATGGACTGCCCTACAGTGACCGACGGATCGAACACGCGTTGAACCCGGCGAGCCGCCGCCCCAGGGAGCACGCCATGTCCGGACACCGTACGACGACCTCCGAGTCACACCCCGGCCCGGACACCGCGACCGATGTGGTGCGCTGGGCGGTCTTCAGCTGTGTCCTGGTCCCCCTCGTCCTCCTCTGGTACGGCACCTCCCTCGCCGGTGCCACGGGGACGGCACTGGGCCTGGCAGCCGTCACCGCCGCCTGCCGGGTGCTGCTGCGCCGGTCCGAGCGGAGCACCGTACGACTGCTGGCCGAAGAACAGCCCCCGCTCCGCGGCCACCGGCACCGGGCCGGGGCGGGGGCGCGCAGGGGCGGCCGGCGCGCCGGGGGAAGTACACCGGTCGACTGACCGGTTTCCGCGCACGCGCCCGACGCTTTTCAGCCAACTTCCGGTCACCGCACATCTGTTGTCCGAACCACCCCCCAACCCCCGTTCCACCTGCACCGAAAGGGTCTGGGAGGGCGTGCGCACCCTACGGGGATTGGCCACTACGACGAGGCGTACTTCCCTGCACGGCCCACGAGTGCAACGCTTCGTGATCGAATGCTTCACGCCAAGTTGCCATGTCGACAATGTGCCGGTTGCCGAACTGGTCACCCCGGCACCACTGGACACAGTAGATTCGATCTTGACGTCTTACGGCGGGGGACTCGTGCAGGACCGAGGGGAAACGTGCTGGAGCGACAAGCCCGACAAGTTAGGGGCGACGCGACCACCGAGGGGGGCTTAGCAGTATGAGCCACGACTCCACTGCCGCGCCGGAAGCCGCTGCCCGGAAGCTTTCCGGGCGACGCCGCAAGGAGATCGTCGCGGTGCTGCTGTTCAGCGGCGGCCCCATCTTCGAGAGTTCCATACCGCTGTCGGTGTTCGGGATCGACCGGCAGGACGCCGGGGTTCCGCGCTACCGCCTTCTTGTGTGCGGTGGCGAAGAAGGACCGCTGCGCACCACCGGCGGGCTGGAACTCACCACACCGCATGGGCTGGAAGCGATCTCACGGGCGGGCACCGTCGTCGTGCCGGCCTGGCGGTCGATCACCTCGCCACCGCCGGAGGAGGCGCTCGACGCCATCCGCCGCGCGCACGAGGAAGGGGCCCGCATCGTCGGCCTGTGCACCGGCGCCTTCGTGCTGGCCGCCGCGGGCCTGCTGGACGGCCGCCCGGCCACCACCCACTGGATGTACGCGCCGACGCTGGCCAAGCGCTATCCGTCGGTGCACGTCGACCCCAGAGAGCTCTTCGTCGACGACGGGGACGTCCTGACGTCGGCCGGCACGGCGGCCGGAATCGATCTCTGTCTCCACATCGTGCGGACGGACCACGGCAACGAGGCGGCCGGCGCGCTCGCCCGCCGGCTGGTGGTCCCCCCGCGCCGAAGCGGCGGTCAGGAGCGCTACCTCGACCGGTCTTTACCAGAGGAGATCGGCGCCGACCCGCTCGCGGAGGTCGTCGCCTGGGCGCTGGAGCACCTCCACGAACAGTTCGACGTGGAGACCCTGGCGGCTCGCGCGTACATGAGCAGGCGTACGTTCGACCGCCGCTTCCGCTCGCTCACCGGGAGCGCTCCCCTGCAGTGGCTGATCACGCAGCGGGTGCTCCAGGCGCAGCGCCTGCTGGAGACGTCGGACTACTCGGTGGACGAGGTCGCGGGCCGCTGCGGCTTCCGCTCGCCGGTGGCCCTGCGGGGACACTTCCGGCGGCAGCTGGGCTCGTCGCCCGCCGCCTACCGGGCCGCGTACCGGGCCCGCAGGCCCCAGGGCGACAAGCAGGTGGACGCCGACGGCACTCCCGGCCAGCCCGGCGGCCCGGCGTCGCTGGGTCCGGCGGGCCTGCCGCCCGCGCTGCACCCGGACGGCCCGGTGCCGATGCAGTCACGGCGTACGGCGGCGAGCGCGCTGTCGGCGGCGACCACCGCCTCGGTGGAGAACGGCCGTGAGGCGTACGCCACCAGCCGGGCGGCGAGCCTGCCCGGCCAGCGGAGCGCGACCTAGGTCCGCCACAGGTGTGACGGGACTCTCCCGGAGGCCTCCCCGAGGGGCCTCCGGGAGTTTTCGCGTGCCCCCGGACCACAAGGCGGGCGCACGATCGGCCCAGCCGGGCGGCCCGCACCTTAGGGTGAGACACATGAACGATCGCATGGTGTGGATCGACTGCGAGATGACCGGCCTCTCGCTGTCAGACGACGCTCTCATCGAGGTGGCCGCCCTCGTCACGGACTCCGAGCTGAACGTGCTCGGCGAGGGGGTGGACATCGTCGTCCGCCCGCCGGACCGGGCACTGGAGACGATGCCGGACGTAGTGCGCCAGATGCACACCGCGTCCGGCCTGCTCGACGAACTGGCGGGCGGCACGACGCTGGCCGACGCCGAGGAACTGGTCCTGGCGTACATCCGGGAACACGTCAAGGAGCCGGGCAAGGCCCCGCTGTGCGGCAACTCGGTCGGCACCGACCGCGGTTTCCTGCTCCGTGACATGCCGACCCTGGAGGAGTACCTCCACTACCGCATCGTGGACGTGTCCTCGGTGAAGGAGCTGGCCCGCCGCTGGTACCCGCGGGCGTACTTCAACAGCCCCGAGAAGAAGGGCAACCACCGGGCCCTCGCCGACATCCGCGAATCCATCGCCGAGCTGCGCTATTACCGCGAGGCGATCTTCGTCCCGCAGCCCGGACCCGACTCGGAGACGGCCCGCACGATCGCCGCCAAGCACGTCCTGCCGGCGCAGTAAAAGGCGTGCGCGAGCACCCCTTCGGACCCTGTACACTTTTTCTCGGCCGGTCGGTAAGCCTTCGAGTGAACGACCGGGCATGGTGGGTGTAGCTCAGCTGGTAGAGCACCTGGTTGTGGTCCAGGAAGTCGCGGGTTCAAGTCCCGTCACTCACCCTGAGTAATCAGCCGGTGACTCCGGAAACGGAGTCACCGGCTGATTCGTTTTCCGGCGCGGCCCACGGCGACGAGATCAGGTGGCGGCGCGCCACGCGGCCGTGAACTCCCTTACTCCAGCGAAGCGTTCGGCCGGGTCGGGGCGGGTGGCCCGGTCCAGTACGGCGAGCTGGGCCGGCGTGCCGCGCCAGGCCCGTTCGCCGTCTCCGGCGTCGAGGAGGAGGCGGGCGGTGCGGGCGAGGGCGTAGACCGTGGTGCGGATGTCGATGCGGGCGCCGTGGTGCCACTCCTCGGGGGCCATGAAGCGGGCCGAGCCCGGGAGGCGGTCCTCCTGGAGGACGAAGGGGCCGGGGCGGTACTCGTCGAGGTCGATCAGGCGGAGGACGTCGGCGCCGAAGTCGTGCAGGAAGGCGCCGTCGTAGAGGTCGACGGCGACCATGCCCGCGGCCTCCACCGCGAGGTGCGCGTCCAGGACGCGGTCGACCGCGCGCAGGACGGAGGCCAGCGGCAGGGCGCGGAAGCGGGCGCGGGCGGGGCCGTAGAGGGACTCGCCGGGGTGCCAGGGCATGACGGCCGCCGTGTGGGCGCCCGCGACGGTGATGCGGTGGAGCTGGGGGACGATCGCCGGGTGCCGGACCGCGCGGTGGAAGGTCCAGGCGCGGTCGAGTGAGGCCTGGGCGGCGGGAGTTGTCGCCTCCTTCACGAACCAGCGTTCGCCGTCCGGGAGTTGGACGCCGTAGGAGACGCAGCCGGAGTCCTGGTCGCGGAAGGCCCGGAAGAGTGTGCCCACCGAGCGGAGGTACGGCTCGGTCGCGGGGATGCCGTCGACGCCGAGGAGGGGGTGGGGACCGGGCAGAGGAGTGCTCCTTTCCGTGGGGCCGCCGGGAAGGGACAGGGACCGCATAAGTGGAACGAGTGGACTCTTGGAGCGAGGCAACCGAGCGGTAGGCTGGAGTCCATGAGCGAGACGCCGACCACCGTACCGACGATGGGCCGCCGCGAGCGGAAGAAGGCCGCCACCCGGCAGGCGCTGGCCGACGCGGCGCTGGAGCTGTTCCTGGAGCACGGCTACGACCAGGTGAGCATCCGCGATGTCGCCGAGGCGGCGGACGTCTCGACGACGACCCTCTTCAAGCACTTCCCCAGCAAGGAGGCGCTGGTCTTCGACCTGGACGCGGACCAGGAGGCCGCCCTGGTCGCGGCGGTGCGCGAGCGGGCCCCGGGGACGTCGGTCCCGCGGGCGCTGCGCGATCATCTGCTGGGCGCGCTGTTCTTCTCCGCCGAGGGCAGCGAGCAGCTCGCCACCTTCCACCGACTCGTGCGCGGCACACCGGCGTTGACCGAGTACCACCGCCGTATGTGGATGCGCCACCAGCACGCGGTGGCGGCCGTGATCGCCGAGGCCTCCGGCGCCCCCGCCGACGACCCCCGCTGCGCGGCCCTGGCCCACTTCGCCCTGGAGGCCCGCACCCTCGCCGAGTCCTCGCCGGACCCGAGGGCCACGCTGGACGCCGCGTTCGACCTGCTGGAGCGGGGCTGGGACGCCGTACGACCCGGCTAGCGGCCGGGGTCCGCACCGGCCGCGCGGCGACCCCTACGAGGACGCTCTCGTCACCAACTCCGTTGCCAGGACCGCCTGTCGGCGCTCCGGGCCGCCGGTCGCGGCCGGGCGGCGGTCCGCGATCTCCGCGAGCAGCAGGTCGATCATCGAGCGGCCCATCTCCTCGATCGGCTGGCGGACGCTGGTGAGCGGCGGGTCCATGTGCCGGGCGATGGCCGAGTCGTCGTAGCCGACGAGGGCCACGTCCTCCGGTATGCGGCGGCCTTCCTCGCGCAGGACCTGGCGGGCGCCCGCCGCCATCACGTCCGAGCCGGCGAAGACCGCGTCGACGTCGGGGCGGCGGGCCAGCAGTTCCGTCATCGCGCGCCGGCCGCCCTCCTCGGTGAAGTCGCCCGGCTGGATGAGGTGTTCGTCCACTTCGTGGCCCGCGTCGAGCAGCGCCTCGCGGTAGCCGTCGACGCGCCGCTGGGCGCCGTAGACGTCGAGGCGGCCGGTGATGTGGGCGATGCGGGTGCGGCCCCGGGACAGCAGGTGTTCGACGGCCGAGCGGGCTCCGCCGTAGTTGTCCGAGTCGACGGAGGTCAGGGGTTCGGTGGCCGAGCGGGGGCCGCTGATCACCGCCGGGATCTCCAGGTCGGCCAGCAGGTCGGGCAGCGGGTCGTCCGCGTGGACCGAGACCAGCAGGACGCCGTCCACCCGGTGGGCGGCCAGGTACTGGGCGAGACGCTGCCGCTCCCGGTCGCTGCCCGCGAAGATGAGCAGCAACTGCATTTCCGTGTCGGCCAGTTGGGTGCCGACGCCCTTGAGCATGTCCGAGAAGTACGGCTCCGCGAAGAAGCGGGTCTCCGGCTCGGGGACGACCAGGGCGATGGCGTCCGTGCGGTTGGCGGCCAGCGCCCGGGCCGCCGTGTTCGGGACGTACTCGAGCTCCGCGACCGCCGCCTCGACGGCGGCGCGGGTCGCGTCGCTGACCCGGGGCGAGCCGTTGATCACCCGGGACACCGTGCCGCGGCCCACCCCGGCACGGGCGGCGACTTCCTCCAGGGTCGGCCGTCTGCCGCCCCGGTTCCGCCCACCGCTGACCGCCATGGTCGCCGCCTTCCGTTCGCAGCTTTCAGGCCAGGAATGTAACAGCCGGGGCCCGGACGCCCCGCCTCCATCGTCCCTCGTCGACCAGGGTCCCCGCCCGCCGGGCCGCGGATCGGCACGGCGGGACGCCGGACACCCTCGCTGCCCGGGCGGCGCCCCTCAGACCGGGCGGCCGGGCCTCACCCGGCCTCGCCGGCCGGGGGCAGCGCGTTGGCCCGGATCACCCCGGCGTACCAGTGGGCGCTGGCCTTGGGGATGCGGCGCTGGGTGGCGTAGTCGACGTAGACGGCACCGAAGCGCTTCGAATAGCCGTAGGACCATTCGAAGTTGTCGAGCAGCGACCAGAGGAAGTAGCCGCGGACGTCCGCTCCGTCGGCGACCGCCCTGCGGACGGCGTCGAGGTGGGCGTGGAGGTAGGCGATGCGCTGCGGGTCGTTGACCAGGCCCTCGGGGGAGACGTAGTCGTCGAACGCGGCGCCGTTCTCCGTGACCATCAGCGGCAGCCCGGGGTGCGAGGCGGCCAGGTCGGTCAGCAGGGTGTGCAGGCCGCTGGGGTCGATCGCCCAGTTCATCGCCGTGAGCTGGTCGTTGGCGAGGTGGAAGTCGACGTTGTCGGAGCCGGTCCACGGGGAGTGGTCGCTCGCGCCGTGGCCGTCGTTCTTGGTGGTGCCGTCGCCGGAGCCGGCCGAGACGACGGTCGGGGCGTAGTAGTTGACGCCGAGCACGTCGATGGGCCGGGAGATCTCGGCCAGGTCGCCGTCCCGCACCAGCTCCGTCCAGTCGACGAGGTGCGCGGTGTCGGCGAGCAGGTCCTCGGGGTAGGCGCCGTCGAGCAGCGGGCCGGTGAAGATCCGGTTGCCGACCGCGTCGATGCGGCGGGCGGCCTCCGCGTCCTCGGGGCTGCCGGTGAGGGCGCGCACCTGGTGCAGGTTGAGGGTGATGGAGGTCTGCGCGGTGGCCGGCAGCACCTCGCGCAGGGCCCCGATCGCCAGGCCGTGGCCCAGGTTGAGGTGGTGGGCGGCGCGCAGGGTGGCCGCCGGGTCGGTGCGGCCGGGGGCGTGCACGCCGGAGCCGTAGCCGAGGAACGCGCTGCACCAGGGCTCGTTGAGGGTGGTCCACAGGCCGACGCGGTCGCCCAGGGCACGGCCCATGATCTCGGCGTACTCGGCGAAGCGGTACGCGGTGTCCCGCTGCGGCCAGCCGCCCGCGTCCTCCAGCTCCTGCGGCAGGTCCCAGTGGTAGAGGGTGGCGACGGGGGTGATGCCGGCCGCGAGGAGTTCGTCGGCGAGCCTGCGGTAGAAGTCGAGTCCGCGCTCCACGGCGGGCCCCCGGCCGGTGGGCTGGACCCGGGACCAGGAGACGGAGAACCGGTACGCCTTCAGGCCGAGGTCCTTCATCAGCGCCACGTCGTCGCGGTACCGGTGGTAGTGGTCGGCGGCGATGTCACCGGTGTCGCCGTTGCGCACCTTCCCCGGGGTGTGGCTGAAGGTGTCCCAGATGGAGGGGGTGCGGCCGTCCTCCGCGGCGGCGCCCTCGACCTGGTAGGCGGCGGTGGCGGCACCCCAGACGAAGCCCGGGGGGAAGGCGGTGGCGGCGGCCGGTTCGGCCTTGGTCTCGTGTCGTACGGCGGTCATGTGAGCGCTCCCGAAGTGGAGTGAGTAAAAGCCGGACGGTGGTCCGGCGGTGAGGGGAAGCGGTCGGGGCACGGCGGCGGGCGCCCGGCCGGGTACGGCCCGCGTGCGCGGCGGGCCGTACGGAAGGACGGAAGGACGAAGGGACGGAAGGCCAGAAGAGAGGGGAGACCGCGCCTCGGGCGCGGTCGGCAGCCCGGGTCAGCCCTTGACGGCGCCCGCCATGATGCCTCCGATGATCTGCTTGCCGAAGATCACGAACACCAGGAGCAGCGGCAGGGTGCTGATCAGCGCACCGGCCATGACGATGCTCTGGTCGGGGGTGTAGGAGGCGCTGAGCTGGCCGAGCGCGACCTGGATGGTGGGGTTGTCCTGGTTCAGCGCGAGGAAGGGCCAGAAGAAGTCGTTCCACGCCTGCACGAAGGTGAGCATCCCGAGCACCATCATCGCGGGGCGGGCGGCGGGCAGGACCACGTTCCAGACGATGCGGATGTTGGTCGCGCCGTCCACCTTGGCCGCCTCGATCAGCTCGTAGGGCAGGGCCTCCAGCAGGTACTGGCGCATGAAGAAGACGCCGAAGGCACCGACGAGGGTCGGGAAGATCACCGACTCCAGTTTTCCGCCCCAGCCGATGTCCGCCATCATCATGAACAGCGGTACGACGCTGAGCTGCGGCGGGATCGTCAGGGTCGCGATGACCGCGGTCATCAGGGCGCCCCGGCCGCGGAAGCGCATCTTGGCGAAGGCGTACCCGGCGAGGGTGCAGAAGAACAGCGTGGCCGCGGTGATGGAGCCGGCCACGATGACGGTGTTGACGATGGCCTTGCCCAGGTGGGCCTGGTCCCAGGCCGACTGGAGGTTGGTCCACAGCCGGCCGCCCGGCAGGAGCGGCGGCGGGCTGTCGAGGACCCGCTGCTGGTCGTGCGAGGCGGCCACCAGCGTCCAGTACAGCGGGAACACGGAGCCGAGGCCGACGATGATCAGGGCCGCGTAGGTGAACGGGCCGCCCTTGAGCTGCTGGCCCGCGCCGATCTTGAAGCGTCGGCGGCCGGTGCCGGGGGTGACGGGAAGCGGCGCCGGATCGAGGTCGGGCGCGGTCGGGGTGGTGCTGGTCGTGGTCATCGATATCGCTCCCGTCACGCCGCGCTCTTGCGCAGGACCCGGCCGACGATCAGGTTGATCAGGGCAATGAGCAGCAGGAGGACGAGCATGGCCCAGGCGACGGCAGCGGCCGGGCCCAGGTGCCCGAGCTTCCAGCCGTAGTTGAAGAGGTAGATGCTGAGCGTCTCGTACTGGTGCTCGCTGCCTCCGGTGGAGCCGAGCGTGCCGCCCTGCAGCAGCAGCGGCTCACCGAACAGCTGCATGGAACCGATGGTCGAGATGACGATCGTGAAGAGGATCGTCGGCCGCAGCGAGGGGATGGTCACCTTGCGGAACTGCTGCCAGCGCGTCGCCCCGTCGATCGAGGCCGCTTCGTACAGGTCCGCGGGCACGGCCTGCATGGCCGCGAGGTAGATCAGGGTGTTGTAGCCGGTCCAGCGCCAGATCACGATGGCCGAGATGGCCAGCTTGGACGACCACTGGCCGTTGCCCCAGTCGGTGTTGCCGATGCCGACGAAGTGCAGCACCCAGTTGAGCAGGCCGCCGTCGGCGCGGAAGACCAGGGCGAAGACGAGGGCCGCGGTCGCCACCGAGGTGGCGTACGGGGTGAGGATCACCGTCCGCCAGAACGTGCTGGCGCGCAGCTTGTAGTTGAGCAGGTGGGCCAGGCCCAGGGCCATCAGCAGCTGCGGGACGGTCGAGATGACGCCGATCACGAAGGTGTTGGAGACGGCCGTCCAGAACTCGGAGTCCTGGAGGATCTTGGCGAAGTTGTCCCAGCCGACCCACTCGGACTGGCTCAGGCTCGTCATCTCCACCCGGTGCATGGCTATCCAGCCCGTGTAGAGCATCGGGTAGAGGCCGAAGGCACCGAAGATGAGGAAGAAGGGGGCGATGTACGCGTACGGCGACGCCTTGTCGTCGAGGCGCCACAGACGGGTGCGCCACGCGCTGGGTTCTTTCGGCACGGCGCCGACGCCGCCGGGTGGCGGGGTCGGGGCGCCCCGGGTGGGGGTTGTGGTTGCCACGGAGGGGGTCCTTCCCTGGATCTCGGCCGGGTACGGGCAGGGGGCGGGCGCGGGGCCGGGCACCCGGCCCGGGACACGTCGTCGCCGTCGGTCCGGCGGACACGGTGCGGCGGCGTCCGGTGAGTGTGCGCCGAACACCGCGGAGAAGACCGTCAGTTGACGACCGGGGCCGCCGCGGACGACCCCGCGCCTACGACGGAAGCCGCCACGCGGCCGCACGCACGCAGCGCGGTGCGGGTGGCCGCCGGGCCACCCGCACCGCGGCCTGTGTCAGCCGATCACCTTGTCGATCGAGTCGGTCGCGGCCTTCCACGCCTTGTCGGGCTTGGTGCCGCGCTCCTCCATGTTGTTGATCTGCGTGGAGATCGTGTCCTTGATCGTGCCGTCCTTCGCGCCGAGCACGGCCTCGGGGATGGCCTTGGCCTCGTCGGCGTAGATCTGGCCGATCGGGGCGTTGTTGAAGTACGGCAGCGTCGCGTTCTTCACGCTGTCGAGGTCGTAGGCGCCCTTGTTGGACGGGAAGACGCCGATCGCCTTGAACACCGCGGCCTGCTGCGCGGGAGCGGTCAGCCACTTGACCAGGTCGGTGGCCGCCTTGACGTTCTTGCCGCTCTTGGGCACGGCCAGGAAGGAACCGCCCCAGTTGCCCGCGCTGGTGCCGGGCGCACGGGCGATGTCCCACTTGCCCTTGTAGGCGTCACCGGAGTTGATGGAGATCTGGCCGGCCATCCACGCGGGGCACGCCACGGTGGCGACGGTGCCCTTGCGCAGGGCCGCCGTCCAGGCGTCGGTGAACTGGGGCAGGCCTTCGGTCAGCTTCTTGGACGCGGCTTCGGCGGCCAGGTTCCAGCCCTGCTGCACGGCCGGGCTGTTCTTGTAGATCGCCTTGCCGGAAGCGTCGTAGTACTGCTCCGCGGAGGAGCTGACGACCGCGTTGTACATGGCGCTCGCGGAGTCCATGAAGTAGGTGCCCTTGGGCGCCTTCGCCTTGTACTTCTCGCCGAGCTTGAGGTAGTCCTCCCAGCCGCCGGCGACGGCCTTGGCGACCGCGTCACGGTCGCTCGGCAGGCCCGCGGCCTTGAAGAGGTCCGAGCGGTAGCACAGGGACATCGGGCCGATGTCGGTACCGGCGCCTATGACCGAGCCGTCCGACGCGGTGGCCTGCTTCTCCTTCCAGGAGACCCAGTCGCTCACGTTGATCGACTTGCTCAGGTCGGTGAACTTGGCCGCCTGGGTGTCGACGACCTCCTTGATGCGGCCGACCTCGATGCCCTGGACGTCGGCGAGGCCACTGCCCGTGTTCAGCTGCTGAAGCATCTTCGGGTAGTAGTCGGCCTCGTTGGCGGTGACGTTCTCCTTCACCGTGATGTTCGGGTGCAGCTTGTGGTACTGGGCGAACAGGCCGGCTTCCTTGTAACCGAACTGCCCGTAGTCGGCCACCGTGAGAGTGATGTTCCCGTTCGAGTCCTTGGCGTCCGAGGAGCTGTCGCTACTGCAGCCGGTCAGCAACAGGGCCGAGGCCGTCAGGACCGTCGTGGTCAGGGCCGCTGCTCTGCGGCCTTGGCCGCCGCCGGTACGGGTGATGCGCATTCCACTACTCCTTGTTCCAGTGGGGAACGGGGTCTCAGGAATCGGACCGCCGGGGCTCGACGATCCGGACCTGCCCTCTCGTTTCGAGCAGCGGCCAGCCCACGGCACTGGACGTGCAGTGAAAAGGTGCTGGTCAACGGTGTGCCATGCGAGTTAGAGGGACGGGCCGTTGGTGGTTTCCTCCACATGGGAGGAGGCCCCCGAGGTTCCGTGGGACCGCTCCCACGCGGCATGCCGGAAGACTCCTTCGTGCCGGGCCGGGTGTCAAGACTTGAAAACGGGCTTGTTGCGCAAGCGTGTTCCGTACGTCACGTGAATGTGTCGCTCCACCTGACGTCACGGGCCGGACACGGACCCGTCGCGCACAGGATTCACGCAGGTGATCCACGGCGTCGCCGCGCGGGCCGGACAGCTCGGCCGCCCGGCCGGGCCGCCACGCGAATTTCTGGGCAAGAATGAGGCAAGTCCCCACTGATCGCCGGAAGGTGAACGATGAGCCCTGCCGAGCAGCCGCCCCGGCGCGCGGACGTCCGGCGCCCGACGCTCAACGCCGTGGCCGCGCTCGCAGGCGTCGGCCGCGGCACGGTCTCCCGGGTCATCAACGGCTCCCCCAAGGTGAGCGACCACGCCCGCGCGGCCGTGGAGCGGGCGATCGACGAACTCGGCTACGTCCCGAACCCCGCCGCCCGCTCCCTGGCCACCCGGCGCACCGACGCGGTCGCCGTGGTCGTCCCCGAGGGCGAGGACCGGCTCTTCTCCGAGCCGTACTTCTCCGGCATCATCCGTGGCGTATCGGCCCAACTCGCCATCGCCCAGATGCAGTTGCTGCTGGTCCTCACACCGGACGAGAAGGAGTACGCACGGCTGGCCACCTACCTCTCCGCGCACCGCGTGGACGGCGTACTGATCCTCGCGGTCCACCGCGGCGACACACTGCCCGACCGGCTGCACGAACTCGCCGTGCCGACCGTGCTGGCCGGCCGGCGCGGCCACGGGGAGCCGCTGGGGCACGTCCGCGCGGACAACAACGGCGGGGCCAGGATCGCGGTCGAGCATCTGCTGGCCACCGGGCGCCGGACCGTCGCCACCATCACCGGCCCCCTGGACATGGAGGCCGCCCAGGCCCGGCTCGACGGCTACCGCGAGGCGTTGGCGGGCACGGGTCGCACCGTCGACGAGGAGCTGATCGCGTACGGCGACTTCCGCGAGGAGGGCGGGCGCGCGGCCATGCGGGAGCTGCTGCGCAGACGGCCCGGTCTCGACGCCGTCTTCGCCGCGTCCGACGTGATGGCGTCGGGTGCGGTGCTGGAGCTACGCGCGTCCGGCCGCCGGGTGCCGGACGACGTCGCCGTCGTCGGCTTCGACGACTCGATCGTGGCCCGGCACATCGATCCCCCGCTGACCAGCGTCCGCCAGCCGCTGGAGGAGATGGGCCGCACGATGGCGAGCATCCTGCTGGACGAGATCGCCCACCGCGGCGACGGCCACCGCCAAGTGGTGCTGCCCACGCGGCTGGTGGTGCGGGAGTCCGCGTGAGCGGGAGCCTCGCGTGAGCGATGGCGCCGCCTGAGCGGTGGCGTCGCCGGGCGCGGGTGCGGTGCGGGCGTGAGGCACCGGGTCGGCGAGGACGCAAGGCGCCGGGTCGGCGCGGGCGTAGGGCGCCGGGTCGGCGCGGGAGACGTCGGGGGTGCTACCCCCTTTACCCATGGGAGCGCTCCCATGCATAATGGGCGCCACTCGACCCATGGGAGCGGTTCCATGCCCGACCTGACGACCGCGGCCTTTCCCCCTGCCTTCCTCTGGGGCGCCGCGACCTCCGCCTACCAGATCGAGGGGGCGGTGCGGGAGGGCGGCCGTACGCCCTCGATCTGGGACACGTTCAGTCATACGCCGGGCCGCACGGCCGGTGGTGACCACGGTGACGTCGCCGTCGACCACTACCACCGCTACCGCGACGACGTGGCGATGATGGCGGACCTGGGTCTGACCGCGTACCGCTTCTCGGTCTCCTGGCCGCGGGTGCAGCCGACCGGCCGCGGTCCGGCGGTCCAGGTGGGCCTGGACTTCTACCGCCGCCTGGTCGACGAGCTGCTCGCGCGCGGCATCAAGCCCGCGCTGACCCTCTACCACTGGGACCTGCCGCAGGAGCTGGAGGACGCGGGCGGCTGGCCCGAGCGAGACACGGCGTACCGCTTCGCCGAGTACGCGCAGATCGTGGGCGACGCGCTGGGCGACCGCGTGGAGCAGTGGATCACGCTCAACGAGCCCTGGTGCAGCGCGTTCCTGGGCTACGGCTCGGGCGTGCACGCGCCGGGCCGTACGGACCCGGCGGCCTCGCTGCGGGCCGCGCATCACCTCAACCTGGGCCACGGGCTGGCGACTTCGGCGCTGCGCACCGCGCTGCCGGCCCGCGGCTCGGTCGCGGTGAGCCTCAACTCCTCGGTGGTCAGGCCCGCTTCGCTGTCCCCGGAGGACCTGGCGGCGGCCCGCAAGATCGACGACCTGGCCAACGGGGTGTTCCACGGGCCGATGCTGCACGGGTCGTATCCGCAGTCGCTGCTCGACGCGACCCGCTCGGTCACGGACTGGTCGCACGTCCGGGACGGCGATCTGACGCTCATTCACCAGCCGCTGGACGCGCTGGGGTTGAACTACTACACCCCGACCCTGGTGGAGGCGACCGAGGCGGCCCCGGCGGGCAGTCCGCGCGCCGACGGCCACGGCCTGAGCGCGTTCTCGCCCTGGCCGGGCGCGGACGACGTGGCGTTCCTCCAGACCCCGGGCGAGCGCACGGAGATGGGCTGGACGATCGATCCGACGGGCCTCTACGACCTGATCCACCGGTACACGCGGGAGGCACCGGGCCTGCCGCTGTACGTCACGGAGAACGGCGCGGCCTACGACGACAAGCCCGACCCGGAGGGCAACGTCCACGACCCGGAGCGGATCGCCTATCTGCGCGGTCATCTGGCGGCGGTGCGGCGGGCGATGGCGGACGGCGCGGACGTGCGGGGCTACTACCTGTGGTCCCTGATGGACAACTTCGAGTGGGCGTACGGATACGAGAAGCGGTTCGGCGCGGTGCACGTCGACTACGCGACGCTCGCCCGTACGCCCAAGTCGAGCGCCCGGTGGTACGGCGAGGCGGCCCGCACGGGCACGCTCCCCTCGGCGGAGGACGCCTGACCCACGGGGAAACCGGGGGACGGGGGCGGGGCGCGGCATGCCATGGGGGGCGTGCCGCGCCCCGGCGCGTACCGCCCTTGCCACGCGCTTAACAGAGTGATTCATTCATCCGGCAAGTGAATGGATACACGTCAAGCGCGAGGAGATGTCCGTGGCCGTCACCCTGGGCCGGGAGCCGATCACCGTCGAGCAGTTCGTCGCGGTCGCGCGGCACGGCGCCCGGGTCGAGTTCGACACGGTCTACGTCGACCGGGTCCACAAGTCCCGCGCGCTGGTGGAACGCTTCCTCGCCGAGAACCGCCCGGTCTACGGCGTCACCACCGGGTTCGGCGACAACGTCACGGAGGTGATCGACCCGGCGGACGCCGAGCGGCTGCAGCGGAACATCGTGCGGTCGCACGCCGTGTCGGTCGGGGAGCCGCTGCCGGTCGAGGTCGTCCGGGCCGTCGCGCTGATGGAGCTGGTCGGGCTCGGGGAGGGGTTCTCCGGCATCCGCTTGGAGACGCTGGAGCTGATCCGGCGGATGCTCAACTCCGGGGTCACCCCGTACGTCCCCGGCGAGGGTTCCGTCGGCTATCTGGCTCCCGAGGCGCACATGGCGCTCGTCCTCCTGGGCGAGGGCCGGGCCTGGTACGGCGGCGAACTCCTGCCCGGCGCCGAGGCGTTGGCCCGGATCGGCGAGCGGCCGGCCCGGCTCGCCTGCAAGGAGGGGCTGTCGCTGACGAACGGGACGCACTCGGTCACCGCCATCGCCGTACTGGCCGTCCATGACGCGGGGATCGCGGCCACCACGGCGGACGTGGCCGCGAGCCTTTCGGTGCAGGCGCTCAAGGGCACGGTCCGCGCCTACGACGCCCGGATCCAGGCGCGGAAGCGGCACCCCGAGCAGGCCGCCGTCGCCGAGAACCTGCGGCGGCTGACCGGATCCAGCGCGATCTGCGCCGAGTTCGTCGACCACCGGCTCCAGGACAGCCTGTCCCTGCGGGCCGTTCCGCAGATGCACGGCGGCGCGAAGCGGGCGCTGGCGCAGGCGCGGGAGGTGGTCGTCGAGGAGCTGCACTCCGTGGGCGACAACCCGGTCGTCCATCCGGAGGAGGAGGGCGAGGACGGGGTCGCGCTGAGCGGGGCGAACTGCGACAGCACCTACGTCGGCATCCAGGCCGACACCATGGTCAACGCGATGACGGTCCTCGCCAAGATCTCCGAACGCCGTACCGACCGCATGGTCAACAGCAACTTCAGCGAACTGCCGGCCTTCCTGGTCCGCGAACCGGGCCTGAACAGCGGCTACATGATCGCCCAGTACACGGCCGCCGCCCTCACCATGGAACTGCGCAACCTGGCCGTTCCCGCGTCCGCCGACAACGTCACCACGTCCGCCAACCAGGAGGACACCGTGGGCAACGCCTACCTGGCCGCCCTGAAGGCGTACCGCGCGACCCGCAAACTCGCCTACGTCATAGCCGTCGAGCTGATGTGCGCGGTGCAGGCCCTCGATCTCCTCGCCCCGCTCGCCCCGTCCCCGGCGGCGGAGGCGCTCCGGGCCCGCGTCCGGGAGACCGTGCCGACCGTCGACGAGGACCGCGTCTTCCACACGGACATCGAGCACATCGCCGAACTCGTGCGGAGCGGTGAGGTGTTGGAGGTCGTGGAGGGGATGGTGGGGGCGCTGCACCGCTGACCCGTGCCGTGGGCACGGAGGCCGGGCGCACCGGTGACCTCCGGTGCGCCCGGCCTCCCCGCTCCGCGGTCCTACTGGAACGCGGCGAACGCCTTGGAGAAGGCGCTCGCGCCCTGGACGATCGAGCTGCAGGTCGCGTCCGCCGCGGGCTTGGCGCCGCCGGCGCACTGCTTGTCGCGGGTCGCGGACCACATCGACAGGCCGCCCAGGCCCTTGGACTTGGCGAAGTCGACCAGCTGGGTCGCGTCGTCGACCGTGAAGATCTCGGACGCGACGTCGTTGACGCCGATCATCGGGGTGACCGCCACGGCCTTCCAGGCGGCGCTGTCGGACAGGCCCAGCACGCTCTTCACCTGGGCCTGGGTCGCCGTCGCGGCCTGGGTGGCGTAGGTGCCCATGTCGCCGCTGTACGCGGGGCCGTAGTCCATGGCCATGATGTTGACCGTGCTGATCTTCACGCCGTTGGCCTTGGCATTGGACAGCAGGTTCACGCCGTCCTGGGTGAGGCCCTCGGGCATGACCGGGAGCGTGAAGGAGACGTCCAGGTTCGGGTGCTGCTGCTGGAGCTTCGCTATCGCCTGGGCGCGGAGGGTGTTCGCCGCCGTGTTGGGCAGCGCGCCGCCCTCGATGTCGAAGTCGGCCTTGGTGAGGCCGTAGGCGTCCACGGCCTTGCCGTACGCCGTCGCCAGCGCGCTCGCCGAACCGCAGGTCGTCGCCAGCTCGGAGCCGGACGCGCCGCCGAAGGAGACCCGCACGTCGCCGCCCTTGGCGCGCAGCGCGCCGATCTGGGAGGCCACGCCGTCGCTCGCCAGGTCCGTGACGCCGCCCCACTTCGGGGTGCAGCCGCCGCCGTCGGTGACGAAGGCGAGGTTGTAGTTCTTCACGCCGGTCGCGGTGACGTTGCCGAGCAGGTCGAACGCCGGGTAGAGGGAGGTGTCGACGTACGGGGCGAAGCCCGCGCCGGCGGCCGTCGTGCCGGTGCCGCTGCTCTGGGTCGGGGAGGCGGTGGACGCGGTGGGCGTCGGGGTGGGCTTGGGCGTGGCGGTCGGCTTGGCCGTGGGGGTGGCGGTCGGTGTGGGCGTCCCGGTCGGGCGGCCGCTCGGCTCGGGGGTCGCGGTGCTGTCCGTCGAGCACCTGGCGTTGTCGATGAGGCAGCCGGTCGGCTGGCCGGTGCCGCTGACCACGAAGCCGACGGTGACGGACTCGCCGGCCGCGAGACCGTCGGTGTCCCACTTCGGCGGCTTCACGGTGACGTGCTGCCCGCTCACGCTCGACTCGGCGTCCCACAGCGAGCTGAGCGTCGAGCCGGACGGCAGGTCGAACTCCAGCGTCCAGTCCTTCTCTCTGGCACCGGTCGTGTTGGTGACGACGTACTGCGCGGTGTATCCCGTCGACCACTCGCTGGTCCTGGTGTACGCGGCGCCGACGCTTGCCGCCTGGGCGCTGCCGGTCAGCAGGATCGCGCCGCCACCGACCACCGCCGCGGCGACCACTCCGCCGATCACCTTGTTCCGCTTGCTGATCCTGCGCCGGTGGGTGCTCATCGCGTGCCTGCTTTCGCCGTACGGGGGTGGGTGCGGCAGCACGCTAGCGATCCGGAATCAGGCAAAGCGCCTGTTCCGGGCGGGGGTTGGCGATCTTAGGGTGCGCTTAAGGAAGAGATCGGGAACGGTTAAAGGTCGGGGCCGACCGGCCGCGCCGACGCCGTCGTACGGCTCCGCGGTGGCCGTTGCGCTCGGGCTCGCGTCCGTCGAGCTGGATCCAGATCCGCACCTCGGTGCCGCCGAGCACCGAGGAACCGATCCGGACGTCCCCGCCGGTCGCCTCCGCGAGCCTGCGCACGATGTCCAGCCCGAGCCCGGTCGACCCCGCGCTGCCGGAACCGCGCCCGCGGGCCATCGCCGCCTCGGGGTCGCGGATCCCGGAGCCCGCGTCCGAGACGAGCATGATCACCGCGTCCTCGGCGTTGTGCACGTCGACCGCGAAGGCCGTGCCCTCGGGGGTGTGCCGGAACACATTGCCCAGCAGGGCGTCCAGGGCGGCGACCAGGTCGGCGCGGGCCACGGGTATCCGCACCGGCCGCTCCACCCCGGCCACCCGCACCTTGCGGCCCTCGTCCTCGGCGAGCGCGGACCAGAACCGCATCCGCTCGCGCACCACCTCGGCCGCGTCGCACCCGGCACCGGGTCCGGCCGCCACGGTCTGCGGCTTGGCCTCGCGCGCGGTCCGGATGATCGTGTCGACCTCCTTCTCCAGCTGCGCGACGGCGGTCCGCGTCTGCTCGGCGGCGGGCCCCTCCCCGAGCGAGGCCGCGTTGAGCCGCAGCACGGTGAGCGGTGTCCGCAGCCGGTGCGACAGATCGGCCGCCAACTCCCGCTCATTGGCGAGCAGTTGTACGACCTGGTCGGCCATGGAGTTGAACGCCACCGCCGCCAGCCGCAGTTCGGTCGGCCCCTCCTCGGGGACGCGTGCGCCCAGCTTCCCCTCCCCCAGCTCGTGCGCGCCCTCGACCAGGCGCTGCGCGGGCTGCACCATCCGTACGCCCAGCCGGTCGGCGACCGCGACGGACCCGACGATCAGCGCGATGCCGACGCCCGCGAGCACCGCCCAGGCCGTGCCCACGCCGTTGCTGACCTCGGCCTCCGGGACGTAGACCTCGACGACGGATATCTCGCCGGAGCTGAGCGCGACCGGCTGGAGCAGGACGGAGCCGCCGGGCACCTCGGTGGTGGAGGCGCGGCCCAGCTTCCGTACGGTCGCGATGTCCTTGTCGGCGGCGCGCTGCGGGCCGATGTCGACGGCGGCCTCGCCGTCCCCGGCCGGTATGTGGACGGCCATCCCTGAGTCCGCGCCGGAATTCGAGCCCGCCGAGGCGACGACCTTCTCCAACTCGGTGCGGTCGGTGGTGATGGACAGGGCGGGGGCGACGGCGGCGGCCTCCCGCTCGGCGTTCGAGAAGGCCCGGTCGCGGGCCATCTCCTTGATGACCAGACCGAGCGGCACCGCGAAGGCGACGACGACCATCGCCGCGATCGCCAGACAGACTCTGACCAGCGCCCATCTCATCGCAGCGGCTCCGCTCCCGGTGGCTCCAGCTTCACGCCGACCCCGCGCAGGGTGTGCAGATAGCGCGGCCGGGCCGCGGTCTCCCCCAGCTTCCGGCGCAGCCACGACAGATGGACGTCGATGGTCTGGTCGTCGCCGTAGGACTGCTGCCAGACCTCGGCGAGGAGTTCCTTGCGCGGGACGACCACACCGGGGCGGCCGGCGAGGAAGGCGAGGAGGTCGAACTCGCGGCGGGTGAGGTCGAGTCGGACGCCGTCCAGCTCGGCCTGGCGGCGCAGCGGGTCCACGGCCAGGCCGCCGACGCGGATCACCGAGGACGGGGGTGCCTCGCCGGTGGTGGCGCGGGAGCGGCGCAGGACCGCGGACATGCGGGCGGAGAGGTGGTCGACCGAGAAGGGCTTGGTGAGGTAGTCGTCCGCGCCCGCGTTGAGCAGCCGGACGATCTCGGACTCGTCGTCCCGCGCGGTGGCGATGATCACCGGGACGTCGGTGATCCCGCGCAGCATCTTCAGCGCCTCGGACCCGTCCAGATCGGGCAGTCCGAGGTCGAGGACGACCACGTCGAAACGGAAATGGGCGACCTCGCGCAGCGCCTCAAGGGCCGTACCGACGCTGCGCACCGTGTGCGCCGCATCGGTCAGATGCCGGATGAGGGCCGAGCGTACGAACTGGTCGTCCTCGACCACGAGCACACTTGCCATGCGCCGCACCGTACGCCATGCGGGCGACCGGCATCCGGGCCTGTGGACAACTCCCCGCCTGTGGACGGCCGAGGGGAGGCCGACGGGACACCTGTGGGCCGCGTGAGGCAGTATGGCGGCGATGCGCAGAGGACTCGTCAACGGACTCGTCCACGTGCTGGCGTGGTCACTGGCCACCGGCGCGGCCGTCACGCTGTCCTGGTGGGGCGTCCACACGGTCATGACCGGCACGGCCTACGACCCGCCGCGCGCCCTGCCCATCGCGGCGGCCGGCGCGACCGCGCGGGAGGCGACGCCGCCGGCCCCGGCGACCCCGCGCCCCGAGTCGTCGCCGAGCCCGTCGAGCACCCCGAGGCCGACCCGCAGCCCGAGCCCGGCCCCGACGAGGACGGCGGCCACGAGCCCGTCCCCGACCACGTCCGCGTCCGCCTCGGGCCAGGTCAAGAGCTACGCCACGGACGGCGGGCGGGTGGTGCTGGATCTCGCCCCGGACTACGTGACGCTGGTGTCGGCGACGCCGGGCACGGGCTGGGCGATGCAGGTGTGGAAGACGGACTCGTGGCTGCGGGTGGAGTTCACCAAGGACACGGACAAGGTGTCGGTGATCTGCACGTGGCACGACGGCGCGCCGCGGGTGGACATCGGCAACTACTAGCCCGTCCCGGCGAGTTCCGGGTGGGACCTAGCGGAAAACGGACGGGGGCGGTGCCGGTGAGGCGACGGCCGCGGCGTCCGTGACCGGGGCGGCGCCGCCGGTGAAGTCGGTGAGTTCCCGGCCGTGTTCGAGCCTGCCGGGGTGCGGGTCGGAGGCGGCGCGGCGGGTCAGCTCGGCGATCGGCAGCGGGTGTTCGGAGGCGACGAGCACGGCGTTGCCGAACCGCTTGCCGCGCAGCACGGTCGGGTCGGCGATCAGCGCGCGTTCCGCGAACCGAGCGGCCACGGTGGCGATCTGGCCCCGGAGATGCGCGAGCGGCGGCCCGTCGGCGAGGTTCGCGGCGTAGATCCCGCCGGGTCCGAGCGCCCGGCGCACCTCGTCGAGGAACTCGGTGGACGTCAGGTGGGCGGGTGTGCGGGCTCCGCTGAAGACATCGGCCACGACGAGGTCGGCCCATCCGTCGGGCACCTTCGCGAGCCCCGCGCGGGCGTCGGTGGACCGCACCCTGATCCGCGCGTTCGGGTCCAACGGCAGCTCGCGCCGGACCAGTTGGACGAGCGCCGCGTCGAACTCGACGACCTGCTGGGTGGAACGGGGGCGGGTCGC
Organism: Streptomyces sp. NPDC090083; assembly: GCF_044747445.1. Taxonomy (NCBI): domain Bacteria; kingdom Bacillati; phylum Actinomycetota; class Actinomycetes; order Kitasatosporales; family Streptomycetaceae; genus Streptomyces; species Streptomyces sp. NPDC090083. Next base: position 227,637 of record NZ_JBIVED010000003.1, on the reverse strand, counting down.
GGCGACGTACCGGGCGAGGGTGAGGGCTCCGCCGCCGAGGTGCACGGCGTGGATCGGCTTCCCGGCGGGCGCGGCGAGATCGATGACGTGCCCGAGCCTGCGCTGGTACTCGAAGGACAGGTACGCGGGGTCGTCGAGATCGACGTAGGACTGCGGCGCCCCGTCGATCAGCAGCGTCCAGGCACGCGCGCGTTCCCGATCGGGTATCAGCTCGGCGAGTCCACCGTCGACGGGTTCGACGACGGCCTCGGCGGCGCCGGCACCACCGCGCCGCGTGTTCCTGGACTTTCCCATTGGCCCATTATCGGCGGGCGGGAGTGGTCCGGCGCGACATCCGGGCGCCCAAGGGGCGCGGGGAACTGCGCGACCGGCCCTCACCGGCCGGCGGATTGATCACCGGCAGCCGTCCGCCGCCTCGATCAACCGAGCCGCCTCGCCGAGCGCCGCCCGCAACACCTCCGGGTCGGTCGCCAGGTCGGCGTCCCCGGGGGGCAGCAGCCAGTCGGAGCCCTCGACCGGCGGCTCGGGGTCGGGGACGAGCCGCAGACCCCGGCCATTGGTCTCCGTACACGTGCTGCCCGGCAGGTCCCACGCGGCGGCCGTGCCCGGCGGGACCAGGAAGCCGAGGGTGTCGTCGCCGTCGTCGTGCAGAACGGGTCCGACCCCGTCGCACGCGCCGCGCCGCAGGATGTCCACCGCCTCCAGGCCCTGCCGCGTCGGCACGGTCACCAGATCGCAGGCGGAGTCCGCGAACGGTGGCGCACTGCACTCCGCGCTCGGCATTCGAGGATCGACGCTCTGCCGTGTCTCCATCCCGGTCTCCACCACGGAACCCCTCCTTGGGCGAGCGGGTCGGGAGTCGGGTGGCTCCCGGTCCGTGGAGTTCAACGCGCCGGGGCGTCAACGGCTACGGCCGGCGTCAGCCGCAAAGGATGGCAGTTCATGGCAGATCGCGGATGGGATATCCGGTTTGTAGCCAAACCCTGCGTGGCGGACCGTGCACAGCGGGTACGTTCTTGCCCGCTGGAAACAGGGCGTCACTCAACAAGTCACCCTGAATCCGGCATGGTTCGACGGTTCGCACGAGAGGACCCGGCCATGGCGTCATCGATGGTGACCCCGTCCCCTTTCCCCCGACCACCACGACCCAATCTCGCCTTCCGGCGGCTGCGCGGACAGCGCTCACCGGCGGAGTTCGCCGCGGCCGTACGCCGGTCCGCGCGGGAGATCGGCGAGCGGGTCAGCTGCGACGCGCGCTACGTCGGCCGGGTCGAGGCCGGTGAGATCCGTTGCCCCAACTACGCGTACGAACGGGTGTTCCTGCACATGTTCCCCGGCCGCACGCTCGCGGACCTCGGCTTCGCGCCCCGCTCGTCCGTACGCGGACGCGGGGCGCGCACCGCCGAGGACACGCCCCCCGCACACCCCACGAGCCCGGCCCTCGTCACGGCTGACGCGGCCGGGGCGGATGAGACGCGGAGGGTGTACGAGCCGTATGACACGCAGGACCCGTACGAAGCGCACGAGAACCATGAGAACCACGAGAACCACGAGGAGAGCGACGTGCTGCGTCGCGCATTCATGAGGGGCGGCACCGTCACGGTGGCCGCAGGCACGCTGGGCCCGCTCGGGCTCGCCTTCGACGCCGGGGCAGCGGAACGTTCCGTCCGCCGTCCCGGTACGAGCGAGGCGGGCGCCCTGGAAGAGGCCGTCCGCAGAATCCGGCTGCTCGACGACCGGCACGGCGCCGACGGCCTCTACCGGCGCGCGGCGGCCCCGCTGCGCGCCGCGTACGCCCTGCTCGACGCGGGCACCACCCGGCAGTCCGTCGCCGAGAGACTCCACTCCGGCGCCGGTGAACTCGCCATCTCCGTGGGCTGGCTGGCCCATGACTCCGGCCGCTTCGACGACGCCCGCTCGCACTACGCGGAGGCCCTGGCCACGGCCCGGATGACCGGGGACCCCGGCCTGGAGGCACACGCCTTCTGCAACACGGCGTTCCTCGCGCGGGACGCCGGCCGGCCGCGCGAGGCGGTGCGCGCCGCGCAGGCCGCGCAGCGGGTCGGACGGCCGCTCGGGTCCGCCCGCCTGATGTCGCTGCTCGCGCTGCGGGAGGCCGGGGGCTGGGCCGGGCTCGCCGACCGCACCGGCTGCGAGCAGGCGCTGGCGCGGGCGCAGGCGCTGTTCTCCCGGGGGCACTCGGACGCCGACCCGGAGTGGATGAGCTTCTACGGAGAGGCCGAACTGGAGGGGCTCGAAGCGCAGTGCTGGTCCACCCTGGGTGACTGGCCGCGGGCGGCGCGGCACGCCCGGCGGGCGGCGCAGCTCCAGGACCCGCACTTCACCCGGAACATCGCGCTGTACACGGCCGAGCTCGCGGACGACCTCGCCCGAGGCGGGCGTCCCGACGAGGCGGCCACCGCGGGGATGCGGGTGCTGGATCTTCTGGACCTGGTGCAGTCGTCACGGATCCAGACCATGCTGGCGGGGACCGCGCGGGTGCTGTTGCCGCACAAGAGGGCGTCGGGGGTGTCGGCCTTCCTGGAGAGACACTCGGGCCTGCCTCGTACCGCGGTCTAGTCGCCCGGGCGCTCGATCGCTCAGCCCACCAGGTGGCCCACGTCGTTCCAGCTCTCGATCGCCGGGTCTCCGTAGGCCCAGCCCAGTACGGACAGGGACGTCGGATTCAGCCGTATCCGGGCCGCGAAGCCGATCGGCAGGCCGAGCCAGCGGGCGCCGATCGAGCGCAGGATGTGGCCGTGGGCGAAGACCAGGACGTCGCGGTCCTCGGCGCGGGCCCAGCCGACGACCTCGTCCGCGCGGGCGGTGACCTCGGCGAGGGTCTCCCCCTCGGGGACGCCGTCGCGCCAGATCAGCCAGTCGGGGCGTCCGGAACGGATCTCCTCGGGGGTCATGCCCTCGTAGGCGCCGTAGTCCCACTCCATGAGGGTGTCCCAGTCGGTGGCCCGGTCGCCGAAGCCGGCGAGTTCGCAGGTCTCACGCGCGCGTGCCAGCGGGCTGGTGCGGACCTCCGCCCCGGGGAGGCCGTCGAAAGGCGGCCGGTGCAGTCGCTCCCCGAGCACCTTGGCGCCGCGCCGGCCCTCCTCGAGGAGCGGGACGTCGGTCCTGCCGGTGTGCTTCCCGGACAGTGACCATGCGGTCTGTCCGTGCCGGGCCAGCAGGATGCGCGGTGCCATGAGAGACCTTTCCGGGAGATCCGGGAGAAACGAGAGGCGGATCACTCCATCATCGCTCACCCTGGAGAAGGGCAACCCAGGGGGCGATCTCTGCGTCTTTGAGGTCCGGGGCGCCCGAAACAGGGCGCGCACATACGCCGTAAAGTGTCCCGACCGGGCTGTCGGGAAGCCGGACCATGGCAGCGCACCAGTACAGAAGGGGGAGGGCGATCGGATGCCGCAGACCGAGACACCAGGCATCGAGGCGGACCGGCGAAGCCGGCTGCGCTGGTGGACCGAGCTGCCGCTGATCCTCCTGGTGTACGCCTCGTACTCGGCGGGCCGGCTGCTGGCCAGGGGCGACACGGCGAGCGCCGTCGACCACGGCCTGGCGATCCTGCGCATCGAGAAGGTCCTGCACATCAACGCCGAGCACCCGCTGAACCGGCTGTTCACGCGCGAGGCCTGGCTCGGGATACCCGCGGACTTCTGGTACGCGTCACTGCACTACCTGGTGACCCCCGCGATCCTCATCTGGCTGTTCCGGTCGCGCGCGCAGGTCTACCGCGCGGCCCGCACCTGGCTGATGACGTCCACGTTCATCGGCCTGATCGGCTTCACCCTCCTCCCGACCTGCCCGCCCCGCCTCCTCTCCCCCGGCTACGGCTTCGTCGACACGATGGCCAAGTACAGCTCGTACGGATGGTGGGGCGGCGACGCGAGCGCGCCGCGCGGGCTCGGCGGCATGACGAACCAGTACGCGGCGATGCCGAGCCTGCACTGCGGCTGGGCCCTGTGGTGCGGTGTGATGCTCTGGCGCCACGGCGGGAACCGGCTGACCAAGGTCGTCGGGGTCGCCTATCCGCTGCTGACCGCGATCGTGGTCATGGGCACCGCGAACCACTACCTCCTGGACGCGGTCGCGGGCGTGGCCGTGATGGGGCTCGGGTTCGTGCTGGCGCCGCGGGTGATGAAGGCCGCGGACCGGATCAGGACACGGTTCGAGGGACGCGGCTCGTTCATCGCGGCCCGCTCGCGCGACGCCGCCCGGGACGCTTCCCGTGCTGCCTCTCACGGCTCAGAAACCTCAATTGTCAGTGGCGGATGCCAGACTTCCCCGGGTGAGCGAATTCCACGGCAGCGCGAGTCACAGCTCGGTACCGGAACCGAGCCGGGTGCCTCCCCCACGGACGCGGGGGACGGCGCTCCGGCAACGGCTCGCTGAGCTGCGCGGCCCCGACGTCCCGGCCAAGGCGCTGGACGCGCGCGCCCTCGCGGCCCTGGCCGCGAACCCGGGGTGCAGGCGCCGCGCGATCCTGGACGGCGCGGGGGTGAACAAGGCGGTGCTGGCCGACGCGCTCGGCTCCCCCTCGGCCTTCGGTCAGTCCCAGTTCGCCTTCATGCGGGGCAACGCGTTCGAGGCCCGGGTGAAGGCGGACGGCGGCGCGGAGCTGCTGCGGCTGGTGCACGAGAAGCTGGACCCGGGCGCCGAGCCGCCGACCCGCGCGCGGGTTCCCGAGCTGACCGCGCTCGGCCCGGAGGGACGCGCGGCGCGTACGGCGCTCGCGCTGCGCGAGGCCTCCGAGGCCGCGGCCTGGACCCTGCTCGACCATCCGATGCTCGCCCTGGACGTGGCGGGTTCCCCGGCGTTCCTGGAGCCGGACGCGGTGGTGGTGCACCCGGACGGCAGCTGGACGGTCGTGGAGATCAAGTCCTTCCCGATGCTGGACGGTTCGGCGGACCCGGCGAAGGTCGGCGCCGCCGCCCGCCAGTCGGCGGTGTACGTGCTGGCCCTGGAGGAGGTGGCGGCCCGGCTGGAGCCCGCGCCCCGGGTCCGGCACCGCGTCCTGCTGGTCTGCCCGAAGGACTTCTCGAACCTGCCGACCGCGTCCGCCGTCGACGTCCGCAAGCAACACGCGGTCACCGGACGCCAGTTGGCCCGCCTCACCCGCATCGAGGACATCGCCGACACCCTCCCCGAGGGCATCTGCTTCGCCCCCGACCGCCCGCCGGCCGAGCTGACCGCCGCCGTCGAGTCGGTCCCCGCGGCCTACGCCCCCGAGTGCCTGGCCGCCTGCGAGCTGGCCTTCCACTGCCGCGACCGCTCCCGTGCCGCGGGCGCGGTCACCACCCTCGGCCGCTCGCTGCGCGCCGATCTGGGCGACCTGACGACGGTCGACGAGGTGCTGTCGGCGGCCCACGGGGAGTCCGGCGACCCGGACGACCCGGCGGTGGCGGCGCTGCGGAGGGCGGCGGCCCTGCGCGCCGAGGCGCTGAGGGACGCGGCCGAGCGGCGAGGACGGTCGCCGGGAGACCCGGCCGGACCGCGGCTCGACCCCCTGGAGAGCGTGACGGGCGGTGGCGCGCGATGACCGTGATCCGCTACGGCACGGCAGCGCACCACACGGCACCCGCGCTCCCGCCCGCCCCGCGCCACCGCACCCCGTTCCCGGTCACCCACCCCGAGGGGACCCCGTGTCGCTGATCTCGACCCTCGCCCGCCTGGAGGCCGCCCACAGCGGCCGGGCCCAGCCCACCGCCACCGTCCTGCACCGGCACCTCTCCGCGCGGCCCCTCGTCCTCGTACCGCTCACCACCGCCGGTGAGGCCGGGGCGCCCCTCGGCGCGCTCGTCGGCACCGACCGGGACGCGCCGCGCCTGCTCGTCGTACCGCAGCCGCGCGACCGGGACCTCAGGTTCACGTTCCTGGCCGAACTCGCGGACGTGGTCCTGCCGTACATCGACACGTTCGCGGACGACGTGGAGGCCGCCGAGCGCAACGAGACCGACCCCGAGACCGGCAAGCGGGTCAAGGTCGAGGTCGAACTGTGCGCGGACGCACCGCAGTTGATCGTGCCGAGCCGTGCGGGCGTCGAGCTGGTACGGCTGCTGGGGCGTTCGATGCGGTTCCGCAGGACCGCCGAGCAGGACCCGGAGACCCCGCATCCCGCGCCTCCGCGCGTGCCGTTGCTGGGGCGTTGGCTGACGCACTTCGGGGAGCGGGCCCGGGTCCCCGGGTCCGCGCTGCTGCTCGCGCTCACCGAGGTGCTCGGCCGGCACTGGGCCACCGGCCAATCCAGCCTGGAGGACCAGCACTTGGGCGCTCTCCTCGCCTGGATCGCCCCACCGGACGGCAGCTCCGGCGCCGAGGCGGCGCTCGACGCGGAGCTGCGGCGGGACGCCCAGGGCCAGTTGGTGTGCCCACCGGCCGGCCCGGCCACGGACCCGGCGTTCGACAACAAGCTGCTCGCCCCGGCCATCGAGCGCTACGACCGCGCCCGTACCGCGCTCGCCGCCGCCGAGGACGGCCTGGAGGCGGACGACCGGCTCGGTGAACTCACCGCCGCCGAGCGGGAGATCAGCTCCCTCGTCGAGAGCCGGACCCGGCCCACCTGGGACGCGGTGTGGCACGGCGTCGACCTGCTGAGGACCCTGCCGGAGGGCGCGCACGCCGCCGACCGGTGGACCCGGGACCGCTGGTCGTTCACCGGCCACCGGGACCGGATCGTCGCCGGCGAACCCCCGCAGCCGCGCCGCGACGACGCGGTCACCGCGGCGAACAAGCTGGCCACACGCGAGCGCGAACAGGCCCGCCTGGACGCCCAGGAGGCCCTGGACGACCCGCTGGTGATGGCCGGGCGGCGGCTCGCCGGGGAGGCGTTCGCGGGCGAGGTCACGGATGTCGTCATGGCGTACAGCGAGAGCAGGAGCCCCCGCCCGCGCCCGCTGGTGACCGTGCGCACGGACGACCGGCCGCATCTCGGGGAGCGGGTGAAGGTGTTCCGCTCGCTGGACGGGAAGCCGCAGTCGGCGGAGTTCGTGGGACACGAGGAGGACGGCGCCGTGGTCGTGCTGCGGATCGTCGACAAGATGGGGCGCGGCAAGGAGCCGGAGACCGGGTCGCTCCCGGAGAAGGGCGACCGGATCTGCTTCACGCTCTTCGAGCACGAGCAGCGGGGCGGCGCGAAACTGCCCGACCCGGAGGAGACACCGTGGACGCACGGGGGCCCGCCGGGCGAGGAGAGCGCCGTCCAGGAGTCCGCCGACCCGGTGACCGAGGAGGACGTCCTGTGACGACCGTGTTCGACCCCGGTGCCGAGGCCGGCCGCGCCACCGACGCGATCCTGCACGACACCCTGCACGGCACGGCACGCGGAGTCGTCGTCGACTCCCCGCCCGGGGCCGGCAAGTCCACCCTCGTCGTCCGCGCGGCTCTCGAACTGGCCGACGCCGGGCGCCCGTTGATGGTGGTCGCGCAGACCAACGCGCAGGTCGACGACCTCGTCGTACGCCTCGCCGAGAAGAACGGCGAGCTGCCCGTCGGCCGCCTCCACAGCAGTGACGCCGACCCGTACGACAAGGCACTGGACGACCTGCCGAACGTACGGAAGTCGGCGAAGGCGGGCGAGCTGGCCGGGCTGCCGGTCGTCATCTCCACGGCGGCGAAGTGGGCGCACGTCACGGTGGACGAGCCGTGGCGGCACGCGATCGTCGACGAGGCGTACCAGATGCGCTCGGACTCGCTGCTGGCCGTGGCCGGGCTGTTCGAGCGGGCGCTGTTCGTCGGCGACCCGGGGCAGTTGGACCCGTTCGCCATCGTCGGCGCGGAGCAGTGGGCGGGCCTGTCCTACGACCCCTCGGCCTCGGCGGTGACGACACTCCTGGCCCACAACCCCGAACTGCCGCAGCACCGCCTGCCGGTGTCCTGGCGGCTCCCGGCGTCGGCTGCGCCCCTCGTGTCGGACGCGTTCTACCCGTACACCCGCTTCCGCAGCGGCACCGGCCACGGCGACCGGCGGCTCGCCTTCGGCGTCCCGTCGGACGGCTCGGGTCCCGACCAGGTCATCGACGAGGCCGCGGAGTCGGGCTGGGGCCTGCTGGAACTCCCCGCCCGCCACACGCCCCGTACGGACCCGGAGGCGGTCCGGGCGGTGGCGACGGTCGTACGACGCCTCCTGGACCGGGGCGGCGCGGCCACGTCGGAGCGCTCACCGGACCCCACTCCCCTGACCGCCGACCGCATCGCGGTGGGCACCGCGCACCGGGACCAGGCGGCGGCGGTCCGCGCGGCGCTGGGCGAGCTGGGTGTCACGGACGTCACCGTGGACACCGCGAACCGGCTCCAGGGCCGGGAGTTCGACGTCACGGTGGTCCTCCACCCCCTCTCCGGCCGCCCCGACGCCACCGCCTTCCACCTGGAGACGGGCCGCCTCTGCGTCCTCGCCTCCCGCCACCGCCACGCCTGCATCGTCATCTGCCGCGCAGGCGTGACCGACCTCCTGGACGACCACCCGTCGACGGAGCCGGTGCGACTGGGAGTCACGGTGAAGTTCCCGGACGGCTGGGAGGCCAACCACGCGGTGCTCGCACACCTGTCGGAACATCGGGTGGTCTGGAGACCCTGACCGGCGGCTCCGCGGGGTCCGGGCGGCCGGGGATGAATAGGGCGGCGGGCGGCTGGGCAGCAAGGAGTCGGTGCGGGAGCGGTGCCTCGGGAGTATGCCCAGGGCCACTTGCGCGGTCGGGGGACAATGGACGGTGGTCCGGCTCGTCGGGCGGGTCATTCATGACGTACGAGGAGGAGAAGACATGGCGGAGCACACGCCGCGTCGCAATGAATCGCGGCTACGCCCCGCGCCCCTGCTCTTCGAGCCCGCGCAGGCGGCCGAGGACCCGGAGCACTTCTTCGACCTGGAGTCGATGGACGACCCCCGCGAGCTGCTGACGCGGGCGACGGAGCTGACCCACGCGTTCCGCGCCGCGGCCGACCGCGCGGTGGAGTTCCAGGCCATCGCGGCGGCCCAGCTCGCCGACCCGCGCCGCTTCGACCGGCTGACGACGGCGGACATCGCCGAGCGCGCCGAGTGGACCGAGGACTACGCGAAGAAGATGGTCGAGTTCGGCCGCGATCTGCTGCGCGGCAGCGAGGGCAGGGACAGCGGAGCCGTCGACCCGGTGTGACTCCGCCCCGGTGTCAGAAAGAATTTCTGGCATATGCCGGTTGGGCAAGATACTCCCTCCCCACCCCTCCTGTCCCGGTTTCCGCCAACCCTCGGAGAGCGGGCGGTCACGGCCGGTAGATGTATGCGGCATGAGCAGCACACAGGACGAGCCCTTCGCCGACCGCTTCGACATCTCGGGCGTCACCTCGGACGGTGCCGCCTGGCTCGCCTCGGCAGGAACGTATCCGCGCAGCACCCTCGCCCTCTGGACGGAACGCCCGGGCGCCCCGGTCGTCCTCCCCTGCGGCTCCGCCTTCGACATCGTGAGCGCCCCGGCGGTCTTCGGCCGCCGCATGGTCGACCGCTTGTGGGAGGAGGGCCCCGGCTCGGGACCCGTGGCCACGTACCGGGGCCGGATGCTCCTGTTCGCCACCCCCGGCACCGCCCAGCGGCTGCCCTCGCTGCTGGGGTGGGAGGAGTGGGGCACGCATCCCGGGGAGCACACCCGTACGGGGTCGGTCCCGCCGCTGCTGTGTCACGGCAAGGGCGACGCGGTGACCGTCCCGGCACTGGTGGGCGGGGCCGCACCGGCCCCGTTCGACGCGCGCTGGCTGGTCGCCCCGGACACCCGCCGGCCCTGGCTGCCCGGCGCCGAAATCCTGCTCTGGGCGGCCGTACGGGCGGCCCGGACGGCCGTACGGATATCGATTTTTCCTCCCGCCGATCAGGATGCTAAGGTCTACGACGTCAGCAGGCGCCGCTAGCTCAGTTGGTTAGAGCAGCTGACTCTTAATCAGCGGGTCCGGGGTTCGAGTCCCTGGCGGCGCACTAGCGATTAGGTCGCTGACCTGGGCGTCCTCGGTTATCCGAGGGCGCCTTTCGCATGTCCGGGGCCTGGGTGAGATGGTCCGTCAGCCACAGCTCGTACGCGGTGAGCGGGCGGTCCGGACGCAGTCGTTCCGGGTGTCCGGCAGGCGGTTCCTGAAGATCGTCGTCGGCGCACGCGCAGAGGTACGGCAGTCCGAACGCCAGCAGCAGGTCGTCGCACCATGCGCGGAACGCGGCCACGCGCCGGCCCCACCACGTGCCTCCGGTTCCCCCACCCATGCCGCCCGCCTCCCCACCCCTGTCGCCTCGCCTCCGGAAAGAATGAGCAGAAGCGCTACAGCGCGGGCTCAGGACGACTGGAGCGGACGGCCGCGCGGCCGAGCGGTGCCTCAGCTCTCGGGGCCGGGGGTGATCACCACCGTCCAGGAGCCCGCGGCGGTCCTGCCCTCGACCTCGACCTTCACGTCGTCGCCGGGCACGGTGAAGCTCTCGCCGAGGGAGACGGGGGCGTCGGCGAGCGGCGGGTAGACCGAGGTCTCCCAGCAGGCCTCGGTGCGCGGGTGGGCGTCGACGACCTCGATCGGGCCGTTCCCGGAGGCCGCGCCGTCGTGCACCCGGTACACGAGGACGCCCTGCTTGCAGGCCGTGCTGTCGTTGCCGACCGGGCTGCGCGCCTCGAAGGCCAGTGCGCTGTCGGTGCCGGTGCGCACCACCGCGAGCTTGGTCCCGAGGCCGAGCCCGAACGCCGGCGAGCCCGCCGTACCGCCGCCCGAGGTGCCCGGTCCGGCGGCCACGGGTTCCAGGGTCAGGCGGGTCGGCGCGGTGCCCCGTACGCAGACCACCTGGCGCGGATCCAGCCAGCCCAGCTTCCACTTGTGCCAGGCGAACAGGTCCGGGGAGAGCCCGAACTGGCTGCCCATCAGGTCCCAGTCGCCGACGTAGGTGTCCCAGTCGCCCTTGCCGTCCACCGGCCGGTGGTAGAGGTCGGGCAGGTCGAAGACATGGCCGGTCTCGTGGGCGAGGACGAGCCGGTCCGGCGGGTGCTTCTCGAAGACCGTGACGACCCGTCGGATGTCCGTGCCGTCGGCCCGCAGCGGGGTGTCCAGGTTGACGACCTTCGTCGCGTCCGAGTCGACGCCGGGCGCGTCCGGGTCGGCGACGAAGTAGACGATGTCGTAGCGCGAGAAGTCGACCTCGGGGTCGGAGACGGCGAGCGCGTCGCGGAGGTACGCGGCCCGGTTCACCGGGTTCCAGTCGCGCTGTATGGCGTACGACGTGGACGGGTGGGGCATGCGGATCCAGTGCCGGAGCGGGTGCGGGCGGAGCGTGAACCTGCCGTAGGAGGCGCGTTCGTAGAAGCGGGTGGTGGCCGGGAAGTGGTCGGCGGCGAGTTCGGCGGGGGTGGTCCGCGGGGTCGCGTCCGGGAAGGAGAGGAAGACCATCACCGCGTTGAGCGGGCGGGTGGGGCGCACGTAGGCGGAGTTCCAGGTGTCCACGCCCTCCGAGTGGTGGGCCTCGGTGCGCTTGAGGGCACAGGGTGTGGTCGAGAACGGCTCGGCGACCGACTGGCTGGACATGATCGAGGTCGCGGCGAGGGCGGACATCGTGGTGAACACGGCGGCGGTGCCGCGCAGTCCGGGTCGCGTCCGCCAGCGGGTGAGCCCCCTGAGCGCCGTACGGGAGAGCCCCTTGAGGGGGAGCTGACACGGCACGTGGACCTCCGGGAGCGGGTTCGCGGGACACCGACACCCAGCCTGTGCGGGTTTGTTGAGGTACGCCCTGTTTATCTGCACCAGAAGGGTGAGGGGCGGGGCCCGGACGGCGAGGACACGCCCGGACCCACATCCGGAAACACTCACGGAACGTCACATGTGATCGGCCATTTGAAGAACCCGCCCAGGTGCGGGCGGAATCGATCTGCCGGAAAGGGCCGTTGTTCCGGGACACTGGAGAGTGGCTGGAAGGGCCGGGGGCCAACCTCTATGATCGGCACACTTTCCTGCACGGACACGGCACGGCGGCCCCCCACCCGGTCGGCCATCCCGACGAGACCCATCCGAAGATCGAGTGCACTGCGGGAGCGAGCGGTGAGCGGAACGTCCGAAGGGCCGGCGCCCGCGGCAGACCTCATCCGGCCAGCCGTCACAGAGAGTAAAAGCGGGGCATCACCTCGCACGGATTTCACCGGGTCCGAGCGGTCCGGTCTCCCCGATCCCGACCGGTCCCCCAGGTCCGGCCCGTCCGACGAGCCGCCCGAGCGACCGCCGTCCGAGCGACCGCCGTCCGACGAACCGGTCGGGTCCAGCCGTTCCGCCGAACCGGCCGGAACAGCCCACCCCGGCGACCCCAGCCGTCCGGGCCCGTACGGGACACCCGTCGAATCCAGCACGTCCGTCGAGTCCAACGGACCCTGCGAGTCGGCCGAGTCCGGCACGTCCGTCGAGTCCGGCGCGCTCGCTGACCCCGGCGAGCCTCTCGGCTCCCCCGGCGCCGGGCGCTACGGTTCCGCCTTTTCCGCTGCTCCTCTCGCCATGGCCGTCGTGGACCGTGACGGTCTTGTGGTCAGCGCCAACGACACGTTCGGCTCGCTGCTCGGGAAGCCCGGGGCCGCGCTGGTCGGGCTGGTCGCGGCCGAGCTGACGGATCTGAAGTCGGACGCGCGGACCTGGCACGCGTACCGCGAGGTGTTGCGCGGGCGGCAGGCCAAGCTGAGCTGCACCCGGCGGGTCAAGCATCCCGACGGGCATGTGCTGTGGGTGCAGGTGAGTGCCGCTCCGCTGGCCACCGAGGAGCACGGTGTGCTGCTGTCGCTCACCGACATCAGTGCCCGCCGTGAACTCCAGGCGCGGCTGCGGCACTTGGAGATGCACGACCCGGTGACCCGGCTGCCCAACCGCACCCTGTTCTTCGAGCGGCTGTCGGCCGCGCTGGAGGCGGAGTCGTACGAGCAGGGCGGTACCGGGCGGATCGGCCTGTGCTATCTGGACCTGGACGGCTTCAAGGCGGTCAACGACACCCTCGGACACCGCGTCGGCGACCGGCTGCTCGCCGCCGTGGCCGAGCGGTTGACGCGGTGCGCGGACGAGGCCGGGTACGCCCGGGCGAGTTCGCCGCTGGTGGCCCGGCTCGGCGGGGACGAGTTCGCGCTGCTCGTCGAGGACTCGACCGGGACCGACCAACTCGCCGATCTGGCCGAGTCGGTGCTGAAGGCGTTGCAGGCGCCGTTCGACCTGTCCGGGCAGCGGCTGTCGCTGTCGGCGTCGATCGGTGTGGTGGAGCGGCACGCGTCCGGTACGACGGCCACCGGTCTGATGCAGGCCGCCGACACCACGCTGTACTGGGCGAAGGCCGACGGCAAGTCCCGCTGGACGCTGTTCGATCCGGAGCGCAACGCGCACCGGATGACCCGTCAGGCGCTGGCGTCCACGCTCCGGCCCGCCATCGAGCGGGGTGAATTCACCCTGGAGTACCAGCCGTTGGTGGGGATGGAGAGCGGACGGCTGCGCGGTGTCGAGGCGTTGGTGCGCTGGAACCACCCGCAGTTCGGCATGCTGACGCCGAATCGGTTCATCGCGCTGGCCGAGGAGGACGGCTCGATCGTGCAGCTCGGCCGCTGGGTCCTGGTCACCGCCTGCCGTCAGGCCAGGCAGTGGCAGCTGGACCACCCGGACGAGCCGCCGATCTTCGTGAGCGTCAACGTGGCCGTCCGGCAGGTGTGGGACTCTGACCTGGTCGCGGATGTGGCGGAGACCCTGGCCGAGACCGGACTCGCCCCGCATCTGCTGCAGTTGGAGCTGACCGAGTCCGCGGTGATGGGGTCGGCGGGGCGGCCGTTGCAGGCGCTCCAGGCGCTGAGCGACATGGGCGTGCACATCGCCATCGACGACTTCGGCACCGGCTACTCGAACCTCGCGTATCTGAGCCGGCTCCCGGTCTCCGTCCTGAAGCTGGACGGTTCCTTCGTGCGCGGCTTCCAGTACGAGGGCGAGGGCGTCGCGCCGAACCCGGCGGACGAGGTCATCGTCGAGGCGATGATCCAGCTCGCCCACCGGCTGGGGCTCTCGGTGACCGCCGAGTGCGTGGAGACCTCGGCGCAGGCGACCCGGCTGCGCCGGATCGGCTGCGACACCGGACAGGGGTGGCTGTACTCCCGTCCGGTGGCGCCGGATCGTATCTCCGAGCTGCTGGGGACGGAAGCCTGCAATCAGGCTTCCTGATCCACCGTCAATCCGTAGGCGTCCGCGATCAGTTCGTACGAGCGCAGGCGCAGGTCACCGTTGTGGGCGTGCGACGTGAGCATCAACTCGTCGGCGCCCGTGCGCTTCTGGAGGTCGTCGAGGCCCGATCGGACCTCGTCGGCGGTGCCGTGGATGACGTTGGCGTTCCAGGAGGTGATGAACTCCCGCTCCATGGGGCTGAATTCGTATGCCTCGGCCTCTTCGGGGGTGGGCACGAGTCCGGGGCGGCCGGTGCGCAGCCGGACCATGTTGAGGGCGGCGGCCAGTACCTGGCGGCGGGCCTCCCGCTCGTCGTCGGTGGCGAGGGCGGAGACGCCGATCAGGGCGTACGGCGCGTCGAGCACGGCGCTCGGGCGGAACGACTCGCGGTAGAGGTCGAGCGCCGGGATGGTGTTCTGCGCGGAGAAGTGGTGGGCGAAGGCGAACGGCAGGCCGAGCATGCCGGCGAGCCGGGCGCTGAAGCCGGAGGAGCCGAGCAGCCAGATCGGCGGGCGGTGCGGGGACTGGACGCCGCCGGGCGAGGTCGACTGGATCGGGCCGGGGACCGCGTGGATGCGGGCGTAGGGGTGGCCGGAGGGGAAGTCGTCGTCCAGGAAGCGGGTGAGTTCGGCGAGCTGTTCGGGGAAGTCGTCGGCGCCCTCGTTCAGCCGGTCGGTGCGGCGCAGGGCGGCGGCGGTGGCGCCGTCGGTGCCGGGGGCGCGGCCGAGGCCGAGGTCGACGCGGTGCGGGGCGAGCGCTTCGAGGGTGCCGAACTGTTCGGCGATGACGAGCGGCGCGTGGTTGGGGAGCATGACCCCGCCCGAGCCGAGGCGGATGCGCTCGGTGTGGGCGGCGAGGTGGGCGAGGATCACGGCGGGCGAGGAGGAGGCGACGCCCGGCATCGAGTGGTGTTCGGCGACCCAGTAGCGGTGGAAGCCGCGGGACTCCGCGAGGCGGGCGATCCGGACGCTGGTGCGCAGCGCGTCCGTGGCCGTGCGGCCGGCGCCGACGGTCACCAGGTCCAGTACGGAGAGGGGGACGGGGGCGGTGCCCTGTGCGGTCCCCCGGATCTCGTCGGCCGTGCCCCGGACCTCGTCGTCTGCCGCCACGGTGGGTGCCTCCTGTTGTGAGCTGCGCGGTGTCGTTCTCCGCTCCTTCACCGCGTAACAGGAGGCTGTCTCCGGTTTATTCCCGGAGCGGGGTGCGGGGTGCGTTGTTCCGTGTGTGCGGCTGCGCCGTGGCTGGTCGCGCAGTTCCCCGCGCCCCTTGAGGGCGGCGCGGCGCCCCCGCCAGCGGCTCAGCCCGCCTGCACCAGCGGTTCCTTCGTGAACAGCGCGCCGAGATCCGGCGCGTTGACCTTGCGGTCCGTCAGCCGCAGGGCCTCCCAGACGGTGACCTGGTTGGCGGTGAGGACCGGCTTGCCGAGCTGCTTCTCCAGGTCGGGGAGGTGGGCGGCCGTGTGCAGGGCCGTGTCCGGGAGGAGGATCGCCTCGGCGTCCGGGCCGTCCACCGCCCGGGCCAGGGCGAGCACCTCGTCGTGGCCCCAGGTGCCGACCTCGGCGGCGGTGACGATGCCGGAGGCGTGCAGGGTGACCGGTTCCACTCCTCCGGCGCGCAGGAAGGCGGCGAACAGGGCCGTCACGTCGTCCGGGTAGGTGGCCCCTACGGCCACCCGTCGCAGCCCGAGTTCCCGCGCCGCGTGCACGAAGGCGAACGACGTCGACGACGCGGGCAGGCCCGCGGACCGGGCGAGGGCGCGGACCTGGCCCTGGGCGCCCTCCCAGCCGTAGACGAAACTGCCGCTGGTGCAGGCCCAGACGACGGCCTCGGCGCCGGACATGCGGAGTTGTTCGACGCCGGCCGTGAGCCGCTCGGGGGAGCCCATCTCCAGGAGCACGTCGACGCGGTGCGCGTCCTCGCCGATGTCCGTGTGGACCAGGTCGAGGCGGACGTCGCTGCCGAGGAGCTGTTCCATGCGCGGGTAGTCGTCCTCGGCGGAGTGGCCCGGGTAGAGGAATCCGAGTGCGGTCATGACCAGCCTTCCTGGTGTTCTTCGGGCAGTACCGGCCCCCGGTGGCGCGCCGTCTCGTCGAGCAGTGCCTGATAGGGGCCCACCGCACGCGTACCCAGTCGGCGGAGGGCTGCCCACATCGTGACCTGGTTGGCCGATACGACCGGTATCCGCAGTTCCGCCTCCAGCTGGGGGATCACGTCGTACGTCGGAAGGTTGGTGCAGCTGATGAAGAGCGCGTCGGCGGCGCCCGTGACGGCCCGGTGGGCCATGTCGACGACGTCGCGGTACGGCACCTTCCAGATGTGCCGGGTCAGGCCCATGTAGGCGCGGCCGGTGACCGCGACGCCGGCCTCGGCGAGGTACTCCTCCAGGGACTGGGTGACGGACACCGTGTACGGCGTGACCAGGGCGATCCGGCGGGCGCCCAGTTCGGCGAGGGCGGCCAGCAGGGCGCCCGAGGTGGTCAGGGACGGCACCTCGCCGGCCCGGGTCATCGCCTCGCACATCGCGCGCTCCCCGGCGATCCCGCCGACGAAGCTCCCGGAGGTGCAGGCGTACGCGACGACCTCGGGGGTGATCGCGTTCAGCGTGCGGACGGCGTCGTGCAGCGTCTCGTGCTCGCTGACCAGCCGGGCCAGGTCGAGGCTGACCTCGACGGGCACGAACGGCGTCCGCGTGAGGTGCAGGGAGACGTCGTCGGGGACCCAGCGCCACAACTCGCGGTCCAGCGCGAAGTCGAAGGGGGCGACGACACCGACACCGCGCTGCGGGTGGGGTCCGCCCAGGAAGGAAACATGCATGGCTACACCGGCCTCACCGAGAGAAACGGGGGGACAACGGTCCGTGCGGGCGTCCGTGTTGACGAAGGTAGGTTCGAGTGCGAGCGTGGTCAATCCACGCATGTCAGACGGCCGCGCCCTGTGCTCCCCCGCGAGAAACGGCTTCGCATGACCGCAACTCCCGCCGCCCTGCCCACCGTTCTCGTGCTGGACGCCGATCCGCTGCCCCGCCTCGGGAAGCTCACCGGCCGGGTGCGCGTCGAGCACGCCGACGCCTCCACCCTCGCCGAGCGACTCCCGTCCGCCGACGTCCTGTTGGTGTGGGACTTCACCTCGCACGCGGTGCGCTCCGCGTGGCCCGGCGAGGGTCCCCGGCCGCGCTGGGTGCACACGGCGAGCGCGGGGGTGGACCATCTGATGTGTCCCGAACTCGCGGACTCCGACACGGTGGTGACGAACGCGCGGGGCGTCTTCGACCAGCCGATCGCCGAGTACGTCGCCGCCCTCGTCCTGGCGATGGCCAAGGACCTGCCCCGGACGCTGGAGCTCCAGCGGGAACGGACCTGGCGGCACCGCGAGGCGCAGCGGGTGGCCGGGACGCGCGCCTGCGTGGTCGGCTCCGGGCCGATCGGCCGGGCGATCGTCCGCACTCTCAAGGCACTTGGGGTGACGACGGCGCTCGTCGGCCGCACCCCGCGCACCGGTGTCCACGGCCCCGGCGAGCTCGACCGGCTGATGGCCCGCGCCGACTGGGTGATCGCGGCGGCCCCGCTGACCGACGACACCCGGGGCATGTTCGACGCCCGCCGCTTCGGCTGCATGCAGCCCTCGGCGCGGTTCATCAACGTCGGCCGGGGCCAACTCGTCGTGCAGGACGCGCTCGCCGAGGCGTTGGCCAAGCGCTGGATCGCGGGCGCCGCCCTGGACGTCTTCGAGGCCGAACCCCTCACCCCCGAGAGCCCGTTGTGGCAGGTCCCGGGGCTGATCGTGTCCCCGCACATGAGCGGCGACACGGTCGGCTGGCGGGACGAGCTCGGGACGCAGTTCGTCGCGGCGTACGAGAGATGGGAGGCGGGAAAGCCGCTGCCGAACGTGGTCGACAAGAAGCGCGGGTACGTACCGGGGCACTGAACTCCCCACTCTGGAGGGCCGGATGACGACCGAACTCACCGAGCTGACCGCCGTGGAACTCCTGGACGGTTACCGCAGAGGGGAGTTCGGTCCCGTGGAGGCGACCCGGGCGACCCTGGCACGGGCCGAGGAGATCCAGCCCGTCGTGAACGCGTTCGTACGGATCGACGCGGAGGGCGCGCTGGCGCAGGCCTCCGCGTCGGCGGAGCGCTGGCGGCGCGGGGAACCGGCCGGGCTCCTCGACGGGGTGCCGGTCACCGTGAAGGACATCCTGCTGCAGCGCGGCACGCCCACCCTGCGCGGCTCCAGGACCATTGCCGAGCAGGGAAGTTGGGACGAGGACGCGCCCTCCGTGGCCCGGCTCCGGGAGCACGGGGCGGTGTTCATCGGCCGGACGACGACCCCGGAGTTCGGCTGGAAGGGGGTCACGGACTCCCCGCTGACGGGCGTCACCCGCAACCCGCACGACCCCGCGCGCACGGCGGGCGGCTCAAGTGGCGGGAGCGCGGCGGCCGTTGCCCTCGGCGCCGGTCCGCTGTCGCTGGGCACGGACGGCGGCGGCAGTGTCCGTATCCCCGCCTCGTTCTGCGGGATCGTGGGGCTGAAGCCGACGTACGGCAGGGTGCCGCTGTACCCGGCGAGCGCGTTCGGCACGCTGTCGCACGTCGGGCCGATGGCGCGGGACGCGGCGGACGCGGCGCTGCTGCTGGACGTGATCGGTGTCCCGGACGCCCGCGACTGGTCGGGCCTCGACCGGCCGCCGGGCCGGTACGGCGAGGGCCTCGCGGACGGTGTGCGCGGGCTGCGGATCGCGTACTCGCCGTCGCTCGGCGGCCAGGTCGCGGTGCGTCCGGCGGTCGCGGCGGCGGTACGGCGGGGCGTGGAGCGGCTGGCCGCGCTCGGCGCGTACGTCGAGGAGACCGACCCCGACTTCAGCGACCCGGTGGACGCCTTCCACACGCTGTGGTTCAGCGGCGCGGCCCGGGTAACGCAGAAACTCTCCCCGCGGCAGCGGGAGTTGCTCGATCCCGGGCTGCGGGAGATCTGCGCGGCGGGAGCGCGTCTCTCCGCGCTGGACTATCTGGCGGCGGTGGACGCCCGTATGGAACTCGGCCGCAGGATGGGCCTGTTCCACGAGCGCTACGACCTCCTGGTCACGCCGACGCTCCCGATCACCGCCTTCGAGGCGGGGGTCGAGGTGCCGAAGGGTTCCGGGTACCGCCGCTGGACCGGCTGGACCCCGTTCACCTATCCCTTCAACCTGACCCAGCAGCCCGCCGTCACCGTCCCCGTGGGGAGCGACGGCGACGGGCTGCCGGTCGGGATGCAGATCGTGGCGGCCCGGCACCGGGACGAGCTGGTGCTGCGCGCGGCCCACGCGCTGGACGGGGCCGCGCCCTGCGAGGTCAGGCCCGCCGGAAGCTGAGGCTCTCCCCCGCCGCCCCCGTCCGCCACAGGTCGTTGCAGGCCTCCGCCATCTCGTCCAGGCCCTCGACCACCTGGCCCCAGACGATGCCGGGGACCCAGCCCACGTCGCCGTTGAGGAGGAGGTTGTTGCGTTCGTAGAACAGGGCCAGGTCGACGACCGTGGTGCCGGCGCGGACCTCGCGGTCGTAGCCGTAGGCCTTCGTGCCGAGTTCCGTGCCGGCGAAGGCGAAATAGCAGAGATCGCCCGGTATGGGAGTGACCGTGGGGTTTTCCAGCGGGGGTTCCGATTCCGCGAATGGCGGGAAAAGGGCGTAGATCTCGTTGCGTGCGTACTTGGCGTGGTAGACGTCGCCGACGAGCGGGAGTGCGTTCCAGATCGCCGCGCACGTCAGCGGCGCGCGTTCCACCAGCAGTTCTGCCCGGCAATGGACGTTCCGCTTTGCGAGTGAGACCTCGATGAAGTGATCCGTCATGCCGTCCAGGGTGCATAACCCGGGAGCGGTCGGGTAGCTGCGCGCCCATGGCTCCACCAATTGGGAACGACAGACACACATCCGGTCACACGCCGGGCCCCACCCGCCGGGCACTGCTCGGCGGGGTGGCGGCGGCCGGTGCGCTGGGCGCGGCCGGCTGCAGCCGGGTGGCCACCGCGTCGACGGCGAACGGCGGTGATCTGCTCGCCCGGCTGAAGGCGCAGGGCGTCGTACGGCTGGGGATCGCGGGCGAGATCCCGTTCGGGTACATCGACAAGGACGGCCGGCTGACCGGTGAGGCGCCGAAGCTGGCCGAGGCGATCTTCAAGCGGCTCGGCGTGGACAGGGTGCAGCCCGTGCCCACCGAGTTCGGCTCCCTCATACCCGGCCTGAACTCGCAGCAGTTCGACGTCGTGGCCGCCGGGATGTACGTGAACCCGGAGCGCTGCGCGCAGGTCATCTTCGCCGACCCGGACTACCAGATGCTCGACTCCTTCATCGTCCGCAAGGGGAATCCGAAGGGGCTCCACACCTACAAGGACGTCGTCGAGAAGAAGGCCAGGTTCGCGACCGGGACCGGGTACGCGGAGATCCAGTACGCGGTCGAGGCCGGGTACAAGCAGAGCGACATCCTGATCGTGCCGGACCAGGTCGCCGGGCTGAACGCCGTGGAGGCGGGCCGCGTCGACGCCTTCGCCGGTACGGCGGTCACCACCCGCGCGGTCGTGCGGAAGTCGGCGAAGGCGGAGGCGACCGACGCCTTCGCACCGCTGGTCGACGGCAAACCCCACATCGACGGCGGCGCGTTCGCGTTCCGGCAGACCGAGACCAGGCTGCGGGACGCCTTCAACGTCGAGCTGCGCAAGCTCAAGAAAAGCGGCGAACTCCTCCGTATTCTGCGGCCCTTCGGGTTCACCCAGGCCGAGATGACGGACCTCACCGCGAAGGAGCTCTGCGGCGGATGACCTCAGGCCTTTGGGAACTCGTCCTCAAGGGGGTCTGGACCACCGTCCAACTCCTCGTGTTCAGCGCGCTGTTGGCGACCGCCGTGGCGTTCGTCGTCGGCATCGCCCGCACCCACCGGCTGTGGATCGTCCGCTTCCTCGCGGGCTTCTACACCGAGGTGTTCCGGGGCACCTCCGCCCTCGTCATGATCTTCTGGGTGTTCTTCGTCCTCCCGGTCGCCTTCGGCTGGCAGCTGGTCCCCCTGTGGGCCGGCACCCTCGCCCTCGGTCTGACCTACGGCGCCTACGGCACGGAGATCGTGCGCGGCGCGCTGAACGCGGTCGACCCGGCGCAGCAGGAGGGCGGGGTCGCGCTGAGCTTCACGCCCTGGCAGCGGATGCGGCTGATCCTGCTGCCGCAGGCGGTCCCCGAGATGATCCCGCCCTTCTCCAACCTCCTGATCGAACTCCTCAAGGGCACCGCCCTGGTCTCGGTCATGGGCATGGGCGATCTCTCCTTCAGCGCCAACCTGGTGCGCCTCGCGCTGCAGCAGAGCGCGGAGATCTACACGTACGTCCTGCTGATCTACTTCGTGATCGCGTTCGCCCTCACCCGGCTGATGCGCGGGCTGGAGAAGAAGCTGAAGGCGGGCGTCGGCAAGGGGCCCGCGAGCACCGAGTCCCGGCGGGGCCGGACCGTGGGTGTCGGAGGTGGGGTCTCGTGAAGTGGGACTGGAACGCCGTGAGCGACTTCATGCCGTACTTCTGGGACGGCCTGAAGGTCACCCTGCAGATCCTGGTCCTCGGATCGCTGATCTCGTTCGCCCTCGGGCTGGTGTGGGCGCTGCTGATGCGGACGCCGACGCGCTGGGTGCGCTGGCCGGTCGGGATCGTCACCGAGTTCGTCCGGGACACCCCGCTGCTGGTCCAGCTCTTCTTCCTCTTCTACGTGCTGCCCGAGTGGGGCCTGACCTTCTCGGCGCTGACCACCGGTGTCTGCGCGATCGGGCTGCACTACTCGACGTACACGATGCAGGTCTACCGCGCGGGCATCGAGGCGGTGCCGGTCGGCCAGTGGGAGGCGGCGACCGCGCTGAACCTGCCGGTGCGCAGGACCTGGACGGCCGTGATCCTGCCGCAGGCGATCCGCCGGGTGGTCCCTGCGCTCGGCAACTACGTGATCGCGATGCTCAAGGACACCCCGATCCTCATGGTGATCACCGTGCTCGAACTGATGGGCCGGGCCCGGCTGTTCTCCCAGGACCACTTCCAGTTCACCGAGCCCATCACGGTGATCGGTGTGGCCTTCATCCTCATCTCCTATCCCGCCTCCCTGCTGATCCGAGCCCTGGAGCGACGCCTTGTCCGCTGACACGCCCCTGATGAAGGAACCCGACGCCCACGCCAACCCCCCGGTGGACGGCAGCGAGTTGATCCGCCTGGACCATGTCACCAAGCGCTTCGGGTCCAACACCGTGCTCGACGACCTCGACTTCTCCGTGGAGTCCGGCAAGCACGTCACGCTGATCGGACCGTCCGGGTCGGGCAAGACCACGATCCTGCGGCTGCTGATGACCCTGACCAAGCCGGACGAGGGCACGATCACCGTCGACGGCGAGCAGCTCTTCCCCGCGCCGGAGAAGCAGGTCCGGGAGATCCGCAAGAAGATCGGGATGGTCTTCCAGCAGTTCAACCTGTTCCCGAACATGACCGTGCTGCGCAATGTCACCGAGGCGCCGGTCACCGTCCTCGGCCTGCCCAAGGAGGAGGCGGAGGCGCGCGCCCTGGAACTGCTGGACCTGGTCGGCCTCGCCGACAAGGCGGGCGCCCGCCCGACCCAGCTCTCCGGCGGCCAGCAGCAGCGTGTCGCCATCGCGCGGGCGCTGGCGATGCGGCCGCAGATCCTCCTGCTGGACGAGGTGACCTCCGCGCTCGACCCGGAGCTGGTCGCGGGCGTGCTCGACGTGCTGCGGGACATCGCCCGCACCACCGACATCACGATGCTCTGCGTGACCCACGAGATGAATTTCGCCCGGGACATTTCAGACCAGGTGCTGATGTTCGACTCGGGGAAGGTCATCGAATCGGGTCCGCCGGAGCGGATCTTCGGCGATCCGGAACAAGAACGGACGCGGGAATTTCTCGGCGCCATTCTTTGACAATTGTTCAACTACGTCGGGTGAGCATTCGAACACCCAAGGTCCACGTCACGTGGCATGACGAAGACATATGCCAAAGGATTCGCGCCGCAGTTCGGAGGGTGCGGGGCGGGCCACATTCTCGCCAACAGCCGCTCCACTTCGGCCGTTTGACAGCTATCGTGGAAGGGATTCGCTGTCCGGTATCACGGTCCAGAAAAGCGAGCGCAGGGAGAAACACCGTGGCGCTGATGCACGAGCCGACCGCGCCCCACCACTCGGTACAGGACGCACTGCGCATCCTGGAGACAGTCGCCGGGCACTCCACCGGTGTCACGGACACCGAACTCGCCCGCACCACCGGCCTCGGCAAGGACCGCCTGACGATACTGCTGCGGACCCTGCGCCGCGAGGGCTACGTCGAGCAGCTCAGCGACGGCGCCTACGTCACCGGGGAGTCCCTCAGCCGGCTCGGCTCCGCGTCCGGCCGGGAGCTGGCGGTGCGCGAGCAGGTCCAGCGGACCCTGGACCGGCTGCGGGACTCGCTCGGCGCGGCGGTCTACGTCAGCCGGTACGTCGACGGCGAGGTCACGATCACCCAGTACGCGGCCGGGCCCACCACCCCGGCGGTCAACGAGTGGGTCGACTTCCGCGTCTCCGCGCACGCGACCGCGCTCGGCAAGAGCCTGCTGGGCCAGCTCGACCACAACGGCCGGCGGGACCATCTCTCCCGGCACAAGATGGCCCGGCTCACCTCGCGCACGATCACCAGTGACCGGCTGCTGCTCTCCCGGCTGGAGAACCAGCCGCCGACCGTCCCCCACCTCGACCTCCAGGAGTACGCGGTGGGCACGGTCTGCGCGGCCGTCCCGATCACGGCCGGTGCCTCGGTGGGCTGCCTCGCCCTCTCGCTCCCGGTCGAGCACGCCCACCGCCTGCGCCAGGCGGCCGACACCCTGAACCGGGAGGCGGGTCCGCTCCTGCTCTCCCTGACCATCTGAGACCTGGTTCGGAGCACCCCTCCGGACCAGGTAGTATTTTCTCGTCGCCCTCCGCGAGACACAGATCCAGCGGGAGGCGTGAGTCACGCGCCGCTAGCTCAGTTGGTTAGAGCAGCTGACTCTTAATCAGCGGGTCCGGGGTTCGAGTCCCTGGCGGCGCACGATGACGACGGCGGGGCAGGTTCGCGGACGACGCGGACCTGCCCCGCCGTCGTCGTGTGCGCACACCATGCTTCGGCGTCCTCCGGGGTCAGCCGACGGTAGGACGTCTCCCCCGCAGGCCGCCACCACACCGGATCGGCGCACCGGATCCCCTCCCTCCTGAGCCCCGCCCGGTGGATCTTGTTGGTCGCGGTGACCGGCATCCGCTCGACCACCCGCACGAACCGGGGTGCCATCTTCGTGCCCAGGTCGGGCTGGGCCAGCAGGAACTCCGCGAAGTCGAGGGGGTCGAAGCGGCCCGCGACGGTCGCCATGACCTGGTCGCCGGTGACCGGGTCCGGTACGGCGTAGACGGCCACGGCATCGGCGCCGTCGTACCGGGCGAGGATGTTCTCGATCATTGCGGCGGCGAGGTTCTCGCCGTCGACGCGGAGGCGGTCGTCGGTGCGGCCGGCGAAGTAGAGGTAGCCGTCGGTGTCGCGGTAGAAGAGGTCGCCGGTCCAGTACCAGCCCGCCCTGCGCCGCTCCGCGTCCGCCTCGGGATTGCGCCAGTACCCCTCGAAGGGGTTGGGCGCGCGGTTGACCAACTCCCCTATCGCCGCTTCCCCGTTGAGCAGCCGCCCGGACGCGTCGAAGGCCGCGGGCGGGCATTCGGCCCGCGTCCGCGGATCGAGTACGGCGAGCCCGGGCGCCGCCCGGCCGACCGCCCCGGCCGGTGTCCCCGGCGACCACTGCACCGCGGCCCCGCCCTCCGAGGACCCGTACCCCTCCACCAGCCGCACCCCGAACCGCCGCTCGAACGCCGCCGCGTCCACCGCCCCCGCCTCCGTGCCGAAGCCCATGCGCAGCGGGTTGTCCCGGTCGTCGGCGCGCTCCTCGGTGGCCAGCACGTACTGGACGGCACGGCCGACGTAGGTGAAGTACGTGGCCCTGTACGTCCGTACGTCGTCCAGGAACCGCGACGCCGAGAACCGCCGCCGCAGCGCCACCCCCGCCCCGGCGGCCAGCGCGGGCGCCCAGTCGGCGATGACCGCGTTGCCGTGGAACATCGGCATGCAGACGTAGTGCACGTCGTCCGGACGGACCCCGAAGCTGTCGACCAGGGACTTCCCCGCTGCCGCCAGGCGGCCCTGGGTGCAGATCGCGGCCTTCGGGGCGCCGGTGGAACCGGAGGTGAAGTAGAGCAGGAGGCGGTCGTCGGGGGTGGCCCGGTCGAAGGCGTCCGGTCGCGCGTCCGCGTAGGGGGCGAGGAGGTCGGCGTAGGGCTGGGAGTCCGTCACCAGCACGTCCACGTCCGGGAGTCGAAGGTCCACGAGGAGCGGGAGGTGGGTGTGTTCGGTGACCAGGATCCGGCACTCGGTGTGCAGGATGTCGCGGGCGAGCTCGGGACCGCGGCGGGTGGGGTTGACACCGGCGACGGCCGCGCCCGCGAGGGCCGCCGCGCTCAACCACAGCGGATATTCGGGGGTGTTGTCGAGCAGGACGCCGATGTGCGGCGGCGCGCCGGGCGGCAGCAGGTCGGTGAGGAGCGCGGCTCTGGCCGCGGCGCCGGCCGCCACCTCGTGGTGCGTGAGCACCCGCTGTCCGCACCACAGCCCCGGCCGGTGGTCACCCCACCGCGCCCGGACGAGTTCCGCGACGGTACGCCTCGTGGACTCCATGGAGGCGCACGGTAGTTGACGTACCGTCAGATGTGGAGAGCGCGGACCCGGGAAGTCGTCGGCGTTTCCCCGGTGTCCTCCGAGGTCAGGAACCGCCCGTTGGCGGGAACCCGTCCCCGGAGGACACCGGACCGGCTCAGGCGGTGCTCAGAAGGTGACGTCCGAGCAGGAGTAGAACGCGTTGGTCGTGTCCGCGATCGTCCACACCGCGACGATCACGTGGTGGCCGGAGAGCCCGGACGGCAGTGTGCCGGTGTGGGAGATGGTGGACGACGAGGGGCGCTGGCCGTTGTAGGGGACGGTGAGGAACGGGGTGGTGTTGAGGTCCGAGCGGGCCAGGTTGTGGTTCTGGTTCCAACCCGCCTTGGTGACGTAGTACTTGAAGTCCGTGGTGGCGTGGATCGCGGTGAACTGCCAGCGGAACGTGTACGACTGACCGCCCGTCACCCTGGTCGTCGGCCACGCGCCGCCGGACGGCGTCTTCGGCGCGCTGAGCTGGGCGAAACGGCTGATCCCGCCGTTGCAGATCTGGCCGTCGGCGGGGCCTGCCCCCGGGAAGCCCTTGGGGCCCTCGACGCTCTGCGGCTCGTACTGGATGTCACCGCAGTTCGTCACCGTGCCGTTGGCGCAGAGCTTCTGCCTGCTGATGGGGAGGTCGGTGTAGCCGTGGCTGCTGGCGGCACCGGACGAGAGCACGACGGCCCCGGCCGTGGTGAGCCCGAGCACACCGGCGTACCACTTGGTCTTTTTGCGCATGCTGCCGCTCCTGGAGAACGTGTGGGGAGTTCCGTGAGCCGTGCAGGTCTAGACCAAGTCCCAGATTATTGCCCTTACTTGACCGTGTCCATACCGCTCACGGCGTGGCTTCTCCCCGTCCCGAGCAGAACGCGACGGTCAAGTCCTTGACCAACGCCTTGCGTTCGTAGTCGTCCAGCTCCACCAGACCCCGCATGGTCAGCCGCGTCACCGTGTCCTCCACGGAGTCGACGACCGACGTGAGCATCGTCGCCCGCTGCTGCGCGTCCAGCGTGGCGATACGGCGGCGGGTCATCGCGGCGGCGACCTCCGGGGCGTACTCCACCCGGACCGGGCGCACCGAGAACACCTCGATGCCGACCGGCGCCGCGTCCGCCGCGACCAGCCGGGTCAGCGCGTCGGCGGCCAGGCCGGCGGCGCCCTTCGCGCCACCGCCCGGCGGCTCCACCGGCACCCGGGCGAGCGCCGCCTCCACGCACTCGCGCAGATACGTCTCGTGGTCCTCGACCCCGAGCGTGGCCCGCGCGGTGTCCCGCACCCGCCACACCACCAGCGTCACCACCCGCAGCGCGACCCCGTTCGCGTCGGCCGCCGGCATCGGCTCACCGCGCCAGTGCCGCAGCCGGACGTCGACCCGACGGCGCAGCAGCAGCGGGTTGACCCACATCAGGCCGGTGCGCCGGACGGTCCCCCGGTAGCGGCCGAACAGACCGAGCACCCAGGCCCGCCCGGTACGGCCCCGGGCCAGCCCGCCGAAGCCGAACAGCCCGAGCGCGCCCGCACCGGCGTACGCGGCCCACTGCGCGGGACCGAGTCCGGCACCGGCGTAGAACGGCAGGCGCAGCGCCTCCGTCGCGAGCGGGGGCAGCATGCCCGCCCACCACGAGGTGGCGAGACAGCCGGCCACTCCGCACGAACCGGCGAGCACGCCCGCCGCTCCCGGCAGCACCCGGGCGGGACGTTCCACCAGGTCGGGGTCGACCTCCGGGGCCGGGCGCGGCCTGGCCGGGACCGGGCGGCGGAAGCGGGGCTGCTCGCTGGTGCCGCGGCGGCGCGCCACGACCGCGGGCCTGAGCGGCACCGAGACCGGGTCGGGGTCGTCGCGGAACAGCAGGTGGACGGGGATCTCGGTGGTCGCCTCGTTCTGGATGAGCCGCGCGGGACGGCTCGGCCCCTCGGGCGGGCCCTCGTTCTCGGGCGTCTGTGAAGTGGTCGTCGTGCTCATAGGTGCCTCCAGCCTCCGCGCCAGATGCGTGATGACAGTGCTCGGGTGTGTGGGCTCACGAGAAGAGGCGGCGCCAGGTCTCCGGGCCCGGATAGCCGTCCGCCGCGCCGCCGCGCCAGCCCTGGGCGCGCTGGAAGGCCTCGACGTTGCGCCGGTCCGGCTCGCCCCAGCGCGGACCCGGGCCGGTCGTGTAGTACCTGCCGAAGCCCTTCTTGACCAGCTGCTTTCCCAGCTGGGTGACGTACTTGTTGTTCGCGCCGGGGCGGAACATCGCCTTGCCCGGGTAGCCGGGGACACCGTGCGAGGACGGTGCGGGCGGGCCCGCCGCTCCCACGGGCGCCGTGCCGCCGATGTTCCTGCCCTTGCCGGTGACGAGCAGGTTCCAGGTCTGCGGGCCGGGCAGGCCGTCCGCGTCCGCGCCGGTCCAGCCCTGGGCGAGCTGGAAGGCCTGGGTGGCCCGGCGGTCCGCGTCCGACCAGCGCGGGCCGGGACCCGACGTGTAGTACGAGCCGGCGCCCCGGGCCACGAGCATCGTGCCGAGCTGGGTGACGTACTTGTTGTCGGCGCCGGGGCCGAAGAACGACGCTCCCGGATACGGCGTGGTCACCTTGCCGGCGTCCACCGGCGTCACCGGGGTGGCCCCTTCCGTGCCGCCCGTCAGGCCCTTGTAGCGGTAGGGGACATAGCTCTCCGAGTGGCTCCAGTACGCGTACGGGGTGGACTGCCGGCGGGCGTGCGAAGGGGTCTCCTCCAGGGCGATGTAGTAGGTGTGCGTGTAGTCGGTCCAGCCGCCGAAAATGACGACGTGCGAGCCTTTCTCGGGGTTCGCCGGATTGTGGAACAGGAGAATGTCGCCGGGCTCCAGTTCCTCCTTGGAAATACGCACCCCGTACTGGTCGAGACTTCCGGTCCATTCGTTCCCCGGCAGCCCCCAGGCCATCGAGACGAACCCCGAGCAGTCCTGCCGGTAACCGTCCGACCAGTACGCGTTCATGCTGTACGGCACCTGCGCCGCGATCCAGGTCTTGGCCCGGTTGATGATCTCCGCGCGGGTGGTCGTGGGGGCCTTGAGGGCACCGGCCGGCTTCCCGCCCGGGCCGTGGAGGGGGGCCTTGGTGCCCTGCGGGGTGGCGGGTTCGTCACCGTTGTCAGCTGCGGGAGCGCCGGGTCGGGCCGGTGCGTGGGGGGCCGCCGCGGCCGGTGCGGTGTGCCCCGCGGTGATCGCGGCGGACGCGGCGGCGGCGATCACGAGGACCCGCCGGGTGGCGAGGTGACCGCCGGTACGGCCGGTCGCGGAACACGGCGTGAGGCGTCGCCGCTGAACACATCCGGGGCAGTCGCAATCGCTCGCGGGATCGAATTCCTCGAATACCGGAGTCTCCATGCGATGCCCCTCACACTCCAGGTGGAAATATGCGCGCTCGTGCACGTCCGCCAGTTTCTCAACTGTCTTCCGGACTCGCATGTTGACGGTCCGAATGATGTACACCGGCCGGGACGGCGGGAGGAGCGTGGTCCGGAGCACCCTTCACCGTCCGGTAGAGTTGTCCAGGTCAGCAGGCGCCGCTAGCTCAGTTGGTTAGAGCAGCTGACTCTTAATCAGCGGGTCCGGGGTTCGAGTCCCTGGCGGCGCACAGACAGCAAAGGCCCTCCGCATCGCCGGAGGGCCTTTTGCGTGGGCGGTGTCTCCCGGTGGCGGGAACATCCGTGCGGGCGGAACACCGCTCTCCCCCCGATTGGCCGGATACCCTCTGGCCATGGCAGCCCGTGACCTGCAAGAGCGAATCAAGAAGCTCATCCTCGACCGTCGGCTGCCCTCCGGGGCCCCGCTGCCGACCGAGCCCGAGCTGATGGTGTTCCTCGGCGCGAGCCGGAACTCGGTGCGCGAGGCGCTCAAGGCGCTGCAGGCGATGGGCATCGTCGAGATCCGGCACGGGTTCGGGACGTACGTCGGCCCGATGTCGCTCGCGCCGATGGTCGAGGGCCTCGCGTTCCGTACGGTCGCCGGGCACCACCGGGGCGAGGACAGCCTGCTCCAGCTGCTCGAACTGCGGGAGGCCGTGGAGTCGGGCCTCGTCGCCCGGCTCGCGGGACGGCTGCCCGACCGGGACCTGGCCGAACTCGACGCGCTGGTACGGCGGATGGAGCGGGAGGCCGCCGAGGGGATCGGTCTCGCGGCCACCGACCGCGCCTTCCACGCCACGCTCTACCGAGGGCTGGACAACGCGCTGCTGAGCGAGGTCCTGGACGCGTTCTGGGACGCCTTCCACCGCGTCCACACCGATCTCGCGACCGGCCCGCAGGACCCCGGGGTCACCTGCCGCCAGCACCGGGAGATCCTCGACGCGGTCCGCTCCGGGGATGCGAAGCGGGCCGAGAACGCCATAAGGGAGCACTTCGACAACGTCCGCACACGACTGTCCACGACCGCGCCGCAGGAACCCCGCGCCGTCCCCAACGAACGCGTATGACCCGCGCCCCACGAGGAGTTGACGCCTGCACCGGCCTCGGGCCGGGCAGGGAGAGGCGGCCGTCATGGAGCACAGGACCCGGGAGGGGCGGTTCGCCGCGGCGCTGCTGGAGATCGCCGACACCCTGACGGACAGCTTCGACACCGGGGCCCATCTGCGGCGGCTGGCCGATCACTGCGTGGAGCTGGTGCCCGCCCGGGCCGCCGGGGTCATGCTGATCGACGCCGGTGAGCCGGTGTCGCTGGCCGGCAGCAGCCGCCGGGAGGACCTCGCCCTCGATCTGCTGGCCGCCCAGCACTCCGGCGGGCCCTGTCTGGAGTGTTACGGCTCCGGGCGCGCCGTTCCGCCCGTGGCGATCGGTGTTGCCCACGCGGCGGCCCGCTCGCCGGAGTTCACCGAGCGGGCGCTGCGGCACGGCATCGTGGCGACCTTCGCGGTGCCGGTGCGGCGGCGGGACACCCTGCTCGGCGCGCTCAACGTGTTCGTGCCGAGCACGCCCGACAGGGCTTCCGGCGTGGGGAGTTCGGAGGTGCTGATGGCGCAGGCGCTCGCCGACGCCGCCGCGCTGGGTCTGGAGAACCAGCGGGCGTACACCCGATGCCGTTCCCTGGCGGGGCAGTTGCAGGAGGCCCTGTCGAGCCGGGTGCGGATCGAGCAGGCGAAGGGGATGCTCGCCGAGCGCTGGCGGGTGGTCCGGGCGGGGCGCGGGGAGGGACCCGTCCGGGGTTCGCGGTGGCTCGGTGCGGGGTCCGGCGGATCGACAGTGACCAGCGCATATGACACAGAGCAACTGGTGCGGGACGAGAGGTCATTCGCCCTCTAGGCCCGGACGCCCATTCGTTCTAGAGTCTTTTCCGACGGCCCCGGCCCCCGGCCAGTCCACTTCGTCCACGAGTTTTCCAGACCTCCCGCACCGTTCGCCGGGTTACTCCCGCAGCCCGTGCGTGTGCGGTCGAGGACCAGCCCGGTCGGCGGCTTCAGGGGGGAGCGGGCCGTCGGCCGGGCCCGGTTGTCACACTCCGGTGCCGGTGAGATAGGCGGACACGACCACGTTCGCCGTGTAGCTGCGGCTGGCCCGGTCGAAGGAGCCGCCGCAGGTGATCAGCCGCAGCTCGGCCCGGCCCGACTGCCGTGTGCCGTAGGCCTGTTGGGCGTCGAAGTGGTCGCGGGTCAGGACGCGTACGTCGTCGACGGTGAACTCGGCGACCTTGCCGTCGTCGCGGATCACCCGGATCGTGCGGCCCGGACGGAGCGTGCTGAGCCTGTAGAACACGGCGGGGCTGGTCTCGGTGTCGACGTGCCCGACCAGCAGCGCGGTCCCCGCGGCGCCCGGCCGTACGCCGCCGGCGTACCAGCCGACCACGCCGGGCTGGTCGAAGGGCGGTGGATCGATCGCGCCCTGCGCGTCGAGCGGGCGGGCCACCACCGGTGCCTGTACGGCGAGTTGGGGGATGTCGACGCGCTGCGGCAGCGCGTTGCCCAACGGCTTGGCGGCGGGCGGGAGTTCGGCCTCCGGGGGCCGGCCGACGGCCGCCATGTCTCCGGTCGCCGGCGCCGACATTCCCTGCCGGATGTCGGTCAGGTGCTGCCCCCACAGCCACAGCCCGAGCAGCAGCACGGCCCAGGCGACCCCGGTCAGCAGCCGTCCGGTGCCGGCGGAGCGCCCGTGCTCGGCGGGCCCGTCGTGATCGAACATGGCGGGTCAGCCCGTCCTGCGGCTCCGGCGGGCGCTGCGCAGCGCCACGGCCGCCGCGGCGACACCGGCCAGCAGGAGACCCACCACCGCGTGCGCGGTCCCGGGACCGGCGGCCCGCGCGTCCACGGCCGCCATGGGTGCCGTACCGCCGCCGCCCGCGTGCACGGGGGCGACGGGCGAGGCGGGCGGCTGCCCCGAGGGCTGTGCCGTCGCGGGCGGAGAGGCGCCGTCCACGACCTTGATGGCGCCCTTGACCGTCAGGCTCCCGCAGGTGATCTTCACGTCGTAGCTGCCCGGCTCCAGCGTGCCGCGGACCCGGGTCTCGCCGGCGAGGGTGCCGGACGCGCCCGTGAGGTGCGCGTCGGCGACGAAGGCGGCCGAGGCCGCGGTGCCCGTCGTACCGGCGCAGCCGCTGATCCTGAGGGCGACGTCGGCGCCGGGGGCCGGGGAGGCGGGGGTCACCGAGACTCCGCCTCCGCCTCCGTCCGCCGCGTACGCCGTGGGGGTGAGTGCCGCGAGGACCACCGCGACACCGGCACAGAGAGTGACTTTCAGTGAACCCATCGTGAACCTCCAGATATCTGGAGACTCCTCCTCGCCGCCGCCGCGCGCATCCCTGACGGCGTTCCGTTGCTCCGAACGGGCGAGTGCGGAACGGGGTGGGTCAGATGCGGTCGACCAGGTCCGCGATGGAGTCGACGACCTTGGACGGGCGGTAGGGGAAGTTCTCCACCTGCTCGGGCCGGGTCAGACCGGTGAGCACCAGGAACGTCTGCATTCCGGCCTCCATGCCGGCCAGGACGTCGGTGTCCATGCGGTCGCCGATCATCGCGCTGGTCTCGGAGTGCGCGCCGATCGCGTTCAGCCCGGTGCGCATCATCAGCGGGTTGGGCTTGCCCGCGAAGTACGGCTGCTTGCCGGTCGCCTTGGTGATCAGGGCGGCCACCGCGCCGGTCGCGGGCAGCGGGCCCTCGGTGGAGGGGCCGGTCTCGTCCGGGTTGGTGCAGATGAAGCGGGCGCCCGCCTCGATCAGCCGTACCGCCTTCGTCATGGCCTCGAAGGAGTAGGTGCGGGTCTCGCCGAGGACGACGTAGTCGGGCTCGTGGTCGGTGAGGATGTAGCCGATGTCGTGCAGCGCGGTGGTGAGACCGGCCTCGCCGATGACGTACGCCGTGCCGCCCGGGCGCTGGTCGTCCAGGAAGCGGGCGGTGGCGAGCGCCGAGGTCCAGATCGACTCGACCGGCACCTCCAGGCCCATCCGGCGCAGCCGGGCGTGCAGGTCGCGCGGGGTGTAGATCGAGTTGTTGGTCAGCACCAGGAAGGGCCGGCCGGACTCCCGCAGCTTCTTGAGGAAGGCGTCGGCGCCGGGGATCGGTACGCCCTCGTGGATGAGGACACCGTCCATGTCGGTGAGCCACGATTCGATGGGCTTGCGGTCTGCCATGTGCTCTGTCTCCTGGCGTTGCGTGCCTGCGGTGGGCGGGGAGTGCCGGAACCGCGCCGTACCGACGCCCCCCACCCTAGTCAGGACTGGCTCAGCCGGACTCCGTCGATCACCCAGTACCAGTTGTTGCCGCCGGTGTAGCGGAAACGCAGCCGGGCCGTGGTCACGCCGGCCGGGATCTGGAGCGTGACCGTCTCGGTGCGCGAGGGCACGTCGGCCGTGTAGGTGCGGACGGAGACGGGCGCCGCGCCGTCGTAGGAGACGAGTACCTCGCCCTTCTGCGGGGACTCCTGCCGGTAGTACGTGGTGTACGTGAGGGTCGCGGCCCGGCCGCCGGTCACCGGGTAGGCCGGGCTGACGAGGGTGGAGTCGAAGGTGCCGGAGAGTGCCTTGTCGCTCCACTCGTCGCCGTCGGCGACCGCGAAGACGTTGCGGGCGCGGACGTTGGACTCGCGGCTCTGGTCGCGCTGGGCCTGGGTCCAGAACTCGTCGGTGGTGAAGGACCAGCCGCGCCACTCGGTGACCCCGCCGGTGCCCATCGCCGTGTTGTCCACCGACCAGCCGGCCGGCGGGGTGTGGGTGAAGCCGAGGACGCCCGCGGGGATGCCGGTCTCGTCGACGCGGGCCGTCAGCCGGCCGCGCAGGGCGTCGAACTCGTCCGGCTGCGGCTGCTGGAGCGGGCGCCCGTCGAGTCCCCAGGCCGGGTCGACGGCGACGCCGAGGTGGGCGAGCGCGGAGACGGCGACGTCGGGCATCTTCACGTCGTAGCGCACCGAACCGGCCGCCACGGTCGGCCCGTTCGCGATCAGGAAGGTCTGCCGCTCCTGGAGCGTGGAGCCGCCGTGGCCGCCCGGGTCGGTGTGGCCGTGGTCGGCGGTGACCATGATCAGCCAGTCCTCGGCCGCGTAGGTCGGCCGGGCCTTCAACGCGGCGACGATCTGGCCGAGTTGGGCGTCGGCGGTGTGGATGGCGTCCAGGTACTGCTGGGAGGCGGCGCCGTAACTGTGGCCCGCGTGGTCGATGTTGTCGAGGTGCACGAACACCGCGTCCGGGTTGCCGTCCCGCAGTCGTGCGACCGCGCGGGAGGTGGTGCCGGTGTCGTACTCGGCGCTCGGGGTGGAGACCCGGGTGTCCACCGCGGACGAGAACACGGTGTCGGTGATCGGCGCCCAGGACGCGACCGCGTACGTCACGAGCTGGGGCTTGGCCGTCTCGACGCGGGTGAGGAAGTCGGGGTACCGGGTGAACTGGGCGCCGGTGAAGGCGTTGTCCTTGACGAGGTGCTTGTCGGGCCAGACCCCGGTGATGATCGTGGACCAGCCGGGCCCGGAGAGGGTGGGCGCGAGCGGGTCGGCGTAGATGCTGCTGGGCGCGGTGAGCCCGGCCGCCATCAGGGCGTCCAGGTTCGGGGCGTCGGCGTCCTTGACGCGGCTGAGCAGACAGCCGTCGAGTCCTACGACGAGGACCTTGGGGGTGCGGGTCGCGGCGCGGACGAGCCCGCTGAGCGGACCGGCGGCGGTGGCGACCGCGGCGGCGGAGACGAGGAACGTACGGCGGGACATACGGGACGACACGGGGACCTCCGTAGGTGACGGGTGGATCAACTGCCGGTGCCTGAGGGGCCGTTGCTCAGCTGCCGGTGGCGGACTGCCAGTCCTCGACGTACGACGTGAGGTTCTTCTCGATGTCCGCCCAGTCCGGCTGGAAGACCTCGACGCCGTTCATCAGCGCGCTCAGGGCGGTCGCGTTGGCGTCGGTGGCCTTGACGTCCTGGCGGGCGCTGAAGCCGCCGCCGATCGAGCTGACCTGCTGCTGGGCCCCGGCGCTGAGCATGAAGTCGAGGAGCTTTTTGCCGTTGGCGCTGTGCGGGGCCTTGGTGACGAGGCCGGCCGCGTACGGGAGGGCGAAGGTGGTGGGCCTGCCGCCCTGCTGCGCCGGGAACCAGATGCCGAGGTTCGGCATGGTCTTGGACTGGGCGTAGTTCATCTGCACATCGCCGTTGGCGACGAGGAGTTCACCCTTGTCGACCTTGGGCGCGAGCTTGCCGGTGGAGGCGGACGGGCCGACGTTGTTGGACTGCAGCTTCTTCAGATAGGCGAGGGCCGCGTCCTTGCCGCCGAAGTCGTGCATGGCCTTGATCAGGACGGCCGTTCCGTCACCGGCGACCCCGGGCGTGGAGTACTGGAGCTTGTTCTTGTACTTGCCGTCGAGGAGTTCGTCCCAGGTGGTCGGCGCCTGGGTGAGCTGCTTCCTGTTGTAGACGAACCCGAAGTAGTTGTTGACGACCGACGTCCAGGTCCCGTCGGCAGCCTTGTCGGCGCCGCTCACCCGGTCGGCGCCGGCCGGGGTGTACTTCTGCAGCAGCCCCTTGCCGTCGGCCTGCTGGATGAACGGCGGCAGGGTGACGAGGACATCGGCCTGCGGGTTGCTCTTCTCCCGGACGGCGCGCTGCACCATCTCGCCGGAGCCGCCCTCGACGTACTTGACCTGGATGCCGGTCCGCTTCTCGAAGTCCTTGAAGATCCGGTCGTACCAGCCGTCGCCGTTCTCCCCCTTGAGGCCGTCCGCGCTGTAGACGGTGACGACCTTGGCGTCGGAGGCGGCGGAGGTGCCGCCGCAGGCGGTGAGCAGCGGGGTGGCGCAGAGCGAGACGGCTACGGCGATCTTGAGCGTGGTTCTGGGCATGGCGAGGCCAACTCCTGGCGTGGTGAGGTCGGTTGAGGTGGTGCGAAGGGATCAGCGGTACACGGCCCGGGTCCGGACCCGGGAGACGACGAGCAGCACGAGCAGGGTCGCCGTCATGAGGACCACGGCGAGCGCGGACCCGGCGAACAGGGCACCGCGGTCGGTGGCCGAGTAAATGAGGACCGGAAGCGTGGTCCAGTCGGGCGGATAGAGCATCATCGTGGCGCTCAACTCCCCCATGGACAGGGCGAAGCAGAGTCCGGCGGCGGCGGTGAGCGACGGCAGCAGCAACGGCAGCCGGATCCGCCACAGGACGTACAGCGGCCGGGCGCCGAGTGAGGCGGCGGCCTGTTCGTAGGCCGGGTCGAGCCGGACGATCGCGGCGGACACGGACTGGTGGGCGAAGGCGGTCACGAGCACGGTGTGGGCGAGGATCACGATCCACCGGGTGCCGTTGAGCAGCATCGGCGGCCTGGAGAACGCGACCAGGATCGCGAGCCCGACCACCACGGACGGCACGGCGACCGGCAGCACGAACAGCGCGTCCATCAGGCGGCGTTGGCGCTTGCCCAGTCCTGCGGCGGCGAGCGCGGTCCAGGTCCCGATGCCCAGCGCCAGCAGACTCGCGGTGAGCGCGGTGAGCAGGCTGGTGGTGAGCGCCTGGAGGGACTCGCCCCGGGTGGCGGCGGAGTAGTGGGAGCCGGTGAACCCGGAGGGCAGCACACCCGACCAGTTGGTGGCGAACGAGGCGCCGAGGACGACGAGGAGCGGCAGCGCGAAGAGCGGCAGGAAGAGGACGGCGAAGACCAGCCACACGGTCCACTTCGCCTTGCGGCTATGCACCAGCACGACGGCTCACCACCCGGTAGAGGCCGTAGAGCCCCACAGACAGAAGGACGTTGACGACGGCGACCACACACGCGCCCGGGTAGTCCGACTCCAGGATGGCCTTGCTGTAGACGAGCATGGGGAGCGTCGTGACGCCTTTGGCGCCGGTGAACAGCACGATCCCGAACTCGTTCAGACAGAGCACCAGCACGAGACTTCCGCCGGCCGCGAGCGCGGGCAGCGCCTCCGGCAGGATCACCTGCCGGATGATCCGGGGAGCCCGCGCACCGAGGGAACTGGCCGCCTCCAGCTGCGCGGTGTCCACCTGCGAGAACGCGGCGAGCAGGGGCCGCATGACGAACGGCGTGAAGTACGTGATCTCCGCGAGCAGCACCCCCCACGGCGTGGCGAGGAACTGGAACGAGCCGACGATCCCGGTCGTGCCGTAGATGAAGAGCAGGGCGAGCGTGATGAGGAAGGAGGGAAAGGAGAGGTAGACGTCGATGAAGCGGGCGACCGTCCTGGCTCCGGGGAAGGGCACGAACGCGATGACCAGCGCGAGCACGAACCCGAGGACCAGACACCCGATCGTCGACACGACGGCGATCCACACGGTGGTCCACAGAGCGGTACGGAACAACTCGGACGAGAAGACGTCGGCGTAGGCGCCGGCCGGCTGGAAGGACTGCCGGACGACGAGGGCGAGTGGATAGAGGAAGAAGAGGCCGAGCAGGGCGACGGGCACCAGGGCGAATCCCCAGGAGCGCGGGGCCGTGGTCGGCATGCGGCTGCCACCGCGTGGGCGCGGCCGACGGACCACCTCACTCATCGCCGACTCCGGCGGAGAGCAACACCGCGTCCTCCGGCGCGAAGTGCAGTGTCACCTCGTCCCCGTACACGGGCGGCTTCCTCAGCTCCGGCACGTCGGCCATGACCCGCCGCCCGTCCACCTCGACGTACAGCCGGTGCGTGGCCCCGCGCCACTGGATCTCCCGTACGACACCGGCGAGTTGGTTGGGCCCGTCGCCGAGCCCGACCAGATGCGGCCGTACGCACAAGGTCGCCCTGCCGCCCGGAACCTCCCCCCGCGCCTCGACCCGCCGCTCCCCGAGGAACACCCCCCGCTCCCCCACGCTCACCGGCAGCAGGTTCGCGCTGCCGACGAAGGAGGCCGTGAACTCGCTCTCGGGCGACCGGTACAGCTCGCGCGGTGTCCCGCACTCCTGGAGCCGGGCCCGGTTCATGACGGCGATCCGGTCGGCCAGAGTGAGCGCCTCGACCTGGTCGTGGGTGACGTAGAGGATCGACACCTCGGGCAACTCGCGGTGCAGTCGCGCGAGTTCGGCGAGCATCCCGGAGCGCAGCTGCGCGTCGAGCGCGGAGAGGGGCTCGTCGAGGAGGAGGACCCCGGGCCGGACGGCCAACGCCCGTGCGATGGCCACCCGTTGCTGCTGCCCGCCGGACAACTCCCTTGGATGGCGGCGGGCGTACTCGCCCATGCCGACCATCTCCAGCGCCTCGGCGACCCGCGGGCGGATCTCCCCCCGCGGCACCTTCCGTGCCTTGAGCCCGAAGGCCACGTTGTCCTCGACCCGCAGATGCGGAAAGAGCGCGTACTGCTGGACGACCATGCCGACGCCCCGCCGGTGGGGCGGCAGGCCGGTGACGTCACGGCCGCCGAGGAACACCCGTCCCGACACCGGCCGTACGAACCCCGCGACCGCCCGCAGCGCGGTGGTCTTGCCGGAGCCGGACGGTCCGAGCAGGGCCATGACCTCGCCGGGTTCGACGGTGAGGTCGAGGGCGTCGAGGACGACGGTGCCGTCGTAGGCGACGGTGACGGAGTCGAAGCGGATGCCGTTCGTCATGCGAGGACTCCGGGCAACTGCCCGACGCCGTCCAGGACATGGTGCGCCCCGGCCGCCCGCAGCGCGTCCGCGCCGTGCGCGCCGGTCAGCACACCGGCGACCAGACCGGCGCCCGCGCGGACCCCGCTGAGCATGTCGAACGAGGTGTCGCCGACGACGGCCGTCTCGCGTACGTCCGCCGCGACCGCCGTACGGAGGAAGGCGGTCAGCACCATGTCCGGGTACGGGCGTCCCCGGCCGCCGGCGTCGGCGGGGCACAGGGTGAGGTCGGCGAGGTCCTGCCAGCCGAGCGCGGCGAGGATCGCGTCCTGGGTGGCGCGGGCGAAGCCGGTCGTCAGCACGACCGTACGGCCCTGGGACCTGAGGGTCTCGATGGTCTCGCGGGCGCCGGGCAGGGCGGCGACCCGGCCGCCGTCGACGAGGTCGGCGTACGCCGCCTCGAAGGCCTTGTTGGCGTCCTGGGCCCTGCTCTCCTCGCCGAACAGGTGGCGGAAGACGGAGATCTTGGACTCGCCCATGGTGGCGCGGACGTGGTCGAGCATGCCGGCGGGCTCCTCGCCCAGGTGCCGGGCGGCGGCCGTGAACGCCTCCTCGACGAGGCCGCCGTCGGCGACGGTGGTGCCGGCCATGTCGAGGACGACGAGACGGATGTCGGGGGTCACGGGGTTCATGAGGGAGGTCACGGGGGTCACCAGTCCAGTTCGTTCGCGGTGGTCTCGGCGATCGCCGGGGAGCAGGTCATGCCACGGCCGCCCGGTCCGGTGACCAGCCAGACGCCGTCGCGCACCTGTTGGCGGTGGACGACGCGGGCGGGGTCGGTGCACTGCGCGTACACCCCGGCCCAGCGGCGGCGGATCTTCGGGAGCGGGCGGCCGAGGAACGACTCGACGACCTCGGCGAGATGGTCGTAGGGGTCCTCGGTGGTGTCGAAGGCGAAGGGGTGCTCGTACTCGTGGGTGTCGCCGATGGTGAGTCCGCCGTCGGCGCGCTGCACCATGAGGAGTTGCATGGCGTGCGCGGCCGGGGTCGGCGGCTGCGGTTGGTCGGCGTTGAGCCGGTCCAGGGCCTGGCCGCGGTAGGCGGGGTAGTAGCGGAAGCTGTCCGCGTCGGCGACCGAGGTGGTGAGGGGTTCGCCGAGCGGGTCGGTCTGCATCATCTGCAACCGGACGCGGCGGACGGGGAGTTCGGGCCCGGCGAGTTCGCGGACGAGTCCGCCGAGCCAGGCGCCGGTGCACAGCACGACCGTGTCGGAGGCGTGCACGTCGCCGTGGTCGTCGCGCACCGCGTGCTCGCCGATGACCTCGCGGACCTCGCGGCCCGGCAGGAAGGTGTAGTTCGGGGACTTCGACAGCTCGGCGCGCAGGGCGAGTTGGGCGGTGCGGGGTTCGACGGCCGCGTCGCGCTCGCAGTACAGGGCGGCGGTGAAGTCGCCGCGCAGGGCGGGGTTGACGGCGCGGGCCTCGGTGGGGGTGAGGAGCTTGTAGCCGCGCGCGGCCGAGTCCTCCCGCGCCACGGC
This sequence comes from Streptomyces sp. NPDC090083, assembly GCF_044747445.1. Classification (NCBI taxonomy): domain Bacteria; kingdom Bacillati; phylum Actinomycetota; class Actinomycetes; order Kitasatosporales; family Streptomycetaceae; genus Streptomyces; species Streptomyces sp. NPDC090083. The sequence goes on along the minus strand of NZ_JBIVED010000003.1, from coordinate 187,254 downwards.
GGCCTCGGCGACGGCGAGTTCGCGGTCGCCCCTGACCGGGGTCAGCGATCCGTTCGCACGGAAGCCGAGCCCGGGGACGCGGGCGCCGATCTCCTGCCACAACTCCCGTGCGCGCAGGGCGGTTTCGAGTTCCTCACCGCCTGCGCGGCCACTCACCCAGATCTGGCCGAAGTTGCGCAACGAAGCACCGCGAGCCTCCGCCTCGCGCTCGATCTGTACGACCTCGTGGCCGCGTTCCACTGCTTGCCAGGCGTGCATGGTTCCCACCACGCCGCCTCCGACGACTGTCACTCTCACGACGGTCACGCTCCTCCGGATCCGGGAACCGGAAAGGTCCGGCTCCCAACGAAAGCGTGAACGACCCATCACGTTTGGGCTAGACCCGTTATGCATCCGTGATAATCGAGAGCTTCTTGGCGGCCCGGTGCGTCAGCCGCTGTGGCCGGTGTCAGCCCCTGTGATGGGTGGTGAAGGAGAAGCGGTCACCCCGGTACAGGCCCCGGACCCGTTCCAGCGGCTGCCCCTCGGTGTCCCGGGACACCCGGTGGATCAGCAGCATCGGGAGGGCGGGCGGGGTGCCGATGAGGAGGGCCTCGCGCGGGGTGGCGAGCACGGTCTCGATGCGTTCGTCGGCGTCGCCGAAGTGGATGCCGCGCGCGTTGAGGTAACCGTAGAAGGACGAATCGGGCTCGAAGTCGGTGTCGAGGTGCGGGACCCGGGCGACGGAGACGTAGGTGCTTTCGAGGCCGACGCGCTCGTCGTCGGCGAGCAGGACGCGCTCCAGGTGCCAGACGGGTTCGCCGCGGGTCAGCCCGGTCTCGGCGGCCAGTGCGTCGGTGCAGGGGAAGCGGTCGAGGGTGACCAGGCTGCGGCCCGGGGTGCGCCCCTGCCGCCGTACGCCCTCGGTGTAGCTGGCCAGGGACAGCGGCTGCTCCAGCTTGGGACCCGCGACGACCGTGCCCCGGCCCTGCCGGCGCAGCCTGCCCTCCAGCACGAGTTCGCGCAGCGCCTGCCGCACGGTCTCGCGGGCGACCTCGTACCGCTCGGAGAGGTCGCGCTCGGTCGGGATCAGGCCGCCCTCCCCCAACTCGTCGAGGAGTGCGGCGATCTGGGCCTTCACCGCGTAGTACTTGGGGATTCGGCCGTGCTCCGGGATACCGGAGCGCACGGGGGCGCCGGGGGCCTGGTCGTTGGGGTAGTCCACACGGAGATCGTCGCAGAGGCGACGGGGTGCGTCAGCGGCGCCTCCGGGCCACGAGCAGGGCGCCGGTGGTGATGAGCAGGGCGGAGGTGGCGGCGAGGACGAGGTGTTCGGTGCCGATGCCGGTGCGGGCGAGTTCGTCGGCGAAGGAGAGGTCTCCCCCGGCGGAGGGCGAGGGGAGGGCGGAGGGGACCGGGGTGGCCGGGGAGGTGGCCGCGGGGGCGGTTTCCGTGGTGGCGGGGTCGGCGGGTTCGACGTCGAAGCGGTAGTCGTTCGACTGGCCGACCCAGTCGCCGTCGTCGGCGTGCCGTTGCACGACGGCCGCGTTGACGGTGATCTCGTTCGCCGCGGTGTCCGGGGCGAGCGCGAGCCGCACCTTCACCGTGAGGGTCCTGCCGGGGTCGACGGTGAAGCCCGGGAAGCCGTCGTCGAAGGCGCCGACGAGTTCGGCCTCGTCGGTCCGCTCGAAGCGGACCGGGTGGGGGCGGGCGCCGGTGCCGTCGTAGAAGTCGAGCCTGGCCTGCGACGGTTTCAGGGCGCGGCGCCGGTCGACCAGGACGACGACCGGGTGGATCGCCGTGCAGCGGCGGGCGGTGGTGTTGGTGAGGTCGAGATACCAGGTGCCGTAGTCGCCGCCGGCCGGGTAGGAGTCGGGGCCGTCGTGGATGCGGGTGGTGAGGGGGAAGGCGTGGGCGTCGGGGGCGGCGCAGGCGGGGACGGCCGCTGCCGCGTGGGCGGGTGGTACGGAGGTGAGGAGGAGGGGGGCGGCTGCGGCGAGGCAGAGGGACAGGGGTGCGCGCAGTGGGGTGCGCGGTCTCAGGGGCAGTCGCATAAGCACATGAGCGTGCCGGACGGGTGCGGTCGATCAGGGCTGCCGTGCCGGGCCGGGGCCGCGAATGCCTCGAACGGGCGCGGGAGGACGCCTGTTCGGCGGAGGCGCGCGGCCTCCGCCGACCCGCCGGGGCCGCGCCGACCCACCGGTTACGGCCGCCCCGGCCACCCCGACGTACTACGGCCGCCCCGGCTACCCCGGCCGCTCGGGCCACCCGCTACCCGTCCGCCCGCCCGAACAGCGGCGCGAGCAGCAACTGCGCCGCCCCCTCCGCGACCCCGCGCGCCCCTCCGGGGGCGACCCGTACGGGTACGGCGGCCTCGCGGGCGCCCTCGCGCCGGGCGCGTGCGCCGAGGACGGCGGCGACTCCGCGCACGAAGGGTTCCGGATCGGCGGCGACGGTACGGCCGCCCAGCAGCACCAGGTCGATGTCGAGCAGGCCCACGAGGTTCGCGGCGCCGGCACCGAGCACCCGCGCCGCCTCGCCCAGGTCGCCTCGCGCCACGGCGGCCAGGCACAGGGCCTCGATACAGCCCCGGTTCCCGCAGTCGCAGGGCGGCCCGTCCAGCTGGATGACCTGGTGCCCGAACTCCCCGGCCCCGGTCCGCGCGCCCCGGTGCACGCCCCCGCCGATCACCAGCCCGGCGCCGAGCCCGGTCCCGAGATGCAGATAGGCGAAGGACCCGCCCTCCCCGGCCGCGGCCAGCCCCAACGCGGCGGCGTTCGTGTCCTTGTCCACGACGACAGCCACCCCGAGCCGCCGGGCCAGCGCCTCCCGCAGGGCGAACCCGTCCCACTCGGGAAACCCGGTGACGCGGTGCAGCACTCCACGGGTGTGGTCCAGGGGGCCGGGAAGCGCGACACCCACCCCGAGCAGACCCCGAACCGGGTCGGGCGCCGGCGACCGAGCGCCCCGGGCGAGCGGCTCACCGACCCCGCCCCCGACCAGGCCCCCGACGAGTCCCTCGACCTCCCGGGCCACCGCCTCCACGACCACCGCGGCCCCCGCCCCCAGGTCCAGCGGCGCGCCCCGCTCCCCCACCACCGCCCCCGTGAGATCCACGAGCACCACCCGCAGTTCGTCGCGGTCCAGATGCACGCCCACCGCATGCCCGGCGCCCGGCACCAGCCGCAGGACCGTGCGCGGCTTGCCGCCGGTGGACGCGCGCCGCCCCGCCTCGGCCGCGAGGCCGGAGTCGCGCAGGCGGGCGGTGATCTTGCTGACGGCCTGCGGGGTGAGCCCGGTGCGGTCGGCGAGTTCGAGGCGGCTGATCCCGTCCGTACCGGCCGTCCGCAGCAGGTCGAGGACCAGCGCGGTGTTGTGGCTGCGCAGGGCCGGCAGATTGGCCCCCGCCGCGCTCGCACCCCGGCCCGCCACGACACCCGCACCCGCACGGGCGCCGGCCGAACCCACCCGGGTCCTCGCACCCGCCTCTGCCCCACCCACCACACCGTTGTCCACGCACCCATTCTCCCCACCACTTGCACTTTGGCAACAGCGTTGCGAAAGTGGTGGACATGACTGGACGTACGACTCGCACACCCCTCCGCGTCGGCCTCGTCGGCTACGGCCTCGCCGGCTCCGTCTTCCACGCCCCGCTGATCGCCGCCACCGAGGGCCTCGCCCTCGACACGGTCGTCACCTCGAACCCGGAGCGGCAGGAACAGGCCCGCGCGGAGTTCCCGGACGTCCGCACCGTCGCGACCCCCGACGACCTCTTCGCCCGCGCCGACGACCTGGACCTGGTCGTCGTCGCGTCCCCGAACAAGACGCACGTGCCGCTCGCGACGACGGCCCTGAAGGCCGGTCTGCCGGTCGTCGTGGACAAGCCGATCGCCGGCACCGCCGCCGAGGCCCGTGAGCTGGCAGCCCTCGCCGAACAGCACGGCCTGCTGCTCTCGGTCTTCCAGAACCGCCGCTGGGACAACGACTTCCTGACCCTCCGCAAGCTCATCGCCGAGGGCGAGCTGGGCGACGTCCAGCGCTTCGAGTCCCGTTTCGAGCGCTGGCGCCCGCAGCCCAAGGGCGGCTGGCGCGAGTCCGGCGACCCGACAGAGATCGGAGGTCTCCTCTACGACCTCGGCAGCCACGTCGTGGACCAGGCCCTGGCCCTCTTCGGCCCCGCCGCCTCCGTGTACGCCGAGTCGGACATCCGCCGCCCGGGCGCGGAGACGGACGACGACACGTTCTTCGCCGTGACCCACGCGAACGGCGTCCGCTCCCACCTGTACGTCTCCGCGACCACCGCCCAACTGGGCCCGCGCTTCCGCGTGCTGGGCTCCAAGGCGGGCTACGTCAAGTACGGCCTCGACCCCCAGGAGGCCGACCTGCGCGACGGCAGGCGCCCGGGCACGTCGGACGGCTGGGGCCGGGAACCCGAGTCGGCCTACGGCCGGGTCGGCGCGGGCGAGTCCCCGCTCACCGGCGGTGGCCGCCCCGAGCCGACCCTCCCCGGCGACTACCCCGCGTACTACGCGGCCGTCGCCGCCGCCCTCCGTGACGGCGCCCCCAACCCGGTGACCGCCCTGGAGGCGGCCGCCACCCTCGACGTACTGGAAGCCGCGCGCCGCAGCGCCCGCGACGGAGTGACGGTGACCCTGTGACCCAGCACAAGCCCGCGATCACCCAGCGGATCGCCCCCGAGATCACCCCGACGGTGGAGGAACTGGAGGCGCAGGAGCGCCGGTTGGTGTTCCAGCGCTTCACCTACGACGACGCGTGGGCCCTGGGTTCGCTCCTGGTGGAGCGGGCCCGGGAGAGCCAGGCGCCGGTCGCCATCGACATCCGGCGCGGTGGCCAGCAGCTCTTCCACGCGGCGCTGCCGGGCTCGGTGCCCGACAACGACGCGTGGATCGACCGCAAGCGCAAGGTGGTCGAGCGCTTCGGCTCCGCCTCCTACCTGGTCGGTACCCGCTACCGCGCGAAGGGCACCACGTTCGAGGACTCCTCCCGTCTCGACCCGGACGAGTACGCGGCCCACGGCGGCTCGTTCCCGATCAGGGTCGAGGGCGCCGGTGTGATCGGCACGGTGACGGTGAGCGGTCTGCCCCAGTTGCAGGACCACCGTTTCGTGGTGGCGGCGCTGGAACAGTTCCTGGACGTCGCGCCCCGGGATTAAGCGGGGCCCGGCTCCGGTTGGCACGGTCACAGGCGTGGACGGCCCGACGGCGGAGGGAACAGCAGCGATGAGCAACGAGACACCGGGGAACCTCAGGGAGACGGTCGGACGCCACGGCATCTGGAGCGTCGGCCTGCGCACCGAGGATCCGGCCCGGCGCGGCGAACTGGCGGAAGCGGCGGCCGAGTTGGAGCAACTCGGTTACGGCGCCGTCTGGTTGGGCGGCAGCAGCGCCGCCCGGCACGCCGTGCCGCTGATCGAGGCGACCTCGACGCTCGCCGTCGGCACCAGCATCCAGAGCATCTGGCAGTACGACGCGGCCGAGAGCGCCGCAAATTACGCGGAGTTGGAGGCGGCCCACCCCGGCCGCTTCCTGCTCGGCCTGGGGGTGAGCCACGCAAAGCTCGCGGACCAGTACCGCCGCCCGTACTCGGCGCTGGTGGCCTACCTGGACGCGCTGGACACCGCCGGAGTCCCCGCCGACCGCCGCCTGCTGGCCGCCCTGGGCCCGAAGACCCTGGAGCTGGCGCGGGACCGCTCGGCCGGCTCGATCCCGTATCTGGTCACCCCCGAGCACACGGCCGACGCCCGCGCCGTCCTGGGCGAAGCCCCGTTGCTGGCGCCCGAGTTGAAGGTGGTCCTGGAGACGGACCCGGCCCGCGCCCGCACCCTGGCCCGCGACTACCTGGCCATGTACCTGACCCTGCCCAACTACACCAACAACTTCCTCCGCAACGGCTTCACGGAGTCCGACCTCGCGGACGGCGGCAGCGACCGCCTGGTCGACGCGGTCTTCGCCTGGGGCGACGAATCCTCGATCCGCGCGCGGATCGACGCCTTCCTGGCGGCGGGTGCGGACCACGTGGCCCTGCAGGTCGTGGACGGCGGCTCCCGCGAAGACCTTCCCCGAGAGGCCTGGCGCACCCTCGCCTCCCTGCTGAAGTAGGCGTTCCTCAGGGGCGCGGGGAACCGCGCGGCCGGCCGCACCGGCCGCGCACCCGCGAACCGGCAGGGCCCCGCCCGTCAGGCGTCCTTGAACTCCTGCCGCTGCCTGCCCAGTCCCGCGATCTCCAGCTCCACGACATCACCGGCCCGCAGGTACGGCTTGGGCTCGGGCTGCCCCATGGCGACTCCCGCGGGCGTCCCGGTGTTGATGACGTCCCCGGGGTAGAGCGTCATGAACCGGCTGACGTAGCGGACGACTTCGGCGACCGGGAAGATCTGCTCGGCCGTGGTCCCGTCCTGCTTCAGCTCGCCGTTCACCCACAGCTTCAGCGAGAGCGCCTGCGGGTCCGGGACCTCGTCCGCCGTCACCAGCCACGGCCCGAGCGGATTGAACGTCTCGCAGTTCTTCCCCTTGTCCCACGTCCCGCCCCGCTCGATCTGGAACTCCCGCTCGGACACGTCGTGCGCGACGGCGTACCCCGCGACATGCGCGAGCGCCTCCTCGTGGGACTCCAGATAGCGGGCCGTACGCCCGATGACGACGGCGAGTTCGACCTCCCAGTCGGTCTTCACCGACCCGCGGGGCACCAGCACGGTGTCGTGCGGCCCGACCACCGTGTCCGCGGCCTTGAAGAAGACGACCGGCTCGGCGGGCGGCTCGGCGCCGGTCTCGCGGGCGTGGTCGTGGTAGTTCAGCCCGATGCACACGACCTTGCCGATCCGGGCCAGCGGCGGCCCGATCCGCAGTCCGTCGGCGTCGAGCGCGGGCAGTTCCCCGGCGTCGGCGGCGGCGCGGATCCGGCCGAGCGCGGCGCTGTCGTCGAGCAGTGGCCCGTCGATGTCCGGGACGATGCCGGACAGGTCGCGCAGGGTTCCCCCGGCGTCGAGCAGCGCGGGCCGCTCCGCCCCTGCCGTACCGACTCGCAGCAGCTTCATGTTCACCATCTCCATCGATCGCGGGCGGTCGACCGATGGGTGCAGCCATCGGAGGACTGGTCGATCCTCCAAGCTCACGGTCCAGTCCGCAATACCCGGTTCACGGACTGGACCGTCACCTCGGCCGGTCAGGTGGAGAGCACGACCCGTTCCACGGCGCTCCAGGCCGCGCTGGTCACCACGTAGAGCGCGACGGCCAGCGGCACGACGGCGACGGTGACCAGCGTGCCGTAGGAGAGGAGGGGCAGCACCTTGCCGAGGGCGCCGGTGCCGGGGCCGGCCGGGGCGGCGGCTGTCGTGCGCCGGGTGCGGACGTAGGTGAAGGTCGCGACCGCGGCGACGGCGAGGAACAGGCCGACGTGGACGAGTCCGGCCGGTCCGAACGGTCCGTCGGCGGCGAGCGCGTCGGCCCAGCGGCCGTCGAGCGGGGCGGCGAACAGCCGGTGGGAGAGCAGGCCGCCGTCGCCGCCGCCGGAGAAGAGGCGGTAGAGGAGGAAGAACGCCGGGAGTTGGAGCAGGCTCGGCAGCAGTCCGGAGAACGGGGAGACCTTCTCCTTCGCGTGCAGTTCCAGTACGGCCTTCTGCAGCTTCTCGGGCTGCTTCGCGTACCGCTTCCGCAACTCGGCGACGCGCGGCTGGAGTCGGGCCCGCGCCCGCCGGCCGCGTGCGGCGGCCCGCGCCAGGGGGTGCACGAGGAGTCGTACGAGAGCGGTGAACAGGACGATCGCGGCGGCTGCGGCGGTCGCGCCGAACAACGGGTGGAGCAGGTCGGCGAGTTGCTCGACCAGGGTGGTGAAGACGGACATGGGTGAGCCCTCCGTGGGTCTCGTCGTGCCGGGAGTGGGCATGGCGACGGGACGACCCCGCGCGGAGGCGGGAGAGGCTTCGATGGATGCCTACGCGGTGGTCGTCCGGAGGGTGTGTCCGGGGGCTCGGGGGCGGGGCCGGCCCGAGGCGTCGGGGTCGCGCTGGGGCAGGAAGGCCGTACGGCGGGCCCGGTCGCGGATGGCCGTACGGACCCGGGTGGGCGGTACGGCGGGTGCGCTGCGCGCGGTGAGAAGGGCGCAGACGGCGAGGGCGGTGCCGGTCGCGGCGAGCGCGACGGCGGCGGGCAGGCCGGCGGTGTCGAGCAGCACCATCGGGAGCAGGAACAGGAGCAGCAGGGCGATCGTCCGGCTGTGCCGCATGGTCCGCCCCCTCTCCAACTGCTGTGCCCGTACGGTCCGTTATACCGGATCGGCCTCGATCGGTTCGAGCAGGCGCCTCGGCTTGAGGAGTGCCCGGCCGACCGGGTCGCCCGGGTCCTGGTCGAGTCCTGGACCCGGGTGCATGACGACGTCGCCGACGGGGACGACGACGGCGCAGGCGGGGCACTCGCCGTAGGAGCCGAGTTCGGTGCCGCAGTCCACGTGCCGGAAGAAGCGCCGCTGGGTCTCCCCGTACTGCACGCGGTTCCACAGGCCGAGCGAGCGCACCACCGGCCACAGGGCGATCCCGCGCTCGGTGATGACGTACTCGTCGCGCGGCGGGGACTCCTGGTACCGGCGCTTCTCGAGGATGCCCTCGGCGGTGAGCGCCTGGAGGCGGGCGGCGAGGACCGCGCGCGGGATGCCGAGGTGGCCGAGGAAGTCGTTGTAGCGCCGCACGCCGTAGAGGGCGTCCCGGACGACGAGCAGCGTCCAGCGCTCCCCGACCACCTCCAGCGCGCGGGCCATCGAGCAGTCCTGTCCCGCGTAGTCCTTGCCGAGTGCCATGCCTCCACCTTAGCCACTTTCCGACACTGGGTTCAATGAACGAACCTACGGTGCTACCGTACTCCTCATGGATAGGTTCAATGAACGAACCCTCATCGAGGATTCCGAGACGACCGCACCGCACCCGGCACCGGAGCCACCCGGGGCCTCCGCCCCCGGCGTGCCGCACCCCCGCGCCACCCTCGCCCTGACCAGCGCGGCCACCGCCGTGGCGCTCATGACGTACACCGCTCCGATGGTCACGCTCCCCGACGTCGCCGCCGCCCTGCACACCCCGCTCTCCGCGCAGGCCTGGCTCCTGAACGGCACCCCGCTGGGCCTCGCCGCACTGCTCCTGGTCGCCGGCAGCCTCGCCGACGACTACGGCCGCCGCCGGATCTTCCTCGCCGGCACCTTCGCGCTGGGCATCACCACCGCGCTCTCGGCGCTCACGTCCTCGACCTTGCTCTTCACCCTGACCCGCGTCGCGCAGGGCGCGTCCAGCGCCGCCCTGCTGGCCAGCGGTCTGGGCCTGATCGTGCACGCCTTCCCGACCCCGCGCGGCCGTCTGCACGCGACCGGCGTCTGGGGCGCCTTCGTCAGCGGCGGCATAGCCGTCGGCCCGCTCGTCGCGGGCGCGATGCCCGACTGGCGCGTGGCCTACGCCGTCCTCGGCGCCGCCGCGCTCGTCGTGGCCGCCCTGGGTGTCCGCACCCTGTCCGAGTCCCGCGCGCCGCGCGGCGGACGCCCCGACCTCGCCGGAGCCGTCACCTTCGGACTCGCGCTGGTCGCCCTGGTCGCCGCGCTGACCCTGGGCCGGGACGGCTGGCTGCGCGCACCGGTGGGCCTGCTGCTGCTCGCGGCCGTGGTGCTGGTCGGCGTCTTCGCCCTGGTCGAGCGCCGGGGCACGACCCCGATGATCGACCTGAGCCTGCTGCGCCACCGCCCCTTCCTGGCCTCCTCCGCGAGCGGCCTGTTCACGGGCCTCGCGGTGATCGGCCTCTTCAGCTTCCTGCCGGCACTGCTGCAGCAGACACTCGGCCTGTCCGCGATGGACACGGCCTGGCTGTTCCTCCTCTGGTCGGGCCTGTCCTTCGCCGTCGCCCTCCAGGCCCGCCGCCTCGCGGGCCGTGTCTCCTCCCGGCACCAACTCGCCCTGGGATTCCTCCTCCACGCGGCCGGCGTCCTGACGATGCTCGGCGCCCTGGACTCCGGCTCCTGGCCACGACTGCTGCCGGGCCTGGTGATCGCGGGCGTCGGCAGCGGGCTCCTGAACGCCGCGCTGCCGCTGCTCTCCGTGGAGTCCGTGCCGGCCGCGCGCGCGGCGATGGGGTCGGGGGCGCAGCAGACGTTCCGGTACATCGGGTCCTGCGCGGGCGTCGCGCTGACCATCGCGATCGCCACGTCGGCGGGGAGCGGTCTCGCGCGCGGGGCGGACATCGCGATGACGGTGTCGGCGGGACTCGCGGTGCTGGCCGCGGTGACCGTGGTGGGGTTGCGGGACCGGGCGTGAACTCGCTTCTGTGGTACGGGACTTACGGCTTCCCTTGTCTCGTCGGCGCCACCGGCCCCGCCGGCGGCTCGGTCACCGGGGGCGCGTGGACGTGAGCGTGCCCCAGACCGCCATGCGGTACCGGGAGGTGAAGTCCGGGGTGCAGGTGGTGAGGGTGATGTAGTGGCCGGGCAGGCTGTAGCCGTAGGACGGTCTGACGATCGAGCGCGGGACCGGCCGGATGACGCCCGAGTCGGCGGCCGAGGTCTGCGGGAGGATCTTGTCGACGGTGTACGTGAAGACGGCCGCGCTCGTCTCGACCTGGACGGTGTCCTTCACCCGCAGGCTCGGGAGATACCGGAACGGCTCGCCGTGGGTGTTGCGGTGCCCGGCGAGCGCGAAGTTGCCCTCCTGGCCCGGCTGTTGCGTGCCGGGGTAGTGGCCGACGTACCCCTTGTTCAGCACGTTCTGCTTGCTGACACCCTCCGCGACGGGGACCCGGAGGTGGAGACGGGGGATGGTGAGGACGGCGTAGGCCTGGGAGCGGTGGGGAGTGACGGTGGCCGGGTTCGTGGTGCCGGTCGCGCTCCGGCCGGGCGAACCGCCTTTGCCCGTCCCCGTGTTGGCCGACGGAGCGGCCCCGCTCACCGCACCCGGTGCCGGCGCCTGGGTCGCCCATTGCCGTTCCAGTGACCGCACTTGATGCTCCGCGCCCTGGCGCGCCTCCCGGTTGGTCCACCACAGCTGGTGGACGACGAGGAGCAGCAGGACCACCCCGGCGGTGACGAGGAACTCGCCGCCGGTCCACAGGGCGCGTCGGCCCAGCGCACGGCGTCTACGGCTGTGGTGCTGCACGACGGGGACCCGCATGGGCCGCACGATAAGGGCGGGTTCGCGAACTCACCAGAGAATCCGCCCGCGAACTCACCGAACATTCGGCGGCCGTTGGCGGCGAGGGCGGCCGTTCGATCCTTCGTACACGGGTTTTAGAAAGGGGTGTCACAACCCTCGACAACCTCACGCGGCACACCCGATGCTTCCTGGTGGCACGAGCCGGGGGATGGCCGACGCCGGTGGGACGACCGGCGGTTGAGCGAATCGGGAGTAGAGATGATCCGACGCAGAACCCTGCTGGCCGCGGCGGGCGGTGGTCTCCTCGGCACCGCCCTGGCGACCGGCACCGCACGGGCCGACGCGACGATCGCGGTCAACCCGGGGACGACGTACGGCACCTGGGAGGGCTGGGGCACGTCCCTCGCCTGGTGGGCGAACGTCTTCGGCGCCCGGGACGACTTCGCCGACATCTTCTTCACCACCAAGTCGACGACGTACAAAGGCACGTCACTGCCCGGCCTGGGCCTGAACATCGCCCGGTACAACCTCGGCGCGTGCAGCTGGAACACGGTGAACGGCGAGTCGATGGTGGCCTCGGCCAACATCCCGGCGTTCAAGCAGATCGAGGGCTACTGGCAGGACTGGAACAACGAGGACCCGACGTCCTCGGCCTGGGACTGGACCGCCGACGCGACCCAGCGGGCGATGCTGGTGAAGGCGACGGCGCGCGGGGCGACGACCGAACTCTTCGCCAACTCCCCCATGTGGTGGATGTGCCTGAACCACAACCCCTCGGGCGCGTCCGGCGGCGGCAACAACCTCCAGTCCTGGAACTACCGCCAGCACGCCTCCCATCTGGCGTCCGTGGCCCTCTACGCGAAGAACAACTGGGGCGTGAACTTCGCGACGGTCGAGGCCTTCAACGAGCCCTCGTCGAGCTGGTGGACGGCGACCGGTACGCAGGAGGGCTGCCACATGGACTCGACCGTCCAGGCGGCCGTACTCCCCTACGTCCGCAGCGAGTTGGACAGCCGCGGCCTGACGGGCACGAAGATCTCGGCGTCCGACGAGACGAGTTACGACCTCGCGCGGACCACGTGGAACTCCTTCAGCGCGACCACGAAGGGGTATGTGAACCGGGTCAACGTCCATGGCTACCAGGGCTCGGGCGGCCGTAGGGACCTCCTGTACACGGACGTGGTGACGACGGCGGGCAAGGCCCTCTGGAACTCCGAGACGGGCGACAGCGACTCCACCGGCCTGACGATGGCGAGCAACCTGCTGTACGACTTCCGCTGGCTGCACCCCACCGCCTGGACGTACTGGCAGGTCATGGACCCGAGTTCGGGCTGGGCGATGATCGCGTACGACCAGAGCACGCTCACCGCGGGCGCGGTGCAGACGAAGTACTACGTGATGGCCCAGTTCAGCCGCCACATCCGACCCGGCATGACGATCCTCGACACGGGCGTGAGCTACGCGGCGGCGGCCTACGACGCGAGCGCGAAGCGGCTGGTGATCGTCGCCGCGAACACCGGCTCGTCGTCGACGACCCTGACCTTCGACCTCTCCAGGTTCACCACGGTGGCGGGTGGTTCGAGCGGTCTGGTCCCGCGCTGGAACACGGTGACCGGTGGCGGCGGCGATCTGTACACCGCCCACTCGGACACATACGTGAGCGGCAAGACGGTGAGTGCGGCGTTCGCGGCCGGGGCGGTGCAGACGCTGCAGATCGACGGGGTGGTGATCTGACCGCCGAACTCCCTCGCGCGGGCGGGCGGTTGGGCCTGCCCGCGCTGGCACTCGGCGGTTTCGGCATCGGACTGACCGAGTTCGTGATCGCAGGACTGCTGCCGCAGGTGGCCCGGAGCCTCACCGTGTCCACGGCCACGGCAGGCTGGCTGATCTCGGGCTACGCCCTGACGGTCGCGGTGGGCGCGATAGCGGTGACGGCGGCGACGGCGGGCCTGGCCCGAAAACCGGTACTGGTGGGCCTGTTGGCGCTGTTCGTCGCAGGGAACCTGCTGTCGGCGCTGGCCCCGACGTACGGGGTGATGCTGCTCGGCAGAGTCGTGGCGGCGCTGTGCCACGGCTCGTTCTTCGGCATCGGCTCCCTCGTCGCCCGCCGCCTGGTCCCGCCCGAACGGGCCTCGCGGGCAGTGGCGTCGATGTTCGCCGGCCTGACGGTGGCCAACGTCCTGGGCGTCCCCTTCGGCGCGCTCGTCGGCGAACGGTGGGGGTGGCGGGCGACGTTCTGGGCGATCACGGTGATCGGGGCGGTGGCGCTGATCGGCATCGCGGTCCTGGTGCCGGGATGGGCGGGAACGGGAGGCGACGGGGCGGACGCGGGCGCAGGGGCGGCGGCAGGGACGAGGGGTGGCCGGACGGACCTCCGCGCTCAGGCGCGCGCCTTCCGCTCCGCCCAGGTCTGGCTGACCCTGACGGCCACGGCCCTCGGCTACGGCGGCATGTTCGGCGCGTTCAGCTACCTCGCGTACACCTTCACGCGGGTCGCGGGGTTCTCGACGACGGACGTGTCCTGGCTGCTGGTGGTCTACGGCACCGGGCTGGTCGTCGGCAACGCCGCGGGCGGGCGGGGCGCGGACCGCGACCGCGACGCGACCCTGCTCGTGTCACTGGCGGGCCTGACGGCCACGTTGGCGGTGTTCGGCGTGCTGGCGAGCAGCCGGGGGGCGTCGGTGGTCCTGGTCTTCCTCCTCGGTGCGTTCGGCTTCGCCACGGTCCCCGGGATGATCACGCGGGTCACGGACGCGGCGGGCGGCGTACCGCTGGCCGCGAGCGCGAACGTCTCCGCGTCGAACGTGGGCAACGCGCTCGGAGCGTGGGCGGGCGGCCTCGTGATCAGCGCGGGGTTCGGGTACGCGGCTCCCTTGTTCGTGGGCGCGGGGATCGTGACGGCCGGGGTGGGCGTGATGGGGGTGGCGGCGTGGATGGCTGTGGGAGGGGTGGGAGGTGGAGAAGGGAAAGGGCAGAAAGGAGAGGGCAGATGGGAGAGGCGGGCGGGCTGCGAGAGGTGAGGGGCGTAGAGGTGCGGGGCCGGCGGGGCAGCGGGAGGTAAGGGGCGTAGACGGGCGAGGGCGGACGGGTTGAGCGGGGCGGGCGGTCGTAAAACCTGCGGACACCCGGAAGCCACCCGGTGTTCCCAGCGGAGCGGCTCCGCGCCGACGCCGCCTCCGCTCCCACCCCACCCTCACCCCACTCTCACCGGCCGACCTGGGCATATCTCCGCCCTTGCCTCCATCTGCGCGGGCATCGGCAGTACCGTGTCGTTCATGCGCCCCGACACGCCCGCCGAGAACGTCGACCACCCCGCCGAAGCGGCCCGCCTCGAACGGACCGCCTCCTTGTACCCCGAGGACGCCGAGGCCCTGCTCCTCCAGGCCGCGGCCCACCTGGAACTGGCCGGCGACCGCCCCGCCGCCACCGCGCTCTACGACCGCCTGCTGTCGTCGGCGGAGTCCCTGGAAACCCCGCATCTGGTACGGGCCCTCAAGGCCTCGAACCTCTGGGAGTACGGCCACGAGGCCGAGGCCAGGGCCATCATCGACGGCATCCGCGCGGGAGCCCCGCGCGATCCGGCGCCGTGGGTGATCGTCGCGGAGTCCCTGGAGTCCCACGACGAGCTGGAGGCGGCGCAGGAGACGTTCACGGAGGCCGTGACCCTCCTCCTCACCGACATCCCCGAACCCCCTTACTCCACCCACCCGTTGCTCTTCGGCCGACACCGCGTGCGCCGCATGCTGGGCGTGTCGCACGACGAGTGGGACACGCTGGCGGACACGCTGCACTCGTCGTCGGTGTCGCTGGACGAGCTGCACGACCCGAAGCGGGTGTGGTCACTCGGGTCCGACAACCCGGCGGAGCTGGAGGCCGAGATCTCGCGGCTGCGGGCGGAGCTGGGCGCGTACCGGGAGGCGTTGTCGCGCCCCTTCCCGGTGGCCGTACTCCACTGGCCCGAGGGAGAGTTGGCCGAACTGGTCGCGGCGTACGAGCCCCTCACCGCGGAGTACCCGTCGCACGAGGAGCACCTCGCGACGATAGAGGGTTCGCTGCGCGAGCTGGCCGCCTCGGGCACCCCGAACCTGGGCATCGTGACGGGAACGGTCCCCTCGTACGAGGCGTTCGCCGCGTCGGAGGGAACCTCACCGGGAGACGTCGACCTGCTGCCGCAGTACGCCACGACACTGGCTGCGCGGGGCCGGGCTGTGGTGTGGCCGCCGCAGCGGGGGGCTTCTTGTTGGTGTGGGTCGGGGCGGGGGTATGAGGAGTGTCACGGCCAGCAACTTTGATCCACAGGGCGCTCTACGGCCGCCAAGCTCGATGCGTTCTTGGCGGCCGTACCGTGAGGTGAGGCTCTACGACCCCTGCTCGGATGTCCCACGCTTCTCCCACCACTCACGGTGATATCGCAGGTAGTCCGGGTGTACTCGATGCGCACCCTTGGTCTTGAGCTTCGGCAACATAGGTGCTCCGAGCGTTGCCATCCGCTCAATGATCGACCCGTCCTCGTCCACCACGACAGCCCCAACGTCCAGGCGGACATGGCAGTTGGGGCAGACACAGAGAATGTTCGGCTCGACATCGGGTCCGTTGTGAGGCCTGCCCAAGGGCCTGATGTGAGCACCTTGGCTATGCGGCTTGCCATCCGGCCCAAGCAAACGAAGGCCACAGAGTTGGCACTGTCCGCCGTAGAGATCCTTCACACGACGTGACCTTGCAACGCTCCGCATGAGGCGCAGAACCTCCACGGTTCGCACCTCGGGATAGTTCTCCTCACCGGGTTCGTCGAGGACTTGTTCCACCGCTTCGAGGGCTTCGGCGTCTCGCTCCCCCGCAGGCACGAGAGCTTGCTCTGAGTCAGGCAGTCGCTCCAGATCAAACTGGCAAATTTCGACTGGGGACCCATTAGGCGCAGGCCACGTCGAAATGGCCGTACGAATGGCCGTAATGCCAAACAAACCATCGAACCGATAGCCTTTGAGTGGCGAATAACGCTTATCACCCTCATAGCCACGTATGACGCGAATCGGATACTTGCGCTCGTAGCTGCGCTTGAGGGCGGCGTTGTCGACGAGCTCCCACGACTGGCTGCACATAAGCCGGCCCGTAGTGGAGTCCCGATCCTTTCCCTCCGACGCCCCCGTGTACCTCATGAAGGTCCATTGGTCGTCGTCATCCACGTACCCACCGTTGAGCACGATGGCGTCCGCGACTGGCAGGTCATCCTGGTCATCCTTGAGCCAGGAGATGCCTTTCTGGTTGGTCTGGTGAAGCTTGGCGCCCAGCACCTCACGTCGGCCATTGAAGAAGTCCCCTACGGCGACACCAGCGATGTTCCCGAGCACCCGTTTGGTTTCCACGACCCCTACTGGACCGACATTGATCGATCCTGTCAAACCTATAACCGATAGCGATCGCTCAAGATCTTGGAACTGGCCATCTCTGTGCCCGATCTGCTTGTGTCAGTGCCCTCTGTTACACATGGACACCTGTCAACGCATGCGGGGGATGCCTACGTGACCAAGCCAGACGTACCTACGGAGCCCTCGGCTGGCCTCTACGAACAACTCATCACGCTGCGCTTCGAGCAGCAGTTGAAGGAGCTCGGCAGTCTCGGCTGGCACCCCGTGGTGGATGCAGTCGGGCCTGAGTCGGTGCCGCATGTACTGGCCCGGCACGTCGCAGGTACCGTGCGCCGAGTGCTGCAAGGCCTTCCGAGCGTGGAGCGGGTACACGCGGCCAACCACATCCTGGAATCCATCAGCACTCTCGAAGGCGCCCAAGAGTGGGTGGACCTGGTGGCCGACGGCCCTCGCCAACTCCTGGCGCTCACCCGGCAGGAGGCACCCGGAGTCTTCGCCGTACGCCCCGGCATCCCCCTCTCCGACACGGCCCTCATTACCAACTCGCCGGAGGACCCAAGCCTCGGCTTCGAACTACGCGCCGAACTCGCCACCGCCGACCGCGTCGACCTGCTCTGCGCCTTCGTGAAATGGCACGGGCTACGCATCATCGAGCAGTCCCTGCAAGCGGCCCACACGCGTGGCGTGCCGATACGTGTCCTCACGACGACGTATATCGGCGCTACCGAACGGCGCGCGTTGGACCGGCTGGTGCGGGAGTTCAACGCCGAGGTGAAGGTCAACTACGAGACACGATCGACGCGACTACATGCCAAGGCATGGCTGTTCCGTCGGAAAAGCGGCTACGACACCGCGTACGTCGGCAGTTCCAACCTCTCCAAGGCCGCGCTTCTCGACGGGCTGGAGTGGAACGTGCGACTCTCTTCGATCGCCACGCCAGACGTCTTGCGTAAGTTCGAGGCGACCTTCGAGGCGTACTGGAACGACCTGTCCTTCGAAACCTACGACCCCGACACAGATGGAGAACGGCTCCAGGAAGCCCTAGCTGTCGCAGGCGGCACCTCCTCAACTGCCGCTCAAGACCGCGGGATTACCCTGTCCGGCCTTGAGGTACGTCCGTACCCGCATCAACGCGACATGCTGGAGCGCCTGGAAGTCGAGCGGGAGGTGCATCACGTACACCGAAACCTGCTGGTCGCAGCGACTGGCACCGGCAAGACGGTGATGGCTGCACTCGACTACCGGAACCTGCGAAAGAAGCACGGCCGCGACCTGCGGTTGCTGTTCGTCGCGCACCGCAAGGAGATCCTTCAGCAGTCC
This sequence comes from Streptomyces sp. NPDC090083, assembly GCF_044747445.1. Lineage (NCBI taxonomy): Bacteria > Bacillati > Actinomycetota > Actinomycetes > Kitasatosporales > Streptomycetaceae > Streptomyces > Streptomyces sp. NPDC090083. Next base: position 169,458 of record NZ_JBIVED010000003.1, on the reverse strand, counting down.
CTGCGGACCTACCAAGACGTCCTGATGGACGCGAACTTTGGCGAGTCGCTCCACAGCGGCGAGATCCCGGAGCGCTGGAATCACGTGTTCGCCAGCGTCCAATCGCTGAACACACGAGCGCTCGACCGTCTCGCCCGCGATCACTTCGACGTGATCGTGATTGACGAGTTCCACCACGGGACCTCACCGACGTACCGGAAGATCCTCGACCACTTCCAGCCGGACGAGTTGCTTGGGCTTACCGCAACGCCCGAGCGCATGGACGGCAAAAACATCCAGGACGAGTTCTTCGACGGTCGCATCGCCGCCGAGATGCGTCTGTGGGAAGCCCTTGAGAATGAACTCCTCAGCCCCTTCCACTACTTCGGTATCACCGACACTACCGACTTGAGCACAGTGGAGTGGAAGCGCGGAGCGTATGACGCAGGCGCTTTGAGCAACGTGTTGACGGGAAACGTGGCACGGGCGCGGCTGGTCGTCAAGGCTGTCAGAGACAAGGTCAGCGACCCTGGGAGCATGCGGGCGCTGGGTTTCTGTGTCTCGGTGGCGCACGCGCACTTCATGGCCGAGTCCTTCCAAACAGCCGGCCTCAACGCCGTTGCTCTCTCCGGAGAGTCATCCAGCCAAGAGCGCGCGCAGACCCTGGCAGACCTCAGGTCGGGGGCCGTGCAAGTCGTCTTCTCAGTGGACCTCTTCAACGAAGGGCTCGACATCCCTGACGTGGATACGCTGCTCCTCCTGCGCCCTACCTCCAGCGCCACCGTCTTCCTTCAGCAGCTCGGCCGCGGCCTTCGCCGAACCGAAGACAAGGCTGTGCTCACCGTGCTGGACTTCATTGGGCAGCACCGCAAGGAGTTCCGCTTCGAGAACCAGTTCCGGGCGCTCACCAACCTCACCCGCAAGCGGCTCCTGGACAACATCGAGCATGACTTCCCGCAGCTGCCGTCCGGCTGCCAGATCATCCTTGAGGAGAAGGCGAAGAGCACCATCATCGCCAACATCAAGGACCAGATCGGCGTGAACGTCACGGCACTGGCACGTGAGGTCGCCGACTACGCCGAGCCGAAGCTTGCCAGCTATCTGCACGAGAGTGGTCGCGAGCTGAAGGAGCTCTACCGAGGCAATGGCAACTCTTGGACGGGATTGCTGCGCCGCTCCGGCCTTCTGCAAGGTGAGCCACCGGAAGGGGAAGCTGTCCTCCTCAAGCGCATCCCCGCCTTTCTTCACGTGGACGACCCGCTGCGGGTGGCCGCTTACACGCGGATGCTGACGGATGACGCCCCTGCCTACGACGACCTAGACGAGCAAGGCCAGGCCTACGCACGCATGCTGTTCTTCCAGCTGTGGCCGCTGGGCGGCGTCACTCGCAAGGGCTTCGCGGACTACGACGCCGGATTCTCAACTCTAAAGAACCAAGGGGCAGTTCGTAGTGAGCTGTGCCAAGTGTTGGAGCACAACCTTGCCCACACGGAACACGTCCCGATCCCGCTTCTGGGCGTGGGCGGACAAGGCGGCATTCCACTGACCGTGCATGCCTCGTACAGCCGCGAAGAGATCCTTCCTGCCCTCGGTCAGTCCTTCATCGGTGGCTTCATGCCGGCCGATTTTCGCGAGGGCGTGAAATGGTGTCAGTCGATCAAGACCGACGCGCTCCTCATCACGCTAGAGAAGGACGAGCAGGACTTCTCCCCTCAAACCCGTTATCACGACTACGCGTTGAGTGAGACCCTCTTCCACTGGGAGTCCCAGAACCAAACATCGGCGACATCTCCCACAGGCCTGCGCTACCAAAATCACGTGGCCGAGGGCAGCCACGTCCTGCTCTTCGTGCGCCGCTACAAGAGCACGGACATCGGGGGCGCCCAGCCGTGGATGCTGCTCGGCCCTGCCGAGTTCGAGGACTCCACCGGAAGCAAACCGATGGCGATCAAGTGGAAGTTGAAGCACCCGCTCCCGGCTGACGTCTGGACGTACTCGGCAATCGCTGCCGGGTAGTTCCGCCCAACTAGTCGCCCACGAGACCGAGCTCAGCCTCGAAGCGCGTCTGAGCTCGGTCGACGGCTTCGTCCGGGTCGTGGCCGTGAGCCCGAAGCCAACGCAGAAGGTCGAAGATGGCATCGATCGCCGCCGCCTGTGTGGTTGCCGCCTCCAGCCGGCTTGGCTGACGGCTATTGCTGTGCCGGTCGGGCGCATGCAGGCCAGTGACGAACTCGCACCACGTCACTTTCCGATCGGCGAGGAGCTGAACACCCCAGCGGTCCGAAGTGGCCGTTACGAGCGCCATGCCACGCCCCGTTTCCGCGTGATCGCTCGCATCCACAAGCGTCGGAAGGGCACGCGTGTCGGGGTCATGGACCTCAACGCGCAGGCGGGTGCCGTTCATCGAGACGGCAAGGGTGGTCGGGGTACCTACACCCACGTGGGTGATCACGTTGGAGACGAGCTCGCTGACGCAGAGTTGGACCGCGACGGTCAGCTCAGCCAGGCCCCAGATCCTCAAATGGATCCGTAACACCCGCCGCAGAGCTGCCACTTCCTCAGGCTCCGCCAGAAATGGGAGCTCCCACGCCGTCCTCGGCATGCACGTAGCGCAGTCCATGTCCCAACCCCTTCACCCGCCCAGCAGGTCGCGATGCGTAACTATCTTCACACCGAGGGTTGCACTGGAACTCTCAAAATGGAACTCTCAGTTCATACGCGAAGAAGCACACTTCGACCTCACGCGCCCCCGGCGCGCGCTGTCTTGCCGTCAGACTCGCACAACCAGCACGATCTGAGAGATCAACATGAAGGGCTGGGAGCATGCCAGTTGGACCCACCACCCGAAGGCGCCAGCTCGGTGCCGACCTGCGCCGACTTCGTGAATCCAAGGGTTTGACCCTGGAGGAGGCAGGCGCTCGCGTCGGCATCTCAAAGGCAACACTGAGTCGCTACGAGACGAAGGAGGGGACCGTCAAGTGGCCGGCCGTTGACGCCCTTTGCCGCGAATACGGAGCCTCGGACGCAGAACGTCTCGCCCTAGTAGAGCTGGCCAAGGGCGCCAAGATCCAGGGCTGGTGGCGATCGCTCGCTGACCCCATCCCCGAGTCCATGAATCTCATGCTCACGCTTGAGGATGAGGTCGTACGCGAAGACCACTACGCGTGCATGTACATCCCCGGACTCCTCCAAACTCGCACCTACGCCGAGGCAGTTCACCGAGCCTCGGAGGTGCAGTGCCCGGAGCGCGAAGTGCAGCACATGGTCGACATCCGCATGAAGCGCCAGGAACTCCTTGAGCGCGACGACCCGCCACGGATTTGGTGCGTGATCGATGAGGCGGCGCTCCGTCGCCAGGTCGGCGGACACGCGGTGATGCGAGAGCAGCTTGGTCATCTCCTCACCCTGAACGAGCGCCCTCACGTCACCATTCAAGTCCTCCCCTTCTCAAAGGGCGCACACGCAGCAGCAGTTGGCAGCTTCGCCATCCTGCGGGGCCCGACTCCGGACCTGGACGTGGCGTACGTAGACCTGCTCAGCGGTGGCTTGTTCATGGAGAAGCCGCAGGAACTGGCGCGTTATAGGTTGGCGTTCGAGTACCTCAGCGCACAGGCACTCGATCTTGAGTCCTCCACGGACATCGTCCACCGCATAAGCAAGGAGTCCTGATGTCGGCGCCCTCAACGCACCACTGGTTCAAGTCCTCGTACAGCGGAGGGAGCGGGACGGAGTGTGTCGAGTGTGCGCGTACGCAAGATGGGGCTCTGATACGCGACTCGAAGAACCAAGGTGGTTCCTCTCTCACCGTCCGCAGACAAGCCTGGCTCACTTTCACTCAAGCGTTGCGGGACAGCGGGTTGATACAGCGCTGAGGGACGCTGCGTCTGGAAGGCGCCCCCAGTCATGTCGTGCGTTGGGTGTTGTCCTTCACGACTGCCTCGAACGTCGTGCACCGCTCCGGAAACCCTCTCAGTCACATCGCATTACCGCTTGCGCGCAATCAAGGTGCTCTCCAAAGGATGCGCAATCTGCTGCAATCCTGGAGCGCGAACTGATCCCGTCCACGCAGTCTGGATCTCCAACAACCACGGCTGGAGGGTCACATGGCGCTCAGGTTCCTCGGCACAACCAGCGACGACGGCGACTGCCCGACCTTGTACGAGATCGAGGGCACGGACCAGATCCTCGTCCAGGGCGAGCGGGAAACCGACCCCACGCACCTCGCCCGGCTGTGGGACGTCAAAGAGTCCGAGAGCTTCGTCCGCGTGCCTCGTAACCTGCTCAGCCGCTACGCGCCGCAGAGCGATGCGCCCGAGCTCCAGCCGTTCGCCTCGATCTCCAGTCTCTTTCGCGACTTCAGGCATACGGCCTGGCGCTTAGAGACGCGCCGTGGCTATGCCTCGGACCGCACCAGCCCCAAGTGGGCGCGGTTCCTCGCAGGCGAGGACATCGCCGGTGAACCGGACAACTCCTGGCGGGAGAGCGTGCGCGCGCAGACCGCATTGGGCAAGCGCTTCGAGCGCGTACGGGTTGTCGATCAACCGCTCAGCCAGGGACAGGAGTTCCTCCTCGCAAGCGCACCCAGCAACATTGCAGCAGGAGAGGACATCCGTCACCTGACCCGCGTCCAGACACAGCAACTCCGGCTTCCGGACGACGATTTCTGGCTCTTCGACTCCAAGGTCCTAGCCCGTTTCGCATTCGATGACGACGACACGACGCTGGGCGTGTACGTCACTGAGGACCCCGCCGAAGTCCTCAGCGCCTGCCAGGCCCGGGACACCGCCTGGCACCATGCCGTCCGTACCGAAGAGTTCGCCAGGCGGGTACGTTCCACCGTGTGAGCACGGACTACCAGACCGCCAGAGAGGCGCTCGGCGCACGGCTGCGCGAGCTGCGTACCGAAGCTGGTCTGGAGGGCAAGGACCTTGCCGTGAAGCTCGGTTGCCAGCCTTCGAAGGTCTCTCGGCTTCAGAACGGCAAGCAGACGCCGACCGCTGCCGATCTGACCGAGTGGGCGCAGGCGTGCGACAGACCGGAGGTCGAAGCCGAACTCCAAGGGCTGCGAGCCGGCCTGGAAATGAAGCAGCGGCACCGCTCTTGGCGACGCCAACTGGCCGGCGGACACCGAGGCCGTCAGGAGATCGCCGTACGCCAGAGCGATGCCACGAAACTGATCCGGGGTCTCGAAGTGTCCCGCGTACCAGGGTTGTTCCAGACACCGGAGTACGCCCGCGTCGTCTTCGACTCCAACGCGGAGTTCCGGGGGATCCCGCCCACTACTGAGGCTGCAGTCGAAGCCCGTATGCGCCGCCAGGAGTCGCTGTATGACCCGGCGAAGACCTTCCGATTTCTTGTCTGCGAAGCCGCGCTCTACCACCGCTCATGTCCCACGGATGTGATGGCCGAGCAACTGGACCGGCTGTACAACCTCGTGGGCCAGCGTCGAATCGAACTCGGCATCCTCCCCTTCGGTGCACAGTTGCGCCGTACGGCTCCGCACGCCTTCTGGATCTATGACCGTCGGCTGGTCGTCGTAGAGACGATCAGCGAAGAGCTGTGGCTCACCGGCGAAGAAGACATCCAGCTGTACGAGCGTGCTTGGGACTGGCTTGCCGAGTCTGCCGAGTACGGGGCGCCTGCACGCCGTCTGATCGGGCGGGCAAGAGCGTCCTTGAACCTCTCGTAGGCAATCCGCCGCAAGCCCCGCCGCTGTATACGCAATCACGCGCAATCACTCCGACCGTGCGCAATTGCACCGCCTAACGTCCTAGTCATGACCCCAAAGCCCCCTTTTTTGCGGCCTGTGCGACCGCACCGCGATACGTGGGAGGGCCTGTCCAGGCGCCTCTGCACGCCGGAACTTGGCGCAGGTGAGCGCACGGTCCTCGGGCGCCGAAGTACGCCTTCCGGGGCGCCCTGAAGTCACCCCCGTCCTTCGCCCTGCGTACGACGGGCTGGAAGATCCCTCTCCCAAATGCGCGACGCCCGCTCGTCGCACCCGGACGTGGGCTTCCCAAAAATCCCTCAACCACGAGGTGAAGCAATGCTCCACACAACCCCGCCAGCACCTGAAAGGCCGCCGGGTCCGACCCCGCCCACCCTGGGCACGAGCGCGAAAGAGAACACGCGATGACCGCCACCGTAGCCATCACCACCCGCACTGGTCGTTCTCTCGTCAGCAAGGCCGACTTCGCCATGCTCGCCGCGTTCTGCGGCGACGAGTACGGCCTCGAACGGGCCGTTGCGAACCGCGTCGTGGACCAAGCGCTCGCCCTGGTCTTCGTCATGGGCTCAACAGGCGAAGGCACGTCCATGGCCCCGTCCCAAAAGGTCGACCCCGGCTGGCACACGCTCGTCCTTCACACCGACTGGTACGCCAACTGGTGTCAGGAGCAGTTCGGCTACTTCCTGCATCACCAACCGAACAGCAAGACGCGGACCGGCGGCTTGATGACCTCGGTCGTCGGCAAGATCCGGGCGGCCGGCTTCGAGGTCGACGACCAGCTGTGGGACACGGCCGCCGAATGCAACGCACCCGCCTGCTGCGGCGACGGCCCCTGTTGCTGACCGGCACCACCAGCCGATCCCCAGAGGGGGTTGGTCCGGCCTGCCCCAAGCCGGTCCAACCCCGTCACTGTCAGAAACGGACCGCCCCCTCGTGTCCCTGACCCAGCTGACCGCCACTAGCCGCGTCACCGTCTTCCCTCTCGAAACCCTCACCCTCGCCTACACCACCCAGTCCAGCGACGAACGCGGGCTGGGCGACATCGGCCTCGTCGCGGTAGTCGACGTACTCAGCGAAGGCGAGGAGCTGTGGCGGCTCGCACGCAACCTCGGCGGCCGCAACAACGATGCGGACCAGGCTCGTTGGATCCTCACTCAAGCACACCGGGCCCGCATGGTGGCCGCCTACACAGACCTACCGGGCACAGCGTGGACGGCGTACATCCGCCGACGAACCGACCTCGACGCGCTCTTCGCCAACCACGATGTCCTCCTCACCGGTCGAATGTCGCTGCCAACGCCGCCCTCGCCCTCAACGCCACGGAGTGGCTCTCCTCGTAAGCCGTAGGCCCCCGAGGCTCTCACAGACCCCCGCGTTAGCCTCGGTGGCGATATTCGATCAGCTCGGTTCACCGGTTCCAGGAGGCACGTCATGGCCAAGATCCCCAGCATTCCCAGCTCTCTGGTCGCAGCGAGCGGGCTTGTCGGTGGCTTCGGCGTGGCCCGGTGGACCAGGAAGCGCCAGCTCGGCGGGGTCGTCCTTGCCGCGGCCGGGGCCACCGCCGCCAACCAGTGGCGCCAGCAGGCCGGCGGCAAGGCGGCCGGTGCGCTCACCGTCACCTACATCGCCGCGTTCGCCGGCTCCCACCCCCTGGCCAAGAGGGTCGGCGCCTGGCCCGCGGTCTTCGGTGTCGCCGGCGTCGTAGCCCTCGCGTCCTGGGCGGTGGCCGACCGGAAGGCGTGACGGCCGTCAGGGACGTACGGCGCGAAGGCGACGTGTCGGGGGGTGTCCGCCCGCAGCGGTCGGCGCGTCCGGCACGGGCGAGCCGGTGAGCAACGGCACCCGCGCCGATCCGAGGACGGACACCCCCCGGCGCGGCGCCGACCCACAGACGCACCACCACGAACCCGCACCCGACCACGAACCCCACCCCACCCAGGGGCGCGGGGAACTGCGCGACCAACCCCCACCGGCCCGCGCCCGAAGACGACGCCTCAGCCCCGGTGCCCCAGCACGTTCACCACCCGCCCACCCGGATCCCGCACAAAGAACCGCCGCACCCCCCACTCCTCGTCCCGCAGCTCCCGCACGACCTCCGCCCCGGACGCCACCACCTCGGCCCACACCGCGTCCACGTCCTCGACCTCCACGCTCAGGTCGGGCACGACGGGCGCGGTCCGTTCCTCCGTGAGGAAGCTGATCTGGGCGGTGGGATTCGAAGGAGACGCCAGGGTCATCACCCACCCCTGGTTCATGACCTCCTCGAAGCCCAGCAGGCCGTAGAAGCCGGCGTTCGCACGCATCGAGTCCTCACCGCCCTCCGAGACCCGGAAGTCGGGGACGATCCTGCGGATGCTCATCGGGTACCACTCCTCACGCTCGTCGCGACGGCCGCGCACAGCAGCCCGTCGTTCGAGTCTTCCTCCCGCGGCCGGAACCGACGCCCCACCGCCGCCACCACCAGCGCACCCGCCGCGACCACCAGCGTCGCCGACGCCCACGCCAGCGGCCGTTCCGCCTCGAACGACAGGTACATCAGCACGGCCGGCCCCGCCGCCACCACCAGCAACGGCCAGGCCAGATCGTCCCGGCGGCCGAAGTAACCCGCCAGGGACACCAGGATCACCGCGAGCACCACCCCGGCCCCGCCGTGCGCCCCGTCGTCCGCCGGGACCGGGACCGACCCCGACGGAACACAGAGGGCGTACGCCGCCGTCGCGAGGACGACGCCGAGCGTGCGGACAAGCCAGCGTTCCGGCCAGGGGCGCGTGCGCAGAGGGCTCAGCAACTTCTCGGTCATGCGTACGAGGTTCGTCCACGGGACCGGGCCGCGACAGAGTACGCGTACTCAGATCCCGGGGATCACACCGACGCGACAGGCCCGTCCACCGCGGTCAACGGCTTGGCCACGTCCTCCAGCGACCGCCCCTCCGCCCGCACCGCCAGCACCGCCGCCACCAGCCCCGCCGCACACATCAGCCCCGCCCCGATCTGGAACGCGAGCACCGTGTCGCCGACCTTCCCCGTGTTCGTGAGGTCCGCGAACAGCAGCGGCCCGCTGATGCCCCCGGCCGCCGTACCCAGCGCGTAGAAGAAGGCGATCGACATCGCCCGCGTCTCCATCGGGAAGATCTCCGACACCGTCAGATACGCACTGGACGCACCCGCCGAAGCGAAGAACAGCACCGCGCACCAGCAGGCCGTCAGCGTGGTCGCGCTCAGCGACCCCCGGTCGAACAGCCACGCCGTGCCGAACAGCAGCAGCCCCGAGAGCAGATACGTCGACGAGATCATCACCCGGCGCCCGACCGTGTCGAAGAGCTTGCCGAGCAGCAGCGGGCCGAGGAAGTTGCCGACCGCGATGACCGCGAAGTAGTAGCCGGTGTTGCCCGTCGGCACGTCGAAGAACTTCGTGAGGATCGCGCCGAAGCCGAAGGTGATCGCGTTGTAGAGGAACGCCTGGCCGATGAAGAGGGAGAAGCCGAGCGTGGCGCGCTTGGGGTAGTCGTGGAAGATCGTGCGGGCGATCTCGCCGAACGAGACGCCTTTGCGCTGGTGGATGGTGATCTCGCCCTCGGCGGGCGGCAGTTCGCGCCCCTGCTCCGCCTCGATCCGGTGCTCGATCGAGGTGACCACCTCGTCCGCCTCCCGCTCCCGCCCGTGGATGAGCAGCCAGCGCGGACTCTCGGGGACGTGCCGTCGTACGAGCAGGATCACCAGCGCCAGCACGGCGCCCAGCGCGAAGGTCAGCCGCCATCCGACGTCCGCCGCGAAGATGTCGGTGTCGAGCGCGACGATCGACAGCAACGACCCGCCGACCGCGCCCACCCAGAAGCTGCCGTTGATGATCAGGTCCACCCTGCCCCGGCAGTACGCCGGGATCAGCTCGTCGATCGCGGAGTTGATCGCCGCGTACTCGCCGCCGATGCCGAAGCCGGTGAGGAAGCGGAAGGTGAAGAACCACCAGGTCGAGAAGGAGGCCGCCGTCAGCGCGGTCGCCGCGAGGTACACGATCAGCGTGATCATGAAGAGCTTCTTGCGGCCGTAGCGGTCGGTGAGGTGGCCCCAGAACAGGGCGCCCAGGCACGCGCCCGCCACGTACAGCGCCGCCGCGATGCCGGTGATCTGGCCGGAGCTGATCGGCAGGCCGCTGCCGGGTTCGGAGAGACGGCCCGCGATGTTGCCGACGACCGTGACCTCCAGGCCGTCGAGGATCCAGACCGTGCCGAGGCCGATGACGATCGTCCAGTGCCAGCGGGACCACGGGAGGCGGTCCAGGCGGGCGGGGATGGACGAGGTGATGGTCCTGCCGCCGCCGCTCCCGGCCGGGGTCTCGGCACTCGCACGCGCACTGGCCATCGGGTTCCTCCTCGTCGAGCGAACCCTTCCCGGGTGCCCCCGGGCACCGGCCCCTACACCACCGTCCGAAAACCGTCCGAGCCCCGCGCACACCTCCGCCCGGCCCCCCCCCCCCCCCCCCCGTCCGAACCCCGCACACACCCCCACCCGCACCCCCGACCGAACCCCGCACACCCCCCACCCGCAACCCCCGACCGAACCCCGCACACCCCCCACCCGCAACCCCCGACCGAACCCCGTACACACCCCCCACCCGCTACACGGCCGTCTACACCCCCGCCAGCCGGGTCACCGTGTAGATCAACAAGCCCACCAGCGATCCCACCACCGTGCCGTTGATCCGGATGAACTGCAGGTCGCGGCCGATGTTCGCCTCGATCTTCCGGGTGGTGTGCTCGGCGTCCCAGCCGGCCACGGTGTCGGTGATCAGGGAGGTGATCTCCTTGCGGTAGGTCGTCACGACGTACACGGCCGCGCCCTCGACCCAGCCGTCGACCTTCGCCTGGAGCTTGGGTTCCACGGCCATCCGCGCGCCCAGCGACAGCAGCGAGGCCCGCACCCGCAGCCGTAGCTCACTGCGCTCGTCCTCGGCGGCCGAGACGATCATCGAGCGGACGGACGTCCAGGCGCTGGCGATCAGGTCCTGGACCTCGCCGCGGCCGAGGACCTCGCCCTTGAGGCGCTCCACGCGTGCACGGGTCTCCGTGTCGGACTGGAGGTCGGCGGCGAAGTCGGCGAGGAAGCGGTCGAGGGCGCCGCGGGCCGGGTGGGAGGGCATGTCCCGCATCTCGGTGACGAAGCGGAGCAGTTCCTTGTAGACGCGCTCGCCGATGCGCTTGTCGACGAATCTCGGGGTCCAGCCGGGGGCGCCGCCCTCGACGGCGTCCATGACCTGCTCGTCGTGCAGGACCAGCCAGTCGTGCGCGCGGGCGACGATCAGGTCGACGACCCGCTTGTGGCCGCCGTCGGCGACGATCCGCTCCAGGGTCTTGCCGATGCCGGGCGCGATCTCCTGGGCGTCGGCGCGGCGGGTGATCGCCTCGCCGACGATCGCCTGGACGTCCGAGTCCCGCAGGACCGTGAGGGCGCCCCGGAGCGCCGCCGACAGCTCGGCCGTGACACGGTCCGCGTGGTCGGGGTCGGCGAGCCAGGCGCCGAGGCGGCTGCCGATGCCGACCGCGCGCAGCCGCTGGCGTACGACCTCCTCGGAGAGGAAGTTCTCGCCGACGAACTCGCCGAGGGAGACGCCCAGCTGGTCCTTCTTGGTGGGGATGATCGCGGTGTGCGGGATGGGCAGGCCCAGGGGATGCCGGAAGAGGGCCGTCACCGCGAACCAGTCGGCCATCGCGCCGACCATGCCCGCCTCGGCCGCCGCCGCGACATAGCCCGCCCAGGGTCCCGCGCCGGAGTGCGACGCCCATTTCGCGAGGACGTAGACGACGGCCACGAAGAGCAGCAGCGCCAGCGCGGTCAGCTTCATCCGGCGGACGCCGCGCTGTCTCTCCTCGTCGGCGGCGCTGAACGTGGTCATCGTGCGGCGGGACCCGTCCTTCTCGGTGGCCGACCCGAGGCCCGCCTCCCCGCTCGCCCGCGCCGCCGTCCCCGCCCCCGCTTCCGTCCGGTCCATCCGCTCCATCCGTTCGCCCGTGTCGTGCACCTTGTCCCTTCCTGTCCGACTCCCGGAAGGGGACAGGAGTTCCCGTTGTCACCCGATCGGGCAAAATGGCAGGGCCCTGCCCTTCACCCGAGGAGATCAGTACCGCGTGACCAAGCGTCGTGGTTATGCCCTGCTGTCCGCGATCATCACCCTGATCGCGGTCCTTTCCGCCTGCATATACCTCGGGGCCGCCGCGGGCGACGGTACCCGCGACGACGGGAAGAACTCCCCGGGCTCCCGCTCCGGCGGCAGCTCCGCGGCCCCCGCCTCGGCCGGTACCTGGGTCGGCGCCTGGGCCGCGGCCCCGGTGGCCGGCGAGATCGGCACGGAGAACACCGGTACGGCCGGCCGCTCGGTGCGCAACATCGTCCACACCAGCGCGGGCGGCGCGGGCGCCCGGATCACCCTGTCCAACCTCTACGGCCGGACCCCGCTCAGCATCACCCACGCCTCGATCGCCGTCGCCGCCGCCCACAACAGCTCCGCCGCCGCCCAGGGCACCATGCGGCGGCTGACCTTCGGCGGGGCGACCTCAGTCACCATCCCGGCCGGGCAGCAGATACTCAGCGACGCCGTCCGCCTCCAAGTCCCTTCGAACGCCGACCTGTTGGTCACCACCTACTCCCCCACCGCGTCGGGGCCGGTCACCTACCACCCGTACGCACGGCAGACCTCGTATCTCGCCGACGGCGACCACACCGAGGACGCGACCGGCGTGCCGTACCGCGAACCCACCTCGATCTGGCGGTACTTGACGGCGGTGGACGTACTGAGCGACCAGGCGAACGGCACGGTCGTCGCGTTCGGCGACTCGATAACCGACGGTTCCACCTCGACCGAGAGCACCAACCGCCGCTGGCCGGACGCCTTTTCGCAGCGGCTGCGCGCGGCCGTCGCCGCCGGGCAGGACGTGCCGCGCTACAGCGTCGTCAACGAGGGCATCGCCGGCAACCGGATCCTCGTGAGTCTCGACGGCCGGCCCGCCGCCAACCAGAGCGGCCTCTCCCGCTTCACCCGTGACGTGCTGGGCCGCCCGAACGTCAAGGTCGTCGTCGTCGACCTCGGCGTCAACGACGTCCTGCACGACGCCGACGCCGACCGGATCGTCACCGGCCTGCGCACCCTGGTCGGCCGGGCCCACGCCCACGGCATCAAGGTCGTCGGCGCCACCCTGATGCCCTTCGGCGGCTACCCGCGCGGCACGGCGGCCCGGAACGCGGTGCGCCAGCAGGTCAACGCGGTGATCAGGAGCGGCACGGTCTACGACGCCGTCGTCGACTTCGACAAGGCGCTGCGCGACCCCCACGACCCGCGCCGGTTCGCCTCGCCGTACGACTCGGGCGACCATCTCCACCCCAGCGACCGGGGGTACCGGAAGATGGCGGCCACGATCGACCTGGCGGACCTCAGGGGCGCGGTGCCGGCCCAGCTGTAGCCGGGCTCCTCGCGCGAGGACCTCAGTCCCAGTCCCGGTGTCTGCGCTCGCGCCGGTCCCGGTGCCGCTCGCGCCGCTCCTCGTGCCGTTCCCTGCGCTCCTCGTGGCGGCGGCGGACCGCGTCGCGGTGCTCCTCCATGGCCTCGCGGTGGGCGTCGCGCAGGCCGGACAGGGCGTCGCGGTGGGCGCCGTAGAGCTCCTTGGCGGAGGAGCCGCGGTCCAGTTTCTGCTGGCGGCGCTCCTCCTTGAGGCGCTGCCGCTGCGCGCGGGTCATCTTGCGTTCGATGCCGACGCCGCCCCAGAAGGCGAAGCCCGTGACGATCACGCGCGGGGCGCCCGGGTCGCCCGGCACGCCTTCCTCGCCGTGGTCGAAGGCGCCCATGATGCCGATGCCGCGGACGACGACCTCGACGCCGGGCGGCACGACGACCTGCGCTCCGCCCATGATCGCGATGCAGTTGATCTCGACGTCGCGGGCCGCGAAGTTCGCCTCGCGCAGGTCGATCTCGCCGCCGCCGAAGAAGGAGAAGCAGGTGAAGCGCTTCGGTACCGTCCACCGGCCCTTGCGCTGGAACCCGGACAGGATGGCCACCGCGCCGGTCGAAGAGCCCTCGCCGCCGACGATCCGCCCGGCCCAACTCCCGCTGTCCACCGGCTCCTTGACCATGTTCACCGGCGGCGGGGCGACTCCGGGGGCGGGCAGGTCCTGGGTGATGGGGGTGAGTTCGCCGTACGTCCGCGCCTTGTAGGTCGCCTCCAGCCGCTCCTCGAACTCCTCCATGTCGAGGCGGCCTTCCGCGACGGCGTCGCGCAGCACCTCGGCGACTCGCTCACGGTCGGCGTCGGATGCGCGGAGCTCCGGGACTGCGTCGTCGGTCATACACAGCAGCCTACGAGGTGACTCCGCGCAGGGCCATGAGGTGTCCTGACCCGGAGCCGTGAAGGACGGCGGCCCCGCCCTCCCCTCTCCTACGACCCTCTCCCGCGGCTCTCGCCCGCGGCCCTCTCTACGACACCGCCCGCTGCGCCTGTCCCGCCTGTTCCGACTGCTCCGCGTACATCTTGGCGATCACCGCCTCGATGTCCGGCTCGCGCACCGACAGGTCCACCATCGGGTACTCCGCGGCGATCCGGGCGACCAGGGGAGCCGCCGACTCCGACGCGGGGAACGCCAGCCACTGCCTCGGGCCCTCCACCTTCACGACCCGCGCGTCCGGCACCTCGATCGGGGGCATCTCCCGCTCCAGGTCCACCACGAGGGTCCGTTCGCTCTCCCCCGCCTCGTGCAGACCGTCGAGCGGCCCGTCGTACATCAGACGGCCGTGGTCGATGACCATCACGCGGGAGCACAACTGCTCGATGTCCTGGAGGTCATGGGTGGTGAGCAGGACCGTGGTGCCGCGCTCGGCGTTCAAGTCCCGCAGGAACGCACGGACCTTGGCCTTGGAGATGACGTCGAGGCCGATGGTCGGCTCGTCGAGGTAGAGGACCTCGGGGTCGTGCAGCAGGGCCGCCGCGATGTCGCCGCGCATCCGCTGGCCGAGGGACAGCTGGCGTACGGGGACGTCCAACAGGGCGCCCAGTTCGAGGAGTTCGACACAGTGGTCGAGGTTCTCGGCGTAACGGGCGTCCGGGATGCGGTACATGCGGTGCATCAGCTGGTACGAGTCGATCAGCGGGAGGTCCCACCAGAGGGTGGTCCGCTGGCCGAAGACCACGCCGATGCGGTGCGCGAGCCGGGTGCGCTCGCGGGACGGGTCGATGCCGGCGACCCGCAGCCGGCCGGCGCTCGGAGTGAGGATGCCGGTCAGCATCTTGATGGTGGTCGACTTCCCGGCGCCGTTCGGGCCGATGTAGCCGACCATCTCGCCGCGTGCCACGGTGAAGGAGATCGAGTCGACGGCCCGCACCTGCCGCCGCTCCCGTTTCATGAACCCGGTCTTCTTGCGCACGTCGAAGACCTTCTCGACGCCGTCGAGCTGAATGAAACGCTCGTCCCGGGCGAGATCGCCGTCCTGGGTGACCTGCTCGTCCACAACCCTCAACTCCCCGTGCTTCGGTACAACATGAGCCCCGCCCGCCAGGCGAGACCGGCCAGCGCGCAGAAGGCGAGCGCCACCAGCGGCGACGCGAGGGCCGCGCCCGCCGGCAGGTCCAGCGGGTACGGCCGCCCCAACACGTAGGAGGCGGGCACCCAGTTGACGAAGGCGAGCGGCAGTATGAAGGTCACGCCCCGCACGAAGTCCTTGCCGAACACCGTCGGCGGATACGACAGCAGGGTGTTGCCGCCGTAGGTGAACGCGTTCTGCACCTCGGCCGCGTCCTGCGCCAGGATCTGGAAGGCCGCACCCGCCACGAACAGCGACCCGAAGATCACCGCCCCGCACAGCAGCATCACCGGCACCAGCAGCAGCTTCCCGACCGTCCAGTCGACGTCGACGTGGAACAGCGCGTACCCGAGGACCAGGGCGCCCTGGGTGATCCGGCCCAGGCGGCGCAGCGCGAAGCGGTCGGCGCCGATCTGGGCCAGCACCGGGGCCGGGCGCACCAGGAGGGTGTCGAAGGAGCCGTCGCGGATACGGGAGCCGAGGACGTCCATCGAGCCGAGGACCAGATCGGAGATGCCGAACGCGGTCGACGACAGGCCGTACAGGAAGGCGACTTCGGGCAGGGACCAGCCGCCGAGCGAGCCGACCTGGGAGAACATCAGCAGGATGGTGGCGAAGTCGAGGCCGGTGACCAGCAGGTTGCCGACGACGGTGATGACGAAGGACGTGCGGTAGGCCATGCTCGACCTGATCCACATCCCGGCGATCAGGCCGTAGGCGCGCAACCCCTCGCGCCAGCGCGGCAGTTCACCGATCCGGTACTCCCTCCGGCGGGTCGTCTCAGCCACCCTGCACCACCACCCTCCGCGTCGCCGCCGACTGCGTCAGCCGCCCCACCGCGAGCAGCACCACCGCCCAGGTCGCCTGGAACGCGTACGCGTGCAGCGGGTCGGTCTTCCCCATCAGCACGTCCGCGGGCACCTGGATCTGCGCCGCCCAGGGCAGCGCCTGCACGAACGTGCCGAGCCAGCCGGGGAAGGCGTTCAGCGGGAGCACCATGCCCGAGCAGAAGATCCCGAGGATCATCATGGCCTGGTTGACGCCCGTGCCGTCCAGCAGCCAGAACACGCTCATCGCCATGAGATAGCGGAGGCCGAAGCTGACGGTCATGGCGAGCAGCAGCGCCGCCAGGAGGGCCAGCCAGGACATGACGTCCGCGGGAAGTGCCATCGGGAAGAACAGCGCGCCGAACGCGAACGGGATCACGCCCCGGCCGATCAGCTGGAACAGGGCCCGGCCGAAGTCGCCGGCCAGCCACCAGAGTTGGAGGTCGGCGGGCCGGTACAGGTCGACGGCGATGTCGCCCGTGCGGATGCGCTCCATCAGGTCCTTCTCGAACCCGCCGCCCTGGATCGCCAGCGTCGCGTACAGGCACTGCCCGAGCCACACGTAGGTGACCGCCTGCGCCTGGTCGTAGCCCCCGAGATGCGGGCGCTCGTCCCACAGCGCCAGGTACGTGTAGACGAGGACGACACCGAAGACGGTGTTGGTGAAGACCCCGGCGAACGTCGCCGCCCGGTAGGTCGCGTACCGCCTGAAACCCCCCGCCGCGACGGCCGCGTACAACCGTCCAGCGCCCACGGAAACCACCCTCCGTCCCCTCTTGACACCGAAGCGCAGGAGCCTAGTGCGCAGGTGGTGACGCACGCCACGCATTTTCCGGGCGAGTGCGTGCCGATGGGCGGGAACGGAACGCATGGTGCGAGAGTCTTCGTCTGGGGGCGCAGAAGCGCACAAGGCCGTACAGGAACGTACGAGGCCGTACGGGACCGTACGACGCGAAACAGGAGTCCGTGCACGACATGAGCGACCAGCCGCAGCCGCAGCAGCCGAACCAGGGCTGGGCACCGAGAGAGCCGGAAGCGGCCGCCACCCCCGAGGCCCCCGGGGCGCCCGGCGGTGAGAAGCCGAAGAAGGCCAAGCGGCCCCGGCGCACCGGATGGCGCCGGATCATCCCGACCTGGCGGATGACGCTCGGCGGGGTCGTCGTACTCGTCGCGCTGCTGGTCGGCGCGTTCTATCTCGGCTACTCGATGGTCAACATCCCGCCGGCCAACGCGCTCGCCACGAAGCAGTCCAACGTGTACCTCTACGCGGACGGCTCCCAGCTCGCCCGCGACGGCGAGGTCAACCGCGAGAACGTGGGCCTCGCCCAGGTGTCGAAGAACGCCCAGCACGCCGTACTCGCCGCCGAGGACCGGGACTTCTACACCGAGTCCGCCGTCGACCCCAAGGCGATGGTCCGCGCCGCGTGGAACACGGCGACCGGCAAGGGCACCCAGTCCGGCTCGACGATCACCCAGCAGTACGTGAAGAACTACTACCTGGGCCAGGAACAGACCGTCACCCGCAAGGTGAAGGAGTTCTTCATCTCGATCAAGCTGGACCGCGAGGAGTCCAAGGACGAGATCCTGGAGGGCTACCTCAACACCAGTTACTTCGGCCGCAACGCCTACGGCATCCAGGCCGCCGCCCAGGCCTACTACGGCAAGGACGCCGCCGACCTCGACGCCGGCCGCGGCGCCTACCTCGCCGCGCTGCTGAACGCGCCGAGCGAGTACGACGTCGTGGCGCATCCCGAGAACAAGGCCTCGGCGCTGGCCCGTTGGAACTACGTCCTCGACGGCATGGTCAAGAAGGGCTGGCTCACCCAGGCCGAGCGCACCGGCATGAAGTTCCCGATGCCGAAGGAGGCCACGGCCTCGACGAGCATGTCCGGACAGCGCGGTTACATCGTCGGCGCGATCAAGGACTACCTCACCACGAACAAGATCATCGACGCGGACACCCTCGAAGCGGGCGGCTACCGCATCACGACCACCCTGCAGAAGAGCAAGCAGAACGCCTTCGTGAAGTCCGTCGACGACCAACTCATGTCCAAGCTCGACAAGAAGAGCCGCAAGGTCGACAACTACGTGCGCGCGGGCGGCGCTTCGGTCGACCCGAAGACCGGAAAGATCGTCGCGATGTACGGCGGCATCGACTACGTGAAGCAGTACACGAACGGCGCGACCCGCGGCGACTTCCAAGTCGGCTCCACCTTCAAGCCGTTCGTCCTCACCTCCGCGATCCAGAACGACTCGCAGACCCAGGACGGCCAGACCATCACGCCCAACACCTACTACGACGGCACCAACAAGCGCCCCGTGGAAGGCTGGAACGGCGGCTCGTACGCCCCGGAGAACGAGGACGAGGTCTCCTACGGCGACATCACCGTCCGCACCGCGACCGACAAGTCCGTCAACTCGGTGTACGCGCAGATGGCGGTCGACGTCGGCCCCACGAAGGTCAAGCAGACCGCCGTGGCCCTCGGCATCCCGTCCGACACCCCGGACCTGACCGCCACCCCGTCGATCGCGCTCGGCCCGTCCACCGCGAGCGTCCTCGACATGGCGGAGGCGTACGCCACCATCGCCAACCACGGTGAGCGGCACACGTACACGATGATCTCGAAGATCACCAAGGACGGCACGGACGAGATCAAACTGCCGGCGAACAGGACGACCCGCGCGGTGAGCCGCGAGGCCGCCGACACCACCACCTCGGTCCTGCAGAGCGTCGTCGACAACGGCACGGCCACCGCCGCCCAGGGCGCCGACCGCCCCGCGGCCGGCAAGACCGGCACGGCGGAGGAGGACACGGCGGCCTGGTTCGCCGGCTACACCCCCGACCTCGCCACCGTCGTCTCCGTCATGGGGCAGGACCCGACCACCGCCGCCCACAAGTCGCTCTACGGCGCGATGGGCCTCGAACGCGTCAACGGCGGCGGGGCGCCCGCCGAGATCTGGGCCCAGTACACCAAGGCCGCCCTCAAGGGCACCGAGGCGAGCGACTTCGACCTCCAGCTCCAGGACGGCGCCGAGACCGTCGCACCGCCGAGCCAGCAGCCCAGCCAGCCCGCGACCACCGGCGACCAGGACAACGGCGGCACGACCACCACCGGCGGCCAGGGCGACCAGGGCCAGACCCAGGGCCAGACCGACGGCGGCACGGCGACCACCGGCGGCGACACCGGCACGCCGGGCACCACCGGCACCACCACCGACGGCACCACCTCCACGGGCGGCACGGCCACCGACGGCGGCACCGCGACCACCGGCGGCACGACCGGCACGACCACCGACGGCGGGACCACCGGGACCGGCGGCACGACGGGAACCACGACGGACGGCGGCACGACCGGGGACACCACCGGCGGCGCGACCACCGCCGGGCCCCAGAGCGTCACCGGCCGGAAGAAGGAGTGACGGCTCGTCCCTGACCGTGGGCGGGGCGACCGCCGGTCTCAGTGGCCGGAGGTCGCCTTCAGCCCCACCACGGCGACCAGCAGCAGACACACGAAGAAGATCCGGGCCGCGGTGACCGGCTCCCCCAGCACCACCATCCCGAGCACCGCCGCCCCCGCCGCCCCGATCCCGACCCACACGCCGTAGGCCGTGCCGATCGGCAGCGACTTCGCCGCGTACGACAGCAACACCATGCTGGCGACGATCCCGGCGCCGGTGAACATGCTCGGGACGAGCCGGGTGAACCCGTCCGTGTACTTCATCCCGATCGACCAGCCGACTTCGAGCAGACCGGCGACGACCAGCAGGACCCAGGCCATGAGAGGCACCTCCGAGACACGTGTGTGACTGACGGCAGTGCGTCGTCTTTGCGTGTCCCCCGGTACGGCGCGTCTCGTCGGGCTGCTTCCCAACGTAGCAAAGGAACGGCAAAAGGGGCTGGTGACGATGGTCACCAGCCCCTTCGGCGCTCGCTTCCTACAGATACAGCCCGGTCGAGTCCTCGGACCCCTCGAACCGGTCCGCGGCGACCGCGTGCAGATCCCGCTCCCGCATCAGGACGTAGGCCACCCCGCGCACCTCGACCTCGGCACGGTCCTCGGGGTCGTACAGCACCCGGTCACCCGGCTCCACCGTCCGCACGTTCTGCCCCACGGCGACCACGTCGGCCCAGGCCAGCCGGCGCCCCACGGCCGCCGTCGCGGGAATCAGGATCCCGCCACCCGAACGCCGCTCGCCCTCGCTCTTGTCCTGACGCACGAGCACACGGTCGTGCAGCATCCGGATGGGCAGCTTGTCGTTCTGGGTGCTCTGCTCGTCTCTCTTGGCGCTCACGCCCACGAACCTACCTGCCCAAGGCCCGTCCGTACGCGGCCGGGTGGCCCCGGAACCGGCCCCGTCCCGCCACCGCGTCAGCGCCTGCGACGCCGGGAGCCGAGGACGAACAGGCCGACGACACCGACGGCGACCAGCGCGACGGGGACGATCCGCTCGATCCGCGGGGCGCCCTCCTCGTCCACGAACTGGCCCCTGACATCGCTCACGACGCGGTTGACACCGACGTACGCCCTGCCGAGGGTGTGGTCGATGTTCGACGCGACCTTGGCCTTCGCGTCGCCCACGATGGTCTTCGGGTGCACCCGCACCCCGATCTCGTCGAGCGTGTCGGCCAGGACATCGCGGCGGCGCTTGATGTCCGCCTCGATCTGCGCCGGCGTTCTGGTGTCCGGCGTGTTCGACGTGTCCGTCACCGTACGGCCTCCGAAGTCTGCTGGTACTTGTGTCGCACAGTCTGTCAGCTCTCGGGCGGAGTGCACTGTCAGCACCCCCGGTTACGCTAGCGCGATGAGTGAACGACTCCAGCCCGGGGACGTTGCCCCCGCCTTCACGCTGCCCGACGCCGACGGCCACGAGGTGTCCCTCGCCGACCACAAGGGCCGCAAGGTCATCGTCTACTTCTACCCGGCGGCCCTGACCCCCGGCTGCACCAAGCAGGCCTGCGACTTCACGGACAACCTGGAGC
Source organism: Streptomyces sp. NPDC090083 (assembly GCF_044747445.1). Lineage (NCBI taxonomy): Bacteria > Bacillati > Actinomycetota > Actinomycetes > Kitasatosporales > Streptomycetaceae > Streptomyces > Streptomyces sp. NPDC090083. Next base: position 148,384 of record NZ_JBIVED010000003.1, on the reverse strand, counting down.
TGCTGACCGGCGCCGGGTACGACGTCATCGGCATCTCCCCCGACCAGCCGGAGAAGCTCGCCAAGTTCCGCGAGAAGGAGAACCTCAAGGTCACCCTCCTCGCGGACCCCGACAAGACGGTCCTCGACGCGTACGCGGCCTTCGGCGAGAAGAAGAACTACGGCAAGACGTACATGGGCGTGATCCGCTCCACGATCGTCGTCGACGAGGCCGGCAAGGTCGAGCACGCGCTGTACAACGTGCGGGCGACCGGCCACGTGGCGAAGATCATCAAGGACCTGGGCATCTGAGACTCCAGGCCCCTAGACCCCGCCCACCCCGCCCGTCCTTCCCGCCCCTCCATACCTGAACGAGATCCACACATCGGGAGGCAGGCCGACCCGCCCGGGCACCGGCCTGCGCTCCTCGCCCCACTCCCCCGGGGCCAGCTCCTCACCCACCCGCCGCCAGAACGCCACGGCCCCCGGATTGCCGTCCTGGAACGCGACCTCCCACTCCCCCGGACACCGCGCGACGACGTCCCGCACGGCCCGCATCCCGACGCCACCCCGCCGGGCACCGCGCACGACAAAGAAACTGTTGAGCACCCGGGTGGGCCCCGCGATCCCCCGCACGAACGCGAACCCGACGGGCCGGTCGCCGCGGAGGAAGAGATACGGCGCCCAGTCGGCATCCCCGGAGAACGCCGACTCCAGCCGCTCACTGCGGAACGAGCCGTCCGGATCGGGCAGTTGAGGCTCCCCACCGCTCCCGAACTCCGACATGTCGTGCCGGAACATCAGCCAGAGACGTTCGACGGTGGGGCGGTCGGCGGGGGTCGCCGGTCGAACATGCACCGGCGGGGGCGAGGTCGTGGACGAGGCTGCGAATGAGGTCATGAAAAAAGCCTCCCGGGCGGACAACCGGAGGGAGAACCTGCGGTACCTGTGCCTGTCCTGTCACAGCCAGACGTAGACCTTCGCGAATCGATCTCCGCGTACGGCCTCGCAGGGCCGCACAGTAGAGTAGGCAGCGCTGTGGGCCCGTACCCCAGCTGGCTAGAGGGCGCCGGTTTAGGTCCGGTGTGTCGTGGGTTCGAGTCCCACCGGGCCCACTTCACGAAGGGCGCGCCACGGACTCCGGAACGCGCCCTTCGACGTGTCTCAGCCCAGCAACTCCCGAATCACCGGCACCAGTGCCCGGAACGCCTTCCCCCGGTGGCTGATCGTGTTCTTCTCGTCCGGTGTGAGTTCCGCGCAGGTTCGGGTCTCGCCCTCGGGCTGGAGGATCGGGTCGTAGCCGAAGCCGTTGGTGCCTGCCGGGGTGGTGCGGAGGGTGCCGCGCAGCTGGCCCTCGACCACTCGTTCCGTGCCGTCGGGCAGCGCCAGGGCCGCCGCGCACGCGAAGTGGGCGCCCCGGTGTTCGTCCGCGATGTCCGACAGCTGGGCCAGGAGCAGGTCCAGGTTGGCCTGGTCGTCGCCGTGGGTGCCGGACCAGCGGGCCGAGAAGATGCCGGGCGCGCCGTTCAGCACGTCCACGCAGAGGCCGGAGTCGTCGGCGACCGCCGGGAGACCCGTCGCCCGGGCCAGGGCGTGGGCCTTCAACAGGGCGTTCTCCGCGAAGGTGACGCCTGTCTCCTTGACGTCCGGGATGTCGGGGTACGACTCCGCGCCGACGAGCTCGTGGGGCAGGCCCGCGTCGGTGAGGATCGACCTCAGTTCGGTGATTTTCCCGGCGTTGCGGGTGGCGAGGATCAGGCGTGTCATGCCGTCCAGTATCCCGGCCGCCTCCGCGCGCTCGAGCGAGTCCCCCGGCACGGGCCCAACTCCCGTTCCCTTACGACGTGCACACCTTCGTCAGCTCTCCCGCCGCGTCCGTCACCGGGCTGATGTCAGGCGTGTTGTCGCCGTTCCTCACCGCCGTGCGGACGTTGTCGACGGCCTCGCGGAGGTGGTCCACCGCCTTGTTGACGTCGGCGTTGTCCGTCTTGTCGCCGATCTTGTCGAGGTCCTTCTCGATGGAGTTGAGGGACGTGTCGGTCTGGGTGGGGTCGTTCGCCGCGTTCTCCACGGCCTGTTGGAGGCCGGTGACGCTGTCGGCGATGGTGTCGGCGGTCTGGACGCAGTCGATGGCCTTGTCGACGGCGTCGCAGCCGGTGGTGAGTCCGGCGGTCAGGCCGATCACGGCCGCGCCCACGGCCAGGGCGGTCCGGCGACGGCTGCTGCGGCTTCGTCGGCTTGCGGCCATGGTTTCGGTGCCTCCCCCTGGGGTGGCCTCGGCGGCCGGCCCCGTATCCGTTCCGTATGCGTAGGGACGCGGGGACGGGCCGCCGGGTTGCCCCGGCGGCCCGCCTCTCTTGGTACGCCCTTTACCTGCCCGATCCAGCTTCCTACTTCTCCAGCGTGGCCTCAAGTGCCGTGCGCTGTACGGCGGTCAGGTCCGCGCAGCCGGCGACCGCGAGGTCGAGGAGGGCGTTGAGTTCGTCGCGCGCGAAGGGCTCGGCCTCGGCGGTGCCCTGGACCTCGACGAAGCGGCCGTCGCCGGTGCAGACGACGTTCATGTCGGTCTCGGCGCGGACGTCCTCCTCGTAGCAGAGGTCCAGGAGCGGGACTCCGCCGACGATGCCGACCGAGACCGCGGAGACGGTTCCGGTGAGGGGCTGGCGGCCGGCCTTGACGAGCTTCCGGCCCTGGGCCCAGGCGACCGCGTCGGCCAGCGCGACGTACGCGCCGGTGATGGCCGCCGTACGGGTGCCACCGTCGGCCTGGAGGACGTCGCAGTCGAGGACGACGGTGTTCTCGCCGAGGGCCTTGTAGTCGATGACCGCGCGCAGCGAGCGGCCGATGAGGCGGCTGATCTCGTGGGTGCGGCCGCCGATCTTGCCGCGGACGGATTCGCGGTCGCCGCGGGTGTTGGTGGCGCGGGGCAGCATGGAGTACTCCGCGGTGACCCAGCCCTCGCCGCTGCCCTTGCGCCAGCGGGGGACGCCTTCGGTGACGGAGGCGGTGCAGAAGACCTTCGTGTCGCCGAAGGAGACGAGGACGGAGCCCTCGGCGTGCTTGCTCCAGCCGCGTTCGATGGTGACGGGGCGGAGCTGTTCGGGGGTGCGGCCGTCGATTCGAGACATGGCGATGAGCCTAGTGGTTGGCGGGGAGGGGGTGGACGGCGAAGGGGTGGTCGCGGAAGGGGCTCCTCCCGGGTGGGAGGAGCCCCTCAGTACGCGAAGCCGGGGATGGTCCCCCTGCTTCACATCATGTCTTCGATGTCCGCCGCGATCGGGTCGGCGTCGGTGCCGATGACGACCTGGATGGCCGTGCCCATCTTGACGACGCCGTGGGCGCCGGCGGCCTTCAGGGCGGCGTCGTCGACGAGCGACGGGTCCTTCACCTCGGTGCGCAGGCGGGTGATGCAGCCCTCGACCTCTTCGATGTTGTCGATGCCGCCCAGCCCGGCAACGATCTTCTCAGCCTTGGTGGCCATGTTGTTCTCTCCCTGATCCGAACCGCTTTGTCGCAGTAACCCACAGTTGGCCCAGCTTCGCGAGCGGTCATGTCCGGCGTGCCGAATGATGGTGAACGATCACGTCGCCAACTGGTCTACACCACATTACCGAGGGGCGTCCATGAGTGCCGACAGTGCCGCCACCCGTCCTGGGCGCAGCTATTGGAGCACCCTGTTCCAGGGGTTGCAGAAGATGGGCCGCAGCCTCCAACTGCCCATCGCCGTACTGCCGGCCGCCGGCATCCTCAACCGGCTGGGGCAGCCGGACGTGTTCGGGGACGACGGCCTCGGGTGGACCAACGTCTCGAAGGTGATGGCGGGTGCGGGCGGCGCGCTGCTGGACGGGCAGCTCGGGCTGCCGCTGCTGTTCTGCGTGGGTGTCGCGATCGGGATGGCGAAGAAGTCCGACGGGTCGACGGCACTGGCGGGACTCGTCGGCTTCCTCGTCTACTACAACGTGCTGCGTCAGTTCCCGAAGGACTGCACGGGCGGTACGAACGTGGTGCCGGGCATCGGCTGCCAGGCCGCCGATCACTCGGTCTCGGCGTTCACGTACCAGAATCCCGGGGTGTTCGGCGGGATCGTGCTGGGACTGCTGACCGCGTTCTTCTGGGCGCGGTACCACCGGACGAAGCTGGTGGACTGGCTCGGCTTCTTCAACGGGCGGCGGCTGGTGCCGATCATCATGTCGTTCGTGGCGATCGCGGTCGCGGCGTTGGCGCTGTGGGTGTGGCCGCCGATCGGCACCGGGCTGGAGCACTTCAGCGACTGGCTGAGCGCGCGGGGTGCGCTGGGCGCGGGGGTGTTCGGGCTCGCCAACCGGGCGCTGCTGGTCGTGGGGCTGCACCAGTTCCTGAACGTGCCCATCTGGTTCCAGTTCGGCAGTTACACGAAGCCGGACGGGACGGTGGTGCACGGTGACATCAACATGTTCCTGGCGGGTGACCCGCACGCGGGGCAGTTCACCTCGGGCTTCTTCCCCATCATGATGTTCGCGCTGCCGGCGGCGGCGCTCGCGATCGCACACTGCGCGCGGCCGGAGCGGCGCAAGGAGGTGGGCGGGCTGATGCTGTCGGTGGCGCTCACGTCGTTCGTGACGGGTATCACCGAGCCGATCGAGTACTCGTTCCTGTTCATCGCGCCGGTGCTCTACGCGATCCACGCGGTGCTGACCGGGGTGTCGATGGCGGTGACGTGGGGGCTCGGGGTGCACGACGGTTTCAGCTTCTCGGCGGGGCTGATCGACTACGCGATCAACTGGAACCTGGCGACGAAGCCGTGGGCGATCATTCCGATCGGGCTGTGTTTCGCGGCGGTGTACTACGTCGTCTTCCGGTTCGCGATCACGAGGTTCGATCTGAAGACGCCGGGGCGGGAGCCGGAGGGCGAGCGCGAGGACGTCACAAAAGCCTGACGGAGCAAGGGAGTTGGGCCCTCGGACCGCTGGTCCGGGGGCCTTTTGGCGTGCGGGCGGCCGTGTACGTGGCGTAGCGATCCGGTCGCAGATTCAGCGGGTTCCTTTATGCGGACTTCATCTGCTACAACAGGTCTACACCACTGAGTGGTGTAGACCACCACCCGATGGAGGAAGTCCATGAGCACTGCCACCGCGCCAACGGCGGCACCCACAAAGAAGTGGGGATCCGGCCTGTTCCAGGGCCTGCAGAAGATCGGCCGCAGCCTACAGCTCCCGATCGCTGTGCTTCCGGCGGCGGGCATCCTGCTCCGGTTCGGTCAGGCAGACATCCACGACAAGCTGCACCTCCCGGACAAGGTGACGGCTGTCTTCGCCACCGCCGGTGGCGCGATCTTCGACAACCTGCCGCTCCTGTTCTGCATAGGTGTCGCGATCGGCTTCGCCAAGAAGTCCGACGGCTCCACCGCACTCGCCGCGCTCGTCGGCTTCCTCGTCTACAGCAATGTGCTCAAGGCCTTCCCCGTCACCGAGGCGCAGATCCTGAAGGGCGCCGACGTACCGGCGACCTACAACAACCCCGGTGTCCTCGGCGGCATCATCATGGGGCTGCTCTCCGCGGTGCTGTGGCAGCGGTTCCACCGGACGAAGCTGGTCGACTGGCTCGGCTTCTTCAACGGCCGCCGGCTCGTCCCGATCATCATGGCGTTCGTCGGCACGATCATGGGTGTCTTCTTCGGCCTCGTCTGGAAGCCGATCGGCGAGGGCATCTCGAACTTCGGTGAGTGGATCACCGGTCTCGGCGCCTTCGGTGCCGGTCTGTTCGGTCTGATCAACCGCGGTCTGATCCCGGTCGGCATGCACCAGTTCGTCAACTCGGTGGCCTGGTTCCAGATCGGCGACTTCAAGAACTCCGCCGGTACGGTCGTCCACGGCGACCTGACCCGCTTCTTCGCCGGTGACCCGTCCGCCGGACAGTTCATGTCGGGCTTCTTCCCCATCATGATGTTCGGCCTCCCGGCCGCCGCGCTCGCCATCGCGCACACCGCCCGCCCGGAGCGCCGCAAGGCCGTCACCGGCATGATGATCTCGCTCGCGCTGACGTCCTTCGTGACCGGTGTGACCGAGCCCATCGAGTTCTCGTTCATGTTCATCGCCCCGATCCTGTACGCGATCCACGCGGTGCTGACGGCCCTGTCCATGGCGATCACCTGGGCCCTCGGCGTGCACGCCGGCTTCACCTTCTCCGCGGGCTTCATCGACTACGCCCTCAACTGGAACCTCGCCACCAAGCCCTGGCTGATCATCCCGATCGGTCTGGTCTTCGGCGCGGTCTACTACTTCGTCTTCCGCTTCGCGATCACCAAGTGGAACCTCCCCACCCCGGGCCGCGAGCCCGAGGAGGAGGTCGAGGACCTCACCAAGGCGTGACCCCCGCGCCGTGAGACCGGCATGACGAAGGCCCCCGGCACCGAAAGGTGCCGGGGGCCTTCGTCCGCGGAGGACCGGGTGCGCGGAGGACTAGATGTCGTACGACGCTCTCGGCGCCGCCAGTTCCACCGGGCCCGCGTAGGTCTCCCGTGCGTCGGCCAGGTTGGTCTGGGGGTCGGTCCACGGGGGGATGTGGGTCAGCACCAGGCGTCTGGCCCCCGCCCTGGTCGCCGTCTCGCCGGCCTCGCGGCCGTTGAGGTGCAGGTCGGGGATGTTCTCCTTGCCGTGGGTGAACGCGGCCTCGCACAGGAACAGGTCGGTGTCCCGGGCGAGTTCGTCGAGGGACTCGCTGACGCCCGTGTCGCCGGAGTACGTCAGGGACCGCCCGCCGTGCTCGACGCGGATACCGTACGCCTCGACGGGGTGGCGGACCCGCTCGGTGTGCACCGTGAAGGGACCGACGTCGAACGTGGACGGCTTCACCGTGTGGAAGTCGAAGACCTCGCTCATCGAGGACGCGGTGGGGGTGTCGGCGTAGGCCGTGGTCAGACGGTGTTCGGTGCCCTCGGGGCCGTAGACCGGGATGGGGTCGCAACGGCCGCCGTCGTGGCGGTAGTAGCGCGCGACGAAGTACGCGCACATGTCGATGCAGTGGTCGGCGTGCAGATGGCTGAGGAAGATCGCGTCGAGGTCGTAGAGACCGCAGTGGCGCTGCAGCTCGCCGAGGGCGCCGTTGCCCATGTCGAGGAGCAGCCGGAAGCCGTCGGCCTCTACGAGGTAGCTCGAACAGGCCGATTCCGCGGACGGGAACGACCCCGAGCAGCCGACGACGGTGAGCTTCATAAAGCAGAAACCTCCGCTGGCGGGAACTTCTGGAGTGGGGTGACGGGGGTCGTGCGGTCCGTCGAGCGTAAGGCGCAAAAGGGCCGGTCGCTCCTCCGCCAAGGGCTGTTGTGGGGCAACTCACCTGTGGTGTCACCGGTTCGGCTGGAACCGGGGCGTGTGGGGTGTGGGATGGGGCGCGCGGCTTCGTTTGCGCGCCGGTACGGTCGTTCGCATGAACACGTACTGGTGGCTCGGGCTCGCGGCGGTGGTGCTGCTGGCACTGATCGCGACGCTGGTCGACGGGTGGGGGCGGGGGTCGTCCCGGCGGGCGCGGGGGGACCGGCCCCGGCCCGCGGAGATCTGGTGGGCGAACGTGCCCTACGAGGACCGGCCCGGGACGGCCAAGGACCGGCCCTGTCTGGTGCTGGCGGTGCGGGGGCGGAAGGTCACCGTCGCGAAGATCACCAGCAAGAACCACGAGGAGCGGGGCGGGGTCATTCCGCTGCCGCCGGGCGCCGTCGACGATGCGCGGGGGCGGGCCAGCTATCTGGAGACCGGTGAGGTGCGGAAGGTGGCCGTGTCCGACTTCCGGCGGAAGGTCGGGGTGGTGGACCCGGTCCTGTGGGATCAGGTCCGTCACCTCAGCGGCTGACTGCTGTCCGTCGGGGCGGGTCCGACGCGACCGGTCGCGCCCACGCGGCGGAGCCGCACATCGATACGGCCCCGCGCCCGCGCGGGGTGCCGGTCACGCCCAGAGCTGGCCCTGGAGGGTCGCGATCGCTTCCTCCGTCGTCGTCGCCGTGTAGACGCCCGTCGACAGGTACTTCCATCCGCCGTCCGCCACCACGAAGGCGATGTCCGCGGACTCCCCCGCCGCCACGGCCTTCCTGCCGACGCCGATGGCCGCGTGGAGGGCCGCGCCGGTGGAGACGCCGGCGAAGATGCCCTCCTGCTGGAGGAGTTCGCGGGTCCGGGTGACCGCGTCGGCCGAGCCGACCGAGAAGCGGGTGGTCAGGACCGAGGCGTCGTACAGCTCGGGGACGAAGCCCTCGTCGAGGTTGCGGAGGCCGTAGACCAGGTCGTCGTAGCGGGGTTCGGCGGCGACGATCCTCACGTCCGGCTTGTGCTCGCGGAGGTAGCGGCCCACGCCCATGAGCGTGCCCGTGGTGCCGAGGCCGGCCACGAAGTGGGTGATCGACGGGAGGTCGGTGAGGATCTCCGGGCCCGTCGTCGCGTAGTGGGCGCCCGCGTTGTCCGGGTTGCCGTACTGGTAGAGCATCACCCAGTCGGGATGCTCGGCGGAGAGTTCCTTGGCCACGCGCACGGCGGTGTTGGAACCGCCCGCCGCGGGGCTGGGGATGATCTCCGCGCCCCACATGCCGAGCAGTTCACGGCGTTCCTGCGAGGTGTTCTCGGGCATCACGCAGACCATGCGGTAGCCCTTGAGCTTCGCGGCCATGGCCAGGGAGATGCCGGTGTTGCCCGAGGTCGGTTCGAGGATCGTGCAGCCGGGGGTGAGACGGCCGTCCTTCTCCGCCTGCTCGATCATGTGCAGGGCCGGGCGGTCCTTGACCGAGCCGGTCGGGTTGCGGTCCTCCAGCTTGGCCCAGATGCGGACGTCGGTGGACGGCGAGAGCCGCGGCAGGCGCACCAGAGGGGTGTTGCCCACCGCGGCCAGCGGGGAGTCGTAACGCATCGACGATCAGGCCATGCCGCCGGCGACGGCCGGCAGGATCGTGACGTTGTCGCCGTCCGACAGCTTGGTGTTGATGCCGTCGAGGAAGCGGACGTCCTCGTCGTTCAGGTACACGTTGACGAAGCGGCGCAGTTCGCCGCCGTCCACGATGCGGGCCTGGATGCCCGCGTGCCGGGTCTCGAGGTCGGCGAAGAGCGCGGCGAGGTTCTCACCGGCACCCTCGACGGCCTTCTGGCCGTCGGTGTAGGTGCGGAGGATGGTGGGGATGCGGACCTCGATGGCCATGGCAGAGGGCTCCTGTTCGGAAGCGGAGGGGTCGGTCTCGGTGGGCGCGCGACCCGGGCACGGGCGCGCCGCGGCGCACGGCCGTACGGCGACAGCGCCGGGGTCAACAGATGGCGCTGTTCGACCTGCACAGGTCGACGTGCAGCCGCGCCACGAGCAGCGTGCCCGGCGCCTTGTCGCTCACGTCGAGAAGAACCATGGGCTCATCGTATCGATTCCCGGTCCGGTCCCCGGTAGGGGATCTCACGCTTCGGACGGATTTCATCCGGAGTACGAGATCAGGACCGGATCAGTACGACTCCACCACCGTGACGTCCTCCTCCGTGACCACGCCTTCCAGGATCTGGTACGAGCGGAACTGGAAGGGGCCCGCCTCGTCGGTGTCGGCGGTGGAGACGAGGACGTAGTGGGCGCCGGGTTCGTTGGCGTAGGCGATGTCGGTGCGGGAGGGGTAGGCCTCGGTCGCGGTGTGGGAGTGGTAGATGATCACCGGCTCCTCATCGCGGTCGTCCATCTCGCGGTAGAGCTTGAGCAGGTCCTGCGAGTCGAACTCGTAAAACGTGGGTGAGCGGGCCGCGTTCAGCATCGGGACGAAGCGCTCGGGGCGGCCCTCGCCCACCGGGCCCGCGACGACTCCGCACGCCTCGTCGGGGTGGTCCGCGCGCGCGTGGGCGACGATCTGGTCGAAGAGGGCCTGGGTGAGGGTCAGGGTCGGCATGGTCGTCAGGATAAGCAGAGGGGCCGCCCCGACAGCAGAGGGGCCGCCCCGTACCGAGTGGTGGTACGGGGCGGCCCACATGGTGGTCCGCGTGGTCAGCCGACCTTCTCGAACTCCGCGTCGCGGCGCTCGGTGATCCGCGGGTTGCGGGCCTTGAGGGCGAACCAGCCCGCGGCCAGGGCGACGGCCCAGCCGGCCATGACGTAGAGACAGACCCGGGAGTCGCGGTCGTAGGCGATGAGGCCGGTGACGAAGAGGAGGAAGGCGATGGCGATCCAGCTGCACTTCGCGCCGCCGGGGGCCGGGAAGGACGAGGCCGGGAGGCGGCCCGCGTCGACGGCGCGGCGGTAGAGGACGTGGCTGATCAGGATCATCAGCCAGGTCCAGATGCCGGCGGCGGTGGCCACCGAGGTGACGTAGCCGAACGCCTTCTCCGGGACGACGTAGTTGAGGACGACGCCGATGCCCATGAAGGCGACGGAGATCGTGATGCCGGTCGCCGGGGTCCTGGAGGCGGACAGCCTGCTGAAGGCCTTCGGGGCCTCGCCGTTGTCCGCGAGGGTGCGGAGCATGCGGCCCGTGGAGTACATGCCCGAGTTGCAGGACGAGAGGGCCGCCGTGAGGACCACGAAGTTGACGATCCCGGCGCCCGCCGGGATGCCGATCTTCGCGAAGGCCTCGACGAACGGGCTGACGCCGGGGGCGAACTCGGTCCACTTCACGACGCAGAGGATGACGGTGAGGGCGCCGACGTAGAAGAGCGCGATGCGCCAGGGGAGGGTGTTGATCGCCTTGGGGAGGGTCTTCTCCGGGTTCTCGGACTCGCCCGCGGTGACGCCGACCAGTTCGACGGCGAGGTAGGCGAACATCACGCCCTGGAGGGTCATCAGGGAGGAGCCGATGCCCTTGGGGAAGAAGCCGTCGAACTGCCAGAGGTTGGCGACGGAGGCGGTGTCACCGGCGCTGCTGAAACCGAAGGTGAGGACGCCGAGGCCGATCACGATCATGCCGATCAGGGCGGTGACCTTGACCATCGAGAACCAGAACTCGATCTCGCCGAACAGCTTCACCGAGATCAGGTTGGCCACGAAGAGGACGACCAGGAAGGCGAGCGCGGTCACCCATTGGGAGACGGCGGGGAACCAGTAGTTGACGTAGATGGCGGCGGCCGTGAGTTCGGCCATGCCGGTGACCACCCACATCAGCCAGTACGTCCAGGCGGTGAAGTAGCCGAAGAACGGGCCGAGGAATTCGCGCGAGTACTCCGCGAAAGAGCCCGACACCGGGCGGTACAGGAGCAGTTCGCCCAGGGCCCGCATGATGAAGAAGATGATCAGGCCCGCGAGGGCGTACATGAGGATGAGACTGGGGCCGGCCTTGGCGATGTTCGCCCCGGCTCCCAGGAAGAGGCCGACGCCGACGGCGCCGCCGATCGCGATCATCTGGACCTGACGGCTGCCGAGCCCGCGCTCGTACCCCTCCTCGGGGGTTTTGTCCGTCTCGACCTGAGCGGAGGTCATGTGTGGTGCGCCTTTCTCCGAATCCCCCCGTGAACTGGAGCTGCCCGGCCGAGGTCCGTCGGCCGTACGGCGAACCCGGCGGGACATGGGTGGCGTCCGCCGGGCGGTCGTGAAGATCTATCACGGTCGTGCCGGAGATCATCGGCGGAGTTTGTGGCGCACGCCACAGGAAGAAGCGGACAAAATTCGGCCGGGGCGGCAATCCCGGCCGCCGCGGTGACCTCATCGTTATGCGGATTTGAGCGTCCGCTGAGCGAACACGGAATCGTCACATATCGCGGCCCGAGGCCGGACACATCACCGCATAAGGGTCGAGACGAGGGTCTCCTGAAGCCCGCCCAGCCAGAGGTACGCCATCACCATCGGCTTGCGCGGATCCTCGTCCGGGAGCCGGTAGAGGTCGTCGGTGTCGTCCTCGTCGGTGATGTCGAGGCGTGAACCGATCGCCAGGCGTAGGTCGTTGAGCGCGCCGAGCCACTGCCGGGACTCCGCGGCGCTGAGCTTGAGGATCGCGCCGCCGTCACCCGCCGGGGTCAGCGCGTCCAGGGTGCGGACCACCGCGAGGGCGTTCTCCCGCTTGCCCGCGCGCAGGTCGTTCTCGGTGAAGCGGCGGAACTCGGCGGAGTGCGCCATCCGCTCCTCCGCGTCCTGCGGGGAGTCGGGGGCCTGCTCCGGGTCCGTGTAGGCGTCCGGGAACAGGCGCCGGAGCACCGGGTCGGCGGGCGGCTCGCTCGGGCCCTCGGCGAAGAGCTCCGCGAGGGGGTCGTCGGGGGCGTCCTCGCCCGGTCCCGGGCCGATCAGCTCCAGGAGCTGCACGGCCAGGGAGCGGATGATGGAGATCTCGACGTCGTCGAGCGCGACGGCCGCGCCGCCGCCGTGGAGCGGTTCGAAGTGTCCTGGCATCGGGATGGGTCGCTACTTCCGGTCCTGCTGGAGGGTGGCCCACAGACCGTAGCCGTGCATCGCCTGCACGTCGCGTTCCATCTCCTCGCGGCTTCCGCTGGAGACGACCGCGCGGCCCTTGTGGTGGACGTCCATCATGAGCTTGGTGGCCTTGTCCTTGGAGTAGCCGAAGTAGGTCTGGAAGACGTACGCGACGTAGCTCATGAGGTTGACCGGGTCGTTGTGCACGATCGTGACCCAGGGGACGTCGGGCTCGGGTACGGCGAAGACCTCCTCCGCCGGCTCGGTCCGTTCGATCTCCAGGGGTGCGGGTGACGTCACACGGCCCATGCTGCCACCAGAAGGGGGCCTCCGCACAAATGGACCCCACAAATCGTCAGAGTGACGAGATGGGAGTACCATCCATCGTCATGCGGCACATACCGGGGGACAACCCCCGGACCCCGGCGCACGCTCGGGGCACCCGGAACATCACGACCAGGAGAGTTCAGTGGACGTAGCGGACCTTGGGCTGCCGGTGGACGTTCCCTCGACGGCGCTCTTCACCGACCACTACGAGCTGACGATGCTGCAGGCCGCCCTCAAGGCGGGGACGGCGGACCGGCGTTCGGTCTTCGAGGTCTTCACCCGGCGACTGCCCGAAGGACGGCGCTACGGCGTCGTCGCGGGCACCGGACGCGTCCTGGACGCGGTGGAGAACTTCCGCTTCGACGCGGACGTCCTCGGCTTCCTGCGCGAGCACGACGTCGTCAACGAGGAGACCCTGGAATGGCTCGCCGCCTACCGCTTCAGCGGTGACGTCTGGGGCTACCCGGAGGGCGAGGTCTACTTCCCCGGCTCGCCGATCATGCGCGTCGAGGGCTCGTTCGCCGAGTGCGTGCTCCTGGAGACGGTGATCCTCTCCATCCTCAACCACGACTCCGCGATCGCCGCCGCCGCCTCCCGCATGGCCTCCGCCGCCGGCGACCGCCCGCTCATCGAGATGGGCGCCCGCCGCACCCACGAGCTGGCCGCCGTCGCCGCCTCACGCGCCGCCTACGTCGGCGGCTTCGCCACCACCTCCGACCTCGCGGCCGGCTTCCGCTACGGCATCCCGACCGTCGGCACCTCCGCGCACGCCTTCACCCTGCTCCACGACAACGAACGCGACGCGTTCCAGGCCCAGGTGGACTCCCTGGGCCGCAACACCACCCTGCTCGTCGACACCTACGACGTCACCGAAGCCGTCCGCACGGCGGTCGAGGTCGCCGGTCCCGAACTCGGCGCCGTCCGCATCGACTCCGGCGACCTGCTGCTCGTCGCGCACCGGGTGCGGCAGCAGCTGGACGAGCTGGGCGCCGTCAACACGAAGATCGTGGTCACCTCCGACCTGGACGAGTACGCCATCGCCTCGCTGGCGGCGGCGCCGGTCGACGCGTACGGCGTCGGCACCCAGCTGGTGACCGGCTCCGGGCACCCGACCTGCTCGATGGTCTACAAGCTGGTGGCCCGCGCCGAGTCCGCCGACCCGAAGGCGCCGCTGGTGCCGGTCGCGAAGAAGTCCAGCGGCGGCAAGACGTCCATCGGCGGGCGCAAGTGGGCCGCGCGGCGCCTCGACGGCGACGGGTTCGCCGAGGCCGAGGTCGTCGGCACCGGACCGGTCCCGCCGGAGTTCGCCGACCGGCAGCTGCTCGTCGAACTGGTCAAGGACGGCGAGGTCGTCGCCCGCGAACCGCTGGACGTCGTACGCGACCGGCATGCCGTCGCCCGTGCCAACCTGCCGCTGTCGGCGACCCAGTTGTCGCGCGGGGAGGCCGTGATCCCGACGGAGTACGTGCAGCTGCGGTCGGGTAGTTAAGACCCGCACGAAAATCAGGGGTGCGCCCTCCCGCAGTACCGCCGAAGTCTCTAGGCTCGAACCTCACACCGTCAAAGGACACCACCATGCGCCGCGCCTTGATCGTCGTCGACGTGCAGAACGACTTCTGCGAGGGAGGCAGCCTCGCGGTGTCCGGCGGCGCGGACGTGGCCGCCGCCGTGACCGAGCTGATCGGGCAGGCGCCCGCCGGGTACCGGCACGTCGTCGCCACCCGCGATCACCACATCGCGCCCGGCGGGCACTTCGCCGACAACCCCGACTACGCGCACTCCTGGCCCGCGCACTGTGTCGCCGGTACGGAGGGAGTCGGCTTCCACCCGAACTTCGCGCCCGCGGTGGCCTCCGGGGCGATCGACGCCGTGTTCGACAAGGGGGCGTACGCGGCCGCCTACAGCGGGTTCGAGGGGCAGGACGAGAACGGGGTCCTGCTCGGGGAGTGGTTGCGGGCGCGGGGGATCGACGAGGTGGATGTGGTCGGGATCGCCACCGACCACTGTGTGAAGGCGACGGCGTTGGATGCGGTGCGGGAAGGGTTTCGTACGCAGGTGTTGCTGGATCTGACGGCCGGGGTGGCCAAGGAGACGACGGACCGAGCGCTGGATGAACTCCGTTCAGCAGGAGTAACCCTGACCGGCAAGCCGGTCGTCTAGCCCCGCTCCCCCGTCCACCTGCGGCCCGGTGGGGGCTGGTCGCGCAGTTCCCCGCGCCCCTGAAAGGCCGGGTTGTGATGCGACTGCGGCCCGGTGGGGCTTCTCGCGCAGTTCCCCGCGCCCCTAGAAAAGCCGGTCGTGTCTTGTCTGCGGGGCCGTAGGGGCTGGTCGCGCAGTTCCTCGCGCCCCTAAAAGGCCGGGTTGTCATGTGGCTGCGGGCCGGTGGGGGTTCTCGCGCAGTTCCCCGCGCCCCTAAAAAAGCGGGTCGTGTCTTGTCTGCGGGGCCGTGGGGAAATGCGGCGTCAGCCGCATCTGAAGGGGCGCGGGGAACTGCGCGACCAGCACCCACCGAGCCCGCACACAACACACAACCCGATTTCCAAGGGGCGCGGGGAACTGCGCGACCAACCCCCACCGGGCCCGCGCACGACATACAACCCCGTTTTTCAGGGGCGCGGGGAACTGCGCGAGGAGCTTCAGTCGGGGCCGTGGGCTGCGCACAACCCGGTGGCAGAGAGGCGCGGGGCGATTACGTCGAGGCGGCCGGGCGGCGGAGGAGCGCCTTGATCGGGTGCCACAGTTCCTGCGGCAGCTCACGGCCCGGGACGACGACAGCGTTGTCAGGCGGAGGGGCCGCGCGCCATATCAGCCCGTCCGGGTGGTGCAGGACGGCCGTGATCTCGTCCGGCGTGGGCGGCTCCGCGTTGCCCCGCAGGTAGACGGCCCGCATCCCGAGGTTGCGGAGTCGAGTCAGCGCCCGGGCGCGGTTGCGTGCGTGGACGAGCACGCGGACGCAGCCGTCACCCTGGGCGCTGGGTCTGGGCAGGTTCAACGCCACCACCACGCTGCCGGTCGGCAGCTTGCAGAAACCTCCTGCGGACAATGCGGTCACACCCCCTGGCGGGTCGGATTCGGTACCGGTCGGTGCCGGTGTCAATAAGCCAAGCACAGGACGCACCTAAACACGTATCGGCGGCGACCCGCCAGGGGGTCACCGCCGATACCTGTCTGACCTGCGCTTTTACCGACTACTTCGCCGAGGGGCCGACCTGGAGGCTCACCGTCGAGCCGTCGTGCGCCTCCTTGACGATCTTGATCCGGGTGTTGGTGTCAGTGATCTTGACACCGGCTGTCGGGTTCGACGTGTCGTAGTAGGTCGACCGGCCGTCGTCGAAGACGGGGACGCCTGGCTGCGACTTCACCTTGGTCGCGACGTCGGCGTTGTGCAGCGTCATGCCGTCGGTCCGGTCCAGGCCGAACGGCGAGTCGTAGGCCTGGACGCGGTTGCGCATCAGCGTGCCGTTGGACCACTTCAGCTGCGTCGGGTGGGAGTCGATCGGCAGGATCAGACCCGTGCCGGGGTGCTCGCTGGTGTTGTCGTCCGCCTGCGAGGTGTCCCACTTCCAGATCAACAGGCCGTTCTGGTAGGCGTAGTGCTCCACCCAGTCCGGACGGGTCGCCGAGAAGCCGAAGTTGTACGGGCCGACCTTCAACGTCTTGTCGTACGACACGTATTGACGGTTCTCGGCGATGTAGTACTGCGGGTAGTCGGCCGTGAAGGACGCCCCGATGCGGGAGAAGCCGTCGGCGGTCCAGGCCGGGTCGGCGGACTCGGCGTTGTCGGAGAAGAGGGTCGCGCCGTCGGCGGTCACCGTGATCTCGTCGGCCGCGAAGCCCTTCTGGGCGACCCCGCTGTCCGTCTGGTAGCGGAAGCGGACGTCGATCTTCTGGCCCGCGTAGGCGTCGAGCGGGTACGTCAGCTTCTGGTAGGCCGCCGCGGTGCCGGTGAGGGCCGGGTTGCCGCTGCCGTCACGCGGGATGGCGGAGCCGTCGGCCAGCTTGCCGTCGATCGGGGTCCAGCTGGTGCCGCCGTTCGTGGACACCTCGGTGTAGAGGAAGTCGTAGTCGGCCTCGATGTCGTAGTAGCCGTCGAGGGTGAGGGCGGCGGACGTCTTGCCCGTCAGGTCCACCGAACGGGACAGGGTGTTGCTGAGGCTGTTGCCGCTGCCGCTCCACCACTGCGTGACGCCCTGTGCCGGCGTGACGACGTCGGTGGTGACCGCCTTCTCGGGCAACTGCACCACGAGGGCCTGCGGGTTCCTGGTGTTGTACTCCGCGACGCCCAGCGTGTGCTTCGACTTGGCGCCGGCCTTGGCGATGTCGTAGTCCAGCCAGCCGAGTTGGAGCTTGTCCCAGGCGTTCAGGTCGCCGGGCAGGTCGCCGATGGCCTCCTTGCCGGTGCCGAGCCAGGAGCCGGACGACATGAGCGTCCAGAAGCCGGTGGAGTTCTCGCCGCCCGCGGTGTCGTACTCGTCGGGCAGGCCGAGGTCGTGGCCGTACTCGTGGGCGTAGACGCCGAGTCCGCCGTTCTCCGGCTGGATGGTGTAGTCGCCGACCCAGATGCCGGTGTCGCCGACCTGGGTGCCGCCGAGCTTGTTGGTGTCCGGGCCGGTGGAGCCGGCGTCGGTGCCGAAGGCGTACCAGCGGTGGGCCCAGATCGCGTCCTCGCCCTGGGCGCCGCCGCCGGCGGACTCGTCCTCACCGGCGTGCACGATCTGGAAGTGGTCGATGTAGCCGTCGGGCTCGTTGAAGTTGCCGTCGCCGTCGTAGTCGTAGCGGTCCCACTGGTCGAACTGGGCCAGCTCCGTCTTGATCTCGGCGGCCGTGTCGCCGGCGGCCTCGCGCTGGGCGACCCAGGCGTTGACGCCGTCCTGGACGGCGTACCAGGCGCCGGTGGCGGCGTCGTTGGAGCCGTAACGGGCCTCGTTGTAGGGGACCTTGACCCAGTCGGTGACCTCGCCGTCGACCGAGTAGCGGCCCGAGGACTGCTTCTCGTAGTACTTCTTGAGCGACTCGGTCTTCTTGCCGGTGCCGAAGTACAGGTCCTGGAAGTGGGCCTGGTTGTAATCCGCCTGCCAGGCCGTGGAGTTGTCCGTCTTGCGGTCGGGCGCGGCTATCTGGTTGTGCAGCGGGCCGACGGTGCCGCCGTAGCGGGGGTCGACCTTGTCGCCGAACTCGACCAGGATCGTGAAGATCTTGTCGGTCTTCTCCCGGCTCAGCTCGACGTACTTGCTCTTGCCGCCCTTGCTCTTGAGCTGGACGACCTGCGAGCCGTTGCGGTCCTTGACCGACGCCTTGCCGGATATGACCTGGTTCAGGGCCTCTTGGCGCTGCGCGTCCTGCGTCTTGCTCAGCGGGCCGTCGAGGTCGTGCTCCTTCTGTGCGACCGGTGCCGGGTCGTGCCGGTCCACAGCGACGGGCCGGGCCGAGGTGCTGGCCTCCGCCACGGCGAACGTCGAGAACGTGGCGGTGGCCGCCGCGAGGGCCACGCCCACCGCGGCTGCTCTGAACGTCCAGGGTCTGCTGGTCACTTGAGGTCCTCCCCTGCGCACCCGTACCGCGCGGAAGGGGGGTCCTGGAAGTCATGGAAGGTCCGCGCGCGGTGTACGCGTGATAGTCAAGTGCCGTTATTTGACTAGAGGTTTACGAGAAAAGACAGACCTTGACTTGAGCAGGACAAGTGCACTATGCGAAGCGGGGGTCCGCTTTGCGGACACGCACGGCCGACTCGAGTCTCGCTCAACGGGCGCGTACATCCGTCCACTTGGTGGACGGTATGACTCCGTGCGCCCCCCATGCACCGGAGCTGTGTGTTAGGTCATGCTTACTGCACGTTCCACTCGGGCATGCAGCCGAATAGAGTCGACTGGCGGAACGTCCGGAACCGGCGGAAACCCAGGCCGACAACGTAGTCGCACCCCCCTTTTCACAGCTCCCCTCCATTCCCTAACGAGGACTCGATTGCCATGCCTCGTCCGACTGCTGCACAGCTCGCCTACGGTTCATGCACCGTGATCTTCTCGACGCTCGCCATGCTGCTGCTGTCACAGACGAACTCGGGTCTGGGCATCGCGGTCATCGCATGCGCGGCGCTCGCCCTCGGACTGCTCGTCTCCCTGACGGTGGCGCAGCCGAAGACCAGGGCCGCGGCGGCCCAGGCCGCCGGGCGGACCGCGACACCCGCCTCCGTACCCCCGCCGCGGGTCCCGGTGTCGGTCCGGCGGGAGACCGTCTCCGCCGCCGTCTCCGCCGCGGAGCCCGTACGGGAGCGGAGCACTCCCTAGACCAAGCCCAGGGCCGTGTGCCGCCTCCGCCAAACGAATCGGCGGGTCCGTGGAGACACGGACCCGCCGATTCGCTGTGCGCACACCGCGCTCGTCCCACCGCTCACGTCACCGTCACCGCGTGCTGACCACCACGGTCTTGGCCGCCTTGTCGTGCAGGCCCTGCTTGTACGGCTTGTCGAAGAAGCTCCAGCCGCCGCAGATCGCCGTCCAGATGCAGGCGCAGCAGAACGCGAACGGGATCCACAGCACCGCCGCCCGGATCAGGTTGGTCTGCACGGAGGGCGTCGAGCCGTTGTCGAGGTTGGCCACCCGCAGGCCCAGCCACTTCTTGCCCAGCGTCTGCCCCGACTTGGCCGTCATCACGGTGTCGTAGCCGATGTAGAGCACGGCCGCGGTGAGCGACTGGCCGAGGGACTTGGCGTAGGACATGTGGTCGGAGTTGACGTCGTACTCGTGCACTCCGAAGGCCCAGGTCAGCAGCCATACGAGGATGCCGACGAGGATCAGGTCGATGATCCGGGCGAGGGTGCGCCGGCCGCTCTCGGCGAGCGGGGGCATGCCGGCCAGCGGGTCGGTGGGGTAGGAGCCGCCGCCGTAGGGGTCGCCGCCACCGCCGCCGTACGGAGGGGGCTGGTTCCCGTAGGACTGGTCGTACGGTGAGCCCGATCCCTGGCCAGGAGGGGGCTGCTTCCTGAACGGGTCGTCTTCCGGCGGCTGCTGGCCGGAGCCCGGAGGCGGTTCGGTGCTCATGGCCCGAGTCGACCGCGAACCGTCGGGCTCCGCATCCGGCGAGCGGCCGTCCGGGGTACGGAATCAGCTACCCCGGACGCGGTAGGCCCCTATGCCGCTACGAACGTATGGGCCGCCTTGTCGTGCCAGCACTGGTGCCAGGGCCGGTCGAACAGGCACCAGACGACGCCGACGACGCCGATGCCGAGCAGCCCCGGGACGCTGTACACCAGCCAGCGGCGCAGCGCCCCGCCGAAGCCGGGCGGCTGGTGGCTCTCGATGCCGCGCACCTCGATCCCGCACAGCTTCTTGCCGAGGGTGCGGCCCCACCTGCCGGTGGGCAGCGCCTCGTAGAGGACGCCGAAGAGGAGGAGCACGGCGAGGACGATGCCCAGGTAGAGGGACGTGGTGCCGTCCAGCAGCCAGACCGTCTCGGTCCGGCCGGAGAGCTTGGCCGCGTCGATCTTCCCGTCGATGTGGTCGGCGGCCTTCGTGCCCAGCGGCACGGCGGCGACCGCGGTGACCGCGCCGAGCACGACGGTGTCGATCAGCCGGGCGACCAGCCGCCGGCCGAGCCCGGCGGGCCGCGCCGCCGACTGCCGCCGGGCCGCCGCCTGGAACACGTCCTCCACGGGCGGCTTCCAGGGCGCCACGGGCCCGTCCTCGTCCCCGGCCAGCCGATGCACCTGCTGCGCCCAGGACGGCTGCCCGCCACCGGCACCGGGGGCCATGGGAGTCGCCACGGCTGCCCCCTGCGGCTGCGCGGGACCGGGCTGCGACGGCACGCCGGGGGCGGACTGCGGGGGCCCGGAGAGGGCCGTGGGAGCGGCGGGGGCGGGGGCCGGAGTGCCGGTGCCCGCCTGGGCCGCCTGGGCCTGTGCGGCGCGCGCGGCGGCGGCCTTTCCGGCGCCGAAGCCGGGGCCGGAGGGGTCGGGCGCGGAGGCCGAGCCCCCTGCCGCGGCGCCCTGGTGAGGTGTGCGCGGGGCCGGGCGGCGGAACGTGGTCGTGCCCTCGTCGGCGACCGGGGGCGGGCCGTCCGTGCCCGGGGCGTGCGCCGGGGGGTCCGCGGGGACTCTCGGGTCCTGGCCCGTTCTCGGGTCCGGGGCGCCCCAGGAGATGCGGCGGTCCTGGTCGGTGCCGAAGCCGGACTGGTGAGCGCGGTCCGCGCCCCAGGCCGCGGCCGGTTCGGGGCGGCTGCCGTGCTGGGCGTCCGCCGGGTGGACGGGCGCCGGGTCCTCGTCGAAGAAGTGCGGGCCGGTCTCCTCGACGGACTGGTCCGGGCCGCCCGGCGCGGCGAGCGGCCGTCCGTCCGACGGCGCCGGGCGGCTGGTGCCGGGCACCCAGGCCGCGCCGTTCCAGTACCGGACGTATCCAGGAATGGACGGGTCCGGGTAGTACCCCTCGCGGGGCCTGTCGTCACCGGGTGCCGGGGTTGGGGCGCTCATGTCCGTCGTCCCGTATCTGCTCGGAGGTCAAAAGGGGTGTCCACATTTATCAGACCCGCACCACCGCCACTGCCCGTCCCGCCGGACCCACTCCGATCCGGGCAAGCTCGTGCACGAGTCCACACGCCCCGAAGCCCCCCGAAGCCTTCGTGACGCGGCGCGGAAAAAAAAGATTCCCGAAGTCGCGTAATGCTCGCGCCCGCACGCCCTCTCCACTCGTACGGACCCACCGCGGGGCCCGGTCAGCGAGAGGAGACACACGCCATGCACACAGTCGTGGAGCGGGAGTTGGAGCTCAAGCTCATCCTGTCCCCGGAGCGGAGCATTCCGGTCCCGGCCCGGCTCAGCTACCGCACGGACGATCCCTACGCCGTCCACATCGCCTTCCACATCACCTCCGAGCAGCCCGTGAACTGGACGTTCGCCCGTGAACTCCTCGTCGAGGGCGTGTTCCGGCCGTGCGGGCACGGGGACGTGCGGGTGTGGCCGACGAAGGTGGAGGGGCGCAGTGTCGTCCTGATGGCGCTGAGTTCACCCGACGGCGACGCCCTCCTGGAGGCCCCGGCCGCCCAGGTGTCCGCGTGGCTGGAGCGCACTCTCCGGGTGGTCCCCCCGGGCTCTGAGGCGGAGCAGCTCGGCATCGACGACGGCCTGGCCGAGCTGCTCGCACCGACCCCGGCCGACGACCTGTGGCTGCGCGACCCGTGGCCGTCGGACGAGTCGAAGGACGGGGAGTGAACCGTAGGGAGGAGCGTCAGAACAGCTTGCCCGGGTTGAGGATGCCCAGCGGGTCGAAGGCCGTCTTGACCGCCCGCTGCATCTCCACGCCCACCGGGCCGAGTTCGCGGGCCAGCCACTCCTTCTTGAGGACGCCGACGCCGTGTTCGCCGGTGATGGTGCCGCCGAGTTCCAGGCCGAGCGCCATGATCTCGTCGAAGGACTCACGGGCGCGCCGGGACTCGTCGGCGTCCTGCGCGTCGAAGCAGACGGTGGGATGCGTGTTGCCGTCGCCCGCGTGCGCGCAGACGCCGATCGTCAGCCCGTACTTGGCGCCGATCCGCTCCACCCCTTCGAGCATCTCGCCGAGCCGCGACCGGGGCACGCACACGTCGTCGATCATCGTCGTGCCCTTGACCGCCTCCAGCGCCGTGAGCGACAACCGCCGCGCCTGGAGCAGCAGTTCGGATTCGGCGGCGTCCTCGGCGGGCACCACCTGGGTGGCTCCGGCCGCCTCGCAGAGCGCTCCCACGGCGGCCAGGTCGGCGGCCGGGTCCGCCGTGTCGAAGGCGGCGAGCAGCAGCGCCTCGGTGGTCTCGGGCAGTCCCATGTGGGCGAGGTCGTTGACGGCCTTGACGGTCGTACGGTCCATCAGTTCGAGGAGGGACGGCACGTGGCCGCCCGCCATGATCCGGCACACGGCGTCGCACGCGGCCGACGCGGAGGCGAACTCGGCCGCCAGGACGAGCTGTTGCGGCGGCTGCGGCTTCAGCGCGAGGACCGCCTTCACCACGATCCCGAGCGAGCCCTCCGACCCGACGAACAGCCGGGTCAGGTCGTACCCGGCGACCCCCTTCGCCGTCCGCCGTCCGGTGCTCATCAGCCGTCCGTCGGCGAGGACGACGTCCAGGCCGAGGACGTACTCGGCCGTCACCCCGTACTTCACGCAGCACAGCCCGCCGGACGCGGTGCCGATGTTGCCGCCGATCGTGCACGTCTCCCAACTGGAGGGATCCGGCGGGTAGTAGAGCCCGTGTTCGTTGACCGCGCGGGAGAGCGCCGCGTTGACGACGCCCGGCTCGACGACCGCGATGCGGTCGACCGGGCTGATCTCCAGGACGCGGTCCATCCTGACGAGGGACAGCACGATGCAGCCCTCGGACGCGTTGGCCGCGCCCGACAGGCCGGTGCGGGCGCCCTGCGGGACGACCGGGAGGCGCAGTTCGGTGGCGACGCGCATGACGTGCTGGACCTGCTCGACCGTGCGCGGCAGCACCACCACCGCCGGGGTCCCGGACGGGCAGAAGCTCGCCATGTCGTTGGCGTACGAGACCGTGACGTCCGGATCCGTGACGACGGCCTCGGCGGGCAGCCCGGCCAGCAGCCGGTCGAGAAGGGGTCCGGTGTCCTGGTCGCGAGGCGCTTCGATACGGCTCATGATCACAGCGTCGCACTCGCGGCCATCGGTGTGAACCCCGTCCGCGCGCGGCTTCCGGTGCCGGGATGTGGTCGTCGTACTGACGCAGAGTGAGCGCCATGGAGAACGAACAGCGGAGTCCGGGTACGTCCCTGGTGGCGGAACCGCGGCAGCGCCGCTCCCCCGTTCTGCGGCGGGTGCTGATCGGCGCGGTCGCCGGATGCGCGGTGCTCGGCGGACTGCTGTGGCTGCTGCCCGAGGAGCCGCGCCCGGCGCCGCCGCCCGCGCCGGGGCCCAAGGCGCAGGCGCTGACGGCGGTCACCGCCGGGGTGCCGGCCGCGCTGCCGGACCTGGCCGCGCTGATCGGCGACCGCGAGACGCGGGTACGGGTCCATCCGAGGGACGCCCGGTCGTGGGCGGTGCTCGGCTCGGCCTATGTGGAGCAGGGGCGGCGGACCGGGGACACCCTGTACTACCCGAAGGCCGAGGAGGCGCTGCGTACCGCGCTGAAGGTGCGGGCCAGGGGCAACGACGCGAACGCCGTGGCGATGGACGGCCTGGCGGCCCTGGCGAACGAGCGGCGGGACTTCCGGGCGGCGCGCACCTGGGGCGAGGCCGCGGTGAAGGCGGCGCCGCGCCGCTGGACGACGTATCCGCTGCTGATCGACGCGTACACCGGGCTCGGCGACTACAAGGCGACCCGGCGCACCCTGGACAAGCTGCTGGAGCTGCACTCCGGCCCGGCCGTGATGGCGCGGGCCGCCGCCGTCTACCGCGACCGGGGCTGGCGCGAGGACGCCGCCGCCCAGCTCGCCGACGCGGCGGCCAAGGCCACGGCCCCCGCCGAACAGGCCGCCTGGCTGGAGCGCGCCGGCGAGCTGGCCTGGGAACGCGGGGACCGGGAGGTGGCACTGCGGCACTTCGAGGCGGCCGTCCGGCTCGACCCCGACCAGCGCGAGGCCCTGGCCGGTGAGGGCCGTGCGCTCGCGGCGCTGGGCCGCACCTCGGAGGCCCTGAACGCCTACCAGGTCGCCCTCGCCAAACAGCCGACCCCGCAGTACGCCCTGGAACTGGGTGAGTTGTACGAGTCCCTCGGGCTCACGCAGGCCGCCCGCGTGCAGTACGACACGCTGCGCGCCCTCGCCGCCAAGGACGTGGCGGCCGGTGTCGACGACGAACTCGTCCTCGGTGTCTTCGAGTCGGACCACGGCGACGCGCAGGACGCGGTACGGCGGCTGCGGGCCGAGTGGACGCGGCAGCCGGGCATCCCGGTGGCCGACGCGCTGGGCTGGGCGCTGCACCGGGCCGGGCAGGACGCGGAGGCCCTGAAGTTCGCGTCGGTGGCCACGGACCGGGTGCACGGCGGCGGGGTGCGGGACGCGCTGTACATGTTCCACCGGGGCATGATCGAGCGGGAGTCGGAGAAGGACGCGTCCGCGCGCCGCCATCTCCAGGAGGCGCTGCAGATCAACCCGTACTTCTCGCCGCTGCGGGTGCCGTCCGCGCAGGCCGCGCTGGCGGCACTGGGAGAGCCGCCGAACGAGCCGCCGCCCACCGACAGGCCGGGCTGAGCGGCCCGGGCCACGGTCCTCCCATGTCCCCTGCGGGGCCTGCGTGTTGGCCATGTCCCTTGCGGGACCCGGGTGTTACAGGTTGCCCCGCTTCTCCTGCTCCCGCTCGATCGCCTCGAACAGTGCCTTGAAGTTGCCCTTGCCGAAGCCCATCGAGCCGTGCCGCTCGATGAGTTCGAAGAACACCGTGGGACGGTCCTGGACCGGCTTGGTGAAGATCTGGAGGAGGTACCCGTCCTCGTCGCGGTCGGCGAGGATCTTCAGCTCGCGGAGGGTGTCGACGGGGACGCGGGTGTCGCCGACCCACTCTCCGAGCGTGTCGTAGTAGGAGTCCGGGGTGTCCAGGAAGCGCACGCCGGCCGCGCGCATGGTCCGTACCGTCTGCACGATGTCGTTGGTGTTGAGCGCGATGTGCTGGACGCCGGCGCCGCCGTAGAACTCCAGGTACTCGTCGATCTGCGACTTCTTCTTCGCCACCGCGGGCTCGTTGATCGGGAACTTGACCTTGAGGGTGCCGTCGGCGACGACCTTCGACATCAGGGCGCTGTACTCGGTCGCGATGTCGTCGCCCACGAACTCCTTCATGTTCGTGAAGCCCATGACCTTGTTGTAGAAACCGACCCACTCGTTCATGTGGCCGAGTTCGACGTTGCCCACGCAGTGGTCGACGGCCTGGAAGGTGCGGTGGGCGGGGGCCTCGACCAGCGGTTCGGCGGGGGCGAAGCCGGGGAGGTAGGGGCCGTCGTAGCCGGTGCGCTCGACGAGGGTGTGACGGGTCTCGCCGTAGGTGGCGATCGCGGCGAGGACGACCGTGCCGTGCTCGTCCTTGACCTCGTGCGGCTCGACGAGGGAGCGGGCGCCGTGCTCGACGGCGTACGCGTGGGCGGCGCGCGCGTCCGGCACCTCGATGGCGAGGTCGACGACGCCGTCGCCGTGCTCGGCCACATGGCGGGTGAGGAACTCGCCCCACGGTGTGGCCGGCTTGATGACGGAGGTGAAGACGAAGCGGGCGGAGCCGTTGGTGAGGACGTACGAAGCGGTCTCGCGGCTGCCGTTCTCCGGTCCGGAGTAGGCGACCAGCGTCATGCCGAAGGCCGTGGAGTAGTAGTGCGCCGCCTGCTTGGCGTTGCCCACGGCGAAGACGACCGCGTCCATTCCCTTGACCGGGAAGGGATCGGCCTGCCGGGCGGTGTCGGGAGTGTGGTGTGTGCTCGCAGAGATGACAGCCATGTCCGCAGGCTCCCCCTCCCTCGCAAGGTGCGCAATAGTTTGCGTATCCACTGGACAGTCTGTTCAGCGGTACGCCCGTTCCTACGGGCTTTCTGTACAGGATGACCACCCTCGGAGGCGGGCCATGGGGATCGATCGACTGGACGGCCGGATCATCGTGCTGCTGGCCGAGGAACCGCGCATCGGGGTGCTGGAGATGTCCCGGCGGCTGGGGGTGGCCCGGGGCACGGTGCAGGCGCGGCTGGACCGGCTTCAGTCGAATGGAGTCATCCGGGGATTCGGCCCGCAGGTCGATCCGGCGGCGCTCGGCTACCCGGTCACGGCGTTCGCGACGCTGGAGATCCGGCAGGGTCAAGGCCCGGACGTCCGGGCGCACTTGACGACCGTGCCGGAAGTCCTCGAACTGCACACCACCACCGGCAGCGGCGACATGCTGTGCCGGCTCGTGGCCCGCTCGAACGCCGACCTCCAGCGGGTCATCGACCGGGTTGTCGGTTTTGATGGCATTGTCCGGGCCGCCACCGCGATCGTGATGGAGAACCCCGTTCCGCTGCGGATCATCCCGCTGGTGGAGCAGGCGGCAGGGTCCGCAGAGCAGGCCCTGGACCGGGAGAGGACGACCTGGCCGACGTAGGGGTGTGGGCATGTGAGCTTCTGGGAGTACGTGGGCAACCGGCATCAGCAACTGCTCACCGACGCCTATCAGCACGCCAGCGCGGTCTTCCAGTGCATGGTCGTGGCCACACTGATCGGGGTGGTGATCGGGGTCGTCACCTATCGGAGCGAGTGGGCGGGCAACCTGGCCACCACGACCACGTCGACCATCCTGACCATCCCGTCGCTCGCCATGATCGGTCTGCTCATCCCGATCGTCGGTCTCGGCGTGCCGCCCACGGTGATCGCGCTGACGCTCTACGGCCTGCTGCCGATCGTCCGCAACTCGATCGTGGGCCTGCGCGGGGTCGACCCGTCGCTGGTCGACGCGGCGAAGGGCATCGGGATGTCCCGGCCGATGCGGCTCGTGCGGGTCGAACTGCCGCTGGCCTGGCCGCCGATCCTCACCGGCATCCGGGTCTCCACCCAGATGCTGATGGGCATCGCGGCCATCGCGGCGTACGCCTCCGGGCCCGGCCTCGGGAACGAGATCTTCCGCGGCATCGGGTCGCTGGGCAGCAAGAACGCCCTCAACCAGGTGCTCGCCGGCACGCTCGGGATCATCATCCTGGCGCTGCTGTTCGACGCCGCGTACGTCCTTCTCGGACGGCTGACCATTCCCAGGGGGATCCGTGCCTGAGCCAGCGGTCACCACGACCTCCGGTGCCTCCATCGAACTGGAGAACCTGACCAAGAAATACCCCGGCACCCCGCAGCCGGCGGTCGAGAACGTCACCATGGAGATCAAGGCGGGCGAACTGGTCGTCTTCGTCGGCCCGTCCGGCTGCGGCAAGTCGACCACCCTCAAGATGATCAACCGGCTGATCGAACCGACCGGCGGACGCATCCGCATCGACGGCGAGGACGTCACCGACATCGACCCGGTGAGGCTGCGCCGCAAGGTCGGCTACGCGATCCAGTCGAGCGGGCTCTTCCCGCACATGACCGTCGCCCAGAACATCGCCCTGGTGCCGCGGATGATCGGCTGGTCCAAGTCCCGGATCAGGGACCGGGTGGAGGAGATGCTCGACCTGGTCGGCCTCGACGCCGGCGAGTTCCAGGGCCGCTATCCGCGCCAGCTCTCCGGCGGACAGCAGCAACGCGTGGGCGTGGCAAGGGCGTTGGCGGCCGACCCGCCCGTCCTGCTGATGGACGAGCCGTTCGGCGCGGTCGACCCGATCACCCGCGACCACCTCCAGGACGAGCTGATCAGGCTCCAGCACGAACTGCACAAGACGATCGTCTTCGTCACCCACGACTTCGACGAGGCGATCAAACTGGGCGACCGGATCGCGGTCCTGCGCGAACGCTCGCACATCGCGCAGTTCGACACCCCGGAGGCGATCCTCACCAACCCGGCGGACGACTTCGTGTCCGGGTTCGTGGGCGCCGGTGCGGCCCTGAAGCGGCTGAACCTGACCCGCGTACGGGACGTGGAGATCACCGACTATCCGACGGTCACCGTCGACGATCCGCTCCAGGACATCTTCAACCGGCTCCGCGAGAGCGGCACCAACGAGATCCTGCTGCTCGACAAGCGCGGCCGGCCCTACAAGTGGCTGCGGCGCGGCGACATGATGCGCGCCAAGGGGTCGCTGGCCCGGGCGGGCACGCTGGTCAGCGACACGGTGACCAGGGACGCGACGCTCCGGGACGCGCTGGAGGCGGTGCTCACGGACAACGCGGGCCGGGTCGCGGTCACCGGGCGGCGCGGCGAGTACACCGGGGTCGTCGACATGGAGACGCTGATGAACTCCGTGCACGAACTCCTGGAGGCCGACCGGCTGGAGGCGATGGAGGCCCAGCACGAACTGGAGGAGGCCCGGGCCCTCCAGACGCACGCCGAGCAGGAGGGCGCCGGAGGGGAGGAACCGGCGTGACCACCACCCCCGAACTGGAGGAGGAGACGGAGGCCGCCGCGCCGCCGGCTCCCCCCGCACGCCGTCTCACCTGGCAGAAGCTGACGATCCTGCCCGCGTTCCTGGTGGCGGTCCTGCTCGCGACCTGGCTGTGGTTCAACCAGGCGCACCTGGACGCCATCTCGAAGAACGCGCTCTCCAACGGCCAGGTGAGCAAGGCCCTTTGGCAGCACGTCCAGCTGACCGTGATCTCCACGTTCTTCGTGCTGATCATCGCGATCCCGCTGGGCATCCTGCTGACCCGGGGAGCGTTCCGCAGAGCGGCCCCGGTGGCGATGACCTTCGCCAACATGGGACAGGCCACCCCGGCCATCGGCCTGCTGGCCCTGCTGGTGATCTGGCTCGGCACCGGCGAGAAGGCGGCCCTGATCGGCATCATCATCTACGCCGTCCTGCCGGTCCTGTCCAACACGATCGCGGGCCTGAAGGCCAACGACCCGACGCTGCTGGAGGCGGCCCGGGGCATCGGCATGTCCCCCCTCGGCGTCCTCGCCAAGGTGGAGCTGCCGCTCGCCGTCCCGCTGATCCTGGCCGGCGTCCGGACGGCCCTCGTCCTCAACGTCGGCACCGCCACCCTGGCGACCTTCGGCGGGGGCGGCGGCCTCGGCGTCCTGATCACCACCGGCATCACCACCCAGCGGATGCCCGTCCTGGTCCTCGGCTCGATCCTTACGGTCAGCCTCGCCCTGCTGGTGGACTGGCTCGCCTCGCTGGCCGAACTCCTCCTGCGGCCAAGGGGATTGGAGGCCAGAGCATGAAACGCACCTGTCTGATGACGGTCGGCGCGCTCGTCGTCGTCGCCGGCTGCGGACTGACCAGCGGCTCACCCATGGTCGACGACGTCAGCCCCGGCACGATCGGCCGCGGCGAGCCGCTCAAGGGCGCCCATCTCACCGTCACGTCGAAGGAGTTCACCGAGCAGCTGATCCTCGGCGCGATGATGGGCATCGCCTTCGAGGCGGCCGGCGCGGACGTCCTGGACCGGACCGGCATCCAGGGTTCGATCGGGGCGCGCGAGGCCGTCAAGTCCGGTGACGCGGACGGGATGTACGAGTACACCGGCACCGCGTGGATCACCTACCTCGGCAACAGCAAGCCGATCACCGACCCGATGGCGCAGTGGCGGGCGGTCCGGGACGCGGACCTCAGGAACGGCCTGACCTGGCTGCCTCCCTCGGCCCTCAACAACACCTACGCGCTGGCCATGAACCAGGCCAACTTCAAGAAGTACGGCACGAAGACGCTCTCCGAGGTGGCCGCGCTGGCGAAGAAGGACCCGGGCGCGGTGACGCTCTGCGTGGAGAGCGAGTTCGCCAACCGCGCGGACGGCCTGCCGGGCATGGAGAAGGCGTACGGGATGAGCCTGCCCGCGAAGAACATCACGCAGATGGACACCGGGATCATCTACACCCAGGTGAAGAAGGGGAGTTGCACCTACGGCGAGGTCTTCACCACCGACGGCCGCATCAAGTCGATGAACCTCGCGGTGATGGCCGACGACAAGAAGTTCTTCCCCAACTACAACGCGGCGCCCGAGATCAACACGAAGGCCCTGAAGAAGTGGCCGGCCATCGCGAAGGTCCTCGACCCGCTGACGAAGAAGCTGAACAACACGGTGGCGCGGACGCTGAACGCGAAGGTGGATGTCGACGGGGAGGATCCGCATCAGGTGGCGCTGGACTGGATGAAGGCGGAGGGGCTGGTGAAGTAGGGGTCGGCTACAAAGGGTTGGTTGCAAAGAAGTGGTTGCAATGACTTCTTTGCAACGGTAGCTTTGTGGGCATGCAGGAGCCCGAACCCGCCAAGTACCGCAATCTCGACGCCCGTTCACTGCGCGGGCTCGCCCATCCGCTACGGATGCAGTTGCTGAACGCGCTGCGCCGCTACGGCCCGGCCACCGCGTCGATGCTCGCCGAGCGGCTGGGCGAGTCCAGCGGGGCCACCAGCTACCACCTGCGCCAACTGGCCACGCACGGGTTCGTCGAAGACGCCCCGGGGCGCGGCAAGGGCCGGGAGCGCTGGTGGCAGGCGGCCGAACAGGGCATCGGCTTCGACGAGAACCTGCTCATCGACGCGGACCCGGCGGTGCGCGGCGCGGCCGACCTGTTCCTGCACGAGGTGGCGACCACCCACGCCCGTGAGCTCTCGACCTGGGTCGGCACCCGGGAGGACTGGCTGCCCACGTGGTCCCACTCGACCGACATGAGCGACTGGACCGTACGCCTGACACCCGAGCGCACCCGTGAACTCGTCGGAAAGATCCACGAGTTGCTCGAAACCTACGCGGACGAGGAAGCACCCGACGCAGCACAGGTCCGCTTCCACCTGCATGCCTTCCCGACCGACTCAGAGTGAGAAGAGGCAACCCCGATGCACCCGGACACCCATCTCGCGCTGCACCGCACCCGAGCCGCCGAACTCCAGGCCCGAGCCGAGGCACACCGCCTCGCCGTCGAAGCCCGACCGCTCCGCCGGGACCTCCGAACCCGCCTCGGCTGGACCCTCGTGGAACTAGGTCTGCGGCTGGCCTCGGCGCCCGCCGGTGCGAAACCGGCGCTGGTCTAGCAGCCGGGCACGGACCCCTTGCCTGTCTCCAGCGCCTGCAGGGCGGACACCGCGCCCTTCAGCGTGGTCACCGGAACCAGTCGTAGCCCCTTGGGAAGTTCCGACTTGGCGTCCGAGCACTCCGCCCTCGGCACCAGGAACACCGTCGCACCGTCCCGTCGCGCGGCCTGGGTCTTGAGGGCCACTCCCCCGACCGCGCCGACCGTACCGTCGGTGCCGATCGTCCCCGTACCGGCGATGGTGCGGCCGCCGGTGAGGTCGCCGCCGCTGCCGTTGCCGTCGAGTTTGTCGATGATGCCCAGGGTGAACAGCAGGCCCGCGCTGGGGCCGCCGACGTCCGCGAGCTTCAGCGTGACCTTGACCTTCTTGTCGCTGAGGTGCAGATAGTCGAGCGCGGCGGTGGTCGCGTCGTCCTGCGACTCCTGCATCTGCTCGCTGTTGTGCTGCTCGATCTCCTTGACGCTGTTGCCGCTGGGGTAGACCGAGTCACGCGGCATGACCGCCCGGTCGGTGCGGAACCAGCTGTCGAGCACATCGCTCAGCGAGACGCGCTGATCGGGTCCCGTCGCCTCGATCGTCGTCATGCGCAGCTGACCACTGGTCGTGCGCACCGGCGCCCCGGAGATGGTGATCACCGGAGTGCCCTTGTTCTCGCCGAGCACGTTCGCGGTCAGACCGGGCTGCGCCAGCGAGAACGGCAGCGGCGCGAGAGCCACGGTGGCGAGCAGGGCCACGACGGGCAGGGCGCAGACGGCTACGGCCCGGGGGCGCGTGAGGCGAGAGAGGAGCACGGGATCAATCTAACGCGAGGGTCAGGATCGGCCGGGAGCCGGTCAGGTCATGGGGCCGGCATGCGCACCGCTCCCACCCCGCCCGCCCCGGCTCAGCGCAGCGCCACCCCGCTCCCCCACCGACCCGGCGCAACGCCGCCCCGCCCCCTCCCCGCTCAGCGCAGCGCCTCCGCGACCTCTCGCGCCGCGTCGACCACCCGCGGTCCGACCCGCTCGGGCACCGCGTCCGCCAGCATCACGACGCCGACGCTGCCCTCGACGCCGGTGACGCCCAGCAGCGGGGCCGCCGCGCCGCTCGCTCCGGCCTCCAACTCGCCGTGCGTCAGGGTGTATCCGGGTTCCTCGGCGGCCTGGTGCCGGGCGGCGAGGATCGCGCGGCCGGCCGCTCCCCGGTCCAGCGGATGGCGGAAGCCGGCGCGGTAGGCCACGTGGTAGTCGGTCCAGGTCGGTTCGACCACGGCGACGGCGAGCGCGTCGGCCCCGTCGACCAGGGTGAGGTGAGCGGTCGCCCCGATGTCCTCGGCCAGCGAACGCAGCGCGGGGAGCGCCGCTTCC
This sequence comes from Streptomyces sp. NPDC090083, assembly GCF_044747445.1. Taxonomy (NCBI): domain Bacteria; kingdom Bacillati; phylum Actinomycetota; class Actinomycetes; order Kitasatosporales; family Streptomycetaceae; genus Streptomyces; species Streptomyces sp. NPDC090083. The sequence goes on along the minus strand of NZ_JBIVED010000003.1, from coordinate 115,884 downwards.
CGTACCAGCGGATGCACCTGGCGGCCGAGCCGCAGCACGCCGAGTCCGACGCGGGCCCGGCCGCCCAGGTCACGGCGTACGAGAGCGTGCTGTTCGAGGGTGGCCAGCAACCGGTACACGACGGTCCGGTTGACGCCCAGTTTGTTGGACAGTTCGGTGACGGTCAGCCCGTGGTCCGTGTCGGCCAGCAGTTTGAGGACACGCAGTCCCCGGTCGAGCGTCTGAGAGGTCTCCGCGGTCACGACGCCCACTCCTTAGGTGGTGAGGTCGGCGGCCCCCTCGCGGCGGATGCGTCACCGAGTCCCGTCAGTGACGCGCTACAGAGGCCGCCGATCGGCGAGGCGGCCCGGCGTGTCCGGGCCCAGTCGCTTCACGGCTGCGCTCCGCGGCGGCGCTGCCACGGGGCGTGTGCGTAGCGGGACACTAGCGAAGCCGGTTCGCTGAGCGGAAGTCTCCGTCCAGAATCCGGGCACCGGCTGGTACGGACCGGCACCCGTTCATGTCGATATGTCCTGACCTGTGAACCGCCCTGCGCGGATTCCGCACAGATGTGCTGGTCGGCCGACGGAATCCGCGCGGATCCGCTGCGGATCTGCTCCGGGTCACTTCATGCGGGTGGCCCACTCCTGGACCTTCGCGATGCGCTGCCGCAGCTGCCCGGCCGTGGCCTCCGCGCTCGGCGGTCCGCCGCACGTGCGGCGCAGCTCGGTGTGGATGACGCCGTGCGGCTTGCCGGTCTGGTGGACGTACGCGGAGACCATGGTGTTGAGGGACTTCCGCAGCTCCATCATCTCCTTGTGCGAGACGACGGGCCGCCGCTCGGCGGGCAGCTCCAGCAGGTCGGCCTCCTCGTCCGGCTTCTTCCGGCTGTGCGCGATCTGCCGGGCCTGCCGCTTCTGGAGCAGCATCTGCACCTGGTCGGGTTCGAGGAGGCCGGGGATGCCGAGGTAGTCCTGCTCCTCCTCGCTCCCCGGGTGCGCCTGCATGCCGAACTCGGCGCCGTCGTAGAGCACACGGTCGAAGACTGCCTCGGACTCCAGGGCCTCGAAGGAGAACTGCTCCTGCTCGCCGGTGTCCTCGTCCTGCTCCTTGTTCGCCTCGTCCATCTCCTTCTCGGACTCGGCGTAGGGGTCCTCCTCGCCCTCCTTCTTCGGCTTGTCGAGGGCGTGGTCGCGCTCGACCTCCATCTCGTTGGCGAAGGTGAGGAGGTCGGGGACGGTCGGCAGGAACACGGACGCGGTCTCGCCGCGCCGCCGGGACCGCACGAAACGCCCGACGGCCTGGGCGAAGAAGAGGGGAGTCGAGATGGTGGTGGCGTACACGCCGACCGCGAGCCGCGGCACGTCGACGCCCTCCGACACCATGCGGACGGCGACCATCCACCGGTCGTTGCTCGCCGCGAAGTCGTCGATGCGCTTGGAGGCACCGGTGTCGTCCGACAGCACGACGGTCGCCTTGCTGCCGGTGATCTCGCGGATCAGCTTGGCGTAGGCGCGCGCCGAGTCCTGGTCGGTGGCGATGACGAGGGCGCCGGCGTCCGGGATGCCCTTGCGGACCTCGGTCAGCCGCTGGTCGGCGGCGCGCAGCACGCTCGGCATCCACTCACCGCGCGCGTCCAGCGCCGTACGCCAGGCCTGGCTGATCGCGTCCTTGGTCATGGGTTCGCCGAGCCGCGCGGCGATTTCGTCCCCGGCCTTGGTCCGCCAGCGCATGTTGCCGCTGTAGGAAAGGAAGATGACGGGCCGGACGACCCCGTCGCCGAGCGCGGACCCGTAGCCGTAGGTGTAGTCGGCGGAGGACCGCCGGATCCCGTCGTTCCCCTCCTCGTACGTGACGAAGGGAATGGGATTGGTGTCCGACCGGAACGGCGTACCGGTGAGCGCGAGCCGCCGCGTGGCGGGCTCGAAGGCCTCCAGGCACGCCTCGCCCCAGGACTTGGAGTCACCGGCGTGGTGGATCTCGTCGAGGATGACGAGGGTCTTGCGCTGCTCGACACGGTTGCGGTGCAGCATCGGCCGTACGCCGACACCGGCGTACGTGACCGCGACGCCCTGGTAGTCCTTGCCGATCGGCCCCGCGCTGTACTCGGGGTCCAGCTTGATCCCTATCCGCGCGGCCGCCTCCGCCCACTGCTTCTTCAGGTGCTCGGTCGGCGCGACCACGGTCACCTGCTGCACGACGTGGTGGTGCAGCAGCCAGGAGGCGAGGGTGAGCGCGAAGGTCGTCTTGCCGGCGCCGGGGGTCGCGACCGCGAGGAAGTCCCGCGGCTGCTCCTGGACATACCTCTCCATGGCCCCCTGCTGCCAGGCCCGCAGCTTGCTCGCGGTGCCCCAGGGGGCGCGGCCGGGGAAGGCCGGGGAGAGGTGATGGGAGGAGGCGGAAGCGGACGAGGAGGCGGCGGTAGTAGTCACGGTCTCCGGGTTCGTGGGTAGGGCTGCTCGGCTACGTATGACAACCGGGCCACCCTACCGGCGGCCCGACGCTGTCAACGCGCGGACGACGCCGGGGTGGCGGGGGTGGGACTGACGTCACACCCCTGCTCCGGCGAGGCCCCACAGCGCCTCCGCGATCACCACGACGTCCGTCTCCGTCCCCGACATCATGTCGATGACCAGGCGGTACGCCGGTTCGTGAGCCACCTCGGCGAGACCGACGAAATTGACGAGCCCGACGAGACCGACGAGACCGACGCCGTTCATGGGCGCGGGAGGCCCGCTCACCTTGTCGCCGGAGCGCCGGTCCGCATGCCGGTCGGAGTCCCGTCCGTATTCCTTCGGAGCCCCGTCCTCATGCCGACGGAGTCCGGTCCTTGTGCCGTCGGAGTCCTGGCCCACCGTTCGCCCGGTATCCCGCGCCGCGCTCGCCCGGCATCCCGCTCCAGGAGTCACTTCTCCGCGCCGCTCCCCCGTACCCGGGTCGCCACCCACGCCCCTGCCAGCGCCACCACCGCCATCGGCAGGAACACCGCGGCGAAGGCCCCCGGATGGGACCCGTTGCCGCTCGCGGAGCCGACCGTGTGACCGACCGTGCCACCGCCCAGCGCGCCGAACGCGGCCCCGCCGACGGCGAGCAGCATGGCGTTCGACAGTCCGTCGGAGATCTGCAGCGCGGCCGAGTTGGCGCCGGCCTCCGCCGGGGCGGACAGCTGGAGGAGGAGCACGCTGGTCGACGAGACCACCAGGCCCATCCCGAAACACCCGAACGCCCACGCGACGGCGACGATCCACACGGGCACCGACGGAACGAGGACGCTCGGCGCCCCGGCGATGGCCGCGGCCACCAGCACCATCCCGAACGTCATCAGCCGTTCCCGGTACGGTTCGAGCCCCGCCCGGGACTGCACCCACGACCCGACCGCCCACGTCCCGCCGCCCGCCGCGAGCGAGAACCCGGCCAGGGTCGGCGACAGCCCCCGCTGCGTGACGAGCATCAACGGTACGAAGGACTCCGCCGCGATGAACGACCCGGCGGCCAGCCCGCGCAACAGGACGACGGAGGGCAGCCCGCGCGCCGCCCGGTACGTCCCGCGCGGCAGCAGCCCGAGCACGGCGGGCACGAGCAGCGCGACTCCGGCGACGGCCGGGACGAGCGAGACCCACCGCAGGTCCTGAGCGGCGTACTGGACGAGTCCGGCGCCGAGCGAGATGCCCAGCGCGAGCCGGATCCGACGCCTGTCGAACGGCACCGGTGACGCACCCGGCGAGGACACGGGCCCGGCAGCCCGCCGCCGTATCTGCGGCAGCGCGAGGGCCAGCGGAAACACCACGAGCACCGGGATCCCGACGAACACCCACCGCCATCCCAGCTGCTCGGTCACCGCCCCGGAGGCGAGCGGCCCGACGATGGACGGGACGACCCAACTCGCGGCGAACGCGGCCATGATGGCGGGCCGCAACCTCTCCGAGTACGCCCGCCCGACCACGACGTACAGGGCGACGATGACCAGTCCGCCCCCAAGTCCCTGGACGGCCCGCCCCAGGATGAACACCCACATGACCTGGGCGGTCCCGGCCACCACCAGCCCCGCCGCGAACGCCCCGATCCCACTGGTCAGCGCCCCGAGCGGGCCCCGCCGGTCCGACCACTGCCCGGCGAACACCATCCCGAACAGGCTGGTCGTGAAGTACCCGGAGAACGCGAACGCGTACAACGACACCCCGCCCAGCTCCCGGGCCGCAACGGGCATCGCCGTCCCCACCGCGGTCGCCTCGAAGGCGATCAGCAGCACGACGGACACGATCCCCACGCTGAGCGCCCGATGCGACCGTCCCAACACGGAGTCACGGCACTCGTCGGCCAGGGTGGAAGCGGTGTGCGTGACATCGGCGTCACGTGGTTCGAGGACGGTCATGCCGGCCAGCGTAAGGTCCACGGACCGGGTTGACCCCTGTCGGAAGACGGTCCACGACTGAGACCTTGGTCGTACGACCAGCACCACCGTCCCCTCCACGGTCTGCCACTCCCCCGTTCATGAACGGCGTATGGCAGTCCCGTTGCACCACCTCGGGCCCTCTTGTCCGGCCCCGCTCCCCGGCCCTACGGTCAAGTCACCCAACACGGCCGTGTGCCCGAGTGGTTCAGGGACTCGCCTGCAAAGCGAGTTACGCGGGTTCGATTCCCGCCACGGCCTCCAAGTACATCGATTACCTGCACGTTTACACATTGCGGAATGCTTCCAACGTCTGGGACTCCCACACCAGCCAGGGCTACGTCAGTCGCTTGGTCCTCTACCGACTGACCTAGCTCCAGAGCGCCACATGGCGCAGAGGGAGCCCCGCAGTGCCACGTACACCTCTCCGGAGCGCGCTCAAGAAGCCTCAGGGCAGCGCTGAGCCGACACAGCCGACAGCACCTCTCCGCGTAGTCGACGGACGCTCAGCCACGGCTGCGCGTACGGCCATGCTGGAAGAGCTGGACTTGCACCTGAGCACGATCACCAACAGGTTCGGCCGACCGTTCCAGCGCAAGACCATCAACGCGTACAAGTTCGCTGGTGTCGCTCTTCACAACTGGATGACCGAGAGCAGTATGGAAGGTGACTTCACTACGTGTGATGTAGCCACCCTGAACCGCTTCTTTCGCTGGTACTACCAGGTTCACGACGTACCCAAGTCACAGGATGGCAAGGGCGGTTACACGGGAGGGACGAACACCCTTCAAAGGAACCTGCGCCCTCTGTTCATCTACTTGGCAGAGGAATACGACCACCCAAGCCCCTACGACTCCCTCAAGCTCCACAGGTATACGGCTCCCCCTATCGGTAAGCCCAAGACGCTCTCAGAGGAGTTCGTGACCGACGTACTCAAGGTCACAGGGAACGACTCCCCCAAAGTCCGTGACTTCCAGACCGTGAGGGATCACGCGATCATCCGTGTACTCACAGAGGGACTGAGAGCAGAGGAGTTGTTGAACCTGCGGGTTGAAGATCTGGACCTGACTGGACACACGTTGGTCGTCGCGCCTCTCAAGATGGACCGGAGCAGCACTGACGGGAGGGTCATTCCTCTTCAGCCCAAGACGGTAAAGGCTCTCGTTCGGTATCTCCGAGTGCACTCCACTCACCCCATGACGGACGCAACTCCGTTCCTTTGGCTCGGTACCCGTGGCAGGGGTCCACTCCAGTACAGGGGTCTGTACGTCATGGTGAAGAAGCGCGCTGAACAGGCAGGTTACGACCCTGCACAGGTAGCCCCTCACTCGTTCTGCCACACGTGGGCAGACGACTTGAAGGCAGCAGGAGTCTCGGGAGAACACATCATGGCTATCCGGGGATGAAAGTCCCCTGCCATGCTTCGACGCTACGGAGCAGAAATGGCCAGCACTCGGGCCGTGAACGCCGCACAAGGATTGGGAGACAGATACTAATTCGACACAAAAAGAAAGGCCCTGCCAAATAGCGGGGCCTTATTCTCTTTCTTTATTGAATTCCGAATCCCGACCCCCCACCCTTAAAAGTTGGTAAATATTCGGGGGCGGGCTGGTCTTTCGAGCGCGTAGAGTTCCCTGAGGGTTAGGCAGTAGCCCTAATGGCCACCCGGACGCGTAGCGGTTTCAGTAGCCGTTTACTTCAGCTCGAACCAGACGGTTTTCTCTGAGAGGTAGTTCCCTTTTCCCTCATTGAATCGTCTGTGTTCAACCCCCCAACGGGAGGCCATGAGATGAACCAGGATGATCCCCCGTCCGCTCTCGGACCCCAGCGCCGGACTAATCACTACGGGGTGTTGATCTGACGCATCGTCCACTTCAACCCTGATGACTTCTGGCAGGTAGAGCCACCGAGTCGGAATCAGCCGGTCGAGCGTCTGACGGGCGTCTACAAGAACAGGAGCCGGGGGGCGTCGCGCTGGTCTTCCGATGCCAGCCGATCGACGGCATGGAGCGCACGTCGAGCGAGCCGACGGCCGTGGAATTGCTCACCGTCGACGAGGTGGAGAAGTGGATGGGCGAGGTCTACGCGGTGCGCGTGCTGGACGCCCTGGGCGCCACGGCAGCGCCCCATGTACGCGCCCATGACGGTCGCCACCTGCTCGAATCCTCCTGAGTCATGCCGCACGGCGTACGGGTTGTTGCCCTGGTCCTTGTCCTGTGCGCTGACAGACGCTGCTGGCAGCGTCACAGTGGCGGCGCAGAGAGCACCACTCGCACCGCGGCCACGAATCTCTGATGCTTGACGTTGACGTCCTGCAACACCTCGTCAACCGGGGCTGTGTGCCGGCATCGAGTCCCCGATTGCCCCGCAACGGCTCGATGCATCGCGCTTACACGGCAAGGGCCGTACAGACTGGCTGTCCGGTCGCTGGCGGCATGAGGGCCAGCAAGGGTGACCCGCGTCTGGAGACTCGCCAGCTCATGGCGCTGTTGGAGCGCCGTCCGGATCAAGGCCGTAGGGCCACCAGGCTTTCAGTAGGCGGCCCATATCATCAGTACGGCCAGCATCAACGGCCTGCCGGGCCAGAAGTTCGGCCCGCTCATGGTCTCCAATTCCCTCCCACCGGTAAACCAGGCGTGCCAGAACGTTCGGATTGCCAGCGTCGGCGGCTTGCCAGGCCAGGGCTACGGCCCCTTCGATATCTCCTGCTTCCTCCCGCCAGCCAGCCAGGAAGTCAAAGGCATACCTGTCGCCAGCTTCAGCGGCCTGCTGCACCAGTTCTTCGGCCGCTGCTCGGTCACCGGTTCCCTCAATGACTCGCAAGGCCAGGAAGGTCAGCGCGTTCGGGTTACCGGCCTCAGCGGCTCGCTTGGCCAAGGCTTCAGCCTTTTCATGATCTCCGACTTCCTCTCGCCGGATGGCCAGAAGCGTTAGAGGGTTGCAGTGTCCGGCGTCCGCAGCCCTCTGAGCGAGGGCTTCAGCCCTCTCATGCTCTCCGGCATTCTCCCGCCGCGAGACCAACGATGCGAGGGCGGTCGGAGGGCCAGCGTCAGCGGCTTGCTGAGCCAGGATCTCGGCTTCCTCAAGGTCTCCCGCTTCCTCCCGCTGCTCAGCCAGGAGTGTTAGGGCATACCAGTCTCCAGCGTCAACGGCTTGCTGAGCCAGGGCTTCGGCTCCGTCGTTATCTCCCGCTTCCCTCCGCCAGCTGGCCAGCAGCGCGAGGGCCCGTGAATCGCCAGCGTCAACGGCTTGCTGAGCCAAAGCTTCGGCTCCGTCGTTATCTCCCCCTTCCCTCCGCCAGCTGGCCAGGATTCTCAAAGCGTCTGGCTCACCGTCGTCAGCGAATTTCCGCACCAGGGCTTCGGCTCTCTCGCGATCTCCGTCTTCCTCTCGCCAGGACGCCAGAAGCGCGCGGAGTCTCGGGTAACCAGCGTCGGCAGCTTGCTGAGCCAGAGCTTCGGCTCCCTCAAGGTCTCCCTCGTTCTCCCGCTGGAAAGCCAGAGACGTCAGCGCTCGCGGGTCTCCGGCGTCAGCCGCTGGCCGGAGCAGGGCTTCAGCCTCCTGGCGGTTTCCGGCGTCCTCAAGCCAAGTGGCCAGGTGCTGCAAGGCGTCCGGATGTCCGGTGTCGGCAGCACGGTGCATGAGGTGGTGAGCCCACTGGAGGCGGTGTCGCGCGCGAGCTGCCTCTGCGAGCGTTTTGAGGTCGTCAGGATTCGTGATTTTGGCGTGGGCGGCGTACCAAAAGGAGGCGGGTGGACACGCTAGGCGACGCGTCTTGCGGCCGTGTTGTTCGAGGTAATCGGCGAGCCGAAAACCCGGCCCGGCTGTGGAGCTGAGCGGTGCGACGAGGTGCGCCGTGTCCGGCGGGCGGCGGGGCGGGCGGACTGTGACGCGACGCAGGGGGGCTTGCTTGCCATGGACGGGCTCGGCGAGTTCAGCGAACGCGGCTTCCACCCAATCATCAGTGAGATTGTCGTAGTCGGTGTCGGTGAGGTAGTCGCTTGCGGCGTCGATGAGGAAGGTCTGGAGCAGGTGCAATCCGACGCCGAGCCGACGCGCATCCATCGCCACCTCCAGCAACGCCCTGGCCGCAGGGGAGCTGTGTTCGTAGCGACGCAGGAGTTCGGGGGCGCCAGCCAAGTCCTGTGTCACACGTCCGTGGTTGCCCGCCCGGGTCAGAGCGTCGGCCAGCAGCCGGTCACCGCCTTGTGCAAGGACAGTGGCGGCGTACAGCGCCTCTGCGTCGAAGCTGTCTGGGACGCTGACCGTGCGTCCGGACAGCAGTTCGCGCACGCGGCCGTGCGGGTCCGACTGGCCGGGCACGGACACGGCGGCATACTGGCGGTCGTACTCGGGCCACAGGGTGCCCAACACCAAGACGGGCATACGCCTTTCATCAATGAGCAACGCGTGGAGTGCGGCGGCGATCTGCTCTCCCACGTGGGCATCCCCGAGGTAATGCTGGGCCTCGTTGAGCCACACAACGGTCTGTGGCCGGACGCGTTCGATTGCGTCGAGAGCGGCTTCGGCACGCGTGGGATCAAAGGGGTGCCACAGTCGCCACCCAGCATTAGTCAGCGGCCGAACGGCTTCCCAGCAGGCCCGGGTCTTGCCGGTTGAGGAGGTACCGACCAGGACCACCATGCGGCTGCGCCCCGCTTGGGCATGCCGCACCGCTTCCGCCAGGCTTCGGTCATGTGCCCGCAACACATAGCCCGGCAGCTGCCGCTGTCTGGGCGAGTCGGCCCAGTCTGTTACCGTGCCGGCGGAGTGGACCTCCAGGTCATGAGGCTCCCACTGGTCGATCGGCTTACCCGGTCCCGACGCTTCCGCGATCGTCGGTTCTGCCTCTTCAGCCTTGGCAGTTCGCCGGATCTCTAGTAGCTCCTCCACGGGCAGGCCCAGAGCCTTGGCCAGTGCGGCCAGCGTCCTGGCGGACGGCGCGGGCCCGTCAGACTGAAAGGCCGACCACACGGTCGTACGCGCCAGCCCGGAGCGGCGAACGAGCTGTGTTTTGTTCAACCCGGAAACGGCCAGCCTGTCGTTCAGCCGCTGACGCAGCTCGGCGAGGGACACATCGGGCTTTCCCTGCCCATCGTTCACCTGTTCGCCCCCGGTCGCTTGGTGTGTTCGCCAACGTTCATCTTCGTCCGCCGTGAACCCCGGCGTACACCGTTTCCGCGACCTTCGATCGCGTCAATGCCCTATCGCCTACAGGGAGGCTGGCGTGTCCATCGCTGTCGTTCTACTCACTGCCGCACTCGTGGTCGTCTTCGCGCTTCTCGCCGCCGCCAGCGCAGGGAAGCTCGCCCGTCTGGACGGCGCCAGCTACCCCAGCGCCATCCGTATGGCGGCCGCTGCGTTCGCAGTGACACTCAGCCTCGCGTCCGCCGTGACAGCCGCCATCGCCGCCGTGCACACCTGATCTGCAACAACCTCGCTTCAAACGACGTGGCCGCGCGCAGTAGGGCTAGCCGGGCCACAGGTGAACTCCTATAGCCCCCTAGGTCCTTCCTTGTCCCGGTCTTTGTCTAATGCGCTGCCGGACGCTGTAGTTCATGGTCGTCCGCCGCCCCCTCCTGACCTGCAGCGCGAACGTTCATGAACCACCCCATACAGCCGCGCGGACAGTTGGAAAAGCGTGTTGGGGGCATCCCCTCGCGAGTTCGAATCTCGTATTCTCCGCCAGTGCCTCACCAGGCACGATGTCGAAGGGCTCCAGTGTTCACGGTGGGGCCCTTCGACGTTGTTCGTCTCAGGCGACGTGCCGGCGGTGCGAGGTGGGCCTATGCGGGGCAACAGAAGGCAACTCAGTCTTCCCCCATCAGACAACGACTCCTTATCGGCGTGCAGATCATCAAGGCAGACGCTCCACCAACCCGTCGCCGGGTGATAACCCACACTGGCGGAACACTGGACGGTCCCTTCCAGGACCTGGAGAAGCAGGTGCTCGAAGTTCTGAACGACAGGCAGAAGATTCGTCAGGCCGAGTCATTGCCGACCATCCTGTTGGTGGAAGCATCCCGCTCAGGTCTCGCATGGATGCGCTCGCAGCAGATCTGGGCTACACGGTTGGCTGCGCGGCTCCCCGACTCGACGCCCTTCCGGGGCGTGGGCGTGATGATCTCTTCCCTTGACAGTCCTAAAGCGTCGCTGTCCATAGGGCTTCGGCCGAACATCTCGCCCGAGGACGCCGATGCGGTTCACGGACTAGCGAGGGACCTTGGGCTCTCAGGGCTCTCAGGGCTCTGAGGCGCTCAGCGCGACAACAGGGCCTCGCGACACCCCCGTCGCCGTCTCAGTTTCCGTCTCGTTCATCCTCGTACGTGGCCGTCCGGACCCGGTCACCCAGCCCCAGTGATCGCAGCATCCGTACGAAACTGAACGCCCTCGAACACAACCGAATCAGCCCCTGACCAGCCCGGACAAACCTGCAAAGCGAGTTACGCGGGTTCGATTCCCGCCACGGCCTCGATGGATTCGACCGGGCAGAACGATGGGGCGGCATTCCGACAAGGATGTCGCCCCGTCTCGGTTCCGGGCGACGGCATGGGCCCGCCTGCGCTTCCCGGCAACCGTCGGAATCGTCAGCCAGACCTGCGGCGCCGTATCGCACGGCCTCGCCGGGCCAGCAGCAGGTCGGCGCCCGACGGTCCTCTGAAGCGTTCGGAATCGGCCGCGAATCTTTCCAGTATGGAAAGCAGGTGGTCGTCCACGAAAGGCGACTCGCGCTCCTTCAGTACGTAGGGTTCGACGGCGCGCCACACCGATTTCACTCGGCCTCGCACCATGACCATCGCGACATCTTCTCCAATCACCCCTAACGCGTACATTCCGGCGAGAGTCTGAAAGAAGTAAGCAACGCTATAGACGCTTTTCTTCGCTTCCGGCGGCAGCCCACTCAGCCCCAGTTCCGGGGAATGCTCCTCCCGCAGCCTGGAGCAGACGTAGTCGTACCGCTCATGGAACTCCACCCTCCTGAATTCACCGAGAAGGTCGAGCAGGGCCGGTATGTAGTTGGCGTGTCGCGCGATCGCCAACTGCCGCAGTCCGAACAGCAACGAAATGGCGACCGCACAGATGGAAATGAAGAGAGCCAGGAGGTTCAACAGCAGGGTTCCGTCCACCGGGACATGATAAAGGCGGCCTCAGTGACGAGAAAGACTCTCACGGAGGCACATTCGCCAACCAAGATCGGGAATCACCGTTAATCACCGGAACCCGTGACGGATTTTTTCTCACTGATCCGACAGGTCAAAAGGCGACCCCGTAGAACCACCCTTTTCACGATCCTCTGTTGCACCTGCGGTCGGCTCATTCCGCGGTTGGCCTCCGCCGCTGCCTCGGTGCGGCTGCGCAAGGTAAAGGTATCTGGATGCCGCACGCCGGTCCGGCGCCGCAGCGGTCGGTCGGGCAACCTCCGCCCGCGTCCGGTCGTCTTCTCGGGCATGGAGATGGCGAAGCAGGATGCCGTGGTGACCTGGGTCGACGCGCGGGGTGCGTTGCCTTCGAGTGGTACGCCGGTCGCGGCCGCGATCACCGGGCGGTATCCGGTGGACGGGGACGCCGGGTCCGGCAGCGGGCTGGGAGAGGAATTCTGGCTGGTGCGGCCGATGTACTTCACGACGCTGCACCTCGACGAGGACGGGACGGAGCACCGGGACTGCTTCGTCGACTCCGACGGGGTCGTCCGGCTGCCCTACGGACTCGACAGTGCCGAGACCGTGACCCACTGGGCCGAACTGCCCACCCTGCCGGGCGGGTTGGCGTCCCGGGCGGTTCTCGGGGAGGACGTGCCGGCGGCTCTCCACAACGCGTGGAGTACCCGGTCCCGTAACTGAGTCATCTCCGCGCGCGCCACAGGTCCCGCAGCAGCGCGATCTCCGCCATGTGGTGGATGAACTCCAGGTTGGAGCCCGCCACCACGTCGATGTACGGGTCGTCCGGGTCCGAGCCGTACGGGTACCGGGAGAAGCCGACCTCGTCCAGCTGGGATTCCGTGACCGTGGCCACCGCCTCGCGCCAGCGGTCGATCACCGGCCAGAAGCGGTCCAGGGTGAGGGCGGCCGACGGGGTGAAGTCGACCATCTGTTTGGGGTCCCGGGTCCGGGTGCCGAACGTCCACTCCCACGCCCCCGCGAACTGGAAGTGCAGGTGGCCCAGGCGCCACGCGATCGTCGTGATCGGGGTCGTGTCGGGCTCCGGTTCGCCCTCGTGGGCGAGGATCTGCTCGACCCGTTCGACGGTCACGCTCCAGTCGTCGGCGATCTTGTCGACGGTCATGCCGTCGGCGGCCTGGCGGGCCACCTCCGCGTACTCGCTCGCCGGGATGTCCGCCGCGCCGAGGTCGAGCACCCACTCCCCCGGTCCGAACGCCCTCGGCGTCACCGCCTCGCTCCGGCGCCGGAGCGACCAGCAGTCGGGGGCCGGCTCCCAGAGGTACTCCTCGTCACCGAGCCCCGTCAGCCGGACCTGGGCCATCTCGCGGGCCTTGTCGAACTGCTCCAGGAGCACGCTCAGGCGGTCGGTCCGTGCGGTCCCGGTGTCCATGTCTGGTTCCCCTCGCCCGTGCGCAGTCCCGCGGACGCGCACCCCACCCCGGTCACGTGGACCGTAGCCGCCGGCCGCACCCGGCGCGAACGAATTCCCGGGCCGCCCGCACGCGCGTCAGGGCGCGCCGGCCCGCCCCTGGGTCACAGCACTCCGCCGGGCTCGTCCTGGAACGCCTCCGTCCAGTAGTGCCAGCCGTCCGTCCCGGCGCCCGTCCCCGTCGGGTCCACCCGCGACAGGGTCTGGAGCATCGTCGTCGCCAGCTGGTCGTACGCCTCGGCCGTCAGCTCGCCCGACAGGTCCGCGTCGATCGCCCGCTCGCGGTGGAGCAGCCACAGGGTGAAGGCCAGGGTCGAGACGTCCGTGTTGAGCGGAGCGAGGGTGGTCTCCGGCTCGCTCCAGGTGAGGATCTCGCCCGTCGCGCCGTCCACCACCAGGCTGTTGTCCTCGATGAGGTAGCCGAGGCGGATCAACTCGTCGGCGCGGGGCGGGAGTTCCCCGGCGGGCTCGTCCTCGTAGAACTCGGCCAGGGTGGGGAGGGGGACGTCCGTGTCCAGCTGGAAGAGGAGCGCGTCCTCGGGCAGGCCCGTCTCGCGCAGGAAGCGGCGGGTCGGCTCGTGGGTGAGGGCGGCGGGGAAGTCGACCTCTTCGAAGCGGGCGACCGTGCCCTGGCCGAACTCCTGGTCCAGCAGGCGGGCCGGGATGTCCAGGGTCAGGCCCGACGTCGTGCCCGGGCCCGCGACGAGCGCGAGGGGGCGGATGAGGGCTGCCGCCTTCCAGAACGGGGGCACCTCGCCGTCCGTCTCCGACTCGAAGACCGCGAGCAGCTGGCGGGACGCCTCCGCCGCGGTCTTCGTGCCGTACCGGCCTTCGTAGGACGCGAACTGGCCGCGCAGGTCCGTCAGTTCGTCGGTCGTCGTGGTGAGGCGGGTCAGCGTCTCGATCGACGGTGCCAGCGGGTCGGCCTCCATCAGGTCCGGGCGGTCGTGGAAGAAGTACGTCGTCGTGATCTCGCCCGTCTCGCCGTCCAGCAGGATCGACTCGCCCTCGTCGCCGTCGGGTCCCCACAGCGCGCCTATCACCAGTCGGTCCCGGAGCTCCTCGGCCAGGGGGTCGGGGTCGCCCAGCGAGTCCGCCACCGTCCGCAGGCCCGCCCTGCGCAGCTTCTCGAACGTCAACAGGCCGCTGGCGCCGGGCAGTCCGGGACCGGTCAGCCAGCGGCGCGTGGACGCGTGCGTGACGTACGGATCGAGGTCGTCCTCGGTCAAGGTGATCGTGGTCGCCGTGGATCCGGCGTCGGTCCTGCTCATCGCTCCCCCGTGCATGAAACGTCCCCCGTGCGGCCTCGGTGTCCCGCTGTCGTCCCCACTGCCCAGAACACTACGCGGCACCACTGACAATGGGCCCTGACCAGCCAGGACGCCCGGAAACGCGATCCGCCGCGGCGGCCGGCCGGGAGTCCCCGTCCCTCAGGACGCTCACACCACCCGAGAACGTTCCCGTCCCGCGATGATCGCGTCCACCGTCTCCCCCACCGTCAGCGCGGAGCTGTCCAGCCACAGCCCGATGCGCGGGGTCCGCGTGCGCAGCCCGTGGTCCAGGTCCTCGACCGTCCACGCGCCGTAGCCGGTCTTCGCGCGGCCCGCCTCCCGTGCCGCCACGGCCGCCGGGGCCGGCGCGAGGACGACGACGTGCAGGGGCCGGGTGCGGATCAGGCCGACGTACGCCGGCAGTTCCTCGCCCAGCACCACGTCCTGGACGACCGCCGTGAACCCGGCCGCCGCGTACGCGTCCGCGGTCGCCGCCGACAGCCGGTAGCGCAGGCGGAGTTGGGACTCGCCCTCGCCGTCCGTGCCGGGGACGTACTCCTCGCGGCCCGACACGATCATCCGCCGGAAGACGTCACCCCGGACGTGCGCCGCCTTCGGCAGCCGTTCCGCCAGTGCCTGCGCGACCGTCGACTTTCCCGCGGCCATCACACCTGTGATGAGGACGACCCCGTCGAGCACCGTCACGCACCCGCCGCTCAGTGGCCGTACTGGCCGTACTGGTCGGCCGTCGCCGTCACCACCGCCGCCTGCGGGCGGATCGGCAGGCGGTTGACGGGTCGGCCGGTCGCGGCGCGTACGGCGGAGGCGATCGCCGCCGGGGACGTGACCACCGGGACCGCGCTGACCGCCTTGGCCCCGAAGGGGGCGACGACGTCACGCTCCTCGACGAGTTTCACGATCCGGATGTCGGGGGTGTCCAGGGCGGTCGGCAGGGCGTAGCCGGTGAGGTCGGGGTGGCGGATCAGCCCGCGCGCGGTGCGCAGGTTCTCCGTCAGCGCGATGCCGACGCCCTGGGTGACGCCGCCCTCGATGCGGGCGACCAACTGGGCCGGGTTCAGGACGCGGCCGACGTCCTGGGCGAGGGCCAGTTCGACGACCCGGACCGAGCCGAGCTCGATGTCCACGTCGACGACCGCGCGGATCGCGCAGAAGGCGAGCCCCACGAAGGCGTCGCCCTGGCCCGCCTCGTCCAGGGGCTCGGTCGGGTGCGGGCGGCACTGGGCGGTGGCCCACAGTTCCTTGCCGTCCATGGCCTCCGTGACGGTCGTCGAGAGGACACCGTCGTAGGAGGTGATCTTGCCGTCGGTGATCTGGAGCAGCTCGGTCGACATCCCGAACTTGTGCGCCAGGGGCTGGAGAAGCTGGGTGCGGACCATCTTCGCGGCGCGTTCCACGGCACCGCCCGACACCCAGGTGTGACGTCCGCGGCAGCCGGGGCCGGCGGGCGGCTGATCGGTGTCCACGGGGGCGACGTGCACCTCGTCGATACCGAGGGTCTCCTGGACGATCTGCCGGGCCAGCGTGGTGAAGCCCTGGCCGGTCTCGACGGCCGCGCACAGGACGGTCGCGATGCCGTCGTGGACCTTCACGGTGGCCGTGGAGACCTCGTCCGCGCCCTCGGCGCCGAGCATGTGCACCATGCCGAGGCCGTAGCCGACGCCCCGGCGCACCGCGCCCGGTTCGCCCGCGCCCTCGGGGCCGCCGGGCAGCAGCCACTCGTCCTCGGGGGTGTCCTTGGGGAGCTGCGGCAGCGGGAAGTCCCGTACGGCCTGGAGGAGTTCGGCGACCGGCGCGGGGCAGGTCACCGTCTGGCCGGTGGGCAGGACGTCCCCGGTGGCCATGGCGTTGCGCAGCCGCAGTTCGGCCGGGTCCATGGCGAGCTTCTTGGCGAGCTTGTCCATCTGCGCCTCGTAGGCGGCGCAGACCTGCATGGCGCCCTCGCCCCGGACGTGCCCCGAGGGCGGGTTGTTGGTGCGCACGGCCCAGCCCTCGATGAAGGCGTTCGGGACGACGTAGGGGCCGCAGGCGAAGGAGACGGCGGCGGCGAGGGCCTCCGAGGAGGTGTCGGCGTAGGCGCCCGCGTCGAGCAGCACCTGGGCCTCGACCTTGACCAGCCGGCCGTCCTCGTCCGCGTGGTGGCGGTAGCGCAGGAGCGTGGGGTGGCGGTGGGTGTGGCCGAGGAAGGACTCCTCGCGCGTGGCGGTGAGTTTGACCGGGCAGCCGGTCCTCAGCGCGAGCAGGCCGAGCGGGAGTTGGAACCCCTGGTCCTCGCGGTCGGCGGTGGCCCCGGGGACGCCGGTGACGACGACCTTCACGCGGTCGGGCTCCAGGCCGTAGCAGGCGGCGGCCGTGTCGCGGTCGGTGTGCGGGTCCGTGGAGGCGATGTACAGCTCGACGCCGCCGTCCGGGCGGGGCACGGCGAGGCCGGCCTCGGCGCCGATGGGTGCGGGGTCCTGGCGGCCGATGCGGTACAGGCCCTCGACGACGACGTCGCCGGCCGCGTCCGGGTCGCCGTGGCGCAGCGGGATGTGCCGGATCAGGTTGCCGTCGGGGTGCAGCGGTTCGGCCTCGAAGGCCTGCTCGGGGTCGGTCACCGGGTCGAGCACCTCGTACTCGACCATGATGGCCGCGGCGGCCATCCGCGCGGTGTCGGGGTGGTCGGCGGCGACGGCGGCGATGGGCTCCCCGTGGTGGCGCACGACGTCGGAGGCGAACACCGGGCGGTCGGCGGTGCCCCGGCCGTAGCGGTCCCGGCCCGGCACGTCCTCGTGGGTGATGACGGCGCGGACGCCGGGCATGTCGCGCGCGTGGGACGTGTCGACGGAGACGATGCGCGCGTGCGGGTGCGGCGAGCGCAGGACGGCCGCCCAGAGGAGGCCCTCGGCCCACAGGTCGGCCGCGTACGGGAAGGTGCCCTCGGTCTTGGCGCGGGCGTCGGAGGCCGGGAGCGAGGCGCCCAGGCCGTGGCCCGGCAGTTCCGGGGCGGGCGCGGCCTCCGTGGTCGCGATGGCGGCTTCGTTGCTCACGCCTGGCCTCCGTCCTGGCCGTACACCTGGTCCTGCGTGCGCGGGGACTCGAACGCCGACTGGTGGACGCCACCGCTCCCGGGACCCGCCTGGTGGGGAATACGCGCCTCGTCGCCGTCCGACTCAGGTTCGGCGGCGGCGGCGTGCGCCTCGCGTTCGGCGACGACTTCCTGTACGGCGTCCAGGACGCCCCGGTAGCCGGAGCAGCGGCACAGGTTGCCGCACAGGGCCTGGCGCGCCTCCAGTTCGGTGGGCGCGGGGTTGCCCTCCAGGAGGTCGTGCACGGTCATCGCCATGCCGGGCACGCAGAAGCCGCACTGCACGGCACCGCACTTGGCGAGCGCCCGCTGCACGTCCGAGGGCTGTCCCTCGACGGCGAGTCCCTCGACGGTGCGGACCTCGGAGCCGGCGGCGGTGACGGCGGGCACCAGGCAGGAGGCGACGAGGCGTCCGTCGACCTGGACGTTGCAGGCCCCGCACTCGCCCTGCGAGCAGCCGTCCTTGGCGCCGGCGAGGCCGAGGCGTTCGCGCAGAACGTAGAGCAGCGACTCGCCGATCCAGGCGTCGGTGACGGGCCGGTCGGCACCGTTGACGCGCAACACGTAGGAGGCGAGCGGGTGTTCCTCGCCGGGGATCTTCGGGGCCGGTTCGGCGGTCTCGTCCGGCGCGTCGGACCCGACGGCCGTCACGGGCGCCTCAGCGGCCTCCGGGGCGCCGTCGGCCCCCTCGGTCACATCGGCCGACGCGGAGGCCTCAGCGAGCCCCTCAGGGCCTTCCTCGGCCCCTGTGGCGTCGTCGCCCGCCGGGTCGGTCTCATGGTCCGACGGGGCGTCCGCGGCGGCGGGTTCGGCCGCGGTGTCGTCGTGGCGGTCGGCGCGCGCGTCGCCGTAGGGCTCGGCGGGGGCGTCGGGCCGGGTGTGCGCGTACGGGTCGCCGGGTTCGGCGTAGGGCTGCCGGGCCGCCTCGGGGGGCGGGCGGGTGGCGGCCTGCGCGGAGACCTCGCCGGTGGGGTGCGTCCCGGACCGGTCCGCCAGGTGTTCGGGGCCGCGCCCGTCGGTGTGCTCGCCCGGCCGCTCGACCACTCCGGTGTCGGCGGCCTGCTGGGCCCAGGCCTGGCCGGCGCCCTCCGTCGCCCAGGGCGCGGGCGCGCCGCCGGGGAGGGTGGCGGGCGGGGTGCCGCCCCACTGCTCGACCAGGGCCGACGTGGTGAACTCGCCCGATTCGTCCGGGAGATCACCGCCGGCCACGGGGATGGACCACTCGCCGGTCACGTCGCGGCCGGAGCCGCCGCCCGTGTCCGGCGCGCCGGTGTCCTGGAAGGCCCACTGGCCGGTCCCGCCGGGGTGGTACGAGAACCGGTCGTCCCCGGCCGTTCCCTGCTGGTGCGGTACGGCGTTCGGGTCGGGCCACTGGACGCCCTCGGCGGGCATCGCCCAGGAGCCGGTGCCGGACTGGTCGGTGTCGGCGTCCTGCGGGGGCGCGGCCGTGATGGGCGGCGGCACGTAGCCGTGGCCCGGGGCGGCCAGGAGGGCGTCGATGCCGCCTTCGGGGAGTTTCACGAAGGCCGTGGCGCCGTCGTCGTAGTCGCCCTGGGGCAGCGGGTCCCAGCGTCCGCCGCCCTGAGGGGTGCCCTCTCCGTGCTGGTCGTCGGTCACGACAGCGCCCTCCCGAGTGCTCGTCGGGCCAGTGCGGCGACGGTGCGCCGCAGGTGCAGTACGGCGGGCGGCAGTTGTTCCACGGAGCCGTCCTCGGCCGGTACCGGGTCGGGGATGCAGGCCGCGGCGACGTACTCCCCGAAGGCGCTCAGCGCTTCGGGGACGATCGTGCGGCTGTTGTCCCAGTCGATCAGCCGGGCCACCCATTGCTCGGCGTCCAGCGGCCTGAGCGGCATCGGCGCTATGGCTCCGACGGCGCACCTGACGCCGCGCCTGGCGGGGTCGAGGACGACCGCGACCGACGCGACCGAGCGCCCGGGGCCGGTCCTGCCGGTGGCCTTCAGGAAGACCTGCGGGGCGTGCAGCAGGGGCACGCGCACGAAGCCGATGAGTTCGCCGCCGCGGAGCATCTCGACGCCGGCCAGCAGGTGCGACACCGGGATCTCCCGGCGCGCTCCGTCCTGGCCCGCGATGATCAGCGTCGCCTCCAGGGCGGCCAGCACGGGCAGCGCGTCCCCGGTGGGCGCGGCGGAGGCGATGTTGCCGCCCAGGGTGCCCGCGTTGCGGATCTGCGGTGGTCCGGCGGCGCGCGCGGAGGCGGCGAGCGCCGGGATGAGGGCGGCGAAGTCGGGGCGGCCCATCCGGGCGTGTGTGAGGCCCGCGCCGAGCAGCGCGTGCCCGTCCTGGTACTGCCAGCCCCGGATCTCGCTGATCCGGCCGAGGCCGACCAGCGCGCTGGGCCTGAGCTGGCCCGAGTTGACGGCCGCCATGAGGTCGGTGCCACCGGCCACGGGAACGGCCGTGGGCAGGGCCGTGAGCGCCGCCACGGCCTCGTCCAGCGTCGTGGGCAGCGTGACGGCCTGCCCCGCCTGCGGTGCGTGCGTGGTCAAACCGGCTGCCCCTTCCCGCTGCCCCACCTGGTCCCGCCTGTTGCTGCCGTACGGTACGTGCTGACAGGGCGGACGTGGCAACTCTGGCACATCTTCGCAAGACCCGAACGCGGGGGTCCGCTAGGAGGCATTCGCCCGCCTCACCAGCGAGATGGTCCGTTTTCGTACGGCATCGCCGGTACGCGCGAATTGCCTCCCATCGGTGAGTCTTTGGGTCTTTTTCCCTTTCCTTGGTCCGGGGCGTTCTCCGGGGTCCTAGGCGTTCGGGGGCGGGCCGTCCTTGGGGCGTCCGAGGACTCCGGGGCGGCGCTGCCACGGCAGGGGTCCGGTGGGCGGGCGGTAGGCGACCCCCAGGGCGTCGAGTCGCGGGTAGTGGGCGGCCATCCGGCGCTCGAAGTCGGCGAAGTCCCGTTCCGCGGGCGCCGGGAGGGCACTCCAGGCGACCTCGGCGAACGCCGCGAGCCGGGGGAACGTCTGGTAGTCCACGCGCGCGTGATCCTCCATCACCTCGGTCCACACGTTGGCCTGCGCGCCCAGCACATGGCCGGCCTCGGCCTCGGTGAGCTGCTCGGGAACCGGCTCGAAGCGGTAGACGTCCTCCAGGGTGCGCACATGGGCGATCGGCACCGGTTCGTCCTCTCCGGGGGCCTGCCGCCAGTCCAGGTACACGTGCTGTTCAGGACACATGACGACGTCGTGGCCCGCGCGGGCGGCGGTGATCCCGCCCTCGTAGCCGCGCCATGACGACACGACGGCGCCTTCGGCGAGCCCGCCCTCCAGGATCTCGTCCCAGCCGACGAGTCTTCTCCCGCGCGCGGAGAGCCACTTGTCGAAGTGTCCGATGAACCACGACTGCAACTCGTCCTCGTCCGCGAGCCCGAGTTCCGCGATGCGCGCCTGTGCGGTCGCCGACTCCTTCCACTGGTCCTTGGGGCATTCGTCGCCGCCGACGTGAATGAACTCCGACGGGAACAGCTCCAGGAGTTCCTCGAACACCCCCTCGTAGAACCGCAGGGTGTTGTCGGTGGGGGCGAGGACGTTGGGGTTGATCCCCCAGGTGTCCCAGACGGAGAGGGAGTTGCCTCCCTCGGCCGAGGCGGTGACGACGTCGGTGTTGCCGAGTTCCGGATACGCGGCGATGGCGGCCTGCGAGTGCCCTGGTACGTCGATTTCCGGGACCACGGTGATATGCCGCTCGGCGGCGTAGGCGACGATCTCGCGGATGTCGTCCTGGGTGTAGTAGCCGCCGTGGGGCTTGTCGTCCCAGAGCGGTGAGGCGCGGTGGCCGAATTTCGTGCGCGCCCGCCAGGAGCCGATCTCGGTCAGCTTCGGGTACCGCTTGATCTGTACGCGCCAGCCCTGGTCGTCCGTCAAGTGGAAGTGGAAGACATTGAGTTTGTGCGCCGCCATCAGATCCAGGTAGCGGAGCACGCCTTCCTTGGGCATGAAGTGCCGGGCCACGTCGAGCATGAGGCCGCGCCACCCGAAGCGGGGGGCGTCGTGGATGGCCTGCCCCGGCACGGCGCAGGTCGTGTCGGGGCGGACGGGAGCGCGCCGGAAGGCGGCGGGGCCGAGGAGCTGGCGCAGGGTCTGGGCGCCCCAGAACACGCCGGCCGGGCCGCCGCCCGTGATCACGACACCCGAGGTCGGCGACACCTCCAGGCGGTACGCCTCCGCAGGCAGGGTGCCGTCGAGGCGCAGCGCGACCGTGTCGCCGCCCCCTTCCTCGCCGGGCGGCAGCGACAGCCCGAGGGCGGCCCCGAGCGTGGATCGCAGCCAGCGCTGGGTGCCCTCGGTGCCGGGCTCTCCCCACAGCGCGGTGTCCGCCGTGAAGGCGAACCCGTACCGGGTGGGACCCTCGACGGCCGTCGGCGCCGGAATCAGTTCCGTCTCTGAAGTCACGTCAGTCCTTAACCGCTCCGCCCAGTCCCGAGACCAGACGTCGCTGTACGAGTACGAAGAACACCAGCACCGGAATCGTCATCACCGTGGAGGCCGCCATGACGCCACCCCAGTCCGGGTCGTCCGGCTTGTAGAAGACGAGGAGGGCCATCGGCAGGGTCGACTGGGAAGTGTCGCTGATGATGAAGGACTTGGCGAACAGGAAGTCGTTCCAGGCCGAGATGAACGAAAACACGCTCGTGGCCACCAGCCCCGGGAAGACGAGCGGGAAAAGGATCTGCCACAGGAATCGCGTCCGGCTCGCCCCGTCGATGTACGCGGCCTCCTCCAGCGCGTCCGGCACCGCTTTCACGAACCCCCGCAGCATCCAGATCGCGAACGGCAGCGAGAACGCGATCTGGGGCAGGATCAGCGACCCCAGCGTGTTCAGCAGCCCGAGCCCCCGCATGGTGAAGAACAGGGGGATCGTCAGCGCTTCCACGGGCACCATCTGGGCCACCAGGAACATGATCAGGAGGGTGGTCCGGAAGCGGAACCGGAATCGCGTCACGGCCGTCGCGGCGAGAAAGGCGATCAGCGCCGAGACGATGACCACCGAGCACGCCACGACAAGGCTGTTGACGAAGTAACGGCCGAATTCCTGCTGCCCGAACACCCGCCGGAACGAGTCCAGGGAGGGCGCCAGCGTCCACGGCCGGGGCTCGCTCGACTCGATCTCCCCGGCCGGTTTGAAGGCGCTGAGCACCATCCAGTAGAGGGGGAAGGCGACGACGACCGCGATCAGCAGCGCCGAGGCCTCGGCGGCGAGCCGCCAGGGCCGTCGTACGAGACCGCGAAGCAGGCTCACAGCTCCTCCCCCTGCCTGCGCAGCAGGCGCAGATAGACCAGCGTGACGGCGAGCAGCATCAGCAGCATGACGACACCGATCGCCGAGCCGAGGCTGTACTTCGAGGACGCGAAGGCCTGTTGGTAGGCGTACACGTTCAGGACGAGGTTCTGGCCCGCGATGCCGCCGCCGTTGGTCATGACGTAGATCTGGGTGAAGACCTTGAAGTCCCAGATGACCGACTGGATGGTGACGACGGTCAGGATCGGCCGCAGCATCGGCGCGAGGACGGACCGCCAGATCCGCCACTGGGAGGCCCCGTCCAGGGCGGCGGCCTCCAGCACCTCGGCGGGCACGGCACGGATCCCGGCGTAGACCGTCACCATCACGAACGGGAAGGAGCACCACACCACTTCGAGCAGGACGAGGAAGAACGCGCTGAGGCGTCCGTACGTCCAGGAGTGGTCGCCGAGGCCCAGGACGCGGTTCACGGGGCCGAAGTCCGGGTCGAACAGCAGCAGCCAGACCGTCGAACCGGTCACCGCCGGCGTCGCCCAGGCTCCCAACGCGGCCAGCATCAGGGCGAGTCGGGGCAGCGCGCGCACCCGGGTGAGCAGCACGGCGAGCGCGCACCCGACGGCGAGCGTCGAGACCACGCAGGCCCCCGCGAACAGCACGGTGGCCACGAGCACCTGCCAGAACTGGCTGTCCGAGAAGAGCGCGGAGTAGTTCCCGAACCCCTCGAAGGTGGTCGGCTCCCCGCCACTGACCTGGGCCTGCGTGTACCGGAAGAAGGAGATCAACCCGAGCTGGTAGATCGGGTAGACCAGCAACCCGCCGAGGACGACGAGAGCGGGGGCCAGATACAACCAGGGCACACCCGAACTCCGCCGGAGGCGCGGGGCCGTGGGGGATGGGCGGCCGCCGCCGCCCGGGCCCGATCGGCCACGGCGGCGCGGCACCCGCGAACGCTCCACGACAACCGAGCTGTTGGGCGCCACCGGTCAACCCGCAGAGCTGAAGGCGTCGTTCATCTTCTTCGCCGCGTCCTGGGAGGCGGCGGCCACGCTCTTCTTGCCGCTGATGACCTCCTGCAGCATCGTCGGCAGCACCAGCGACGAGTCGATCTCCGACCAACCGGGCGACGCGGGAACGAACTTGGTGCCCGCGGCCAGGGTCTGGACGAACGGCTTCTCGAACGGCACCTTCGCCGCGGCCGCGTCCCGCACGTCGGTGAAGGTGGGCAGGAAGCCCATCGCGTCGAACATCGAGGCCTGCGTCGTCTTCGAGGTGAGCTGCTCCATCAGGTCCACCGCGAGCGTGCGGTGCGAGGTGCTCTTGAGGACACCGATGTTGTTGCCCCCGGCGAAGGCGGGAGCGACGGACCCGGACGCGACGCCGGGCAGCGGCACGACCGCGTACTTGCCCTTGACCTTGCCCGCTTCGACGGCGGTGTGGCTGAAGTCGCCCCCGATGGCCATCCCGGCCTTGCCCGCCGCGAACGCGGTGATCGTGTCGTTGCCGCCCATCACCGCGCACTTGGCGGCGGGACAGTTGTCGCCGGTGAACAGCGAGGTGTACGCCTTGATGCCCTTCTGGGCGGCGGCGCTGTCGATGCCCGAGGTGTACGAACCCCCGTCGGCCGTGGCGAGTTCGCCGCCGTTGGCCCACACGAAGGGCATCGCGCCGTAGGTGTAGGCGCCGCCGACGACGAGGCCGTAGAGGCCGGACTCGGCCTTGTGGATCTTCCGGGCGGTGGACGCCAACTCGGCCATGGACTTCGGGGGTTGGAGGCCCAGTTTCTTGAAGACGTCGGTGCGGTAGTAGAGGGCGCGGACGCCGACGTAGAACGGGGAGCCGTACGTCTTGCCGTCGACCGTGACGGACTGCTTCGCGGTCGGGTCGGTGTCCTTGGCCTCGTTCCAGGCGCCGAACTCCTTGGTGACGTCGAGGAGTCCGCCGTCCTTCACGTAGCCGGCGGTGTCGGTGTTGCCGTACTCCATGACGTCGGGCGCGGACTTCGGGTCGTTGAAGGCGGCCTTGACGCGCTGGGCGCGGGTGTCGATCGGGATGTACTCGACGTCGACCTTGGTGCCCTTGTGGGCCTTCTCGAAGTCGGCGACCACGGAGTCGACGACCTTGGCCTTCGGGTCGTTGCCGACCTCCTGGAAGAGCCACACCCGCAGGGTGCCGCTCTGGTCGTCCTTCTCCGAGGACGAGTTGTCGGAGGTCTGGGGCGCGCAGCCGGCGACGACAGCGGCGGCGGCCATGAGGACGGCGAATCTGGGGGCGAGCTTCATGGAGCGGTTCCTCCGTGCGTGCGTTGCAACATATGCAATGGGCGTTTCGCTCTGCACAACACCACGGAGATTAGGGAGTAGATGAACGCGGCCACAAGAGGTCTCAACCACTTCGTGACACGCGAAAGGCCGCCGAAACACGAGAAAGGCCCCCGGGGCACGCCGAAGCGCACCCCGAGGGCCTCAGAAACCGAGAGCCTCGGAACCGACCGAACTCAGACCGGCCGAACGGCTACTTGTCGCCGCCCTTGCCCTTGTCGCCGTCCCCGCCCGAGCCCATGGACTCGTAGATCTCCTTGCACATGGGACACACCGGGTACTTCTTCGGGTCGCGGCCCGGCACCCAGACCTTCCCGCACAACGCCACCACGGGAGTGCCGTCGAGGGCGCTCGCCATGATCTTGTCCTTCTGGACGTAATGGGCGAAGCGCTCATGGTCCCCGTCGCCGTGCGACACCTGGGGCGTCGGCTCTACGAGGGTCCCCGTACCAGTCCCGCGCTCGGGCTCAAGAGTGCTCATGGTGCCAAGGGTACTGGCGCCCACCGGCATCGGTTCCGCGAAGGGTCCCTCAGTTCAGGGAAGGGTCGTCCGGATAGGTCGCCACCATCGCCAGCTCGCTGCGCTGGCGGCGGAGCACCTCGCGCCAGAGTCTCTCCGGGGACGGCGAGGACACGTCACCCGGCTCCGACTCGACGACGTACCAGGCCCCCTCCCCCAGTTCGGCCTCCAGCTGCCCGGGGCCCCAGCCCGCGTACCCGGCGAAGATCCGCAGCGAGCCGAGCGCCGAGGCGAGCAGTTCCGGCGGGGCCTCCAGGTCGACGAGTCCGATCGCGCCGTGCACGCGCCGCCAGCCGAGCGGGGCCCGCTCGCCGGCCGCGCCGCCCGGGATGACGGCGACACCGAGGGCCGAGTCGAGCTGGACCGGGCCGCCCTGGAAGACGACGCCCGGTTCGCCGGCCAGATCGCCCCAGCCCTCCAGGATGTCGCCGACGTCCACCGGGGTCGGACGGTTGAGGACGACGCCGAGGGAGCCCTCCTCGTCGTGGTCGAGAAGGAGCACCACCGCGCGGTCGAAGTTCGGGTCCGCCAGGGCGGGTGTTGCCACGAGCAACCGCCCTGTGAGCGAGGACACCTCGGTCATGCCTGACATGATCCCGCATCTTCCCCGTGATGGGGGAGGCAATGCGGGTACCTGAGTGAACGCAGCTCAGGGCGCACCGGAGCGTCCTCCGCGCACACCCCCGTCCCGTGACCCCATGTGCCCGACGGGGAACGGTTCGTGTTGTGACACAGCTATGACGCGGCTGGGTGCTCCCTGGGCTTACGGGAGGGGGGTGGGCGGCCATTACGCTTACGTCTTCGGCCCCTGCCCAACTCCACGGAACGCGAGATCCATGACCGTCAACGGCTCAGACGACGTACTGCTTGTCCACGGCGGAACCCCGCTCGAGGGCGAGATCCGTGTCCGTGGTGCGAAGAACCTCGTACCCAAGGCCATGGTCGCCGCCCTGCTGGGCAGCGAGCCAAGTCGACTGCGCAACGTTCCGGACATCCGTGACGTTCGTGTCGTACGCGGACTCCTGCAACTGCACGGGGTGACGGTCCGTCCGGGTGAGGAGCCGGGCGAGCTGGTGCTCGACCCGTCGCACGTGGAGAGCGCCAACGTCGCCGACATCGATGCCCACGCGGGCTCGTCGCGCATCCCGATCCTGTTCTGCGGCCCGCTGCTGCACCGGCTCGGACACGCGTTCATCCCGGGCCTCGGCGGCTGCGACATCGGCGGCCGGCCGATCGACTTCCACTTCGAGGTGCTGCGGCAGTTCGGCGCGAAGATCGAGAAGCGGGCGGACGGCCAGTACCTGGAGGCTCCGCAGCGGCTGCGGGGCACGAAGATCAAGCTGCCGTACCCGTCCGTCGGCGCGACCGAGCAGGTGCTGCTGACCGCGGTGCTCGCGGAGGGCGTCACCGAACTCGCCAACGCGGCGGTGGAACCGGAGATCGAGGACCTCATCTGCGTACTGCAGAAGATGGGCGCGATCATCGCCATGGACACCGACCGCACGATCCGCATCACCGGTGTGGACTCGCTCGGCGGCTACACCCACGCGGCCCTCCCGGACCGCCTGGAGGCCGCGTCCTGGGCGTCCGCGGCACTGGCCACCGAGGGCAACATCTACGTCAAGGGCGCGCAGCAGCGCTCGATGATGACGTTCCTCAACACCTACCGGAAGGTGGGCGGCGCCTTCGCGATCGACGACGAGGGCATCCGCTTCTGGCACCCCGGCGGCCAGTTGAAGTCCATCGCGCTCGAAACCGACGTGCACCCCGGCTTCCAGACGGACTGGCAGCAGCCCCTGGTCGTGGCCCTGACGCAGGCCACCGGCCTCTCGATCATCCACGAGACGGTCTACGAGTCCCGCCTCGGCTTCACCTCCGCCCTGAACCAGATGGGCGCGCACATCCAGCTCTACCGCGAGTGCCTCGGCGGTTCCGACTGCCGCTTCGGCCAGCGCAACTTCCTGCACTCGGCGGTCGTCTCGGGCCCGACCCGCCTCCAGGGCGCCGACCTGGTCATCCCCGACCTCCGCGGCGGCTTCTCGTACCTCATCGCCGCCCTCGCGGCCCAGGGCACGTCCCGCGTCCACGGCATCGACCTCATCAACCGCGGCTACGAGAACTTCATGGAGAAGCTCGTCGAGCTGGGCGCGAAGGTGGAACTGCCGGGCAAGGCGCTCGGCTAGCGGCAGCCTCCGCACGAACGCCGATGGGGCGGCCACCCGGACTCGGGTGGCCGCCCCATCGGCGTTGTGCTGAGCGCCCCGGAGAGGCGCGGGGAACTGCGCGACCAGTCACGGCGGTCCCGTCGGCCGAACGACGGCCCGCAGTCACCCGGCGCTCATGCGGAGCGCGTTCGGCTACTTGCCCTTGGCGGCTTCCTTGAGCTTGCTGCCCGCGGACACCTTGACGCTGTAACCGGCGGGGATGTTGATCGGGTCGCCGGTCTGCGGGTTGCGCGCGGTGCGAGCGGCACGGTGGGTGCGCTCGAAGGTCAGGAAGCCGGGAATGGTGACCTTCTCGTCGCCCTTGGAGACGATCTCGCCGACGGTCTCGGCGAACGCGGCCAGAACGGCGTCGGCGTCCTTGCGGGTCACCTCGGCACGGTCGGCCAGCGCGGCCACCAGCTCACTGCGGTTCATGTTGTTACTCCCGTGTTCTTCTTGCCGTTTGAGGCGTGCCACGCGGCGGAGCCGCATATCGGGCACGGTGAAGCCGATGCTGCCAGGGTCCTCGGTGAGTCCCCGGACCCGGGTCCGTCGTCCAGACCCTCGCGCCCGAAGACGCATCCTGCCCCTACCTGCGGCGGGAAAGCCAATCCGGCACCTGTAGGAGTCGCGAGAACACCCGTGGGAGTCACACGAAAAGCGCCACGCCCTCTGTGCGGTGACGCTCTGTCGGCTCCCGGCAGCGAAGGCCGGGCCTGGAGAGGCCCGAAGCCTGGCCGCCACGATAAACGGCCGCCGAAGGCCCCGGGTTCCGCGACGCGCCGATGTGCGAGCGGCCGTGGCGATCCTCACAGCCGCCGCACATACGCCGATCGGGGCACTACGGCAGCGCTACGACACGGAGGGCGTCGTCGAGGCCGCCGCCACCCCCGCCGCCTTCGCCGCGTCGCGCACCGCGCCCGCGACCGCGCCGGCGACCTTGTCGTTGAAGACGCTGGGGATGATGTAGTTCGCGTTCAGCTCGTCCTCGGTCACCACGTTCGCGAGTGCGGTCGCGGCGGCGAGCATCATCTCCGTGTTGACGGTGCGGGACTGCGCGTCCAGCAGACCGCGGAAGACACCCGGGAAGACCAGCACGTTGTTGATCTGGTTCGGGAAGTCCGAGCGGCCCGTGGCCACGACGGCCGCCGTCTGACGGGCGACCGTCGGGTCGACCTCGGGGTCCGGGTTCGCGAGCGCGAACACGATCGCACCCTCGGCCATCGCGGCCACGTCGTCGCCGTCGAGGACGTTCGGGGCGGAGACGCCCACGAAGACGTCGGCGCCGCGCACGGCCTCCTTGAGGGTGCCGGTGAGGCCGTCGGGGTTGGTGTTGTCGGCGATCCAGCGCAGCGGCGAGTCGGGCTTGGCGTCCACCAGGTCCTCGCGGCCCGCGTGCACGACACCATGGATGTCGGCGACGACCGCGTTCTTCACACCGGCGGCGAGCAGCAGCTTGAGGATGGCCGTGCCGGCCGCGCCCGCGCCGGACATGACGACCCGGATGTCCCCGATGCCCTTGCCGGCCACCCGCAGCGCGTTCGTCAGCGCGGCGAGGACGACGATCGCGGTGCCGTGCTGGTCGTCGTGGAAGACGGGGATGTCGAGGGCCTCACGCAGCCGGGCCTCGATCTCGAAGCAGCGCGGCGCGGAGATGTCCTCCAGGTTGATGCCGGCGAAGCCCGGGGCGATGGCCTTGACGATCTCGACGATCGCGTCGGTGTCCTGGGTGTCCAGGCACAGCGGCCAGGCGTCGATGCCGGCGAACCGCTTGAACAGGGCCGCCTTGCCCTCCATGACCGGCAGCGCGGCCTTGGGGCCGATGTTGCCGAGGCCGAGCACGGCGGAGCCGTCGGTGACGACCGCGACGGAGTTGCGCTTGATGGTGAGGCGGCGCGCGTCCTCGGGGTTCTCCGCGATCGCCATGCACACGCGGGCGACGCCCGGGGTGTAGATCATGGAGAGGTCGTCACGGTTGCGGATCGGGTGCTTGGACTGCATCTCGATCTTGCCGCCGAGGTGCATGAGGAACGTACGGTCGGAGACCTTGCCCAGGGTGACGCCCTCGATGCCGCGCAGTTGCTGGACGATCTCGTCGGCGTGGGCCGTCGAGGACGCGGCGATGGTGACGTCGATCCGGAGCTTCTCGTGGCCGGAGGCGGTCACGTCGAGGCCGGTCACCGAGCCTCCGTGGGACTCCACGGCCGTGGTGATCTGGGAGACCGCCGTTCCGCTCGCGGGCACCTCCAGACGGACCGTGATCGAGTAGGAGACGCTGGGCGCCGTAGCCATGGCCGACTTCCTCTGCTTTCACCGTTGAGCTGGGTACGCGTGGAGCTGATACGCGTTCCGATCGTCGCACCTACTGCCCGGTAGGCGTTAGCCGCCCCCGATTGCGAACGTTTTGTTCGCGAGAAGAAGAGGCCCCCGTCACTTTTCCCGTGACGGGGGCCTCTCTCACGATCAGTGACACCGACCCGCCATGCTCGCCTCGCGGCAAGTGGTCGCTCGTAGCGACGAAGGTTGGGCCCGGGGGCTTGGATCGGGCCGGTGTCACATCCAGGCTAACAAACAGATCCCGTAAGGCCATTCCCATCCCGAGAGTTCATCGAAAGCGGCTCCGGGACGGCCCTTCGCCGTCAGTCGCGGAGCAGGTCCGGCACCCCGTTCGCGTCCGGTTCGTCCCGCTCGGCGGAGACGACCGTGAGCTGCTGGGTCGCGCGGGTGAGGGCGACGTAGAGGACCCGCAGTCCGGCGGGTGACTCGTCGGCGATCTCCGCGGGCGAGACGACCACGGTCGCGTCGTACTCGAGGCCCTTGGCCTCCAGGCTGCCGAGGGCGACGACCCGGTCCCCGAGGCCGGTGAGCCAACGGCGGGCCTCCTCACGGCGGTTCATCGCGACGACCACGCCGACCGTGCCGTCGACCCGGTCGAGCAGCCGCGCGGCTTCGGCGCGCACGGACTCGGCCAGCGAGTTCCGTGCGCCGGCGCCGTGCTCGTTGCCCGTGGCCACGAAACGCGGCTTCACGCCGGTCGAGCGGACCGCCGACGGGGACTCGGAGCCGGGCATCGCCAGCGCCAGGACCTTCGCCGCCAGCTCGGCGATCTCGGCGGGGTTGCGGTAGTTGACGGTGAGGGTGAAGCGGCGCCGGGGGCGGGAGCCGAGGGCCTCGTCGCGGGCCTCGGCGGCCTCGTCGGGGTCGGACCAGGAGGACTGGGCCGGGTCCCCCACGATCGTCCAGGTGGCGTGCCGGCCGCGGCGGCCGACCATGCGCCACTGCATCGGGGTGAGGTCCTGGGCCTCGTCGACGATGACGTGCGCGTACTCGGTGCGCTCCTGGGCGAGCCGCTCGGCGCGTTCGCGCTGCGACTCCTCGCGTACGGGCATCAGCTCCTCAAGGCCCGTGAGCTGGTCCAGCGGGTCCAGGTCGCGCCGCTTGCGGGGGCGGGCCGGGGTGCCGAGGATCGCCTGGAGTTCGTCGAGGACCGCCACGTCGTGGACCGAGAGGCCGTCCCGCTTCAGCGAGCGGGAGACCCTGCGGACCTCGCCGGGGTTGAGGATGCGCCGGGCCCAGCGGCCGAGCCTGCGCTCGTCGGACATCGACTCCAGGACGGCGCGCGGGGTCAGCTCGGGCCACCAGGCGTCGAGGAACGCGATGAAGTCGTCCTCGCTCGTGATGTCCTCGTCGAAGGACGAGCGCAGTTCGGCGGCGAGTTCGGGGTCGGTGTGCCGGCCCGCGGAACCGGAGCGCTCCCACAGGGCGTCGAGGAGCAGCTTGCGGGCACGCGGGCGCAGCATGTTGACCGGGGCCGTGCCGCTGAGCGCGCTCTGCCGGACCCGCTCCAGGTCGGCGGCCTCCAGTTCGAGCCGCCGTCCGAAGGCGACGACCCGCAGCCGGTCCGGCGCGTCGCTCGATTCCAGGGCGCCGCGCGCGGCCTTCCGCAGCACGCGGAGCATGCGGTACGAGCCCTTCGCGCGGGCCACGGCCGGGGAGTCGTACAGGGTGGCCTCGGCGCCGCCGGTGTCCTCGGCGAGCGAACCGATCGCCCGGATCGCGACCTGGCCCTCCTCGCCGAGGGACGGCAGGACGCCCTCGGTGTACGCGACCAGCAGCGGGGTCGGCGAGACGATGAGGATGCCGCCCGCGTACCGGCGCCGGTCCTGGTAGAGCAGGTAGGCGGCGCGGTGCAGCGCGACGGCCGTCTTGCCGGTGCCCGGGCCGCCCTCGACGTAGGTCACCGAGGCGGCCGGGGCGCGGATCACCAGGTCCTGCTCGGCCTGGATGGACGCCACGATGTCCCGCATGGTGTGGCTGCGGGCCTGGCCGAGCGCGGCCATCAGGGCTCCGTCGCCGATGACGGCCAGCCGGTCGCCGTCGAGGAAAGCGCTCAGCTCCGGCCGCATCAGGTCGTCCTCGACGCCGAGGACGCGTCGGCCCTTGGACCGGATGACCCGGCGCCGCACGACCCGGCCGGGGTCGACCGGGGTGGACCGGTAGAAGGGCGCGGCGGCGGGCGCCCGCCAGTCGATGACCAGCGGCGCGTACTCGGAATCCAGCACTCCGATCCGCCCGATGTGCAGCGTCTCGGCGATGTCGGCGGTCCGGTCCTCCCGCACGGCGCCCTCGGCGGGCTCCACCGCGGTGTAGGCGCCGTCGGGTCCCTTCTTGCCGTCCTTGCCGAGCAGGAGGTCGATCCGCCCGAAGAGGAAGTCCTCGAACTCGTTGTTGAGCCGGTTGAGGTGGATACCGGCGCGGAACACCTGCGCGTCCCGCTCGGCGAGCGCGCCGGGGGTGCCGACCTGGCCGCGCTGGGCCGCGTCGTTCATGAGGAACTCGGCCTCGTGGATCTTCTCCTCAAGCCGGCGGTACACCCGGTCCAGGTGTGCCTGTTCGACGCTGATCTCCCGGTCCCGTAGCGAATCCTGGGCGGACGTGTCGGACACCGTGTCGAGCGCGGTCTCCTGTTGAGCCTGTGCGGCCACCGGGCCCCCTTCTGACGTGCTGGGCAGCCGTCAACCGTACGCGAAGGAAAGCCTCCGTAGCGAGGGGCCTGCCGAGTGGATCTTGACAAAGACGCGGGGTCCGGGACGCGCACCTGGCGCGTCCCGGACCCCGGCGACCACATGTGGCCAGGCGTCACCCGCTCACGCGTCGACCGCCACGAGCTTCTTGCCGTCGAAGGTCATGACCTCGAAGTGGTCGATCTCGTTCGGCGTGAAGGCAGCTCCGCCCTGGGCGTAGAGGGGCTTCTTGGCCTCTTCCGTCTTGCCGTTCGCGATGCCGTAGCCCCAGGCCGGGACCGACCAGGAGCTCATCGTCTCGCGCTCGCCGTTCTTGCCGACCGCGATCAGGGAGCACTTCAGCGGGCCCTTGACGTTCTTGAGCTCCACGATCCCGAGCGTGCCCCAGTCCTTCTTGGACATCGCCACGGTCGCGGTGACCTTGGTGCTCGCGTCCGTCGCCGTGACCTTGTCGGACAAAGTGTCGAAGGTGGTCTTGGCGGTCGACGCGGCCACGGTGCCGCTGCTTCCCGAGCTGTCGCCGCCGTTGGCCGCGATCACGGCCAGCGGTCCCGCGATGATCAGGGCCGCCGCGGCGGCGATCATGTAGAAACTGCGCCGCCGCTTCAGCGCCCGACGTTCACCGACGTCGTCGACCAGCCGCTCCACCAGCCGTGGACTGGGTTTCGCGGACAGGGACTCGCCGATCGCGGGAGTGCCGGAACCCGGCAGATCCGCGAGCGCCGCCAGCATCGGTTCCATCCCGGCCAGCTCGTCGAGCTGCTGGGCGCACCACTCACAGGTGGCGAGATGGGCTTCGAAAGCGGTTGCTTCGGCGTCATCGAGAATTCCGAGGGCATAGGCGCCGACGGTCTCGTGTTCGTTCGAGCCCTGAGATCCCTGCATAGAACCAGGACTACCCGTTCCGTATCCCCCGTAAATGCTCATGCCGTCACCCCCCGCTCCTCCAGAGCAAGCTTCATCGATCGAAGGGCGTAGAACACCCTTGAGCGCACCGTGCCACTGGGGATGCCAAGCGTCTCGGCCGCCTCATTGACGGTACGCCCCTTGAAGTACGTCTCGACGAGCACCTCCCGGTGGGCCGGGGTCAGGTCGTCCAGCGCGTCCGACAGTGTCATCAGCCACAACGCCTTGTCGATCTCGTCCTCCGCGGGGATGACCTCCAGCGGCGACGGGTCCACCTCCTGCGGCCGGGCCTGCCGGCTGCGGTGACCGTCGATGACGATGCGCCGTGCCACCGTCACAAGCCAGGGTCGTACCGATCCGGTCGCCCGGTTGAGCTGGCCGGCGTTCTTCCAGGCCCGGATGAGCGTCTCCTGCACCACGTCCTCGGCACGCTGCCGGTCCCCGGCGACGAGCCGCAACACATAGGCGAGCAAGGGTCCGGCGTGCTCCCGGTACAGAGCACGCATCAGCTCCTCATCAGGTTCCGAGGACTGGGACATGCGATGTCGGGCCCTCGGTGCGTGTTCATTGGCCACGACGGAATCCTTGCGCACGCCCACCTCCGGTGTCCGGGGGTTCCCCCAGTCGGTCGCTCATGGAGAGGTACGCGGGCGGGTGGGCGGATGTTCAACGTGAGGCGACAGTTTCCTGCGGAGTGACGTGACGAGCTGGACATGGGTGCACATTCCCACCGTACGATCTTTACATTTCCACCACACGAGCAAGATCACCCGGGCTGCCCGGGCCGCCGCGGAGTGAAACGCACTGTTGTCGAAATCACTTCGCCCCTTGACGTGCCGTCACTTCACAGAAGCCGCAAATGGGATTCTCAGGCTCGCGCGAGCGCCGCCCGCCGCCGGTGCCGGGCCACCCTCTCCCGGTTCCCGCACACCTCGCTGGAGCACCAGCGGCGCCGACGGCCCCGGGACGAATCCAGATAGACGATCGGGCAGTTGTCCCCTTCGCACTCCCGGAGCGAAGCCCGCGCGACGGGATCGGTGAGCAGCTCGACGACGTCCCGCGCGATCACCGCGAGCAGCGCCTCACACCCCGGGGCCCCGTCCAACTGCCGCACCAGGACGCCCTCTTCGTCCGGTACGGCGCGGGGTGCGGGGGTGGCGGCACGGGCGAGGTCGTTGACGCGGGCGAGGGCGAGGTCGTGGCCCCGGGTGTCGGGGCCGGTGTTCCTGCGCACCAACGTCCCTATCTGCCCCCGCAGTTCACGGAAGCCGACCAGCCAGGCGGAGTCGACGTGGGCGAGCGGAGTGGCCGCCGGGACGAGCTCCGACCGGACGATCCACGCGCGCAACGGCTCCGGTGCGTCGAGCCGTTCCTCGGGGTGCGTGGTCGCGAGGAGATCCAGGCAGATCCGCCCGGCGTCGAAACGGAGCTCGTACGGGGCCATGGTCGAACCGAGTGCCATGTGCCTGTCACCGCCTAGGGAGTACCCCGGTCGTCGGTCGTGTCGGTGGGCTACGAGTGAGGTGGGGCCCGGCCTTCCGGCCCCTCCCCCTACAGTGCCCGCCCGCCGACGCGGCCGGAACCCCTCGTGCCGCCCGCGCCCGGACAACGGCCCGGACAACGGCACCGGCATCGCCACGGATGTCGGCATGGACGTCGGCATGGACGGTCGCGTATGCGGGCGCGCGTCTCGGCGATGTCCGGCGGGGCGTGCCGTCCGTTGACTGGGGCCATGACACGGACACAGGGCACGAACGGCACGGGCTGGGTACTGGGCGCGGCCACCGTCGCGATGGGGCTGGCCGCCGGGGTCTTCTACGTCTTCGCCTGCGCGATCATGCCGGCGCTGGCGCGCAGCGACGACCGGGTGTTCGTCGAGGTGATGCGCGACATCAACGACGTCATCCAGAACCCCGTCTTCTTCCTGAGCTTCATGGGGGCGCTGGTCCTGACCGGGATCGCGGCCTGGCAGTCCCGCGGCACGCCGTACCGGCGGTGGGTGTGGGCGGCGTCGGTGGCGTACGCGCTGGCGTTCCTGGTGACCATCGCCTTCAACATCCCCCTGAACGACACCCTCGCGGACACGGCTGACGTGGGAGCGGCCCGGGACCGGTTCGAGGACGCGTGGGTGGGATGGAACGTGGTGCGGGCGGCGCTGTCGACGGTGGGGGTGGGGTGTCTGGTGCGGGCGCTCGTGCTGTACGGGGGATTCCGGCGCGGGGGCGCTGGTTAGGGCGGGGGCCTGAGCGGGGGTGGGAACTCGGTGCGGGGAGGTGCCTGCTCCACGGCACGGGGGCGGAGCCCCGGCTGCGCCGGCACCGACGCCCCGGACCGACAACCCGCCAGGGCCGCCCTGCTCACGCCCCCGCGTACTTCGTGTCGGCCGCCGGATCCAGCGCCAGCCGGTACCCCCGCTTCACCACCGTCTGGATCAGCCTCGGAGAACCGAGTGCCGTGCGCAGCCGGGCCATCGCCGTCTCCACCGCGTGCTCGTCCCGCCCGGCACCCGGAAGCGCCCGCAGCAGCTCGGCCCGGGCCACCACCCATCCCGGCCGCCGGGACAGCGCCCTGAGCAGCGACATCCCGGCCGGCGGCACCGGCCGCAGCGCCCCGTCCACCAGCACCGCGTGGCCCCGGATCTCCACCCGGTGCCCGGCGATGGGCAGGGTGCGGGCCCGGCCGGGAAGCTCCTGGCAGAGCAGTTGGACGAGCGGGCCGAGCCGGAAGCGCTCGGGCTGGACCGTGTCGATGCCGTGGTTCTGGAGCGGCAGCGCGGTGACGGGCCCGACGCACGCCGGGAGGACGTCGTGGTGCAGGGCGGCGAGAAGGTCGGGCAGCAGCCCCCGCGTCTCGGCGCGGGACAGCAGCGACGCCGCGGCCGGCGCGCTGGTGAACGTCAGCGCGTCGAGCCCCCGCGCGACGGTCGCGTCCAGCAGCCGGTCCAGCGGAGCGATGTCCTCCGGTGGCATCCACCGGTACACGGGCACGACGACGACCTCCGCTCCCCCGGCCCGCAGCGCCTCCACGAACCCCGGCAACGGCTCGCCGTGCAGCTGAAGGCCGACCCGCCGCCCCTCGACACCCTGCTCCAGCAACCGGTCGAGCACCTCCGCCATGGACTCGGACGACGGCGACCACTCCTCGGTCAGCCCGGCCGCCCGTACCGCCCCCTTCACCTTGGGTCCCCGGGCGAGCAGTTCCACTCCGCGCAGCCGTTCGAGGAGCGCCTCCCCAAGACCCCACCCGTCGGCGGCCTCGATCCAGCCCCGGAACCCGATGGCCGTGGTGGCGACGACGACATCCGGCGCCTGCTCGATCAACTCCTTGGTCGCGGCGAGCAGTTCGCTGTCGTCGGCCAGGGGCACGATGCGCAGCGCGGGCGCGTGCACGACCACCGCACCGCGCCGCTGGAGCAACGCCCCCAGCTCGTCGGCACGGCGTGCGGCGGTGACGCCCACGGTGAACCCGGAGAGGGGCCCGTGCTGCGCGCGATCCGGTCGCTGCGGTTCCTCGTACATGGCTCTCGTCCCGAACGTAGTCGTACATGCGGCCGTACAGGCGGCCGTGGATGCGGTGGTGGGGCGGTGCGGCGGTGGTGGTCCGGTGGCTACATGCGAACCGAGCCTGTCAACGGCGCATGACAGGCTCGGTTCGACTCTATGTCGCCGGTGTTACGTCACACCTCCGCATAGCTGAGCTGGGTCTTCGTCTCCGATGCGGAAGCTTTGGCCTGAGCCTGGGCGGTGGGGCGGCGAAGGTATACGGCCCATGTCACCCCGAAGCAGAGGCCGTAGAAGACGAGGAAGGCGACGAACGCGCCGGTCCCGGAGCCGGAGGAGAGGAACGACTGGCGGAAGGCGAGGTTGATGCCGACCCCGCCGAGCGCGCCGACCGCCCCGATGAGCCCCATCGAGGCGCCGGAGAGCCGACGCCCGTAGGCGGCGGCCTCCTCCCCGGCGAGCCCCTTGGCGAGGGCCTTGGTCTGGAAGATGCCGGGGATCATCTTGTACGTCGACCCGTTGCCGAGCCCGCTGAGCGCGAACAGGACGACGAACACCGTCACGAACAGCGGCAGCGACTTCTCCATGCTGGCGACGACCAGGACCGCGGTCGCCGCGGCCATGGCGACGAAGTTCCACAGCGTGATCCGCGCGCCGCCGTAGCGGTCGGCGAGCCAGCCGCCGACGGGCCGGACGAGCGAGCCGAGCAGCGGCCCGATGAAGGTGAGGTACGCGGCCTGCAGCGGCGTACGCCCGAACTGCACCTGGAGCACCTGCCCGAACGCGAACGCGTACCCGATGAACGACCCGAACGTGCCGATGTACAGGAACGCCATGATCCAGGTGTGCCGGTCCCGCGCGGCGTCCCTGGCGGCGCCGGTGTCGTTCCTCACGGAGGTGAGGTTGTCCATGAAGAGCGCGGCGAGGACGGCGGCGACCAGGATGAGCGGGATGTAGATCCCGAGCAGCACGCGCGGCCCGCCGCTCGCCCCGATGATCGCGAGGGCGATCAGCTGGATGACCGGGACGCCGATGTTGCCGCCGCCGGCGTTCAGCCCGAGGGCCCAGCCCTTCTTCCGCAGCGGGAAGAAGGCGTTGATGTTGGTCATGGAGGAGGCGAAGTTGCCGCCGCCGATGCCGGCCAGCAGACCGATCCAGAGGAAGGTGCCGAAGGAGGTCCCCGGCTTCATCACGGCGAACGCGGCGACGGTCGGCACGAGGAGGAGGCTCGCCGAGACGATCGTCCAGTTCCGCCCGCCGAAGACGGCCACCGCGAAGGTGTACGGCACCCGGACGACCGCGCCGACCAGCGTGACCATCGAGGTCAGCAGGAACTTGTCGGCCGGGGTCAGCCCGTACTCCGGGCCCATGAACAGCACCAGCACGGACCACAGGGTCCAGATCGAGAACCCGATGTGCTCCGAGAGCACCGAGAACACGAGGTTCCGCCGGGCGACCTTCTCCCCGGTCTCCCTCCAGAACGTCTCGTCCTCGGGATCCCAGTGCTCGATCCACTTCCCAGCGGCTGTCATGACGCCTCCACGTGCGCTACGGGGTAACGAGCAGCGATACGTCCCGAAGGTAGGGAGGCCGCGTTTCGACCCTGTGGCTGTGAGTGACCGGAAGGGAACGTTGCTCTCACGGGCGGGGCCGGGCGCCGGTGAGGTGGGAGCGGAGCAGGGCGGAGGCACCGGCCCCGCCGGACTCCGCCCTGCTCCGCCTCCTCACGCTCCCCTGCGCCGGCTCCCCCCACCGCTGACCCCGTTGGGCCACAGCCGCGGCCTCCGCTTGGCGGCGATGTCCTCGATCCACCCGAACGCGAGGATCGCCACCGCGATCAGCGGCCAGATCAGCACGAACATCAGGAACGTGTCCGCCTTGTCGAGGAAGGACGTCGCCGCGTCGCTCCCCATGAAGGGGAGGTTGTACAGCTGGTCGATGATCGGGACCGTGGCCATGATGAGCAGGTTGTGCCACAGGTAGATCGTGACGGCGCGGTTGTTGGAGAGGGTCACCAGCTTGTCCCACCTGGCCAGGCGGCCGGGCAGCTCCTGCCACGACGGGGCGTACTGGAGCAGGATCACCACGACGCCGAAGGACCACGCCGCCTGGGCGAGCGGGATGTCGTTCAGGTCCCAGCCGTCGGGGCCCAGATGTCCCGAGGCCCACCACAGGCCGAAGCCCATGACCAGGGTCGCGCCGGACACCGCGAGATAGCGCGGGACCTGCTTCAGCACGCCCTCGTGGTGGGCGAAGCCCAGGACCCAGCAGCCGCCGTACACCGCGA
The DNA here is from genome assembly GCF_044747445.1 of Streptomyces sp. NPDC090083. Classification (NCBI taxonomy): domain Bacteria; kingdom Bacillati; phylum Actinomycetota; class Actinomycetes; order Kitasatosporales; family Streptomycetaceae; genus Streptomyces; species Streptomyces sp. NPDC090083. The sequence goes on along the minus strand of NZ_JBIVED010000003.1, from coordinate 76,555 downwards.
AGTCGGACACCGCGTTGCCCGTCTCGCCGGGGATGGTGACCAGGCCGGTGCCCACCACCGCCGTCAGCGCCAGGGGAGCCAGCAGCGTCGCCCAGGGCATCCTGCGGAACGCCCACAGCAGCAGCGGTGACGCGATCACGAACCACAGGTACGCCCGCAGGTACCAGAGCGGTCCCGCCGCCTGGTCCGCCCACGTGCTCTCCAACAGGCCCGATTCCGACCCCAGATGCTCGGGGTACGGCGGCGCGCCGACCGGCACGAGGTAGTCGAGGACCTTCGCCGCTCCCCACCAGGTGCCGCCCATGTCGGGGTCCTTGAGCGGGTTCCAGCCCATCCCGAACATCATCACCAGCACCACCGCGGCGAACGCCCAGAGCGGGGGCAGCAGTCGGCGCAGCCGGCCCTTGATCACGCCCAGCGCGGGGCGGTTGAGGGACCGGGCCATCAGGGAACCCGCCAGCGCGAACATCACGCCCATCGACGGGAACAGCACCGAGAGCCACGCCCAGCCGAAGAGGTGGTAGACGACCACGCGGACCAGCGCGATCGAGCGGAGGAGGTCGAGGTAGCGGTCCCGGCCGCCGCCCTTGGCCTTCGCCGGTGTCGCCTCCGACGCCGACTCCGGCGCCGCCTCCGTTTCCTGCCGGCGCGGTCGAGGAATCTGCGGAGTCCCGTACACCGGCGTCGACTCGGGGCTCGTGCCCGCCCCGGTCGGGTATCCGTGCGTCATGCCACCGACCTCCGTTCGCTGTGGCCGCCGCGCTGCGTCGGCACCGGGCCGCCCGGCGCCTCCACGACACCCGTGCGCCGCAGCTTCTGCCAGCGCAGGCGTCCTCCGGTGAGTGCGGTGATCCAGGACTGGAGCAGGACGACGTACATGAGCTGGCGGTAGAGGATCTGCTGCAGGGGCAGCGAGACCAGGTGGGTCATGCGTTCGCGGTCCAGCCGGAAGGCGTACGCCGCGCAGAACGCCTGGATCGCGAGGACGCCCAGCCAGGCGAGGAACGTCTTCTCCGTCGGGCCGAACACCAGGCCGTAGAGCAGGAACACGTCGATCAGCGGGGCCAGGATCGGGGCGACCACCATGAACAGGGCCACCAGCGGGAGGCCCACCCTGCCGAAGCGGCCGGACGGACCCCGGTCGAGCAGGGCTCCCCGGTGCTTCCAGATCGCCTGCATCGTGCCGTAGGACCAGCGGTAGCGCTGGGACCAGAGCTGCTGGACCGTCTCCGGTGCCTCGGTCCAGGCCCGCGCCTTCTCGGCGTAGACCACGCGCCAGCCGTCGCGGTGCATCGCCATCGTGATGTCGGTGTCCTCGGCGAGGGTGTCGTCGCTCATGCCGCCGACCCGCTCCAGCGCGCTGCGCCGGAACGCCCCGACCGCGCCCGGGATGGTGGGCATGCAGCGCAGGATGTCGTACATCCGGCGGTCGAGGTTGAAGCCCATCACGTACTCGATGTGCTGCCAGGCCCCGATGAGGGAGTCGCGGTTGCCGACCTTGGCGTTGCCCGCGACCGCGCCGACGCGCGGGTCGCCGAAGGGCTGCACCAGCTCGCGCACGGTGGCCGGTTCGAAGACCGTGTCGCCGTCCATCATGACGATGAGGTCGTGACTGGCGTTCGCCAGACCGCGGTTGAGCGCGGCGGGCTTGCCCGCGTTGACCTGGCGCACGACCCGTACGTTCGGGAGGTTCATCGCCTCGACGATTCTCGCCGTACCGTCGGCCGAGCCGTCGTCGACGACGATCACCTCGATCGGATGCTCGCTCGCCATGAGGGAACGGACCGTGTTCTCGATGCACTTGGCCTCGTTGTAGGCCGGGACGAGCACCGTGACCGGTTCGGTGACCGGCGGGCCCCAGGCGAAGTCCTTGCGGCGCACCCGGCGGGCGTGGATCGCGGAGAGCAGCAGCATCATCGCGAAGCGGGCGATGACGAGCGAGCCGGTGATGGCGAGGCCGACCACCAGGACGTCCATGATGTTGTCCGAGGCCTGGACCAGGAAGATCCACGCCTTGCCCTTCCACAGGTCGACGCCGCTCACCGGGGTGAGCGCGCTGCGCGTGCCGAGCGCCTCGGTGAGGTTGCCGAAGGTGTAGCCCTTGGCCTGCATCTCCGGCAGGAACTTGTCCAGCGCCTGCACGGTCTGGTGCCGGTCGCCGCCCGAGTCGTGCATGAGGACGATCGCGCCCTTGCCCGCGCGCGGGGTGGCGTTGCTGATGATCTTCGCGACGCCGGGCTTCTGCCAGTCCTCGCTGTCCGTGTTGTTGACGACGGTGATGTAGCCGCGGCTGCCGATGTACTGGGTCACCGGCCAGGACAGGTTGTCCATCGCGTCGGCCGACGACGAGTACGGCGGCCGGAACAGCGACGTCCGGATGCCGGCCGCGCCGGTGATCGCCAGCTGGGTCTGGGACAGCTCCCAGTCGATGCGCCGCTTGGACTGGAAGGAGAGGTCGGGGTGGCTGAAGGTGTGCACACCGACCTCGTTGCCCTCCGCCACGATGCGTTTGACCAGGTCCGGGTAGCGCGAGGTCATCGTGCCGGTGACGAAGAAGACGGCGTGCGCGTGATGCTTCTTCAGCACGTCCAGGACCTTGGGCGTCCAGGTCGGGTCGGGGCCGTCGTCGAAGGTCAGGACGATCTCGCGGTCCGGCACGTCCAGACTGGTGGTACGGCCGCCGCGGGTGTCGATGACCGGGCCGCCGTCGAGGATCTTGTCCGGGACCTTGTTGGTCGCGGCCTCGGGCCGGATGCGGTGGTCGGCGAGGATCTCGCTGTGCACGTAGCCGCGCAGCATCAGCATCGCCAGCAGGGCGACCAGGAGCAGCATCGGCAGCAGGAACCGCATGGAGAGGCGGCGGCGCCGGAGCGGGCGCCGGGCGCGCGCGTCCCGTTCGGCCGCTCGCTTCGCGCGCGCGGAGCGCGGGGCGTGCGCCTTGGCCCCGGCCGGGCGAGAAGCCTGTGTCTCGGCCCCGGCCCCGCCCTGATGATGGGCCCGTGTCTCGGGTCCGGCTCCGCCCTGATGGTGGGCCCGTGTCTCGGTTCCGGTCGGGGGCGAGCCGTGCGCCCCGCCTCCGCCCGGGCGTGCGGCGCGGTCTCCGACTCCGTTTCCGTTGGCCGGAGTTGCTCCGTGACGGCCGCCCGAGGCCGGGTTCGCGGCCTTGGGACGGCGGTTGTGCGATGCCATCAGAGGATGTGCTCCGGGGTCCTGGTCGGGGCCGGCGCCTGTTCGGACGGCTCGGCCGGCCCCTGTGCCACGGGCGACGGGCTGCTCGGGGCGTCGGCCACCGTGCCGGTGCCCGCCGTCGGGCTAGGGGTCGATGACGGTTCGGGCGGCGGGCTCGAACTGGGCGCCGTCGTCGGATCGGACGGCGACGAGACCGGCAGCGATGGCTGTACGACCGGGTTGGTCGCGCTTCCGCCGCCCGACGTCGGGACGCTCCTGCTGGCGGACGGCTTCGGCGACGCGGACGTGCTCGCCTTGGCGCCGGGCTTCGCGGACGCGCCCGCCGAGGCGCTGACACTCACGCCGGGCGAGGGCGTCGTACCGTCGCCGGCCGTCGGGATGTTGCCCGGCGCGACACTGTCGGCGGCCCCGGACGGGCGGCCCGACTCGGCGGGCTGCGGCGAGGTGTCGACCTTGCCCGCGGGCGCGTCGTCCTTCTGCCCCGGCACCGGCAGCCACGGCGCGTCCGAACTCCCGGACAGCAGCGTGACGACGATGACGACGGCGTAGACCGCGCACGCGATGCCGACGGCCATGCCGATCCTGCGGTACCTGCGGCTGCGGCGGCCGGACTCGTCGACGAACACGGGTCCGTCGGAGCCCTCCTGCCCCGCGCCGGCACCGGTCTTGCCCGCGGGGTCCGCCTGCTGGGCGGGCCCGTCGAGCTGGACGGTGACTTCGTCGGGGTCGGCCTCGGCGGACGCGGTCCCCGGCAACGCGGCGGACGCGCCCCAGGGATCGGTGAGCATTCCGGCACCCGCGCCGAACGCCTGCTTGCCGGCGGGCGCCTCGGGCCACCCGGTCCGTGTCCGCGGCCTGTCCTTGGCGGCATGACGGCCGCCCTCCAGAACCTCTGATCCTCCACTCGGTGCCGTCGCTGCGGTCGCCGCAGCCACTCCAGTCACCGGAACCCCTTGGGCCTCTCCGCCTATGACCGGTACTTCTCTGGTCGCGGATGCAGCTTGGGGCCATTCCGGTTGGGCGTCTTCTCGCCACTTTTCCATGCGCACGCACATCCCCCCACGGGACTGTTCCGGGTGCGCAAACGACCCTGAGCACACGCCGCCGAACCGGGCCCCCACCCGGTCCGCGCGCCCCCCTTACCACACCGTGCTCAGGCCCTGAAGGTAGCGCACGGCGACGGCTCCATGTGACGGGATGCGTCATTTTCTCCTTTTTAGCATGTCCACGTCGATGGCTGGAATCCATCCGTTTACCCGCCGACGCGGCCGGCCGCGCTCCTTGCCGATCTCCACCGCAGCACGTCCAAGCGCATCGAATCCGGTGTGCACCAGCCCCTTTCGTCACACGAGCGACACGGCGGACAACGGCACCGGGTCCACCAGTGGCCGCACCACGCTCCGGGGCATGGCCGGAAAGTCCACCACGGCGAGGACCGGCACCCCCGTCCTCGCCACAACCCGCTCGAACTCCTCTTCGCCCACGACCTTGGGCGCGGACAACGGCACCTCGCCGGGCCCCGCCGGCCGATACCCCTCGGGCAGCGGCGCGGAGCCATCCCCACCCTCGCCCCCACGCTCACGCTCATGCTCCCGCTCATCGAATCGCTTGCGTCAATCTCCGCCCAACCCATTGACGCCTCCACGGCCCCTACATACCTTCCTCCATCGAAGCGCTTCGACGATCCTCGTCGAATCGATTCGACCCCCTCCGACTCCCCTGGAGGCACTGGATGCTGACGACACAACGGCGGGCAATGGCAGCCGCACTGATCCTCACCGGGTCCCTCCTCCTCACCTCCTGCGGCGGCGGCTCGGACGACGGCTCTTCGGACGGCAAGACCCTCAAGCTCTGGCACTACGAGGGACCCGACAGCGCGATGGGCGTCGCCTGGAACGAGGCGATCAAGGAGTTCGAGGCCCAACACCCGGGCGTGAAGGTGAAGTTCGAGGAGAAGGGCTTCGAGCAGATCCAGAAGACGGCGCCCATGGTCCTCAACTCCTCCGACGCCCCGGACGTCATGGAGTACAACAAGGGCAACGCGACGGCGGGCCTGCTCTCGAAGCAGGGCCTGCTCACCGACCTCACCGCCGAGGCGAAGGCGCGCGGCTGGGACAAGAAGATCCCGTCGAGCGTGGGCACGACCGACGTCTACGACGCCAACGGCGTGATGGGCTCCGGCAAGTGGTACGGCGTCACCGACTACGGCGAGTACACGATGGTCTACTACAACAAGGACCTCTTCAAGAAGTACAAGGTCGCCGAGCCGAAGACCTTCGACGAACTGACCACCGCGCTGGGCGAGTTCAAGGCCAAGGGCATCACCCCGCTCGCCAACGCCGGCGCCGAGTACATCGCCCAGCAGTACCTCTACCAGCTCGCCCTGTCGAAGGCGGACCGCGCCTGGGTCGACACGTACGAGCTGTACAAGGGGAAGACGGACTTCCACGACCCGGCCTGGACGTACGCGGCGACCACTTTCGCGGACTGGGTGAAGAAGGGCTACATCGCCAAGACCTCCAGCGGCACCAAGGCCGAGGACGCCGGAGTCTCCTGGATCCAGGGCAAGGCACCGATCCTGTTCTCCGGCAGCTGGTGGTACGGCCGCTTCCAGACGGAGGCCACGTTCGACTGGGACACGACGCTGTGGCCCGGCTCGAACCTCACCCTCGGCTCCGGCGGCAACATCTGGGTCGTCCCCAAGGGCGCCAAGAACAAGCAACTCGCCTACGACTTCATCGACATCACCCTGTCGAAGAAGATCCAGAACCTGATGGGCAACAAGGGCGGCATCCCGGTCGCGGCCGACACCTCGGCGATCACCGACCCCAAGTCCCAGCAGCTCATCGCCAACTTCAACACCGTCTCCGCCCGTGACGGCCTCGCCTTCTACCCGGACTGGCCGGTCCCCGGCTTCTACGACGTCCTCGTCTCCGAGACCCAGAAGCTGATCACGGGCAGCGAGAAGCCGGACGCCTATCTGAGCAACCTGCAGAAGGCGTACGACAAGGGCGTCCCGTCGACATGACGGTCACCGTCGAGAAGGACGGCCGGGTGCTCCGCACACGTGACGCCGCACGGCACCCGGCCCGTCGCCCCCGTACCTCGTACGCCCTCTTCCTCCTTCCCGGCGCCCTCGCGGCGCTGGCCGTGATCGTCGTCCCGTTCCTGATGAACACGGCCGTGAGCTTCACGAGGTGGCAGGGCGTGGGCGACCCCACGTGGACGGGGCTCGCCAACTACCGTGACCTGCTGGACGACGCGGAGTTCTGGGCGTCCTTCCGGCACAGCCTGTTCATGGTCGTGGCGATGGCGGCCGTACCGACGGTCGTCGGACTCGTCCTGGCCGCCGCCCTGTTCGACTACGTCGCCAAACACTTCGGCACCCGCATCGCCACGGTCCTCCGCGCCTGCTTCTACCTCCCCCAGGTGCTGCCGATCGCGGTCGCCGGCATCGTCTGGAGCTGGATCCTCGCCCCCGACAACGGCTCCCTCAACGCCCTTTTGAAGGCGGTGGGGCTGGGCTCCTGGCAGCAGGACTGGCTGGGCGACCCGGACATCGCGCTCTACAGCGTCATGGGTGTCATGGTCTGGGTCCAACTCGGCTTCCCGCTGGTGGTGTTCATGGCCGGGCTGCAACGCGTCGACCCCCAGCTGTACGAGGCGGCCGAGCTGGACGGCGCGGGCTGGTGGCGCCGCTTCTGGCACATCACGCTGCCGCAGATCCGCCCCGAGATCTACGTCGTCCTCACCTGGTGCACGATCGCCGCGCTCAAGGTGTTCGGCGCGGTCTACGTCCTCACCAAGGGCGGCCCGGGCGGTGCGACCGACGTCCCGTCCTACTTCTCCTTCACCACGTTCTTCGAGAAGACCCAGGTCGGCTACGGAGCCGCGATATCAACGGTGTTGACGGTGATCATCCTGGTGCTCTCCCTCGCCTTCCTGAGACTCCAGACCCGCGCGGAGGAAGGTGACCGCGCATGACGACCGCCCTGCGCCGCTACCCGGTACTGATCGCCCTGTGCCTCGCGGCCCTCTTCATGGTCGTGCCGTTCCTGATCGTCCTGGTCAACGCCGTGAAGTCACCGGCCGAGTACTCCGAGCACGGCCCCCTCAGCCTCCCCAGGGGCCTCTACCTGAACGGCATCGAGGACTTCTGGCAGCGCGTCGACTTCGGCCGGAAACTCCTCAACTCGGCGCTGATCAGCGGCTCGGTGGCCGTCCTCGCGGCTGTCCTGTCCGTCCTCAACGCGTACGCGATCGGCATCGGCCGGATCAAGGGCCGCACCTGGGTCCTGGCGTTCTTCGTCCTCGCCAACATGCTGCCGCAGGAGGCGCTGGTCTACCCGCTCTACTACCTGAGCAAGCAAGTCGGCCTGTACGACACGAGGTTGAGCGTCATCATCGTGTTCACGGTGATCCAGGCGGCGTTCGGCACCTATCTCCTCTCGTCCGTGCTCGGCCAGTTCCCCCGCGAGATCATCGAGGCGGCCCGGATCGACGGCGCCGACAAGTGGCAGGTGCTGTGGCGGATCGTGGTCCCCGTCAGCCGGCCCACGATCGGCGTGCTGCTCGTCTTCTTCTTCATCTGGACCTGGAACGAGTTCCTGCTCCCCCTGGTCATGCTGATCTCCAACGACAACCAGACCGTGTCGGTGGCCCTCGGCGTCCTCCAGGGCCAGCGTCTGATGGACGCCACGATGACCAACGCGGCAGCGCTGCTGGGCGTGTTGCCCGCCATCGTCTTCTTCCTCGTCTTCCAGCGGACCCTCACGCGCGGCATCGCCGTGGGCGCCGTCAAGTAGTAAGGGGACCCCCACATGAAGTTCACCGACGGCTACTGGCTGCTGCGCGAGGGCGTCACCGCCGCCCATCCGGTCGAGGTCCTCGATGTCACCGCCGCGGAAGGGGCGTTGGAGATCCACGCGCCGACCATGCCGATCCGCCACCGCGGCGACCTGCTGAAGGGACCGGTCGTGACGATCAGCGCGCACGCCCCGATGCCCGACGTCATCGGCGTCACCTTCACCCACTTCGAGGGCGAACAGCCGCGCGGCCCCCAATTCGACGTCCACAGCGAGGAGTTCGCGGTCCAGACGTCGTACGACGACGAGCACGCGACCCTCACCTCCGGCGCGCTCTCCGTCCAGGTCGCCCGTACCGGCCCCTGGCACGTCGACTTCCTCGCCCACGGCCGGGTCCTCACCGGCAGCGGCCCCAAGGGCATGGGCATCATGCGCGACGCGACCGGAGCCCACTATCTGCGCGAGCAACTGGGGCTCCAGGTGGGCACGTCCGTCTACGGACTCGGCGAGCGCTTCGGCCCGCTCGTCAAGAACGGCCAGGTCGTCGACATGTGGAACGCCGACGGCGGCACCGCCACCGAACAGGCCTACAAGAACATCCCCTTCTACCTCACCGACGCGGGCTACGGCGTCTTCGTCGACCACCCCGGCCGGGTCTCCTTCGAGGTCGGCTCGGAGGCGGTGTCCCGGGTCCAGTTCAGCGTGGAGAGCCAGCAGTTGACGTACTACGTCATCTACGGCCCGACCCCGAAGGACATCCTCCGCAAGTACTGCGCCCTCACCGGCCGCCCGGCGCTCCCGCCCGCCTGGTCGTTCGGCCTGTGGCTGTCGACGTCGTTCACCACCTCCTACGACGAGGAGACGGTGACGTCGTTCATCGAGGGCATGCGGGAGCGTGAACTCCCGCTGTCCGTCTTCCACTTCGACTGCTTCTGGATGCGCGAGTTCAACTGGTGCGACTTCGAGTGGGACCCGAGGGTCTTCCCCGACCCGGCGGGCATGCTCGCCCGGCTCAAGGAACGCGGGCTGCACATCTGCGTGTGGATCAACCCGTACATCGCGCAGCGCTCCCCGCTCTTCGCCGAGGGCAAGGCACTAGGTCATCTGCTGCGCAGGCCGGACGGCAGTGTGTGGCAGTGGGATCTGTGGCAACCGGGCATGGCCCTGGTCGACTTCACCAGTCCGGCCGCCCGCGACTGGTACGCCGGAAAGCTGGAGGCGCTCCTCGCGCAGGGCGTCGACTGCTTCAAGACCGACTTCGGCGAGCGCGTCCCCGTCGACGTCGCCTACGCGGACGGCGCCGACCCCGAGCGGATGCACAACTACTACACCTACCTGTACAACCGCACCGTCTTCGACGTCCTGCGCAAGCACCGGGGCGAGGGCGAGGCGGTCGTCTTCGCCCGCTCGGCCACGACCGGCAGCCAGAAGTACCCCGTTCACTGGGGCGGCGACTGCGAGGCGACGTACGAGTCGATGGCCGAGTCCCTGCGCGGCGGCCTCTCGCTCGGCCTGTCCGGCTTCGGCTACTGGAGCCACGACATCGGCGGCTTCGAGGGCACCCCGACCCCGGCCCTCTTCAAACGCTGGCTGGCCTTCGGCCTGTTGTCCTCCCACAGCCGTCTGCACGGCAGCTCGTCGTACCGCGTCCCGTGGCTCTTCGACGAGGAATCCGTCGACGTCCTGCGGCAGTTCACCCGCCTGAAGCTGAGCCTCATGCCGTACCTCTACGAGGCCGCGCGCACCGCCGCCGCCGACGGTGTGCCGATGATGCGGGCGATGGTGCTGGAGTTCCCGGACGACCCCGGATGCGCGCACCTGGAACGGCAGTACATGCTCGGGAGCGATCTGCTGGTCGCGCCCGTCTTCAGCGACGACGGAGACGTCTCGTACTACGTGCCCGAGGGCACCTGGACCCACTACCTCACCGGCCGCACGGTCACCGGGCCGCGCTGGGTGCGCGAGCGGCACGGCTTCGACAGCGTGCCGCTGCTGGTGCGGCCCGGCGCGGTGATCCCGGTGGGCGCGGTGGCCGACCGGCCCGACTACGACCACGCCGACGGCGTGACCCTGCGGGCGTACGGGCTGGCGCGGGGCGCGCAGGTGACGGTGTCCGTCGGCGAGGTGACCTTCACCGTCGTACGGGAGGGGGACACGCTCCGGGCGTCCTGCACCGATCCGTCGCTGTCGTGGGCGCTGGCCGCCGGGGACAGGACGCGGTCGGGCAGCGGATTCCTGACCCTGGAGCTGGGCTGATGGTGAAGATCACGGACGTGGCCCGGCACGCCGGCGTCTCCCCCAGCACCGTGTCGTACGCCCTGAGCGGCAAGCGGCCGATCTCCGAGGAGACCCGGCTGCGCGTCGAGGCGTCGATCCGCGAGCTGGGCTACCGCCCGCACGCCGGTGCCCGCGCCCTGGCCAGCAGCCGGTCGAACGTGCTGGCCCTGGTGATCCCCTTACGGACCGGCATCCATGTCCCGGTCGTCATGCGGTTCGCGGTGTCCGTGGTGACCACCGCCCGCCGGCACGACCACGACGTCCTCCTGCTCACCCAGGAGGAGGGCGAGGAGGGCCTGCGCCGGGTCGCGGACACGGCACTCGTCGACGCGATGATCGTGATGGACGTCCAACTCGACGATCCCCGGCTGCCGTTGCTGCGTTCCCTGGACCGGCCGTCGGTGATGATCGGCTTCCCCGCCGAGGCGGACGGACTGACCTGCATCGACCTCGACTTCAGGGCGGCCGGCGAACTGTGCGTGGAACGGCTGGCCGGCCTCGGGCACCGGGTCGTCGCGCTCGTCGGGTCGCCGCCCGAGGTGTACGTCCGCCAGACGGCCTTCGCCCAGCGGGTCGTCCAGGGTTTCACGGCCGCCGCCGACCGCAACGGCCTGGCCTCCTCCGTCCACCCGTGCGAGGCGGCACCGGCCGCCGCGCTCGCCGTGGCGGAGCGACTGCTGCGTGAGCAGCCCGCGTTGACCGGGGTCGTCGTCCACAACGAACCGCTTCTGGAACCCCTCGTCGACGCCTTCGAGCAGCTCGGGCTGCGCGTCCCCGGCGATCTCTCGATCACCGCGATCTGCCCCGACGAACTCGCCGAGTCGGCACGGGTCCCGGTCACGTCCGTCGCGCTGCCCGCCGCCGAACTCGGCTCCCGGGCCGTCGAGTTGCTGATGAGGAAGCTGGACGGCCAGGACGTGCCCGACGCGACGCTGCTGGCGCCCCGGCTCACCGAGCGCGCGAGCACGGCACCGCGCAACGCGCCCTGATCCCACCCCTGTCGACGCAAGGCCTCCCGGTGAAGGAGCCGCGACACGAAAGGCAGGAGAAGAAGACACCCCCTTCCCCTTCCGCGGGTCCACCGGAAAGTCCGGCGGAAAGACCTCGCCCATTGGGACGTCATCCGCTCGAAATGGAAGACCGTCCCGCCCCGGATTCTGTCCCGGACGACCCGCGCCGAGAACTTCGACGACTACTCCGGCATTCACCTCATGGACGAGTCCAGGGCGAACGGCACGGCGGTGGGCGCGGCGGCGGACGGGGCGTGCATCTGGTCCTGAGCGGCGGGCTGCGCGTCGCGGCCTTCGCCGTGCGATGACAGGGAAAAGCCCCCTGCCGCCGAAGCAGCAGGGGGCTTGACCACTGTGAAAACATGGGATGAGTGGAGATGGCGGGAATCGAACCCGCGTCCACCGGTGCAGAATCAGGGCTTCTCCGTGTGCAGTTCGCTGTGATTTTCTCGGCCCCGGCAATCACGCGAACAAGTCGCCGACGGGCCCAGTCACTGTTTGATTTCCCATCGAACCCCGTGACCGGGCTCGATGGTTTAGTTCCCTAGATTATGCCAGGGTCCGGGTCGGGAACACCCCCGGGCTGACACCCTTTTAGGGTCCTTCAGTCGCTGTTATTAGGCAGCGAGGGCGAAGGACTGGGAATCGCTCTTGGAATTGGCGATTATTGGTTGCGACATATGGTTTACGAGATCATTGCCGCTTCCTCGACACGCTTCACCTGCTTCGACAGCCGCTGTCGAAACCGATCATCCCCATGTTGTTTTTTCAAGCCCCTCCGAGGAGGGATCACACCCGCTGTGGGGTGCGTTTGCCATCGTACGTGAACAACGCACGCCGATGCCACCGTATTCCGGGTGGCTACTCGCCGCGCTGCCTGCGCTTCGCCGCCGCGATGGCGCGGTCCGACTCCCGGCGGTCCTGCTTCTCGCGCAGGGTCTGCCGCTTGTCGTACTCCTTCTTGCCTCGGGCGAGGGCGATCTCGGCCTTCGCCCGGCCGTTGCTGAAGTACAGGGCGAGCGGCACGATCGTGTGACCCGTCTCCTGGGTCTTGGCCTCCAGCTTGTCGATCTCCTCGCGGTGCAGGAGCAGCTTGCGCTTGCGGCGCACCGAGTGGTTGGTCCAGGTGCCCTGGTGGTACTCGGGGATGTGGGCGTTGTGCAGCCACGCCTCGCCCCCGTCGATCTGGACGAAGCCGTCGGTCAGCGAGGTACGGCCCTCCCGCAGCGACTTGACCTCGGTGCCGGAGAGGACGAGCCCGGCCTCGTAGGTGTCGATGATCGCGTAGTCGTGCCGGGCCTTCTTGTTCTGGGCGACGATCTTGCGCTTGCCGCCCTTCTCGCCGTCCCTGGCCTTGCCGCCGGCGGCCCCGCCGCCCTGCTTGGGCTGGGACTCCTTGGGTACGTACATTCCCTTGCTCATAGTGCTGCCATTTTCGCACTACCAGGGGGCCTGAGGGAAAGGCGATTACCCGGGACGTCGGCAGACGGCTAGGAAGCGTCCCCGAGGCCGCTCAGCACCGTCTCGGCGCGCTCCACGGCGGCCTGCCCCTGCGCGGTGACGTCGAGATCCGGGGTGATGCCCCGGCCGTCGACGGTGTGACCGGAGGGAGTGCGGTAGTGGCCGACGGTCAGTTCGGCGACGACGCCGTCGGTGAGTCTGCTCGGCATCTGGACCGAGCCCTTGCCGAAGGTCCTGGAGCCCACGACGACCGCGCGCCCGCGGTCCTGGAGGGCGCCGGTGAGCATCTCGGCCGCGCTCATCGTGCCGCCGTCGACCAGCGCGACCAGCGGCCTGGTGGTGTCGCCGCCCGCGGTCGCGTGCAGGGCGCGCTGCCGGCCGTCGACGTCGTAGGTGGCGACGAGGCCGCCGTCGAGGAACGCGGAGGCGGTGGTGACGGCCTCGGTGACCAGGCCGCCGGAGTTGCCGCGCAGGTCGAGGATGAACGAGGAGTCGGCGGGGGCCTGTCGTACGGCGGTGCGGACGAGGTCGCCGACGCCCTTGGTGAACGCGGCGATCCTGATGACGGTGACGTCGCCGGCGAGCCTGCGGACGCTCACGGAGTCGGTGGAGAGACGGGCGCGCCGTACGGTCTCCCGCCACGCGTGCGTGCCGCGTTCCAGGCCGAGGGTGACGGCGGTGCCCGCGGCGGCGTCCTGGGCATCGCCCCGGAGTAAGGAGACGACCTCGGTGACGGGCCTGCCGTCGACGTCCTCGCCGTCGACGCTGCGCAGCCGGTCGCCCTTGCGGACACCCGCGGTGGCGGCGGGCGACCCGGACTGGACACGGGTCACCTCGATCCGGCCGTCCCGCTCGCGCCGGGCCCAGAGCCCGACGCCGGTGTACTGGCCGTCGAGGGCCTCCTCGAACTCCTCGTACTCCCCCTGGGAGTAGACGGCGCCCCACCGGTCCCCGCTGCGGCTGACGGCCCGCTCGGCGGCCTCCATGGGCGACTTGCCGTCGGCCTTGGCCTCGGCGGCGGCCTTCGCGACCTCTTCCGTGCGGCCCATCGGCGCCGAACCCGCCGTGTCGGAGGCCGATTTCCGGTCGGGCCGCCCCGGTTCGTCGAACGATCCGGCGGCCGCCCCGGCGACGAGCACACTCGCGAACACCAATGTCAGGGCGGCCCCGCGGCGGATGCGGCGGGGCTGACAGAACAGGTCACGACCTGACATGGCGGTGAGTCTAGGACAACGGGAAGGGTCGCACGGGCGGTTGCCCGTACGGCCCTCTTGGCATGCGTCACACCTTCAGGTACTTGCGCAGCGCGAAGAACGCTGCCAGCGCGGGCATCAGAAGGCTCGTCGCGAGAATCAGCGGGAGCTTGGTCAGGACCGCGTCCCAGCCGATGAAGTTGATCAGGTTGAGCTTGTGGGAGAGGTCGAGGCCGTGGTCGATGATGAAGTACCGGGCGACGACCAGGAATCCGCAGGCGACCGTGCCGCCGATGAGACCGGCGACGGCGGCCTCCATGATGAACGGGGCCTGGATGTAGAAGCCGGAGGCGCCGACCAGGCGCATGATGCCGGTCTCGCGGCGGCGGCTGAACGCCGAGACGCGCACGGTGTTGACGATCAGCATCAGGGCGACGACCAGCATGAGGGCCATGACCGCGCGGGCGGCCCAGTTCATGCCGTTCAGGAGGCCGAACAGGTTGTCCAGGATGCCCTTCTGGTCCTGCACCGACTGGACGCCGCCACGGCCGTCGAAGGCGGTCGCGATGACCTGGTACTTCTCCGGGTCCTTGAGCTTGATGCGGTACGACTCCTGCATCTGGTCCGGCGTCAGCGAGCTGGCCAGCGGGGAGTCGCCGAACTGCTGCTTGTAGTGCTTGTACGCCTCGTCCTGCGACTCGTACGTGACCTTCTCGACGACCGACATCTTGCCGAGGTCGGACTGGATCTGCTTCTTCTGGTCGTCGGTCACCGCGCCCTTGGCGCAGTTGGGGTCGGACTCGGCGTCGCTCTTGTTGCAGAGGAAGATCGAGACGTTGACCTTGTCGTACCAGTAGCCCTTCATCGTGGTCACCTGGTCGCTCATCAGGAGCGAGCCGCCGAAGAGGGCCAGGGACAGGGCTACGGAGACGACGACCGCGAAGGTCATCGTCAGGTTGCGACGGAGACCGACACCGATCTCGGAGAGTACGAACTGGGCGCGCATGGCGGCTTCTTCAGGCCTTTCCGTGGACGGGCTTCAGACGGCGGTCGGCCGGCGGTCAGTGCTGGTAGCCGTAGACGCCGCGTGCCTGGTCACGGACGAGGCGGCCCTTCTCCAGCTCGATGACGCGCTTGCGCATCTGGTCCACGATGTTCTGGTCGTGCGTCGCCATCACCACGGTGGTGCCCGTCCGGTTGATCCGGTCGAGGAGTTTCATGATGCCGACGGAGGTCTGCGGGTCGAGGTTGCCGGTGGGCTCGTCCGCGATGAGGAGCTTGGGGCGGTTCACGAAGGCTCTCGCGATGGCCACGCGCTGCTGCTCGCCACCGGACAGCTCGCCCGGCATCCGGTCCTCCTTGCCGCCGAGCCCGACGAGGTCGAGCACCTGGGGCACGGACTTGCGGATCTCGCCCTTGGACTTGCCGATGACCTCCTGCGCGAAGGCCACGTTCTCGGCGACCGTCTTGTTGGGCAGCAGGCGGAAGTCCTGGAAGACGGTGCCCAACTGGCGGCGCATCTGCGGCACCTTCCAGTTGGAGATGCGGGCGAGGTCCTTGCCCAGCACGTGCACCTGGCCCTGGCTGCACCGCTCCTCGCGGAGGACCAGCCTCAGGAAGGTGGACTTTCCGGAGCCGGAGGACCCGACGAGGAACACGAACTCGCCCTTCTCCACTTCCAGGGAGACGTCCCTGAGAGCGGGGCGGGTCTGCTTGGGGTAGACCTTGGAGACATTGTCGAATCGGATCACGGGTGCACCACGGGTAGCCGGGGGTAGGTGAGCGTGACCATACGCGACCCGGGTGTGCCCGCGCAGTCGGCGTCCGCGGTTGCGCGAGGCTTGCACGTTTTGTCGCGGATCTGAAGGGCTGGAACGCACAGGGTCGGGGCAGGATAAGGCGGACCGCGCCGAATCCCGCGGAACCTGGCACAGTGGAGTGGGAACGTTCTAGTTTCCCTGGGCGTTGTGTCCGTGGAAGCCGGTGCAAGGAGGGCGAGCGCATGACGTACGACCGGTTGGTGTG
Source organism: Streptomyces sp. NPDC090083 (assembly GCF_044747445.1). Classification (NCBI taxonomy): domain Bacteria; kingdom Bacillati; phylum Actinomycetota; class Actinomycetes; order Kitasatosporales; family Streptomycetaceae; genus Streptomyces; species Streptomyces sp. NPDC090083. The sequence goes on along the minus strand of NZ_JBIVED010000003.1, from coordinate 60,595 downwards.
CGCGAACTGCGCGGCGCCCGTGAACGAGGGCCGCTGTCCCGTCTGCCGGGCGAACCGCGAGCGGCTGCAGCAGGAGAACAACCCGTGGGGGAGCCTGAACCCCATGGCGCTGATCGCCCTGCTCGCGGTGCTGATCGCGGCGCTGGCGCTGGTGGCGCACCAGACCGCCTGACCCGCACGAACGAAGAACGCGCGGGTTCACACCGAGAACACACGCGAAGGGCCCGGAGCGACTCGCTCCGGGCCCTTCGTCGTACGACGTGCGTACGTTCCGTACGGGGACGGCTACCGTCAGGCGACCGTGCCGCCGCGGTTGCCCGCGAGGCGCGGGAGCACGCGGAAGGCGATGCCGCCGGCGATCATCGTCGCGGCGCCGATCAGCAGGAACGCGGTCTGGCCGGCACCGGTCTCGGCCAGTTCGCCGCCGCTGCCCTGGGCCGCCGTGTCGGACCCGGTGTCGGTGAGCGCCGAGGTGCCCGCCTCCTGGGCGGAGGAGCCGCCGTCGGGGTCGTTGTTGTTGCCGCCGGTGGAGCCGGAGCCGGAGCCGCTGGTGCTGCCGTCCGTCGGGCTGTCGGTGGGCTCGTCCGTCGGCTCGGTCGGGTTGCCGGTGGGCTCGGTCGGCTCGTCCGTCGGGGCCGCCGACGTGGCGGGCGGGGTCGAGGGCGGCTCCGAGGTCGGGCCGTCCGTCGGGATGCTGGTGGGTCCGTCGGTGGGCGTCGCGGGCGGGGTCGGGGTGTCGCTCCCGTCGCCGGGCGCCGGGTCGTCGGCGGTGGTCGCGCTCAGCGTCACGCCCAGGTCGAGTGCCGATGCGGCACCCGCGGCGGTCAGCGAGGCACCGCCGGCGATGATCGCGCCGGCCGCTATGCGTGCGACACGGATCCGCGTCTTCTTGGTCATCAGTCTGCTACCCCCAGTAGCTCGTCGTCAGGGTGGTGCGTCGATGTCCGGTGCCGTGATCGACGGGGGTGGCGGCTGGCGAAAGCTCTGCTCCCCCGGTTCACATGCGCCCCGGAGCCACGCGTGCCGCGCTTCACCCTTCCCAGTTTTCACAGCAACGTCAAGGCCGTTGCGAGCGCGATGTCCGACTACGGGTTCTTTGCCGGGAGATGGAATCTGTGAGTGTGACGTAAAACCCAGAGACCCGAACGCGCGAAAGGCAACTACCGCCCGGCGGGCGGCAGTTGCCTTGTCGACAAAGCCATGCGGAAATCGTGCGCGGGACTACTTCTCCTGCTGCTTGCGCCAGCGAATCCCGGCCTCCAGGAAGCCGTCGATCTCGCCGTTGAACACGGCCTCCGGGTTGCCGACCTCGTACTCCGTGCGCAGGTCCTTGACCATCTGGTACGGGTGCAGGACGTACGAACGCATCTGGTTGCCCCAGGAGTTGCCGCCGTCGCCCTTGAGGGCGTCCATCCGGGCCTGCTCCTCCTGGCGGCGGCGCTCCAGCAGCTTGGCCTGGAGCACGTTCATCGCGCTGGCCTTGTTCTGGATCTGGGAGCGCTCGTTCTGGCAGGAGACGACGATGCCGGTGGGGAGGTGGGTCAGACGCACCGCGGAGTCGGTGGTGTTGACGCCCTGGCCGCCGGGACCGGAGGACCGGTACACGTCGACGCGCAGCTCGGACTCGTCGATCTCGATGTGGTCGGTCTGCTCGACGACCGGGAGGATCTCGACGCCGGCGAACGAGGTCTGGCGGCGGCCCTGGTTGTCGAAGGGCGAGATCCGGACGAGCCGGTGGGTGCCCTGCTCGACGGAGAGCGTGCCGTAGGCGTACGGCACGTGCACGGCGAAGGTGGTCGACTTGATGCCGGCCTCTTCGGCGTACGACGTCTCGTAGAGCTCCGTCTTGTAGCCGTGGCGCTCCGCCCAGCGCAGGTACATGCGCTGGAGCTTCTCGGCGAAGTCGGAGGCGTCGACGCCGCCGGCCTCGGCGCGGATCGTGACGACGGCCTCACGGGAGTCGTACTCGCCGGACAGGAGGGTGCGGACCTCCATCTCGTCCAGCGCCTTCCTGACGGCGGCCAGTTCGTTCTCCGCCTCGGCGCGGGTGTCCGGGTCGTCCTCCTCCTCGGCCATCTCGAAGAGGACCGAGAGGTCGTCGATCCGGCCGCGGAGGGCCTCGGTCTTGCGGATCTCGGCCTGGAGGTGGCTCAGCTTGCTGGTGACCTTCTGCGCCGCCTCCGGGTCGTCCCAGAGGGAAGGCGCGGCGGCCTGCTCCTCCAGGACGGCGACATCTGCCCTCAGCGTGTCCAGGTCCAGGACGGCCTCGATCGACTCCATGGTCGAGGAGAGGGACTTGAGCTCTTCGGAAACATCGACGACTGCCACGCCTCCAGCGTAACGGCTCCGCCAAGCGGGGTGTGCGCGTGGTTGCGCGGCGGGGTCAGGGCGAGGCCGGTGCCGAGTTCTTCGTGTCCGGGGTGTTCGTCCCGCCGGAGTCGTCCCCGGACGTCGCCGCCCACGTGCCGACCCCCACCGCCGCGACCAGCACCACCGCCGCCGCCCCGAGCGTCAGCCGACGGCGCCGGGTGGCCGCCCGGTGCCGCGCCGAGCCGGGGCGCGGGGCGCCCGCCGGACGGGGTGCCCTGGCCGTGCCGCGCGGTCCGCCCGCGAGTTCGTCCGGGGCCGGCACGCGCATCGAGGTGTGCGTGTCACGGTTGGAGTCGGCGGGCTTGGCGCCCGGCACCAGCGGTACGGCACCCCGCCGCACCCGCTCGCCGCCCGCGGGCGCGGCGGCCGGCGCCTCCTCCGGCTCCGTGTCCTCCTGCTCGGTGTCCGGCTCGTCCACGTCCAGCGGGGGCATCCCGGCGAGCAGCGGCAGCTGTTCGCGCAGCCGCGCCGCGAGTTCGGACGCGCGCAGCCGCGACGCCGGGGCCTTCGCCAGGCACTGCACGAGCAGCGCCCACAGCTCCTCGGGGATCCCGGGCAGCGGTACGACGGTCTCGGTGACGTGCCGCCGCAGGACCGCGCCGGGGTGACCGCCGCCGAACGGGGTGAATCCGGCGAGGAGTTCGTACAGGACCGTCGCCAGCGCGTAGATGTCGACGGCCGCGCGCGGGGGCAGGCCCTCGACGATCTCGGGGGCGAGGTAGTCGGGCGTGCCGATGATCTTCGTGGCGCGGGTGCGGCGCGGGGAGTCGATGAGCTTGGCGACCCCGAAGTCGGTCAGCAGGGCGGGGTGCGCGCCGCCGGGGCCGAGCGGGCCCTGCATGTCGAGGAGGACGTTCTCCGGCTTGACGTCACGGTGGACGACGCCGGCCGCGTGGGCCGCCGCGAGTCCGTCCGCGATGTCGGCGACGATCGCGACCGCGGCCTCCGGGGAGAGCCGGCGTTCCCGGTCGAGGCGGGTGCGCAGGTCCGTGCCCCTGACCAGGTCCATGACGAGGGCGAGGTCGTTGCCGTCGACCACGAGGTCCCGTACGGACACGATGTTCGGGTGCTCCAGGCCGAGCAGGGCCGTGCGCTCCTGCACGAAGCGGCCGACGAGCTCCTGGTCGGACGCGAGGTCCTCGCGCAGCAGCTTGACGGCGACGGGCCCGTCGGGGCCTTCACCCAGCCACACCGTGCCGGCGCTGCCCCGCCCCAGGATCTGGTTGGCGGTGTACCGGCTGCCGATCTTCCGTGCCAAGACTGCTCCTACCGACGCGTGTGTCGCTAAAACTACGCGTCGGACGAGCCAACCTTCACCGCCGAGGCGGAAATCACCCACTGGGTGTCGACAAATCCCCAACCCGACGCCCGACAAGGGCGATTCGGGGGTCGGCGGCCGGTTCCGTCGAGGGTCAGTTGCCCGACGCGGAACTCAGGTCCTTGACCCAGCCGCTGATCTGTCCGACGACATGGCTGATCTCGTGCCAGTAGCTCCGGCCCGTGCCGATCCAGTCCTGGAGCGGGGTCAGTTCCCACACCAGCCAGCCCGCGACGAACAGCAGGACGACCGTGAACAGACAGCCCTTGAGGCAGCCGAGTCCGGGGATCTTCATCGGGTTGGCGCTGCGCTGGCGCGGCGGGCGCGGCTCGCGGGCGGGCTCCGGGGCCCGCTGGGGCTGCCGGCGGCTCGGCGGGGCGTACTGCTGCGGCTCGTGCTGCTGCGGATAGCCGTAGCCCTGCTGCGGCTGCCGGCGCTGCGAGGGGCGTTGCTGCGGGCGCTGCTGGGCGGCCTGGCGGGGTTGCTGCTGGGGCTGCTGCGGGCGGGAGACCTGGCGCTGCGGGCGGCGGCGCAGCGGGTCCTCGCCCGGGTCGAGGTAGGGCTGGTACTGGGTCTGCTCGTTGCGGTCGCGGGCGGCGCGCAGCTGGTTCTGCCAGGGGTGCGGCTGCTCGGGGCCGCCGCCGGACTGGTTCTGCTGGCCGTACTGCCCGGACTGGTTCTGCGGCATGACCGTGGTCGGGTCGGCCGCGCCGCGGCTGGGCATCACCGTGGTCGGGTCGGCGGCGCCGGCGGGGCCGCTGGTGTGCGGGAGGACGCTGGTCGCCGCGTTCGGGTCGTAGGCGCCCGCTCCGTGCGAGAGGACCTGCGTCGGGTCGGCGGCGCCGGGGACCGTCGGTACGGCGGCGGGCTCGGGGTCGGGGGCCAGGAGCATGGCGACGCTCTCGGCGGCGGCGATCTGCGCGGAGTTCGCGTGCACGCCGACGCCCTCGGCGACGACGCGCAGGGCACGGGCGAGGTTCTCGGCGCTGGGCCGTTCGTCCGGGTTCTTGCGCAGGCAGCGCTCGATGACCGTCCACAGCGGGTCGGGGACCGTCGAGGGGCGGCGGGGTTCGGCGCTGAGGTGCTGGTGGAGGACTTCGAGGGCCGAGCCGCCGGAGAACGGCGGATGGCCGGTGACCAGCTCGTACAGCAGGATGCCGGCGCCGTAGATGTCCACGGCGGAGGTCTGCGGGCGGCCCTCGGCGGACTCCGGCGCGATGTACGCGGGCGTGCCGACGAACTCCTGGGTGCGGGTCAGGCCCGGGGAGTCGGCGAGGCGGGCGATGCCGAAGTCGGTCAGCAGCGGGTACATCTGGCCGCCGCCCTGCTTCAGCAGGACGTTCGCCGGCTTCAGGTCGCGGTGGACGACGCCGTCGGCGTGGCTCGCGGCCAGCGCGTCGGCGATCTGCGCGGTGAGCAGCGCGGCGCCGACGGGGCTGAAGGGGCCGTTCTCGCGAAGGTAGCGGTGCAGGTCGGGGCCCTCGACGAGGTCCATGACGAGCGCCAGGAGATCGCCCTCGACGACGAGGTCGCGGACCCGGACGATGTTCGGGTGGGTCAGGCGCAGCAGCACCGACCGCTCGCGCAGGAACCGCATCACGATGTCGGGATCGTTCGCGAGCTCCTCCTTGAGGACCTTGATCGCGACGGTCTCGCCGGGCTGTCCCTGGACGGCCGCCTCGGCGCCCGCGGTCTCCCGCTGGCGGGCCCGCCAGACGGTGCCCGTGGCGCCGCGTCCGAGCGGCTCCTCGAGCAGGTACTTGCTGCCTACCGGCCGCACGTCTGCGCTCCCTGCTGCTTGCCTGTGTTCCGGTCCACTGTAGTGCCGCCCCTCTCGCGGCTACCTACGTAAGCATCGCCGTGCATGTTCGAAGGAAAGACGCTCTCCCCGGTCTCCCGGTTGCCCCAAGGGGCACCGAAGGCGGACATGACCGGTCTCACTCGATCACCGGTGCGGCACTGGTCAGGCACTTTTGGGGACAGAGCTGACCAATCAAGATCACTTGCCACCGGGGCCCGGGCGCGTTGTCAGTGGCAGGTGCGAGGATGCGTGCAGTAACTGGCCGATTGCTCGCGCGGGGTGGGGGGACATTCCGCGCCAGGGCAGAAGGGACCGCTGACGGCGATGCAGATCCGGCTGACCGTCGTAGACCCGCTGGGACCGCCCGCGCAGCCGCGGGGCCGCTCCGCGCGTTGCGATGTGCTGGTCACCGCGCCCGCCGGCACGGCCCTGGCCGCGGTGGCGTCCGCGCTGGCCTCGGCGGTGTCCGCCGACGCGGCCGCGCCGCAGTCCGAGCGGAGCCGCGAGTCCGGCGCCCCGATCGTGCTGTACACGGGCGTGGAGCGCCTCGACACCCAGCGCTGCACCCTCGGCGAGCCGCCGCTGACGGACGGCGCGGTGCTGTCCCTGGGCGCCCCCGCCGAGCCGGAGGCCCATCCCGAGCTGGACGACGCCCCGACCCAGCTGCACGTGGTCGCGGGCCCGGACGCGGGCGGGGTGCACCTGCTGCACGGCGGCCAGATCCACATCGGCCGCTCCGCCGACGCCGACGTCCCCCTGGACGACCCGGACGTGTCCCGGCTGCACTGCGCGGTGACGGTCGACCCCGGGGGCCGCGTCTCGGTCGCCGACCTGGGCTCGACGAACGGCACGACACTCGCGGGCACGCGCGTGGGCACCCGCCCGGTGCGCTTCGCTCCGGGCGCGCTGCTGCGCATCGGCGAGTCGGCCCTGCGGCTGACGCCGTCCGGCGGCCCGGGAGCGCGCGCGGAGACGGCGCCCGACGGCGAGGGCCACGTGCGCGTGTCGCCCGGCGTGTCGGCCGCCCCGCGCAGCGAACCCCTGGTGGTGCCGGGCCAGGGCGGCGCCCCGAGCATCGAGCACCGGACCGGGCCGGACGGCGGCGACACCCACGCGGGCCGCTTCGGCGTGTTCGGCGCGGCGCCGGAGGACAGCGCCTCCGAGGACGCGTTCCCGGCGCGTACGACGGCCTCCCGCATCCCCGCGGAGGACGACACCGACGTCCACGACGGCCGCAAGGGCACCCCGCTCCGGGGCACCGACGTGCCGCAGGGCGTGCGCCGGCGTGGCGGCATCGGCAAGTGGGCCCGCCGTCTGACGGGCGCCCGCGGCGAGTCGCCCACCGAGGACCCCGGGTCGTCGTACGACGAGGAGGTCGCCGACGAGAGCGTGCCGCCGCCCGTCGTCCTCCAGCAGCCGGACACCTGGCCCGATCCGGCGGCCCTGCTGCTCACCGCGCTGGGCCCGGGCCCCCGCCTGTGGGAGCGCGCCCCCGGTCACCCCGAGGCGCTCACGGTCCGGCTCGGCACCGCGGACCGCGCGACACCGGACGGCTCGGCGCTGCTGCCCGCGGTGCCGGTGACGTCCGGGCTCCGCGAGGTCGGCGCGCTGGGGCTGGCCGGTCCGCGCGCGCGGCTCTCGGGGCTGGCCCGCGCGGTGGTGGCCCAGCTCGCCGCGCTGCACTCCCCCGACGCGCTGGAGATCGTGCTGATCAGCACGGACCGCGCGCGGACGGTCGCCGAGCGCACCGCCGAGTGGTCCTGGCTCGGCTGGCTGCCGCATCTGCGCCCCGGGCACGGCCAGGACTGCCGCCTGCTGCTGGCCTACGACCGCGAACAGGCGACGGCCCGTACGGACGAGCTGCTCCGCCGGCTGGAGGACCAGGCGGCGGACGCGCGCGGTGCGGACCGGCCGGGCGCGGCCCCGGGCGCGCACGGCGTCTCCGGCCGACGCGCTCCGGGCATCGGCGCGCAGCGCGGCTCGGCGGAGGGGCGGTCGGGGCTCTCCGGCAGCGCTTCCTCCCAGAGCCCGGCGGACGGCCGGCCGGGGTCCGCCACCGCACGGCAGCCGGTCGACGACCGTGACCGGCGCGGACCGTCGGACCGCTCCGGCACCCCGCCCAGGTACACCACCACGGACGAGGCCGCCCACCACCGCTCCGGCTCCGCCGACGACCCGGCCTCCGGCGCCACCCGCCCGCGCGCCGACGACTCCTCCGATGCCCTGCGCGGCGCCGCCCACCGCCCCGCGTGGGCCCGGGAGGACGAGGGTGACACGGACGGGTTCGCCGGGCCGTACACGGTGCTCGTGGTGGACGGCGACCCCGGTGGGGCCGATGTGCGCGAGGCGGTGGCGCGGCTGGCGCACGACGGGCCCCGGGCCGGTATCCATGTCGTGTGCCTCGCCGAGACGGAGCCGGCCTCGCCCGCCTCCCCCGTGACGGACACGTACGAGGCGGCCTGCGCGGCGGCACCGACGTTCCGCGAGTGCGGGGCGGTCGCGCTGCTGAGCGGCGATGTCGCCACGGCGCTGCGGCTGCTGCGGGTGGCGCGCGGCGGGACGGGAGCACCGCGCACGGGAACGGCACGGCCCGGCGCGGCCGAAGGGTCACACCCCGGCGCGGGAGCGGTCCGCCCCGGCGCTGAGGGTTCGCGCCCCGGCACCGGCCCCGCGTCGGCACGTACGGAACCGTCCGGTCCGGGCGCGTCCGACGCCGGCCCCACCGGCCCCGGGCCCGTGGGCAACGGCACGGTGGCCACCGTGGACGCGGTCTCCCTCGCCTGGGCCGAGCGGTTCGCGCGGGCCCTCGCCCCGCTCCGGGCGGACGGCCCTCCGCACGAGCGGCAGGCGCGGGTCTCCGCGCCGTTGCCCCAGTCGGCGCGCCTGCTGGACGAGTTGGGGCTGGCGCGGGCCACCCCGGCGTCCCTGCTGGCGCGCTGGGCGGACGCCGGTGACGACAAGGAGGCGCTCGGCGGGCGGGCCTGGGCGGTGCTCGGGGCCGGGCCGCGCGGGCCGGTCTCCGCGGACCTCGCCGCCGAGGGGCCGCATCTGCTGATCGAGGGCCCCGCGGGCAGCGGGCGTACGGAGTTGCTGCGGGCGGTCGTCGCGTCCCTCGCCGCCGCCGAGCGCCCGGACCGGCTCGGCATCGTGCTGATGGACGGCCGGGACAGTGCGGGCGCCGGGGGTGCCGCGGCGGGCGCGGGCGGGCACGGCGAGGGCCTTCGGGTCTGCACGGACGTGCCGCATGTGACCACGCATCTCACCGCCAACGACCCCGTCCGGATGCGGGAGTTCGCGCAGTCGCTGAGCGCGGAGCTGAAGCGGCGGGCGGAGTTGCTGGGCCGGGTCGGCTTCGCCGAGTGGCATGCGCGGCACGAGGTGTCGGGGCGGATCATCGCCCAGCGCGGCACGTCGGGTGCCGGGGACCTGGACTCGCCGCCGAGTTCGACGATCCGGCTGCGCCCGTCGGCGGCAGCGCGTCAACAGACCGAGGCGGCACCGCCGTTGCCCCGGCTGGTGGTGGTCGTGGACGATCTGGACGCGCTGGTGAAACCCCCGCTCGGCTCCCCCGGGCGCCCGGCCGCGGGGTCGGTGATACGCGCGCTGGAGGCGGTGGTCCGCGAAGGCGAGCGGCTGGGCGTGCACCTGGTGGCGGCGTCCGCCGCGGAGGCCCGGACGGCCGAGACGGAGCCCGCCCGGCACATCACACTGCGGGTGGCCCTCGACGCGCTCACCCAGGGTCCGGACGAACCGGCGCCGGGGCGTGGGCGGTTGATCCTCGCGGACGGCCGCAGCACGCCCTTCCAGGGTGGCCGGGTGACGGGCCGTATCCCGCGCACGGCGACACTCCGTCCGACAGTGGTGGCGCTGGAGTGGCAGCGCATGGGCGATCCCCCGGCACGCCGACCGGTCCGCGAACTCGGGAACGGGCCGACGGACTTGGCGCTTCTGGCGAGCGCGCTGGAGCGGGCGACGCGCTCGGTGGCGGCGGCGGAGGTGCCGTCGCTCCTCTGATCGTTCACAGTCCGCTCACACAACCCCACGTCACGACCCAATCACGATCGCGTACTTGACAGCGGACGCCATCTTGCCGCGTTCAAGCACCGGGCGTAGACCAGTGCGCACGGAAGCGTTCGAGCGTTCGACGAGGAACGAAGAACGGGGCAGTGATGCGCAGCACGAGCAGCACACACCGGACACGCACCACCGTACGTACGGCGGCGGTGGTCGCCGTGGGAGCGCTGACGCTCTCGCTCGCCGCGTGCGGTGGCGGCAGCGACAAGAAGAGCGACAACAGCACATCCAGCAGTCCCTCGGAGTCCGCGGGCACGGTCGCCCTCCCGAAGCTGGACGGCACGACCCTCGAAGTGGCCGCCGTGTGGACGGGTGCCGAGCAGAAGAACTTCAAGGCGGTCCTCTCGGAGTTCGAGAAGCGCACGGGGGCCAAGGTCACCTTCGTGCCGGCCCAGGACCCGATCATCAACTTCCTCGGCTCGAAGATCGCGGGCGGCCAGCCGCCGGACGTCGCGATGCTCCCGCAGCCCGGCGCCATCAAGCAGGCCGTCGACAAGAAGTGGGCCAAGCCGCTCGGCGCCGACGCCCTGAAGGAGCTGCAGAAGAACTACTCGCAGGGCTGGCAGGACATCGGCAAGGTCGACGGCAAGCAGTACGGCGTGTACTACAAGGCGGCCAACAAGTCGCTGATCTGGTACAACGCCAAGGTCTTCGAGAACGCGGGCGCCAAGGAACCCAAGACCTGGGCGGAGCTGCTGACGACCGCGCAGACGATCTACGACTCCGGGGTGACCCCGTTCTCGATCGCGGGCGCGGACGGCTGGCCGCTGACGGACTGGTTCGAGAACGTCTATCTGTCGCAGGCCGGGCCGGAGAAGTACGACCAGCTCGCCCAGCACAAGATCAAGTGGACGGACCCGTCCGTCAAGCAGGCGCTGACCACGCTGGCCCAGATCTGGGGCAAGAAGGCCTACATCGCGGGCGGTCAGAGCGGCGCTTTGCAGACCGAGTTCCCCGCGTCCGTCACGCAGACCTTCAACGGCGGCGACCAGCCGAAGTCCGCGATGGTCTACGAGGGCGACTTCGTGCAGGTCAACATCGGTGAGACCAAGGCGAAGGTGGGCACCGACGCGAAGGTGTTCCCGTTCCCGTCGGTGGGTTCGACCGCGCCCGTGGTCTCCGGCGGCGACGCGGCCGTCATCCTGAAGGACTCCAAGGGGGCCCAGGCGCTGGCCACGTTCCTCGCGTCCCCGGACGCGGCGACGATCCAGGCGAAGCTCGGCGGCTATCTCTCCCCGAACAAGAACGTGCCGGACTCGGCGTATCCGAACGCGGTGCAGCAGACCATCGCCAAGTCGCTCGTCGCGGCCGGTGACGACTTCCGCTTCGACATGTCGGACCAGGCCCCGCAGTCCTTCGGCGGTACGCCCGGCAAGGGCGAGTGGAAGGACCTCCAGGACTTCCTGAAGAACCCGACCGATGTGGCGGGCACGCAGGCGCAGTTGGAGAAGGACGCGGCGGCGGCGTACGCGAGCGGGAGCTGATCCGGCGATGACCGGACACGGCATCGAGGGGTTGGGTCGGCGATGACGTCGGCCGCGGCGGCGGAGGTCCCTGCGGGCCCCGCCGCGCCCCGCAGGCGCAAGAGCGTGACCGGCACCCGCAGGACCGTGGCAGCGCTGTTCCTGCTGCCCGCCCTGGTGCTGCTCGGCGCGCTCGTGGTCTACCCGATCGGGTACTCGCTGATCCGCAGCTTCGGCAACCAGGCCGGTGACGGTTTCGCCGGCTTCGACAACTACAAGGCCCTGTTCACCGACGACGGCATCCGCACCGCCCTGAAGAACAACGTCATCTGGGTGATCTTCGCGCCGACGGTCGCCACCGCCCTCGGTCTGATCTTCGCGGTGCTGACCGAACGGGTGCGCTGGGGAACGGCGTTCAAGCTGGTCGTCTTCATGCCGATGGCGATCTCGATGCTGGCCGCCGGCATCATCTTCCGCCTCGTCTACGACCAGGACCCGCACAAGGGCGTCGCGAACGCGGTCTGGGTCGGCGTCCACGACACGTTCGCCTCGTCGTCGGCGTTCCCGAACGCCCACCCGGGCCGCGAGTCCCCGCTGACGGCGGACCACGGCGGCTTCATCACCACTGCGACGGTCCGCACGGGGCAGACCGTCGCGCTGCCGCTGGTCGGCGTCGCCCCCGACCAGATGCCCGACGGCGCGAAGAAGGCCGTGGCCGCCCGGGCCGAGCCGGGCAGGATCACCGGCACGACCTGGCAGGACTTCACCCGCGGCAAGGGCGTCGGCAAGCTGGGCGGGGTCGACCCGTCCGAGCTGGGTTACGGCGGGATGCGGATCGAGGCGGTGAAGGACGGCAAGGTGGTCGCCTCGGCCAAGGCCGCGGGCGACGGCACCTTCAGCCTGCCGGCCGCGGCCGACGGGGCCCGGCTGCGGCTCCCGGCGGACAACTTCAAACAGCCGTACAACGGTGTGGAGTGGCTGGGCCCGTCGCTCGTGACGCCGGCCATCATCGGGTCGTACGTGTGGATGTGGGCCGGATTCGCGATGGTGCTGATCGCGGCCGGACTCGCCGGTGTGCCACGGGAGTTGCTGGAGGCGGCGCGGGTCGACGGGGCCAACGAGTGGCAGGTGTTCCGGCGGGTCACGGTGCCACTGCTGGCGCCGGTGCTCGCGGTCGTCGCCGTCACGCTGATGATCAACGTGCTGAAGATCTTCGACCTGGTCTTCATCATCGCCCCGGGCTCCTCGCAGGACGACGCGAACGTGCTGGCCCTGGAGCTGTACCGGAAGGGCTTCTCCGAGGACCAGCCGGGGATCGCCAGCGCGATCTCGGTGTTCCTGCTGCTGCTGGTGATCCCGGTGATGCTCTTCAACGTACGGCGGCTGCGGCGGGAGGTGCGGCGATGACCACGGAAGCCGGAAGTCTCGGCAGGACCGGGCCGGTTGAGGTCGTCAAGGCCCGGGAGTCGCTCGGCTCACGGCTCGCGGCGGCGGCGAGCGGGGGCCTGGTCCGGGTGTTCCTGATCGTCGTCGGCCTGTTCTGGCTGGTGCCGACGATCGGGCTGCTGCTGTCCTCGCTGCGCAGTCCGGAGGACATGAGCGCGAGCGGCTGGTGGAAGGTCTTCAGCCAACCCTCCCAGCTCACCTTCCACAGCTACAAGACGCTGCTGGAGAACAGCGACATCACCAACTCGCTGTGGAACACCGTCCTGATCACCGTCCCGGCGACGCTCCTCGTCGTGGTGATCGGCGCGCTCGCGGGCTACGCCTTCGCGTGGATGGAGTTCCCGGGCCGCGACTGGTGGTTCCTGGGCGTGGTCAGCCTGTTGGTGGTGCCGGTGCAGGTGGCGCTCATCCCGATCGCCGAACTCTTCGGCAAGATAGGCCTGTTCGGGACCATCTTCGGGGTGATCCTGTTCCATGTCGGCTACGGGCTGCCGTTCGCGGTGTTCCTGCTGCGGAACTTCTTCGCGGAGATCCCGCGCGAACTCCTGGAGGCGGCCCGGCTGGACGGCGCCGGTGAACTCCGGCTGTTCGCACGGGTGGTGATGCCGCTGGGCGGGCCCGCCATCGCGAGCCTGGGCATCTTCCAGTTCCTGTGGGTGTGGAACGACATGCTGGTGGCGCTGGTGTTCACCAAGTCGAGCACGCAGCCGATCACGGTCGCACTCCAGACGCAGGTACGCCAGTTCGGCAACAACATCGACGTGCTGGCACCCGGTGCGTTCATCTCCATGGTGATCCCGCTGGCCGTGTTCTTCGCGTTCCAGCGGCAGTTCGTGTCCGGCGTGATGGCGGGCGCGGTCAAGTAGCCGCGACCGGACCACAGTTCGAGGGGGCGGGCCGTCACCGGCCCGCCCTTTCGCGTTCACCGCACGTCCCCCGTATGCCGTACGCACCGTAACCAAGTCACTCCATCGGCCGTTCCCGGGCAGAACGCCCGCGCCGACCGACCCATGGATGTCCCTTGCCCAGGTTCAGTGTCATTGTCCCCGCGTACAAGGTCCAGGCGTACCTGCACGAATGCCTGGAATCGGTGCTCTCCCAGTCGTATCCCGATCTGGAGCTGATCGCGGTCGACGACTGCTCGCCGGACGCCTGCGGTGCGATCATCGACGAGTTCGCGGCCCGGGACGCCCGGGTGCGCGCCGTCCATCTCCCCGAGAACCAGGGCCTGGGGCGTGCCCGCAACGCCGGTCTGCGGGAGGCGACCGGCGACTATCTCGTCTTCCTCGACAGCGACGACACCCTCACGCCCGACGCGCTGCGCGCCGTCGCGGACCGCGTCAAGGAGACCGGCGAGCCCGACGTCCTCGTCTTCGACTACGCGCGCACCTTCTGGAACGGCGAGGCCCGCCGCAACAAGGTCGCCGCCCAGCTCACCGAGCAGGGTCCGGCGCCCTTCCGCCTGGAGGACCGCCCCGGGCTCCTCCGGGTCATCATGGTGGCCTGGAACAAGGCGTACCGGCGGGAGTTCGTCGAGCGCGAGGGCTTCGCCTTCCCGTCCGGCTACTACGAGGACACCCCGTGGACCTACCCGGTCCTGATGGCGGCGGAGACGATCGCGACCCTCGACCGGGTCTGCGTCCACTACCGCCAGCGCCGCCGGGGCAACATCCTCGGCACCACCAGCCGCAAGCACTTCGACGTCTTCGAACAGTACGACCGGGTCTTCGAGTTCGTCGCCGCGCGCCCCGAACTCGACCAGTGGCGGCCGGTGTTGTTCCGCCGCATGGTCGACCACCTCGCGACGGTGTTCACCAAGCCCGACCGCCTCCCGCGCGGCACACGCGCCGAGTTCCTGCGCAAGGCCCGTGCCCACTACCGCCGTTACCGCATCCCCGGCACCCCGGTCCCGCCGCGCACCCGGCTGCGCCACACGCTCGTCCACTTCGGCGTGCACCGCACCTTCCGGGCCCTGCAGACGGCGATGAGCTGGCGCCGCAGGACGGTCAAGCTCGCCGCGAAGGCGCTGCGCGCGCTCAGGGCGGCCGTCCTCCAGTTCCACTACCGGGTCCAACTGCGGCTCCCGCTGCGGGACCGGGCGGTGTTCGCCGCCTACTGGGGGCGCGGCCACAGCTGCAACCCGGGCGCGCTGGAGACCGCGTTCCGCACCCACGCCCCGCACATCCGCACCGCGTGGATCGCCCGCCCCGAGCACCACCACACGATCCCGGCGGCCACCCGCCGGCTGCGCCCGGACACCGCGTCCTACTGGACGGCGCTGGCCCGCTCCAAGTACCTGGTGAACAACGTCAACTTCGACCGCCGGCTGGTCAAGCGCCCCGGCCAGGTCATGATCCAGACCCAGCACGGCACCCCGCTCAAGCACATGGGACTCGATCTCCAGGAACGCCCCGCCGCCGCACGGGACATGGACTTCGCCGAGCTCCTCAGGGGCGTCGACAAGTGGGACCACGTCCTGTCCGCCAACCGCCACACCACCCTCACCTGGGAGCGCGTCTACCCCGGCAGCTACACCACGCTCGCCTACGGCTATCCCCGCAACGACGTGTTCCAGCAAGCGACTTCGGCCGACGTGGCCCGGCTGCGCGAGGCGCTCGGCATCCCGCAGGACGCCATCGCCCTGCTCTACGCCCCGACCCACCGCGACTACCGCCGCACCCAGCGCGCCCACCTCGACCTCGACCGCGTCCTGCGCCGCCTCGGCCCCCGCTACGTCGTGCTCGCCCGCGCCCACTACTGGCACGACGGCCCGCTGACGACCGCGTCCGGCGGCCGGATCATCGACGTCAGCGACCACCCGAGCGTCGAATCGCTCTGCCTGGCCTCGGACGCGCTGGTCACCGACTACTCGTCCCTGATGTTCGACTACGCCAACCTCGACCGCCCGATCGTCATCCACGCCGACGACTGGGAGGCCTACGAGGCGGCCCGCGGCACCTACTTCGACCTGCGCGCCTTCCCGCCCGGCGCGGTCGCGCGCAGCGAGGACGAGCTGATCGACATCTTCGCCACCGACCACTGGCGCGGCTCCCGCTCGGCCCAGCTGCGCACCGCGTTCCGCGAGCGCTTCTGCCCCTACGACGACGGCCGCGCCGCCGAACGCGTCGTGCGCCACGTGGTGTCGGGCGAGACGGGCCTGCCGCCGGTGGTGCCGCTCGCCGACCGCCACCCGGTGCCGTCCGCCGCCGCGGGCCTGACCCGCTCCCCGCTCGCCACCGTGCCGCAGCCCACGGCGTCCCTGCCCGTCACCGACCGACTCTGAACGCCGTTCCCACCCAGGGGAGTTCGCATGCCGTCGAGCCCGTCACGCCCCACTCCGACCCGTCCGTCCACCTGGCGCCCGACCGGACGCCCCCGAGCCCGCCGCGCGCACTGACCCGGTCCCTCCGTACCACTGGAGAAAGAACAGAATGCCCCGCTTCAGCATCATCGTCCCGTCCCACGGGGTGGCCGGCCGGCTGTCCCTGGCCCTGGACTCGGTCCTCGCGCAGTCCTACGGCGACTTCGAGCTGATCCCGGTCTGCGACAGCCCCGGCTCCCCGGCCGCCGACGTCGCCGCCGATCACGCCGGGCAGGACTCCCGGGTGGCGCCGGTCAACTCCCCGCCCTCCGCCGGGCTCAGCGGGGCCCGCAACACCGGTCTCCGCGCGGCGACCGGCGGCTACGTCCTGTTCCTGGACGGCGACGACACCCTCGCCCCGGGAGCGCTGGCCGCGCTGGACGCCCGGCTCACGCAGACCGGTGACGTCGACGTCCTGTACTTCGAGCACGAGCGCACCCCGTGGTGGGAGGGCGAGCCCACCAACCCGGCCGCCCCGCTGCTCGCGAAGACCCCGGCGGACGCCTTCTCCCCGGACAAGGCACCGCAGGTGACGGGCATTCAGTTCCCGGCCTGGAGCGCCGCCTACCGTCGCGCCTTCCTCACCGAGCACCGACTCGCCTTCCCCGAGGGCCGGTTCACCGACCTCGGCTGGGGCGGCCTGGTCACCGTCGCCGCCGGGCGGGTCGCGGTGCTGCGCTCGGTGGTCGTACGGCATCTGCTGCGCAGGCAGGGCAGCCGGCTCAACCTGCCCGGTGCACACCACCACCAGCTCCTGGACCAGGTGGAGTTGGTGCTCACGGCGGCCGAGGGGCTGGCGCCCGAGCGGTCGCGGGCGCTGTTCGAGCAGCTCTTCGCCGTGGTGCTGAAGACCGCCTCGCGTCCCGAGCGGCTGCCCTCCGGGCACCGGGCGTTCTTCCGCCGGGCGGGACGGCTCCACCGCACGCACCGGCCTGCCGGTTTCCGGGCCCCGGGCGGGAGTCTGGGCGTGCAGCACCGGCTGCTGGCGTCGGGGGCGTACACGGCGTTCAAGGCGCTGCGCGGCGCCAACCGGCTGGCGGCGGGGGCGGCCATGGGGGTCCCTCCGGGTCGAGCGAAGCCGAGAGCCCGGGGGAGGCTGCCGCGCCCCCGGATGCTCCGTACCCGGCTGCGCTACGCCCGCGACCTGCGCCGTCCGCTCGACCCCAACCTGGCCGTCTACTGCGCCTATTGGGGCCGCGGCTACACGTGCAGCCCGGCCGCGATCGAGGCCAAGGCGCGCCGGCTCGCCCCGCACATCCGCTCGGTGTTCCTGGTGGAGCCGGACGCGGTGGACTCCGTACCGAAGGGTGTCGAGCACGCCGTCATCGGGAGCCGGAAGTACTGGGAGGTGCTGGCCCGCGCCACGTACCTGGTGAACAACGCCAACTTCGCGGAGGGCGTCGTCAAACGGCCCGGCAGCGTGCACGTCCAGACGCAGCACGGGACCCCGCTGAAGAAGATGGGCGTCGACCAGTCGACGTACCCGGTGGTGGCCGCGGCGACCGGCAGCTTCGCCAAGCTGCTGGGCCGGGTGGACCGCTGGGACTACAACATCTCCTCCAACCGGCACTCCACCCAGATGTGGGAGCGCGCCTTCCCCGGCTCGTACGAGGCGCTGGAGTACGGCTATCCGCGCAACGACGTGTTCTGCACGGCGACCGCCGACGAAGTGGCGCGAGTGCGGCGGGAGTTGGGGGTGCCGGAGGGCAGCACGGCCGTCCTGTACGCGCCCACCCACCGCGACTACCGCACCGGCTTCGACACCGGCCTCGACCTGGAGGAGTTCTGCGCGGCGGCCGGCGAGAACGTGGTCGTGCTGCTGCGCGCCCACTACTTCTACGACCAGGGCCGCGCCACGAGCAGCGGCCGGATCATCGACGTCACCGGGCACCGCTCCTCCGAGGACGTCTGCCTGGCCGCCGACGCGCTGGTCACGGACTACTCGTCGATCATGTTCGACTACGCCAACCTCGACCGGCCGATCGTCGTGTACGCCGACGACTGGGAGGTCTACCGGGAGACGCGGGGCGTCTACTTCGACCTCATGGAGGCGCCCCCGGGCCCGGTCGCCCGGACGCCGGAGGAACTGGCGGCGGTGTTCCGCGACGGCTCGTACGCGGGAGCCGAGTCCACCGCGCTCCGGGCCCGGTTCCGGTCCCGCTTCTGCGACTTCGACGACGGACTCGCCGCCGAACGGGTCGTACGCCGGGTGTTCCTCGGCGAGCCGCCGGAGAGCCTGCCGCCCGTGATCCCGCTCGCGGAGCGCGTCCCGGCCCCCGCCGCCACCCTCGTAAGGAGCTGAACCCGAAGTGCCCCGCTTCAGCGTCATCGTCCCCGTCTTCAAGGTGCAGGGCTTTCTGCGCGAGTGCCTCGACTCGGTTCTGGAGCAGTCCTACCGGGACATCGAGGTGATCGCCGTGAACGACTGCTCGCCGGACGGGTGCGGCACGATCCTCGACGAGTACGCGGCCCGCGACCCGCGCGTACAGGTGCTGCACCTCCCGGAGAACGTCGGCCTCGGCCGCGCGCGCAACGCCGGACTGCCCCTGGCCACTGGCGACTTCCTCTTCTTCCTCGACAGCGACGACACCCTCACCCCGGGCGCGCTGCGCGCGATGGCCGGCCGGCTCGACGCCACCGGGGACCCGGACGTCCTGGTCTTCGACTACGCGCGCACCTACTGGTGGGGCGGCACCCGGCGCAATGTCCTCGCGCATCTCCTCGCGGAGGTCGACGGCACCTTCACGGTCGCCGAACACCCGGAGATCCTCGACCTGTTGATGGTCGTGTGGAACAAGGTGTACCGCCGGGAGTTCGTCCACAAGCACGCCTTCGAGTTCCCGCCGGGCTACTACGAGGACACGCCCTGGACGTTCCCGGTGATGCTCAGCGCCGAGCGGATCGCCACCCTCGACCGGATCTGCCTGAACTACCGGCAGCGGCGCCAGGGCAACATCCTGTCCACCACCAGCCGCAAGCACTTCGACATCCACGACCAGTACGAGCGGGTCTTCGCGTTCGTCGACTCCCGCCCGGAGCTGGCGAGTTGGCTGCCCTACCTGCACCGCAAGATGGGCGAGCACTGTCTCGACATCCTCGCCAAACCGGACCGGCTGCCCCCGTCCGACAAAGCCGAGTTCTTCCGCCGTACGGCCGAGCTGTTCGCCCGGCACAAGCCGGCGGGCGCGCGGGTGGACGCCGACGTCCGCTCCCTGGAGGGGAGTTACCCGCTGTACCGGGTGCGGCGGCAGACGGGGCGCGCCGGGCGGCAGCTGGAACGCCGGGCACTTCAGGTCCGCAAGGCCGCGGCCGGACGGGTCAAGGGCGGCTGGGCCGCGCTGCACGCACGCCGGCCGCTGGACCCGGACCTCGTCGTGTACTCGGCCTTCTCGCACCGCGGGGTCCTCGGCGACCCGGCCGCCGTCTACCGCAAGGCGCGGGAGATCGCCCCGCACCTGCGGGGCGTGTGGGTCGTCCGCGACGCCGAACAGGCCGCGCTGCTGCCGCAGGGCACCGAGCACGTCCTCCTCGACACCCTGCGGTACCGCCAACTCACCGCGCGGGCCACGTACTTCGTGAACAACGTCAACTGGCCCGGCACCCTCACCAAGCGCCCCGGCAGCGTCCACATCCACACCCACCAGGGCACCCCGCTCAAGTACATGGCGGCCGACCTCCTCGACAGGCCCGGCGCCCGGCACGGCGTCGACGTACCGCAGATGCTGCGGCGCGCGGACCGCTGGGACCACAGCCTGGTCGCCAACCGGCACTCCGAGCTGGTGTG
Organism: Streptomyces sp. NPDC090083; assembly: GCF_044747445.1. Lineage (NCBI taxonomy): Bacteria > Bacillati > Actinomycetota > Actinomycetes > Kitasatosporales > Streptomycetaceae > Streptomyces > Streptomyces sp. NPDC090083. The sequence goes on along the minus strand of NZ_JBIVED010000003.1, from coordinate 40,978 downwards.
GGAGCGGGCCTACCCGTGCCACTTCGCGTCGGCGCGCACGGGGAGCCCGCGCAACGACGTCCTGGTGGGCGCATCTCCCGCGGCGGGAGCGGCCGTTCGGGCGCGGCTCGGCATCCCCGCCGACCACACCGTCGTGCTGTACGCGCCGACCCGCCGGGAGTACGTCCGCGGCGGGCACGTCGACCGTCTCGACCTGGCCCGGTTCGCCGAGGACCTCGGCCCGCGGCACACCCTCGTCGTACGGCTGCACCCGTCGCTCGCCACCGGTCCCGCGCGCGGGATGGGGCTCGCGGATCTGCACCGGCGCGGGGTCCTGGTGGACGCCACGGACGAACTCGCCGTGGAGGACGTCATGCTGGCGTCCGACGCGCTGGTCACCGACTACTCGGCCCTGATGTTCGACTACGCCAACCTCGACCGCCCGATCGTCCTCCACGCCGACGACCGGGAGGCGTACGCGGCCAGCCGGGGCACCTACTTCGACGTCACGGCCGCGCCACCGGGTCATGTGTCCGGCTCCTACCGGGAGTTGGCGTGGCTGTTCGCGTCGGGTGCGTGGCGGGACGGGGACTCGACCCGGCTGCGGGGTGATTTCCGTTCCCGGTACTGCGAGTTCGAGGACGGGAGGGCCGCCGAGAGGGTCGTACGGACACTGCTGCTGGGGGAGACCGACTGGCTCCCCGGGGCCGGGTCCGGTGCGCGGGTGCCCGCTCCGGTCAGCGGGCGCGACCAGGTGGCGTCGTCATGAGGCCGCGCACGTGGGTGCTGGTGCTGGCCGCCGTGTTCGCGGTGCTCCAACTCGCCAATGTCACCGGGCGGGCGACCCCCGACACGAAGAACTACCTGTCGTACGCGCTGAGTCTGCGCGGTGAGAGCACGCGCGCGGCGGCGGCCGTCGCCATCGACTACTCCTGCGCGAGCAGAGGGGCGACCGCGCGGCGCGAGCAGAGCGTGAACCCGCTGACCTTCCACGGCAAGGACCCCGCCGGACGGGTCGCGAAGAAGTGCCGGGACGCGGAGTGGCGGGGCGTGGACGCGCGGCTGCGGGCCGGACAGACGGGCGGGTTCATCGCGCCGTTCTCGTCGGAGCGGTTCATGCGGATCTTCGAAGTGCGGCCCGGATACCCGGTGTTCCTGGTCCCGTTCGTCACGCTGCTCGGGCCGGTCTGGGGGATGTGGTCGGCGAGTGTCGTCCTCACCGTGCTGGGCGGCGTCCTCGTCTTCCTGATCCTGCGCACGCAGAACGTGTCGGTGCCGCTCGCGCTGACCGGACAGGCGCTGTACTACGTCCTGCCGTGCGGGACGACCTCGATGCGGCCGATGACCGAGGGGCTGATGACGGCCCTGACGCTGGCGGCGGTGTGGGGGTGCGCGCTGGTCCTGAAGGGGCGCCGTACGCGTGCCGGACTCGCCCTGGTCGGCGGGTCGTTGGTGCTCCTGTTCACGGTCAAGCACTCGCAGGCCCTGTTCCTCGGGCTGTGCCTGGCCGGTGCGGGCGCGCTGGTCGCCGCAGGACGGTGGCGGCGCGGGCGGGCGCCGGGGCGGGCGCTGCTGGTGGTCGCCGGGTTCGGGGCGACCGCCGCGCTGGGCACGCTGGTCCTGGCGAGCGCGCTGCGCTATCCGACCCAGACCGACAGCCTGCAGGACCTGCTGACCGACCACTACGCGATCCCCGACCGCACCCGGCTGTGGCCCGAATTCCTGCACCTGGAAGGGAACTTCTGGCTGGAGTGGACACGGCAGCAGCTGTGGCAGCCGGTGCTCGCGGCGGCGCTCGGCGCGGGGGCGTGGGGTGCTTCGCGGCGGCCGGCGTTCGGGGTGTTCCTGACCGGGGCCGCGTTCACGGGGATCCTCACGCAGGCCGCGCATCCCGACATCAGCGTGTGGGGCGGGCGGTTGATCGTGCTGGTGTGGCTCCTGCCCGTGGTGGGCGTGCCGTTGCTGCTGGAGAGTGTGGTGCGGGGCAGGGCCGACGCCGCCGCGCCGGTGCCGACTCCCGTTCCGGAGCAGGGACTTGGGGAGCAGGGCCTCGGGGAGCACGCTCGCTCCGCACGGTGAGACCGCGACCCCGGCGACGAGGTGTTCGGCACTCGTCGCCGGGGGCGTGGAGCGTCACGGGACTGCCGGGCGTGACTACTCGATGACGAGGTCGACCTCGATGTTGCCGCGGGTCGCGTTCGAGTAGGGGCAGACCTGGTGGGCGGTCTCGACGAGCTTGCGGCCGGTCGCCTCGTCCACGGTGTCGGGGAGCTCGACGCGCAGGGTCACCTTGAGGCCGAAGCCCTCGCCCTGCTTGCCGATGCCGACCTCGGCGGTCACGGCGGCGTCGGTGACGTCCACCTTGGCCTGGCGGCCGACGAGGCCCAGCGCGCTGCCGAAACAGGCGGCGTAACCGGCGGCGAACAACTGCTCAGGGTTGGTGCCCTGGCCGTTGCCGCCCATCTCGGTCGGAATGCCGAGCTGAAGGTCGATCTTGCCGTCGTTGCTGACCGCGCGGCCGTCACGGCCGTGGGTGGCGGTGGCTACGGCGGTGTAGATCGCGTCCATGGAAACCATCCCTCTCGGAAGTCTTTGCGGGGGTGACCGGCCCGGGTGTCCGGACCGCCTCACGGCCATAAGTAGAGCACACAATTCAATTGCGCACAACTAAATGGCCCACCCGCGCTATCCTGGGGTCATGACTCCCACGCCGACCACCGACTGGCTCCGCCTCGACCAGCAGATCTGCTTCTCCCTGAACGCCGCGTCACGCGCTTTCGGCGGCGTCTACCGCGTGATCCTCAAGGACCTCGGGCTCACCTACCCGCAGTACCTGGTGATGCTGGTGCTGTGGGAGCACGGCGAGCTGCCCGTCAAGAAGCTCGGCGAACACCTGCGACTCGACTCCGGCACACTGTCCCCGCTGCTCAAGCGGCTGGAGACGGCCGGTCTGGTACGGCGTGAGCGCAGCGTCCGTGACGAGCGGTCGGTGGAGGTGCGGCTCACCGACGAGGGCGTCGCGCTGCGCGAGCGGGCGGTCGAGGTGCCCCGGCGGATCCTCGGGGCGACCGGCTTCGACATCGACGAGATCCGCGCGCTGCGGGAGCGGCTCGACCAGCTCACCGGGGCGCTGGACGCGGCGGCGCTGGAGCAGGCGTAGCCGCGGACACGGGCGGCCGCATCAGCGGGGACGGGTCCTGCGGGAGCATGCGGCGGATGTAGAGGGCGAGCTTCACGCGCCCGTGCACGTACTGCCGCCCGCGCGCGAACTCCCCGTCCACGACGTCGAGTTTGACCCGGTCGGCCGGATCGCCCGGCACCCAGCGCGAGGGCAGCAGGTTCGACTGCGCGACGATCCACACCCGGTCCACCCCGGCGAGCCGCGCCCGCAGCTCCCCCGGCCCCACCTCGCGCCCGCTCAGCGTCCCCGACCTCGCCCCCGGCTCCTCCAGCGCCAGATCCCTGACCCCGGCGAACGGCCCTGGATACGCCGACGCCGTCACCCGCCAGAACGACGGCAGGAACAACACCGGTTCCCCCGGCCGCACTTCACGCCCTACGAGCGCGGCGACGGCGGCGAGGTTCTCGGGCCGACGGTCCGCGGAACGGTCGTCGCGGTAGCCGGGAAGACCGTGCAGGAAGGGGATGGCCACCGCGAGGACGCCGGCGAGGGTGAGGAGATGGGGGCGGAGAGGGCGGAGGGGACGGTGGAGGCGGTGGAGGCGGGTGGGGTGACGGAGGGGCGTGAGGTGTCCGGGGTGGCGAGGTCGACGGGGTGAGGAGTCGACCGGCTCGGTGGGGTGGGTGGTCGGCGGCTCGGGGGGTGCGTGGGCCGCGACCCCGTTCGTACCGCCGTCCCTCGTCCCGCGCGCGGCCCCGGGCCCGCCCCCGCTCACCGCACCGACCAGCTCCCGCCGCCCGCCGACGTGGGCCACCGCCCGTTCGGCCTCCGCGCGGCGGGCGCCCGGCACGCCCCGGCCCTCCAGCCACAGCCGACGCAGCGCACCCGCCACCCGGTCCGCCCCAGCCGCCACCAGCAGCGGCGCCCCGGCCAGCGCGTACAGCACATACCGCTCGTGGAACAGCGGGCGGAACTGGGAGACGGACAGCAGGAGCAGCGGCGGCAGCAGGAGCAGCGGCAGGGCGACCGACGCGAGCCGTCCGGCGCCGAGGCCGATGAGGATCAGCGCGATCGAGGTCCAGAAAACGATGCCGGTCGGGGCGACGGCGAGGAAGTCGCGGGCGAGGCGTTCGGTCGTGTCCCAGTCCGGGACCCTCAGCCAGGCCACCTGGGCCGACTGGCGTTCGGACACCCGGACCAGCGGGATCAGGACACCGGCGGCGACCCCGACCGCACGGATCCAGCCGCGCCACACCGCCCCGCGCACCCGCGCCGCCGCCAGCGTCACCGCGTGCGCGCAGAGCACCAGGACCGCGAACTCGTGCAGCAGAAAGGTCACGGCGAGGACCGCGCCGTACGGCCACCAGGACCGGCCCTCCAGCGCCCGCACCAGGAGCAGCGTCGCCGCGGCCACGCCGGCCGCGACGAGGGCGTAGGAGCGGCCTTCCTGTGCGTAGTGGCCGGTCAGCGGGGTGATCGCGTAGAGGAGACCGGCCCAGAGGCCGACGCGCGGGCGGGCCAGGCGGACGCCGATCGCGGCGACGAGGCCGGCCGTCGCCGCCGCGCCGCACACGGAGGGCAGACGGAGGACGACCTCGCCGGGGTGGACGGCGAGGACGGCGTGCATGAGGAGGTAGTACAGGCCGTGCACCGCGTCGACGCCGTGCAGCAGATGCCAGATCTGGGGCACCGTGCGCCGTCCGACCATGAACGTGACGCCCTCGTCGCCCCACATGCCGCCGCGGTCGAGCCCCCACAGCCCCAGCGCGAGCATGACGGCCATGGGCACGGCCACGGCCACGGCGTCCGCCCCTGGGCTCCGCTTCGTCCTTCGGCTCGGGCTCGGTCGCGTGCTCGGCCCCGCGCTCGTGCTCGGCCCTGTCCCCGTTCGCCGGAATCGCCGCTCGTTCTCGTCCTCGCCCTGGCTGTCCACCTGGCTGATTTTGTACTGTTAGCAAGCTCTTACCGACGATTGACGGTGTATGAGCATTCCTACGGCATTCACCCGGCTTACGATCCGACGTGATGAACGCCGTCAGCAGACACCGTCTCCTCGCCCTGACCCTCGCCTGGCTCGCCACCCGCGCGGGAATGCTGCTCCTCCTCGCGTACAACGGTCTCCCCCTGCTCGGCCACGGCGGGGTCGCGCGGGAGGTGTGGCGCCTGTACCTCCACTGGTACGGCGTCCTGTCCCACGGCGCGTTCCCGGCGCACGACCCGCTGTGGCAGTACCCGCCGGGCGCCGGGCCCGTCCTCCTGACACCCGCGCTGCTGCCCGGCCTGACGTACTTCCAGGCGTTCGTCGTCCTCACCCTCGCGACGGACGCGCTGATCACCGCGGTCCTGGCCCGCGCGGGCACCCGCCCCGGACACAGCCTGCGCGGCGCCGCGTACTGGATCGCCTGCCTCCCCCTCCTCCTCCACATGCCCCTCGTCCGCTACGACGTGCAGGTCACGGCGTTCGCCGTCATCTCCCTGGTGACGTTGTCGCGCTCCACGCGCGTGTGCGGCGCGTTCGCGGCGCTGGGCGCGCTGGTGAAGGTGTGGCCCGCGCTGGTGCTGCTGGGCATGCCGAGGGGGCGGCCGACACGGTCGGTGTGGACGTCGGCGGTGGTGACGGGGGCCGCGTCACTCCTGGTCCTCGTCGCATTGTTCAACAATCCTTTCGCCTTCTTGCGCCAACAGGGTGGCCGGGGCGTACAGATCGAGTCACTCGGGGGCACGGCCCTCGGCCTGGCGACCCACGTCGGCTGGCCGGGGCAGGTGCACTACCGGTACGGCGCGATGGAGTTCACGGGACCGTACGTCTCCTCCGTCGCCGACGCGTCCCTCGCGCTCACGGCGGTCGCCTTCGGACTGCTGCTCGTGTGGCGCGTCAGGGCCCGCCGCTGGACCGACGCGACCCCCTTCGACGCGGCGCTGAGCGCCGTGCTGCTGTTCACCGTCACCAGCCGGGTGATCAGCCCCCAGTACATGATCTGGCTGCTCGGCCTGGCCGCCGTCTGCCTCACCTCGCGGCACACCACCCAGCGCGCCGTGGCCGCGCTGATCGTGGCGGCGACCGCGGTCAGCTCCGTCGAGTTCCCCGTCCTGTACTCCCACGTCATCCACTCCACGGAGACGGGCTGCGCCCTCATGGTCGTACGCAATGGACTGCTGGCCGCCGCGGCCGTCCTCTCCTTCGTCCGTCTGTGGCGGTCGACGCGGCCGCTCCCGGCGACACGGCACACGCGCGTGCAGTCGCCCGGCCCCTACGGAGAGTCCCAGCCGCTGGCATCGGCGCACTCCGGCGCCTGATTGACTGAGGGGCGCAGCGCGTGGCGAACCCAGCGCGCGGAGATCCACGACGCGTGGGGACCCGAGCGCGTGGGGCGCGCGCCACCACGGATCGAGTGACGGAGGGGACGGCCGCACATGACCTGGCTGATCACCGGCGGCGCCGGCTACATCGGGGCGCATGTCGTGAGGGCGATGACCGGGGCGGGCGAACAGACGGTCGTCTACGACGACCTGTCCACCGGCATCGCCGAGCGCGTGCCCGACGGCGTGCCCCTGGTGGTGGGTTCGGTCCTGGACGCGGAGCGGGTGGCCCGCACCCTCGCCGACCAGGACGTCACCGGAGTGATCCATCTCGCGGCGAAGAAGCAGGTCGGCGAGTCGGTCGACCTGCCGTTGCACTACTACCGGGAGAACGTCGAGGGCCTGCGCGTCCTCCTGGAGGCGGTCACCACGGCCGGCGTCCCGTCGTTCGTGTTCTCGTCCTCGGCCGCCGTCTACGGCATGCCGGACGTCGACCTGGTCACCGAGGAGACGCCCTGCGTCCCGATGTCGCCGTACGGCGAGACGAAGCTCGCGGGCGAGTGGCTGGTCCGTGCGACCGGCAGGGCGACCGGGCTGTCCACGGCCTCCCTGCGCTACTTCAACGTGGCGGGCGCGGCGGCCCCCGAACTCGCCGACACCGGCGTCTTCAACCTCATCCCCATGGTCTTCGAGAAGCTCACCGAGGACGCGCCCCCGCGCATCTTCGGCGACGACTACGCCACCCCGGACGGCACCTGCGTCCGTGACTACATCCACGTCGTCGACCTGGCCGAGGCCCATGTCGCCGCCGCCCGCGCCCTCCAGGCCTCCCCCGGCCGCTCCCTGACCCTCGACATCGGCCGCGGAGAAGGCGTCTCGGTGCGCGAGATGATCGACCGCATCAACGCGGTCACCGGCCACGACCGCCCCCCGACCGTCCACCCGCGCCGCCCGGGCGACCCGGCCCGCGTCGTCGCCTCCGCCGACCGCATCACCACCGAACTGGGCTGGAAGGCCAGGCACGACGTCCAGGACATGATCGCGTCGGCGTGGGAGGGATGGGTACGGCTGCACCCGGAGGCCGCACGATCCTGATGGACAGCCCCTCCAGGACGGAACGCGCCCTGGGCGCCGTCCTCGGCTCCGCCGTCGGCGACGCGCTCGGCGCACCCTTCGAGTTCGGCCCCGAGGACGCCTTCTCCGCCCGCTTCCCGGTGCCCGGCCAGGGCGGCGAGATGTGCGGGGGCGGCGGCTGGGACCCCGGCGAGGCGACCGACGACACGCAGATGGCGGTCCTCGTCGCGGAGTCCCTGCTGGAGTGCGGCGGGCTCCGGCTGCCGGACCTGTTCGACCGGTTCAGGCGCTGGGCCGCCGCCGAACCGAAGGACATCGGCCTCCAGACCGAGGCCGTGCTGAGCAGCGGCGACCCCTGGGACCTGGCCGCCGCCCTGCACTTCCAGGCGAGCCAGCGGGGCGCCGGGAACGGTGCGTTGATGCGCGCCGCCCCGTCCGCGGTGCACTTCGCGCGCGCGGGACGCGAGGCGACCATGGATGCCGCCCGCCGCATCGCCGCGCTCACGCATGGAGACCGCGCCGCCTGGGAAGGCACCGCCGTCCTGCACGAGCTGATCCGCGTCGCCCTGGCCGGCGACGACCCGCTGCACGCCGTCGAGGAGACCCTCCGCCACGTCCACCCCGACCACCGGGAGCGCTACGCCGTCGTCCTCGCCCCGGACTGGCACCCCGACCGGGCCACCGAGTTCAACGGCGCCGTCTGGCCCTGCCTCGCCTCCGCCGTCTGGTCCCTGCGGACGACCTCCTCCTACGAGGACGCCCTGCGCGCCGCGATCGACCTCGGCGGCGACACGGACACCGTCGCCGCGGTCACGGGCGGCCTCGCCGGGGCGGTGTACGGGGGTGCGGCGATCCCGGAGCGCTGGAGCGAGGCCGTGCGGGTGCCGCTGCCGGGGTTCGGCGGGCGGGTGCTGCGCGCCGCCGAACTGGGCGAACTGGCACGGCGGTTGGACGAGCCGGGCCACGCGGACCCCGGAGTCGGCGGAGGCGGCCGACCCGTCGGCCCTACAGCGCCTTGAGGCCCTCCGTCGTCGCGCGGGCCAGCGCTCCCAGGTAGCCCTTCGGCAGCTTCGGGCTGCGGATGACCACGGCACGCCAGTACAGGGGGCCGGAGATCAGGTCGAGCGCCAGGTCCTCGTCCATGCCGGGGCGGATCTCGCCCCGCCGTTCCGCCGCCGCGAGGATCTTGCTGGCGACGCCCTCCTGGCCCTCGCGCAGCGCCTTCTGCATGGCGTCGGCGATCTCGGGGTTACGGGCCGCCTCGGCCTGGAGGTCCGGGATGATCTGCGAGGCGACGGGGTGCCGCAGCGCGCGTGACGTGACCTCGTACAGCATCCGGAGGTCGCTCTCCAGCGCACCGGTGTCCGGCGTCGGCAGCCCCATCACCGCGACCGCCGACACGACGTCGAGCACCAGGTGCAGCTTCGAACGCCAGCGGCGGTACACCGCCGTCTTCCCGACCCCCGCCCGTCGCGCGATCCCCTCGATCGACATCCGGGCGTATCCGACCGCCGCCAGCTCCTCGAAGACCGCCGCCCGGATGGCTTCGGTCACGTCCTCGCGGAGTACGGCCGCCCCGGCCGGGGTGCGGCGGCGCTGACGTGTGGTGGGCTCGTCGGCGTTCGTCGTCATGGCCCAAGCATAGGGGCGTTGCGACGAAACGGTTGCGTTCCGACGCGGGGCGCGTCGCGACGAAACAGGTTCGTCGGGACGCGACCGGTCCGTCGCCGCGACGAACCCGTCCCGTCCCGACGACGGAACCGTTCCGTCCGCGCGACGGGACCGTTCCGTCCTCGCGACGACACCGTCCCGTTCCCACGACGCCACCGTACCGACACCCTCACCGTCCACCTCGCACCCCTCCCCGCCCGGACCGTATCGACGCAACAGGCCCGTCCCGGCCCAAAACCTAACGGCCCCATCACATCCGTCACGACGAAACGGTTGCGTTCCGACGCTGAATCCGCCTACGCTCACGTTGCGACGATACGGTCCCGTCCCGACGTAAGAAAACGTAAAGAGAAGCGTAAGGAAACGTCGGGCGACGGGACACCGCAGCCGGACGCACGCACCCCCTCCCCCCGAGCGAAAGCAGCGGATGTGAGCCAGGTCCTCCACACACCGCCCCATGCGCCGGCTCCGGCCGACGAAGACGACCTCGCGGCGCTCGCCGCACGCCACGGCCTCACGGTCAGTGGCGCCCGCCCCTCGCTGCCCCAGTACGTCCGGCAGCTGTGGGAGCGCCGCCACTTCATCACCGCGTTCGCCACCGCCAAGCTGACCGCGCAGTACAGCCAGGCGAAGCTGGGCCAGGTCTGGCAGGTGATGACGCCGCTGTTGAACGCGGCGGTGTACTACTTCATCTTCGGTGTGCTGCTGGGCACCAAGAAGCACGTGCCGGACTACATCCCGTTCCTGGTGACGGGCGTGTTCATCTGGACGTTCACGCAGAGCTCGATCATGGCGGGCACCCGGGCGATCTCCGGCAACCTCGGCCTGGTCAGGGCGCTGCACTTCCCGCGGGCCGCGCTGCCGATCTCGTTCGCGCTGCAGCAGCTCCAGCAGCTGCTGTTCTCGATGGCGGCCCTCATCGTCATCCTGCTCTGCTTCGGCGTGCCGATCAGCGTCTCCTGGCTGCTCGTGGTCCCCGCGCTGTTCCTGCAGTTCACGTTCAACGCGGGCGTCTCGATGGTCATGGCGCGGATGGGCGCGAAGACTCCGGACATCGCCCAGCTGATGCCGTTCATCCTGCGCACCTGGATGTACCTGTCCGGTGTCATGTGGAGCATCGACAAGCTGACCAAGGCCGACGACCTGCCGCACCTGGTGGTGATCGCCCTGGAGACCAACCCGGCGGCCGTCTACATCGACCTCATGCGCTACGCGCTGATCGACAGCTTCCACTCCAGCCAGCTCCCCCCGCACGTGTGGGCGGCGGCGACCGGCTGGGCGCTGATCGCCGGCGTCGGCGGCTTCATCTACTTCTGGAAGGCTGAGGAGACGTACGGCCGTGGCTGAGCAGACCATCGAGTACACCACCGAGCGGACCCGCGTGGCCGCCGACAGCACCATCCCGACCGTCGTCTGCGACGGCGTCGACATCATCTACCGGGTCAACGGGACCGGCGCCGGACGCGGCTCCGCGACCGCCGCCCTGAACCGCATGATGCGCCGCGAGAAGGCCGAGAAGGCGGCGGGTGTCCGCAAGGTGCACGCCGTCAAGAAGGTGTCGTTCGTCGCCTACAAGGGCGAGGCGATCGGCCTGATCGGCACCAACGGCTCCGGCAAGTCCACCCTGCTCAAGGCGGTCGCGGGCCTGCTCCCGGTCGAGAACGGCCGTATCTACACCAACGGCCAGCCCTCCCTCCTGGGCGTCAACGCGGCCCTCATGGGCGACCTGACCGGCGAGCGCAACGTGTACCTCGGCGGCCTCGCCATGGGCATGTCCCGCGAGCAGGTCAAGGAGCGCTACCAGGGCATCGTCGACTTCTCCGGGATCAACGAGAAGGGCGACTTCATCACCCTCCCGATGCGGACGTACTCCTCCGGCATGGGCGCCCGGCTGCGGTTCTCCATCGCCGCCGCCAAGGACCACGACGTCCTCCTGATCGACGAGGCGCTCGCGACAGGCGACCGGTCCTTCCAGCGGCGTTCGGAGGAGCGGATCCGCGAGCTGCGCCAGCACGCGGGCACCGTCTTCCTGGTCAGCCACAACAACAAGTCGATCCGCGACACCTGCGACCGCGTGCTGTGGCTGGAGCGCGGCGAGCTGCGGATGGACGGGCCGACGGAGGACGTCCTGGAGGCGTACGAGGCCTTCACGGGCGGCGCCGACAAGCCCAAGGACGCGGCCCCGGGACCGGCTGCGGGCAAGGTCGCCTGAGGCCGGAGGGCGGCCGTCAGAGGTCCTCGTCCCGGAACACCCACGTGCGGTGGACCAGGAAGCGGAACGCCGACGCGAGCACGATCGACAGGGCCTTCACGGCATTCGCCTCCAGCGGACCGTGGAGGCCCGGTCCGTGGTGGCCGACGTGGAAGAGGCCGCTCTCCATGAGGACGCCGATGACGCTGAGGACGAAGAACAGGGCGATGCGGCGGGCGCCGGGGGCGTCGCGGTCGCGGTAGGTGCGGAAGCGGAAGCCGAGGTAGGTGGCGCCCATCGCGACGCGGCCGGCCACGACGGTCGCGAGCATCGCGGGCCGGCTCAGGCCGTGCAGCAGGGCGTTGAAGACCGCGAAGTTGACCAGGACACCGCAGCCGCCGACGATCCCGAACTTCGCGACTTCCAGGACGACCTTCCGCACCGGGCGGACGGAAGTGCCGGCCGCACGTTCCCCGGTGATGTTCGCAGTCACCCCACCAGGCCTGGCGCGGCCGAGTAAGCCCTCCCCTCGAATACCCCTGAGGCACGCCGTGAAAAAGGCGCCCCGGGCCGTCACGGCCCGGGGCGCCCTTCATCGTCCCAGGGACTGCGGACGAACTGTCACAGGGACACAGGGACACAGGGACTACGAGTGCGTCCTCAGCAGGGTGCGCATGGTGCGCATCGCCACCGACAGGTTGGCGAGGTCGAAGGTCTCCGAGCCCTGGATCTCGTCCAGGGTCGTGCGGGCCCGGCCCAGGATCGCCGTGTTCTTCTCCTGCCAGTCGGCGAAGCGCTGCTCGGGGGTCGAGGTGCCGTTGCCCGCCGCGAGGATGTCGGCGGTCAGGGCCGCGTGGGCCGCGTACAGGTCCTCGCGGATGGAGGCGCGGGCCATGGACTGCCAGCGGTCCTCGCGGGGCAATTCGATGATGCGGTCCATCAGCTGGGTGATGTGGAGGCGGTCGGCGAGGTCGTAGTAGACCTCGGCGACGTCCATCGGGTCCTTGCCGGTGCGGTCGGCCACCGAGACGATGTCGAGCGCCGGGAAGGCGGACGAGAACCCGGCCACGCGCGTGGCGAGTTCGGCCGGGACACCGGCGCCGGTCAGCTCGTCGTAGATCTCCTGGTACCACTCCAGGTCCGCGCCGCGCAGCAGCTTGGGGAGCTGGGACCAGACCTGCTCGACGCGCTCGCCGAAGAACTCGACGGTCTCGGCGAGCTGGAGCGGCTGCGGCCGGTTGTTGAGCAGCCAGCGGGTGCCGCGCTCGCACAGGCGGCGCGAGTGCAGCCGGATGCGGGTCTGGACGGGCGCCTCGACGGCGTTGTCGAGGGCCTCGACGCCGTCCCACACCTCGGCGGCGTGGAAGATCGCGCGGGCCGCGGTCTGCGCCCTGACGATCTCCTCCAGGGACGCCCCGGTCTCCTCCCGGAGGCGGTGCAGGAAGCTCGTACCGCCGGTGTTGACCGTGTCGTTGACCAGGACCGTGGTGACGATCTCGCGGTGCAGCGCGTGGGTGTCGATCTGCTCGGCGAACTTCTCGCGCAGCGCGGTCGGGAAGTAGGCGTGCAGCAGGGTGCGCAGGTACGGGTCGTCGGGCAGCGTGGTGTGCAGCAACTCGTCCGAGACCGTGATCTTCGTGTACGCCAGGAGGACGGCCGTCTCGGGACCGGTCAGGCCCTGTCCCTGGGCGAGCCGCTCGCGGATCTGGCGGTCGGTGGGCAGGAACTCCAGAGCCCGGTCGAGGTGGCCCTCGCGGACCAGGGTGCGCATGAAGCGCTGCTGGGCGTGGAGCATGTCCTTGGACTGGGCGAGCGCGTTGGCGATCGCGGTGTTCTGCGCGTAGTTGTTGCGCAGGACGAGCGCGCCGACCTCGTCGGTCATCTCGGCGAGGATCTTGTTGCGCTGCTTGACGGTCATGTCGCCTTCGGTGACCAGGCCGTTGAGCAGGATCTTGATGTTCACCTCGTGGTCGGAGGTGTCCACGCCCGCGCTGTTGTCGATCGCGTCCGTGTTGATCTTGCCGCCCTGCTGGGCGAACTCGATCCGGCCGAGCTGGGTCAGGCCCAGGTTGCCGCCCTCGCCGACGACCTTGACGCGCAGGTCGGCGCCGTCGACACGGATCGCGTCGTTGGCCTTGTCGCCGACGTCCGCGTGGGACTCGGTGCCGGCCTTGACGTACGTCCCGATGCCGCCGTTCCACAGCAGGTCGACCCGCGACTTGAGGATCGCCTTCATGAGGTCGGCCGGCGTCATCTTGGCGACCTTGTCCTCGATGCCGAGGGCCTCGCGGACGTGCGCGTTGACGGGGATCGCCTTGGCCGTACGGGGGAAGACGCCGCCGCCGGACGACAGCAGGTCGGTGTTGTAGTCGGCCCAGCTGGAGCGCGGGAGCTCGAACATGCGGCGGCGCTCGGCGTACGAGACGGCCGCGTCCGGGGTCGGGTCGAGGAAGATGTGCCGGTGGTCGAAGGCGGCGACCAGGCGGATGTGCTCGCTCAGGAGCATGCCGTTGCCGAACACGTCACCGGACATGTCACCCACGCCGACGACCGTGAAGTCCTCGGTCTGCGTGTCGACGCCCAGCTCCCGGAAGTGCCGCTTGACGGACTCCCAGGCACCGCGCGCGGTGATGCCCATCTTCTTGTGGTCGTAGCCGGCCGAGCCGCCGGAGGCGAAGGCGTCGCCGAGCCAGAAGTCGTAGCTCTCGGCGACTCCGTTGGCGATGTCGGAGAAGGTCGCGGTGCCCTTGTCGGCGGCGACGACCAGGTAGGTGTCGTCCTCGTCGTGCCGGACGACGTCCGCCGGGGGGACGACCTCGCCGGCCACCAGGTTGTCGGTGATGTCGAGCAGGGCCGAGATGAACATCTTGTAGCTGGCGATGCCCTCGGCGAGCCACGCGTCCCGGTCCACGCCCGGATCGGGCAGCTGCTTGGCGACGAAGCCGCCCTTGGCGCCCACCGGCACGATGACCGTGTTCTTCACCATCTGCGCCTTGACCAGGCCGAGGATCTCCGTACGGAAGTCCTCGCGCCGGTCCGACCAGCGCAGCCCGCCGCGCGCGACCTTGCCGAACCTGAGGTGCACGCCCTCGACGCGCGGCGAGTACACCCAGATCTCGTACGCCGGGCGCGGCGCGGGCAAGTCCGGGATGGCCTGCGGGTCGAACTTCATCGAGACGTACGCGTGCGCGTGCCCGTCGCGTGCCTGCTGGAAGAAGTTGGTGCGCAGGGTCGCCTTGATGACGGTCAGGAAGGAGCGCAGGATGCGGTCCTCGTCGAGGCTCGCGACCTGGTCGAGCGCCGCGTCGACCTCTTCGAGGAGGGCGTCGACGATCTCGTGCCCGGCGCGCTGCCGGTCCGGCGACATCCGCGCCTCGAACAGGGAGACGAGCAGCCGGGTGGTGTGGACGTTGTTGCGGAGGGTGTCCTCCATGTAGTCCTGGCTGAAGGTCGAACCGGCCTGCCGCAGGTACTTCGCGTACGCCCGCAGCACCATCGCCTGGCGCCAGTCGATCCCGGCGCTCAGCACCAGCGAGTTGAAGCCGTCGTTCTCGGCCTGCCCGGTCCAGGTGGCGGCGAACGCCTCCTGGAACCGCTCGCGCCCGTCGTCGCCGAGGTGGTCCCCGCCGCCGTTCTGCGGCTTGGGCATCCGCAGCCCGAAGTCGTAGATCCACGCCGTCGTACGGTCCGAGCAGCGCAGTTCGTACGGCCGCTCGTCGACGACCTCGACGCCGAGGCGGCTGAGGACCGGCAGCACGGCGGAGAGGGAGACCGAGGCGCCCTTGCGGTAGATCTTGAAGCGGCGCTCGTCGGGGGCGGCGCCCACCGGCTCGTAGAGGCTGAGCGCGAAGCCCTGCTCCTCGGTGAGCGCTTCGAGGTGGACCAGGTCGGCGACGGCCGCGCGCGGGGAGTGGTCCGCCTTGTAGCCCTCCGGGAAGGCGTTGCCGTAGCGGCGCACGAGTTCGGCCGCGCGCTCCTCGCCGCACTCGGCGTTCAGCGCCTCGCCGAAACCGTCCGCCCAGGAGCGGGCCGCCTCGACCAGACGGGCCTCGATGCGGTCCTTGTCGGCGTCGGACAGCTCCGGCAGCTCGGTGCCCTGCGGGACGCGGACCACGAAGTGCAGCCGGGAGAGGATCGACTCGGTGTTCCAGGCGGTGAAGTCGACGCTGATGCCGTCGAGCTCCTCCTTGAGGATGTCGATGATCCGCAGGCGCACACCCGTGGTGTAGCGGTCGCGCGGGAGGTAGACGAGAGCCGAGTAGTAGCGGCCGTACTCGTCCTGGCGCAGGTACAGGCGCAGCCGACGGCGCTCCTGGAGGTAGAGCACGGACGTGACGATGGAGCGGAGTTCGTCGACCGGGGTCTGGAACAGCTCGTCGCGCGGGTACGTCTCCAGGATCTGCAGCAGGTCACGGCCGTCGTGGCTGTTGGGCGAGAAGCCTGCGCCCACGAGCACCTCGTCGACCGTGCGCCGGATCACGGGAACCCGGCGGACGGACTCGGTGTAGGCGGCGGACGAGAACAGGCCGAGGAAGCGGCGCTCGCCGACGACCTCGCCGTTCTCGTCGAACTTCTTCACGCCCACGTAGTCGAGGTACGACGGACGGTGCACCGTAGAACGGCTGTTGGCCTTCGTCAGGACGAGGAGCCTGTGCTCGCGGGCCTTGGCCCGGGCGTCGGCCGGGAGCCGCTCGAAGGACGGGCTCACCGGGTGGCTGTCCTCGCCGCCGTGCTGCGGGTCGGAACGCAGGATGCCGAGGCCGGTGCCGGGGACGGCGGCCAGCGAGTCGTCCTCGCGCAGCTGGTACTCGCGGTAGCCGAGGAAGGTGAAGTGGTCGGCGGCCAGCCAGCGCAGCAGCTGACGGGCCTCCTCGACGTCGCTGGGAGGCAGGTCGGTGGCGGTCGGCTCGGTGGGCAGCTCGTCGGCCATGCGCAGCGCCGAGTCCCGCATCTTCTCCCAGTCCTCGACGGCCTCACGGACGTCGGACAGGACGCGCAGCAGATCGGCGGTGATCTGCTTCAGGTCGGCGCGGTCGGTCTCGCGGTCGATCTGGACGTGGATCCAGGACTCGGTGTGCGCGTCGTGCGGCAGCTCTCCGGCGGGCGGGGTGGTGAGCACCTCGATGAGCTTGCCGGTGAGGTCGCGGCGGACGACGACCTGCGGGTGGATGACGACGTGGATGCCGCGGCCCTGGCGGGTCAGCTCGTTGGTCACCGAGTCCACGAGGAAGGGCATGTCGTCGGTGACGACCTCGACGACGGTGTGGCTGCACGTCCAGCCGTTCTCCTCGACCGTCGGGGTGTGGGCCCGTACGTTCGCCGTGCCCTGGGGTCGGGTCTCGGCCAGCCGGTAGTGGGAGAAGGCGGCACCGAAGACGTCGACCGGGTCACGGTCGGCGAGGTCCTCGGGGGCGGTGTGCAGGTAGTAGCGCTGGAGGAACGCGAGCACGGTCTCCTGGTCCGGAGTGCTCTCGTCGGTCTTCCCGGTGGGTAGATGCCCCCCGACCGGGCTGTTCTCAGCTACCCGGGCAGCCCTCTCGAGCAACTCGGCCTTTGCTTCGTCCAGCTTGGTCTGCATTGTCCTCTGGCTCCTGTCGCGCGCCGTTGCGTGACGTAGAAGGAAGTACGGTCTCTTCCCCTGCGGCTCGACGCCACGGCCCGGGTTCTCCGGTCTGCTCAGACGCTATGCCGCAAGGTGAGATGAGCGGTGGGTTATCAGCCATTTTCGGCACGCCCGTCGGGTGTGACGCTGCTCTCGGTCGAGCCGCTGCCCGGGGTGTGCGCGGCGTCCTGGGAGCGTTGGCTCCGTCCCGCCCGCGAAGGCCCGCCATCGGACAGGCCCTGGGAGGACCAGCGACCGCCGCCCGGTCACGGATGTGTTCCGTGGTCGCCGGGCGCGGAGCAGGGGCGACGATGCCCCCGCGAAATATCGCGCTGATCACGCCACAAGGCTATCGCTCCTCACCGGGGGCTCGTCATGAGCCGGTTGTGTACAAAACAGAGGGTGGAACTTTGACGTTATGCACAGGGGCGCAAGGAGTGAAATCGTCGTATTCACGGGCAGTCGGGACGGTGACGACGTCCGGGCCCCGCGACCTCTTGGCAAGGACGCCGGGGCGCGGCACGTTGCCCATGACGGCCGGCGCGGACGCCCGACGCGGACGCGTGTCACGACCAAGACCACGACTAAGACCAGGCCCAGATCCACGACCAGGTCCACGACCACGGCCCCACAGCCACGGCCTTCGAGGAGCGCACCGACATGACAGCGAAGATCCTCATCGTCACCGGCGACGCAGCGGAGTCGCTGGAGGTCCTCTATCGCTACCAGCGCCTGCGCGAGGAAGGTTACGAGGTCCATATCGCGGCCCCCGAGCGCAAGAAACTCCGGTTCGTCGTCCATGACTTCGAACCCGGCTTCGACACCTACACCGAGAAGCCCGGCTACACCTGGCCCGCCGATCTCGCCTTCTCCGAGGTCGACCCCGGCCAGTACGCGGCCCTCGTCATCCCTGGTGGGCGAGCCCCCGAATACCTCCGCAACGATCCCGAACTCCGCACGATCCTCACGTCCTTCCTCGACACGGACAAGCCCGTGGCCCAGATCTGCCACGGCCCCCTGCTCACCGCCGCGATCGACGGCCTGCGCGGCCGGCGCGTCACGGCGTACCCGGCGCTCGAACTCGACATGCGGTCCGCCGGCGCGACCTTCCAGGACACCGAGACCGTCGTCGACGGCACGCTGGTCTCGGCACGCGCGTGGCCGGATCACTCCAGCTGGATGCGGGAGTTCCTCACGGTGCTGCGGGCGAAGGCGCCAGTGACGTGAGCCGGCGGAGCGGGTGAGGTGACGCGGCGCGTGAGGTGACCGGGGCGGTGCGGCTCCTGGAGGTGCCGGGTCTCGTGAGGCCGGCTCCTCGCGGCGACGCGGCGCCTGTACCTCGGGTGCCCCGCCCGGTCAGCCGCTTCGCGTCACGCCGCCAGCCGCTCCGCCTCCGCGACGGCCTCCGCCAGCGAGTCCACCACCGGTACACCCACGACCTCAAGGCTGGCCCGGCTGTGCGAACCGCCGGTGTAGAGCACGGCCCGCGCCCCCACGTGCAGCGCGGCCACCGCGTCGTCGGCCGCGTCCCCGATCACGACGGTGCGCGCGGGGTCCACGCCGGTCAGCGCGCCGAGGTGCCGCACCATGTGCTCGGCCTTGCTGCCGCCGGAGGGCCCGGTGCGCCCGTCGACCCGTATGAAGTGCGGCTCGATCCCGAACTCCCTCACCAGCGGGACGAGTTCGTCATGGCCGTACATGCTGAGGATCGACTGGCTGCGGCCCGCGGTCCGCCATCCCGCGAGCAGGTCCGCCGCGCCCTCGGTGAGCCCGCAGACGGCGCGGTGCTCCGTGTAGTACCGGTGGAAGGTGCCGTCCATGACCTCCCACTCGGCGTCGGTGGGCAGCCGTCCCAGCAGCCGCTCGTAGAACTTGGGCACCGGCACGCAGTACAGCGCCCGGTACTGCTCCATCGTGATCGGCGTCAGCCCCAGCTCGGCGAACGCCGCGTTCGTCGCCCCGATGATCGCGTCATTGTCGTGGAACAGCGTGCCGTTCCAGTCCCAGACGATGTGCGCGCTTCCTTGCATCCCCATGCCAAAAACGTACCCGCCGCCACTGACAATCAGGAGAAGCCCAGGTCAACGGCCATATACCGGCGCGGGACAGACTCAGTCGGCCGGGCTCAGCCGGCCGGACTCCATCGGTCGGGCGCAGTCGGCCGGGCTCAGTCGGCCGACCCGACGAGGTTCGGGATCTCCTGCGTCGCGTACCAGAGCAGCTCGTGGTCCTCGGCCCCGTCCACGACGAACTGCGCGTCGTCGTCCCCGTGATCGGCCGCGGCGAGCGCGTCGGCGGCGGCGCTCACATCGGCCTCCGCGTCGCCGAGATCCACGTGTACGGCCGCCGCCTTGGCCAGCGCCACCGTTCCGGTCACCCGGACCTCGCCGAGCGCGGCCGGGTCGAGTCCGCGGTCGGGGTCACCGTGCGCGGTGCCGTCGGGCACGTCGACGGCGACCACGACCCGGCGCCGGGGCGCGTCGGGGTGGACGGCGAGCAGCCGCAGCGAGGCGAGGGCGGCCCGGTTCAGCGCCGCGTACTCCAACTCCTCGATGTCGTCGGAGAGATACCACTCGCGCAGCGCGGGCGTGACGGCGTAGGCGACGAAGGGTCCGGTCCCCAGCTCGCCCGTCTTGTACGCCTCGGCGAGACCGGGGAGGGTCAGGGGGACGTAGACGCGCATGGCTGGCCGCTTTCGTAGTCGGAGTGCCCCGGGGAGGACGTTCCGCGGACGGTGCCGCGCCTCCGCGAGGGCCTTCAGGATACGTGCGCGTGTCCCCCATCGAGTTCCCGCCCACCCCCTCGGAACCGTCCACCTCACGCCCGGAATTCACCCTGGGCACCCCCGTGGCCATCGGCCCGCGGGGGCGGAAATCACCTGGATAAGTGAATGTTCCGGCCCCTCCGACGCGCTCCGCCACATCCTTGCCACCTCCGCCCGGGGCCCCGTACAAGATCCCCAACCAGAAAGTTACTTCCCGGTACATCCCGGGCCGATCCAACGGGGACCCTCATGCACAAGGTCATGACCAGGACCGCCCAGCACACCCCGACCCGCCCCCCGACCCGCCGAGACCCCCGCCGCCCCGGCACGAGCACACCGCGCGGCCAGGCCGGGGGCACACCCCGCACGACTCCGGTGGCCGAGGTGGCCGAGGGGGCCGAGAGGTCCAGGAACACGGTGGTGGAGAGGCGGCCGGGCACGGGCACCCCGCCCACCGGTCCGGGCGCTCCCGGCAGCGGACCGGGCCGGGGCGCAGGACGCACGGCCGCCCCCGGAAACGGCCGCAGGGCGAACGCTGTGGGCCGTGCCGGGGCTCCTACGACCCCGGAGTCCGCGACGGGCCGGGACGCGGTCTCCACGTCTCCTCCGCGGACGGCGAGCCAGGGCACCCACCCGGCCTCACGCCCCGCCGAACCCCACACCGGGCTCGCCCGAACCGCGCCTACCGCCCCGACCACCAGGACCGCCCGCACCGCCCCGACCGCTCAGGCAGCCCAAGCCGCCGCCCGCGCCCGCGTCCCCCAGCCCCGCCCCACCGACGTCTTCGCCGACCGCCTCCTCGCCGTACTGAGCGGTCAGCGGCCCGTCCACTGGATGCTCCGGCACACCGCGGGCCCCGCCTACGACGAACTGATCCGCCTCGCCGAACACGGTCCCCTGCGTGCCACCCGCGGTGTCCGCCCGGTGGTCAGGGACATCGGCTACTACGTCGCCCGCCCCGGCGCCGTGGAGGCCTTCGCCCGCATCGGCGCCGGTGACCAGGTGCGCGCCATGGCCTTCCGGCTGGAGCAGGGCGCGGACCTGCGCTGGCGCTGCACCGCGGTGGAACTGGGCGGCCCCCGCGCCCCGCACCAGGACGACGACTGACAACACCGCCACCGCCGGGACGACGACCGACAACGCCCTCCGGGCGCGCATGCCCAGGGACGCACCGCCGCAGGCAAGCCGAAGGGCCGGGCATCCTCAAGATGCCCGGCCCTTCAGAGCCTCTTCGCGGAGCACGGCCCCAACAGGCTCACGCCCTCATGCGGGCCTGCCCACTGACGACCGCACCCTCTCCGGGTCCGCCGCTCACCGCTCGACCCGGCGGAGCGACCCGTCACTTCTTGCGGCGGCTGCCCCGGCGGCCCTGCTTGCGGCGCTCCGCGCGCGTGAGGCCGTCCGCCTCGGAGCGCACCGGCTCGTCGTCGCTGGTGAAGTCGCCCTCGACGATGCCGCCCTCGCCGTCCACGGTCGGCGCGGAGAAGTGCAGCCGGTCCGGCCGCTGCGGGGCGTCGAGGCCCTTGGCGCGGATCTCAGGACGGCCGCTCGCCTGCGCGGGCACCGTGTCCTCCTTGTCGAGGGACGGCCTGTCGTCCTCGACGAGGACTTCCTCGACCTGCTGCTCGACCTGGACCTCCAGGTTGAACAGGTAGCCGACGGACTCCTCCTTGATGCCGTCCATCATGGCGGTGAACATGTCGAAGCCCTCGCGCTGGTACTCGACCAGGGGGTCCTTCTGGGCCATCGCGCGCAGGCCGATGCCCTCCTGGAGGTAGTCCATCTCGTAGAGGTGCTCACGCCACTTGCGGTCCAGGACCGACAGCACGACCCGCCGCTCCAGCTCACGCATGATCTCGGAGCCGAGCTGCTCCTCACGCCCCGAGTACTGCTCGTGGATGTCGTCCTTGATGGACTCGGAGATGAACTCGGCGGTCAGACCGGCCCGGTCCCCGGCCGCCTCCTCCAGCTCCTCCACGGTGACCTTCACCGGGTAGAGCTGCTTGAACGCGCCCCACAGACGGTCGAGGTCCCAGTCCTCCGGGAAGCCCTCGGCGGTCTCCGCGGTGATGTACGCGTCGATCGTGTCGTCCATGAAGTGCACGACCTGGTCCTGAAGGTCCTCGCCCTCCAGGACGCGGCGGCGCTCGCCGTAGATGACCTCACGCTGACGGTTGAGGACCTCGTCGTACTTGAGGACGTTCTTGCGGGTCTCGAAGTTCTGCTGCTCGACCTGCGACTGGGCGGACGCGATCGCGCGCGTGACCATCTTGTTCTCGATCGGCACGTCGTCCGGGACGTTCGCCATCGACATCACGCGCTCGACCATCTGGGCCTTGAACAGGCGCATCAGGTCGTCGCCGAGGGAGAGGTAGAAGCGGGACTCGCCCGGGTCGCCCTGTCGGCCGGAGCGACCGCGCAGCTGGTTGTCGATACGGCGCGACTCGTGCCGCTCGGTACCGAGGACGTAGAGGCCGCCGAGGTCCTTGACCTCTTCGAACTCGTCCTTGACCGCCTGCTCGGCGTTCTCCAGGGCGGCGGGCAGGGCCTGGGCCCACTCCTCGATGTGCTCCTCGGGGTCGAGGCCGCGCTGACGCAGCTCCGCCTCGGCGAGGTCGTCGGGGTTGCCGCCGAGCTTGATGTCCGTACCGCGGCCAGCCATGTTGGTGGCGACGGTGACGGCGCCCTTGCGGCCGGCCTGGGCGATGATCGGCGCCTCACGGTCGTGCTGCTTGGCGTTCAGCACCTCGTGCTGGATGCCGCGCTTGGCGAGCTGCTGCGAGAGGTACTCGGACTTCTCGACCGACGTCGTACCGACGAGGATCGGCTGGCCCTTCTCGTGCTTCTCGGCGATGTCGTCGACGACCGCCTCGAACTTCGCGACCTCGGTGCGGTAGATCAGGTCGGACTGGTCCTTGCGGACCATCGGCCGGTTGGTCGGGATCGGGACGACGCCGAGCTTGTAGATCTGGTGGAACTCGGCGGCCTCGGTCATCGCCGTACCGGTCATGCCGGAGAGCTTGTTGTAGAGGCGGAAGAAGTTCTGCAGGGTGATCGTGGCGAGGGTCTGGTTCTCGTCCTTGATGTCCACCCCTTCCTTCGCCTCGATCGCCTGGTGCATGCCCTCGTTGTAGCGGCGGCCGGCGAGGATACGGCCGGTGTGCTCGTCGACGATCATGACCTCGCCGTCGATGACGACGTAGTCCTTGTCCTTCTTGAAGAGCTCCTTCGCCTTGATGGCGTTGTTCAGGTAGCCCACCAGCGGGGTGTTCACCGACTCGTAGAGGTTGTCGATGCCCAGCCAGTCCTCGACCTTGGTGACACCGGCCTCGTGGATGGCGACCGTGCGCTTCTTCTCGTCGACGTCGTAGTCGCCCGTCTCCTCCATGCCCTTGAGCGGGTTGCCGGCCTCGCCCTGCTTCAGGCGGGTGACCAGCTTGGCGAAGTCGCCGTACCACTTGGTGGCCTGGTCGGCCGGGCCGGAGATGATCAGCGGCGTACGGGCCTCGTCGATGAGGATCGAGTCGACCTCGTCGACGATCGCGAAGTTGTGGCCGCGCTGCACCAGCTCGTCCTGCGACCACGCCATGTTGTCGCGCAGGTAGTCGAAGCCGAACTCGTTGTTCGTGCCGTAGGTGATGTCGCACGCGTACTGCTCACGGCGCTGGGCCGGGGTCATGTTGGCGAGGATGCAGCCGACCTCGAGGCCCAGGAACTTGTGGACGCGCCCCATCATCTCGGAGTCGCGCTCGGCCAGGTAGTCGTTGACCGTGATGAGGTGGACGCCGTCTCCGGAGAGGGCGTTCAGATACGCGGGCAGGGTGCCGACCAGGGTCTTGCCCTCGCCGGTCTTCATCTCGGCGACGTAGCCGAGGTGCAGGGCCGCGCCGCCCATCATCTGCACGTCGTAGTGACGCTGGCCGAGGACGCGCTTGGCGGCCTCGCGCACGGTGGCGAACGCCTCGGGGAGCAGGTCGTCCAGGGTCTCACCATCGGCGTAGCGCTGCTTGTACTCCTCGGTGAGGGCCTTCAGCTCGGCGTCGGAGAGGTCGACGAAGTCCTCTTCGATGGAGTTGACCTGGTCCGCGATGCGGTGCAGCTTGCGCAGGATCTTGCCTTCGCCTGCACGCATGATCTTCGAGAGGACGGACACGGGGGTTGGTCTCCTTGCCGGTCGGGCCTGGGACGGTCGGTTTCCAATGACATGACTGAGCAACGGCCATCGTATGCGAGGACCCCGCCACGCCGGGAGCCTGCAGGGGACGCCGACCGTCCAGTCCTTCAAATCTGCTTCAAAGGGACAACGTCCGGGAGTCACCGATGGTGCCGCGTCCCCGCGAGGAATTGCGCGAAATGTGATCACCCGCTCACGCAGCGCAAAAGTATGGCGTCCTTGTGCGCCCCCGAGCAGAATCGGCCGATGGAACCCGTCACGCTCACGACCGACCGTCTTCTCCTGCGCAGCGTCGGGCCGCAGGACACCGACGTCGTGTATTCCGCGGCCCAGGACCCCGAGATCCAGCGCTGGACGACGATCCCCTCGCCCTACCTCCTGGAGCACGCGCGGAGTTTCACCGAACAACTGGTCCCGGAGGGCTGGGAGAACGGTTCGATGTTCACCTTCGGCGTCTTTCTCCCCGAAGGCGAGCTGGTGGGCATGCTCGCGATCACCATGCGTTCCCTGGGTGTCGGCGAGGTCGGCTTCTGGGCCACGAAGGAACACCGCGGCAACGGCTACATCACCGAGGCCACCATCGCCGTCGCCCGCTGGTCCTTCACCCGCCTCTCGATCGACCGCGTGGAGTGGCGCGCGGAGGTCGGCAACAAGGGCTCCCGCAAGGTCGCCGAACACGCCGGCTTCACCATCGAGGGCACGCTCCGCTCCGCGATCAACAACAAGGGCGTACGACGGGACTGCTGGATCGGCTCCCTGCTCCCGTCGGACCAGGGCCTGCCGTCGACGGCGCCGTATCTTCCGGCTCGGTCGTAGCGGGACGAATCCGCAGCTCAGCCCGCACTGTCAGTGGCACCGTCTATCGTGCGGAGACATGACGAGTGCCCCGCGCCCCACGACCGACCTGTCGGCAGCCGACGCCCGCCGCATCGCCCTGCGCGCACAGGGTTTCCTCGGCGCCCCCGACCGCCGCGGTGGCGTGCGCGGCGTGCTCCGCCATCTCGGCGCGGTCCAGCTCGACACCATCTCGGTCCTCGCCCGCTCCCACGAACTCATCCCGTACGCGCGCCTCGGCGCCGTCCCGCGCAAGACGGTGGAGGACGCGTACTGGACGACCACACCCGCGGGCGCCTCTCCGGCACGACCCCACGCCTTCGAGTACTGGTCGCACGCCGCGTGCATCCTCCCCGTGGAGGAGTGGCCGCACTTCGCCTTCCGCCGCCGCGCCTACCGCGCCCGCCCGCACTGGAACCACGACCTCCCGGACGGCACCTACGACCAGGTCGTCAAGCAGCTCCACGCCGAAGGCCCGCTCACGTCCACGGAGTTGGGCGGCGCCAAACGCACCAGCGAGTGGTGGGACTGGTCCGGCGCCAAGGTCGCCGTCGAGCGCGCACTCATGTACGGCGAGGTGGTGTGCGTGGAGCGCCGCGGCTGGAAGCGGGTGTACGACCTCGCCGAGCGCGCGATCCCGCAAGAGCTGCTGCACGACGAACTGGATGACACGGAGTGCCTCCGCCGCCTCGTCGCCCTGGCGGGCCAGTCGCTGGGCGTCGGCACGCGCGCGGACATCGCCGACTACCACCGCCTCAAGGGCGAGCAGGTCGACGCGGTGATCGCCGACTCGGGTCTGGTCCCGGTCACCGTCGAGGGCTGGTCCAAGCCCGCCTGGGCGGACCCGGCGGCCCTGGCGGCACCCCCGCGCGGGCGCCACCGCACCACCCTCCTGTCCCCGTTCGACTCCCTCGTCTGGGAGCGGGCCCGCACGGAGCGCATCTTCGGCTTCACCCACCGCCTGGAGGCCTACGTGCCCAAGCCGAAGCGCATCCACGGCTACTTCGCGATGCCGGTGCTCGCCGGCGGCCGGCTGGTCGGTCGCGTCGACCCCGCGCGCGAGGGCCGCACCCTGGTGGCCAAGCAGGTCACCCTGGACGACGCGAAGGCCGTCCCGTCCGTCGCACAGGCTCTGGTCGAGGCCGCGAGCTGGGTGGACTGCACGGACGTACGCGTGGAGCGGGTCGACGCCCCGGAGCTGCGCGCCCCCTTGGCCAGGGAACTCGTCCGACTCCTGGCGTGAGCGACGGGGGCGTGATGTGAGAGAGCGGCGGATTAGCTGAGGGGATCAGCGGATCCCGGGGGAAGGGGTCAACGGATCCCGGGGGAAGGGGTCAACGGATCCCGGGGGAGAGGAATCAGCGGATCCCAAGGGGTCGAGGGGCTGAGGGGCTGAAGGGCCGAGGGCTCAGCGGATCTCGAGAATCTTCTCCCGCATCGCGTAGACCACGGCTTCCATCCTGGAGTGCAGCTGCAGCTTCTCCAGGATGTTGCGCACATGGTTCTTCACGGTGTTCTCGGAGATGAACAACTGCTTGGCGATATCACGGTTGTTCATACCGGTGGCGACGAGTTTGAGGACCTCCAGCTCACGGTCGGTGAGCCGGGGCGCGGGCACCAGCCGGCGCTCGTCGGTGCGCTGGATCATCGACTTGAACTCGGTGAGGAGTTTCGACGCCATGGAGGGGCTGATCTGCGACTGCCCGTCGGCGACGGCGCGAATGGCGGTGGCCACCTCGTCGGTCGAGATCTCCTTGAGGAGATATCCCGTCGCACCCGCCTTGATCGCGTCGTAGAGATCAGCCTCTTCGTCGCTGATCGTGAGCATGATGATTTTCGCGCTGGGTGCCACCTCCTTGATGGAGGTGCATGCCTCGATGCCGCCCCGCTTCGGCATCCGCACGTCCATCAGGACGATGTCCGGCAGCAGATCGGCGGCCTTGTCCACGGCCTCGGCGCCGTCACCGGCCTCGCCGACGACCTGGATGTCCTCCTCGGCCGCCAGCACGATCTCCAGGCCGCGCCGGAAGAGGGCGTGGTCGTCCACGACCAGGACCCTGATCGGCTCCTTGCGTGTCGAGCCCGCTTCCGGGCCCATGCCGACGACGCCGCCGTCGGCATCCCCGACATGCATCGGTCCGAAGCTGTCCGCCATCGTTCCTCCCCCTGAAGGCTGTGGCCTGTGGTCCTGCGCCATCGCCAACCCAAGGCAGCGGCCCACCGGTTGGGCCCTGTACGGCCATGATTCCATGCCCGGACGACAGTGCGGTCACGAAGCGGGGCGCGAAGTGGTCGCACACCGGTGCCCCTGGGGGCGCACACGCGCTCCAGGGGCACCGGTTCAACTCTCGGCCGGGTGGCTCAGCCGCCCAGCGTGCCACCCGCCGCGGGCGGTTGCGCCTGCGTGACCATCGGGTCCGTGCTCAGGTGGATGACGCCGTAGTCGTAGGCGTGCCGCCGGTAGACGACGCTCGGTTCCTTGGTCTCGGAGTCGACGAACAGGTAGAAGTCGTGTCCGACCAGTTCCATCTCGTAGAGCGCCTGGTCGAGGGACATCGGAGAGGCGACGTGGGTCTTCTCGCGGACGACCAGGGGACCTTCGCCCTTGACCTCCAGCGAGCCGATCTTCTTGGTGGGCACACCGTCCGACTGCTCGTCCGGGACGGCCTGGCCGTTGCCGTTGAGCGTCGCGGCGCCCGGGACGTGGTCGGGGACCTCGGCGGCCGTGAGCCGGCGGGCACCGCGGCGCGTGTTGCGCTTGTCGTGCTGCTTGCGCAGCCGGGCGTCCAGCTTCTCCGCCGCGAGGTCGAGCGCCGCGTACGGATCGTTGGCCGATGCCTCCGCCCGGATCACCGGACCGCGGGAGCGGAGCGTGATCTCCACTCGGTCACAGCGGTCGGCCTGTCGGGGGTTCGGCTCCTTGGACACCTCCACGTCGAGGCTGATCACCTTGCCGTCGAGCTTCTGGATCTTCTCCAGCTTCAGCTTCTCGGCCACGTGCTTGCGGAACCGCTCGGGCACCTCTGTCTTGCGGCCCTTGACGACGATGTCCACGCAGAACTCCGTTCCCGGATCGCTCCGCCTCGCTGCGGAGCGTCTCCCTTTCGCACCAGGCTCCGGTCGCCCCGGAACCTCGGACTCGGTGACTTCCACCTCCTCCTCCCCCATGGGCAAGATCTCCACCCCATGGCGGCGAGTGATTGCAGAAAACCCGCAGCACGACATTCGGATAGGAGAGGCGCGACGTGCGCCTTTCTCTCACAACCGAACATATCTCGCCCGGACGGATGTCGTCACCCTCTACTGCCCCGTACCTCCGTTCAGGTGAATTAGCCCTGTCATTACCTGCAACGACGCAAGATCGCAGTCAGTTCCGGTTTATTTCGAAGGAATCTGGCGAGGCCGCGATCACCGCCGCGCAGACCGGGTCATCGGGCCCGTTCACACCCACGAATCTTGTTGCACTGAGTGCCATGTTCCTCCTGTTCTCCATTGATCTCTCGGTGTGTTCTTCTCTGCCTTCCCTGGACGCACGCGCATACACAGCGGCAGTCGCGCCAACTTCCCGCTCGCACCCGATCGCCTCCCGCACGGCACGCGCCGCCTCCCTCAAAGTGGCCCCGGTAGTCATCAGGTCGTCGACGAGCACCACCGGAACTCCGGCGAGCAGCCGACCACCGCCCTGGACCACCTCCAGCGCACCGGCGAGATTCTCCAGCCGCTGCCGGGAGTTGAGCCCCGCCTGGTCGGCCACCCACCGCCCCTGCCGCAACACCGCGGCCACCCGGGCCGGCGTCCCGGTCCGCCGCAACTCACCCGCCGCCGCGAGCGCGATCCGCCGCGCCGGATCATGCCCCCGGGCCCGCACGGTCGCCCGCGCGGACGGCACGGGGACGAGCAGCAGGGGGGCTTGGGCCGGGGGGCGGGGGTGGGTGGGACGGAGGTGAGTGGCACGGAGGTGAGTGGGACGGAGGTCCGGGTGCCGCTGGGCTGACGATTGGGGGCTCCCCCTCCCCCACCCCTCCCACCCCGCCTCCCGCACCCCCACCCGCACCGCCCCCGCCAGCGCCGCGCCCAGTGGCCCCGCGAGGGCCAGCGCTCCTCGTTCCTTGTGGGCGAGGAGCATCGCGCGCACCTCGTCCGCGTACGGGGCTGTCGCGTACGTGGCCGGTAGTCCGGACGGCTCGGGCATCGGTCGCACCCGGCTCGGCGCGGCCCCGGTCAGGGCGGCACGGCACTCCGGACAGAGCACCGTGCGAGGCTTTTCGCAGCCTCCGCACTCGGCCGGCAGCACCAGATCCGTCAGGTCCCGCCACCACCCCCGCATGTCCACCACTGTGCCCGTGGCTGCGCCGAGCGGCCACCCCTGTGGACAACGGCCTGTGGACAACTCCGCGCAAGCGTCGGCAGCCGTCACCCCGGACGAGTACGAGGCCGCACCGGAAGCCGCCCGGACCACGTGAACGGCCGCCTCCACCGAGCCTCAGCCCGACCGGAGACGGCCGCATTCAGTCCGCCCGCTCAACGCCCCGACATGCTCTGACATGCCCCGCCGACATGCGCCGCCATGCGTCGGCATGCCCCGACGCGTCGAACGTCAGCGCGCCTCGACTTCCTGGACGCAGCGGCGCCTCACCCCGGATAGACCGGCGCCGAGCCCGTCTTGATCACCTTCTGCCACTGCGCCCCGCTGGGCAGCCGTACGATCCCGTCCTCCGAGTAGGCCACCAGCGGCAGCTTGTCGTCCTCGGACGCGGCGATCTCCTTGACCCCGGTCAGGGCGGCGGGTGCCGGGCCCTCCGGTGTGGAGCCGTCGACCTGGACGTACCGCATCTGGAGGACGCCTTCGTGCTCGCGGCCCACCACCACGAGCCGGCTGTCCCCGGCCCACGACATGGCGGTGATCTCCTCCAGGTCCGGGGTGACGGACCGCAGTTCGAGGACCGAGACCTCCGGCGGCTCGCCGCTCGTCCCGCCCCGCTGGATGCGTCCGACGAGCAGGGACCGCTTGCCGTCCTTCTCCACGACGATCGCTATCCGCACCCCGTCGGCGGCCACCCGAACGGACTCGATACGGCCGTCCAGCCCCGGCGCCTCCACCGTGATGGGCTGTCCCGCGCCCTTCTGCAGCAGGAGCAGCCGGGGGTTGGCCTGGTCGCGGTCGGCCACCCAGAGGTCGCCCTGCGCGTCCCAGCTGGGCGCCGTCAGCCGGTCGTCCTCGGTCTTGCCCTGGCTGGTCAGCACCGGGTCGCCGAGCGATGCGCCGGACACCATCGAGCTGACGTAGAGCGACTTCCCGTCGAGGCCGACGCCGGCTCCGGTCTCCTCGTCGCGCGAGATCGCCACCGACCGCAGTTGCTTGTCGCCCTCGCCCAGTGCGCCCGGCACCGGATCGGCGTGTGTGCCGCCCGCGCCGGGCATCCGTACCACCCGGTGCTTGTCGTCGAGGAAGTACAGGTACTCGGGACGGTTCACGGCGCCGTGTGCCGCGAGGCCCGCCGCGCTCTCCTCGGAGTAGACGCACAACTGGGCGCCGTTCGCGGCCTGCAGCTCGACCTCGTCCACCGTGGGCGTCATCGTCTGGAGCGTGTAGAGGATCTGCGTGGCCATCTCGTTGCACCGGGCGAGCCCGACCCGCGAGGCCGTCTGGTTCAGCGGGACGGTGAGTTTGTTCTGGTCGTCGGGTGTCAGCGAGGTGACGCCCTTGCGGAGCGTCGTCCCGGTGGGGAAGCTCGACCTGACCACGGGCCCGAGCCAGCTGGTCGGTCCGTTGAGCAGCGACCGCACCATCTGCGTGACGGGGTCCACCCGGCGCCGTACGAACACGGGGTCTGCGACCGCGATCGGCTGCGAGCTCGTGGCGGCCGACGTGTTCGACGCGAAGTAGTACTTGTTGACCGACATGTAGTTGCGCTGGAAGTCCGACTCGCCCAGGACGACGCCCTGCGGCAGTTCGTCGATGCGCCACTGGCCGCTCTTCGCGTCCTTCGTGAGGTGGAGGGACTTGCTGTACTGGCCGTCCGCCGGGGAGTAGGCCTGTTGCGCGTCCACCGTGGCGACCCGGTCGCCGGTCAGCGTGTACGTGAAGGTGTCGGTGTCCTCCCGGCCCGCCGGGGCGCGGAGGGCCTCCGTGCTCGGGCCGTCGGCGAGGACCGTGGTGGACTGCTCCGGCTGCCAGCCGCGCGCGGCCTTGGCGGTCAGGTACATGCGTGCCGTCTTGAAGTCCGGGTCGTCGCTGGTCAGTGCCTCCAGGAAGCCCTGCACGATCTCGCCCTGCGACGCGTCCTCCCGGGGTGGCATCGCGAAAACGCGCACCTGGGTGTCCTGTCGGGGCGTCGACTCGACTCCCCGGAGGTCTCCGCTGTCGGGCATCGAGGCGCATCCCGCCAGTACGGCGATGCCACACGCGGCGTACGCCACCGTGCGTCCCTGCCTGCGCCGGGCGCCCCCCACGCGGTCAGCGCCCACGAGATGCCTCCCCCTGCTTGGTCGAGTTCTCCGGCGCGGCGGCCGGGTCCGTGCCGCCCGCGGCCTCGCTCCGCCCCGGTTCCGCGGCCGGCCGGTCCTCCTGGCGCCGGGTGCCGCCGGTCGGCCGGGGCACCACGCGCGCGCCGTTGCCGGGCAGTGCCGTCGGGTCCGCCGTCGCGGTCGTGGTGTTCAGTCTGGGGGCGATCGGGGTCCGCGCGGATATCGGCGCTCCCTGGTCACCCATCGGCTGCACCGGGACCGTCGCGCGCTTGTCCCCGCCCCCGCTGGGCAGACCGGCCTCATTAAGTCCGCGATTACGGCGTGAGTCCTTGGGCTCCAGGGGTATGGGCGAGCCCCGCAGCGGTTCGTCGGCGGTGCGCGGCAGCGTCAGCCGGAACTGCGACCCGCCGCCCGGTTCGCCCCACGCCTGCAGCCAGCCGCCGTGCAGCCGCGCGTCCTCCAGGGCGATGGACAGTCCCAGACCCGTACCGCCGGTGGTACGCGCGCGTGCCGGGTCGGCCCGCCAGAAGCGGCTGAACACCCGGGTCGCCTCACCGGGCTTGAGCCCCACCCCGTAGTCGCGCACCGCGATGGCGACGGCTCCGCCCGCGGTGGCGAGCTTGACTATGACGTCCTTGCCGTCGCCGTGCTCCACGGCGTTGACGACGAGGTTGCGCAGCACCCTCTCGACCCGCCGGGCGTCGGCCTCGGCGACCACGGGCTGCTGGTCGCCGACGACGCGTATCCGTGTGCCCTTGCGTTCGGCGAGCGGCTCGGCGCCGCTCAGGACCCGCCGTACGACCTCTCTGAGGTCTATCGGCTCGGCCTCCAGGGCCGCCGCGCCCGCGTCGAAGCGGCTGATCTCCAGGAGGTCCGCGAGGAGTGTCTCGAACCGGTCGAGCTGGTCGGCGAGCAGTTCGGCCGAGCGCGCGGTCATCGGATCGAAGTCCACGCGCGCGTCGTGGATGACATCCGCTGCCATCCGTACGGTCGTGAGCGGCGTCCGGAGTTCGTGCGACACGTCGGACACGAAGCGCCGCTGCATCCGCGACAGGTCCTCCAGCTGCTGGATCTTCAGCTGGAGGTTCTGCGCCATCTTGTTGAAGGCCTCGCCGAGGCGCGCGATGTCATCCTCGCCGGTGACCTTCATGCGTTCCTGGAGGCGTCCGGCGGAGAGCCGCTCGGCGATCCCCGCGGCCATCCGCACCGGGGTGACGACCTGGCGGACGACGAGCCAGGCGATGGCTCCCAGGAGGACGACGACGAAGAGCCCGGCGGTGGCGAGGGTTCCCTTGACCAGGCTGAGCGACTTCTCCTCCTGGGTGAGCGGGAAGAGGTAGTACAGCTGGTACGGATCGCCGTTCGGGTCGTTGACCTGCTTGCCCACGACCAGGGCCGGCTGGGACTCCTTGCCGTTGCTGTAGATGATCCGGGTGTAGCTCTGGGCGGCGGTCGTGCGGTCGTTGACCCGTGCGCGCAGGTCCTCGGGGACGCTGGCCGACGGGTCGACGTAGCCGGAGCCGCGCGGGCTGCGTCCGCTGCCGCTGTCCATGCCGGCGGGCAGGGTCACCACGTCGAAGGCGCCCTGGCCGCCGCTGGAGAGCGACGACACGAGGTCGCTCATCCACTGGATGACGTTCTGGGAGGGGCTGCCGCCGGTCGCGGAGCCGTCGTCGGCTGTTCCGGTGGCCGCCTCGTCGGCCCGCTGCTTGGCCACGGCGAAGCCGCCCGTGGCCTGGCTCTGGGAGGCCTTCACCTTGGCGTCCAGGAGGCCGTTGCGCACCTGGCCGATGACGACGAAGCCGAGCAGCAGGACGACGCCGAGCGACATCAGCAGGGTGGTGACGACGACCTTGAGCTGGATGTTGCGCCGCCACAGCCGCATGACGGGCAGCAGTGGCCGGCGCACCCAGCGCATGAACAGGCGCAGGACCGGGCTGCCCTGGACCCCGCCCTGGAGCAGCCCGCCCTCCAGCAGGCGTCCCCAGCGGGAGCCCGCCGCCGTCCGGCCGACAGGCCGCCCCGCACGAGCCCCGGACCCCCCGGGTGCCGAAGCGGCACTGTCTCTGGACATGTCAGCTCGGTCCCGCCTTGTAACCGACACCGCGGACGGTCACCACGATCTCGGGCCGCTCGGGGTCCTTCTCGACCTTGGAGCGCAGCCGTTGGACGTGCACGTTGACCAGCCGGGTGTCGGCCGCGTGCCGGTAGCCCCAGACCTGTTCCAGGAGCACCTCGCGGGTGAACACCTGCCACGGTTTGCGGGCCAGTGCGACCAGCAGGTCGAACTCCAGCGGGGTCAGGGCGATGGACTGCCCGTCCCGCTTCACGGAGTGACCGGCGACGTCGATGACCAGGTCGCCGATGGCGAGCTGCTCGGGCGCGGGCTCTTCCGACCTCCGCAGCCGGGCCCGGATCCGGGCGACCAGCTCCTTCGGCTTGAACGGCTTCACGATGTAGTCGTCCGCGCCCGACTCCAGGCCCACCACGACGTCGACGGTGTCACTCTTCGCCGTGAGCATCACGATCGGTACCCCGGACTCCGCCCTGATCAGGCGGCACACCTCGATGCCGTCCCGTCCGGGCAGCATCAGGTCCAGGAGCACCAGGTCGGGCTTGCTCTCACGGAAAGCGGCCAGCGCCTTGTCGCCGTCGGCTACGAAAGACGGCTCAAAACCTTCACCACGCAACACGATGCCGAGCATCTCGGCCAGTGCGGTGTCGTCATCGACGACAAGGACTCGTCCCTTCATAAACGACATCATCCCATTAACTAAATCGTTACCTGTCGTGACCTGTCACACAGCTCTGCCAGCGCCTCCGCCGTCACGGGCGAAACGGCGCCTTCTTCGGTGACGATCGCCGTCACCAGCTCGGGAGGCGTCACGTCGAACGCCGGGTTGTAGGCCTGGGTCCCCAGTGGTGCCAACGGAATCCCGCCTCCCGGTCCCGACACCGTCACTTGGGGTGACGTGATCTCCGTCACTTCGAATCCGGGGCGCTGTTCCACCTCGATGGACGCCCCGTCCGGCGTGTCCGGATCGACGGTCGTCACCGGCGCCACCACGATGAACGGCACATGGTGGTACCGGGCGAGCACAGCGAGCGGATAGCTCCCCACCTTGTTCGCCACCGAACCGTCGGCGGCGATCCGGTCCGCCCCGATCAGCACCGCGTCCACCTCCCCCGCCGCGAACAGGGAACCCGCCGCGTTGTCCGTGAGCAAGGTGTACGCCATTCCGTTGCGTGCCGCCTCGTACGCCGTCAGGCGAGCACCTTGCAGCAACGGACGCGTTTCGTCCACCCACAGCCGCCGCAGTCGCCCGTCCCGGTGCGCCGCGAGCGCCACCGCGAAGGCCGTCCCCTCGCCTCCGGAGACCAGCGCCCCGGTGTTGCAGTGCGTCAGGATCCGGTGCCCGCCGCCGGGCAGCAGCTCGTCCAGCAGGGCCAGCCCGTGCGCGGCCATCCGCGCGCTGGCCTCGGCGTCCTCCTGGTGCAGCCGCCGGGCCGCGGCCAACGCGGCCCCCGCCGCCCGCTCGGCGCCACCGCCCTCGGCGAGCGCGGCCCGGTGCGCGGCCTGCGCCCTGCGAACGCCCACGGAGAGGTTCACCGCGGTGGGCCGGGCGCCCGCCAGCGCGATCGCGGCCTCGTCCACGTCGAAGCCCCGCGCGGCGGCGAGCGCGACGCCGTACGCGCCCGCGATGCCGAGCAGCGGTGCTCCGCGCACCGCCAGTGAGCGGATCGCCTCCACCAGGGCGGACGCGTCCGTGCAGACCAGCTCGACCTCCTCGGCCGGCAGTCTCGTCTGGTCGAGAAGGACCAGGACAGGACCCTCAGGGGGTTCGTCCCATCGGATCGCGGGTATGTCGGTCGGCCGGCCGTCCTCGCCGGATTGCGCGTACTGATCAGCCATGCGGTCAGTCTGCCCCGTATCCGGCGGACAATTGAAGGTGTGCAGCCCATACCGCGGCCGGTCACCGCCCGACCACCCCATGGCACGATGGCTGCCAACCTGCCGCCGCGACCGCGGACGGGCACCGTGAAGGAGCGACGATGAACGACACTCCGGGCTGGGCCTCGCCCGGATCCGCCCCGCCCGACGGGCCCGAGCCCGGCGCGTCCGGTACCGCCGAGCCGGCCGACGGCTCCGGTCCCGCACAGCCCGCGGACCAGCAGGGCCCCGGCCCGCAGTGGTCCAAGGAGCAGCCGCCGGCCGCCCAGTGGTCCGCGCCCACCGGCGCCCCCGGCCAGGACCAGGCACCACCGCCCCCACCACCGGGCCCGGGCTGGGGCGGCGGCCACCCCGGCGGCGGCCCCGGCGGTCCTGGGGGCTACGGCGGCTACGGCTCTCCCGGAGGCTGGGGATCCGGCTGGAGCGGCCCGCCGCCCGCGGCCAAGCCCGGTGTCATCCCGCTCCGCCCGCTCGGCGTGGGCGAGATCCTCGACGGTGCCGTCTCCACCATGCGCACCTACTGGCGCACGGTCCTGGGCGTCTCGCTCGGCGTCGCCGTCGTCATGCAGACCATCGTCGTCCTCGTCCAGGGCTTCGCCTTCAGCGACCTCTCCAGCGCCAACGCCCTCGACGACCCGAACGCCAGCGCCTCCGAAGTGACCCGCGCCATGAGCGAGGCCTTCCTCAGCACCGGCGTCGTCTACCTGGTCGTCCTGATCGGCACCGTGGTCGCCACCGCCCTGCTCACCTCGGTCACCAGCCGCGCGGTGCTCGGCAAGCCGGTCACCGCCGGAGAGGCCTGGCGCGACGCCCGCCCCCGGGTGCTCAAGCTGTTCGGCCTGATCTGCCTGCTGATCCTGATGGCCGTCGTCCTGATCGGCGTCCCGACCGTGCCCGGCATCATCGTGGCACTCGTCGGATCGGAGGACGGGGGCATCGCGCTCGCCGTCATCGGCGGCCTCGCCGGCTGCGTCGTCACCCTCTGGCTGGCGATCCGCTTCTCCCTGGCCTCGCCCGCGCTGATGCTGGAGAAGCAGGGCATCATCAAGTCGATGACCCGCTCCGCGAAGCTGGTCCGGGGCTCCTGGTGGCGCATCTTCGGCATCCAGCTCCTCTCCCAGATCATCGCGAGCATCCTGTCGTCGATCCTCGTCATCCCGTTCGCCTTCATCGCCGGGCTGTTCAGCGGCGACGGCATCGGCGGGCTCGTCGACGGCACCGGCGACCTCGGCTGGACGTTCCTCATCATCAGCGGCGTCGGCTCGGTGATCGGCCGCATGATCTCGTTCCCGATCACGGCGGGCGTCACCGTGCTCCTGTACATCGACCAGCGCATCCGCCGCGAGGCCCTCGACCTCGACCTGGCCCGCGCCGCCGGCGTCCCGGACCAGGGCGCCGCCGCCCCCGGCCCCACTCCGGGGAGCTGATGCGGTGAGCCTGGCGGGGGGAGTTCTCCCAGGGGTACCCGGGGCGCCGCCGCGTGCCGTCGAGTCGGTCGCGGGGGCGCTGCTGCGCGCCCACGGCACGGTCGTCCGGTCGTCGGCCCTCTCGGGCGACGAGCCGCCGGTGACGATCCCGCGCGACCCTGCGCGGGAGGCCGCCCGGCGCGAACTGTCCAAGCAGATGTACCACCAGGACGACCCCAGCCTGGTGCAGCGGGCCCTGGACGCCATCTGGAACTGGATCGACAAACTGTTCAGCAGGGCATCGGAGGCCGCGCCCGGCGGCACGCTCGGCCTGCTCGTCGTCGTCCTGGCCGTCCTCGCCGTCGGCGCCGCCCTGTGGTGGCGCCTCGGCACCCCCCGCCGCCAACCAGGCTCCGCCGCCGCCCTGTTCGAGGACGGCCCGCGCAGCGCCGCCGAACACCGCTCGGCCGCCGAGGCGCACGCGGCGCAGGGGCACTGGAACCCCGCCGTGCAGGAACGCATGCGCGCCATCGTCCGCTCCCTGGAGGAACGGGCCCTGCTCGACGTCCGCCCCGGCCGCACCGCCGACGAGGCCGTCGCGGAAGCCGGCCGCGCACTGCCCTCGCACACCGCCGAACTCCGTTCCGCCGCCGCCCACTTCGACGACGTCACGTACGGCGGACGCGGCGCGGGCGAGCAGTCGTACCGCCGCATCGCCGAACTCGACCGCGAACTGGAACGCACGAAGCCGGTCCTCACCAGCAGCGCCCACAGCACGGCCCACCACACCAGCCAGGGGGCCGCCGGATGACCGCGGAGGCCACGCTTCCCGCCACCTCGACGGCGCCGACCGCCCGCCAGGTGTGGACCCGCGCGCGGGGCATCGTCCTCGCCCTCGTGATCCTCCTGGCCGCCGCCGTCGCCATCGCGGCGATCCGCTCCGACGCCCGGCACGGCGACCTCGACCCGCGCTCCGCCGACCCCTACGGCAGCCGTGCCGTCGCCGAACTCCTCGGCGACCGGGGCGTGTCCACCCGCGTGGTCACCACCCTGGCCCAGGCCCGCGCCGCAGCCGGTCCCGGCACCACCCTCCTGGTGGCCGTCCCCGACCTGCTGACCGACCGTCAGCAGTCCGGCCTGCACACGGCGTTCGCGAACTCCGGCAGCCGTACGGTCCTCGTCGCCCCCGGTCCCGCGTCCCTGTCCCGGCTCGCCCCCGAGGTCACCGCAGACCCCACCCCGACCCTGTCCTCGACGTTCTCCCCCGACTGCTTCCTGCCCGCCGCCCGGAGCGCGGGCGACGCGGAGACCGGCGACTACCGGTACACGACCACCGCCGACAACGCCGACGAGTGCTACCCCAGTGACGGCCGATCGACCCTGCTCCGCCTCCCGGACACGGCCGGGGGCGGCGACACCGTCGTCATCGGCTCGCCCGACATCTTCTTCAACAAGCGTCTCGACAAGCAGGGCAACGCCTCGCTCGCCCTCCAACTCCTCGGCTCCCGCCCCCATCTGGTCTGGTACCTCCCCTCCCTGGCCGATGCCTCCGCCACCGACTCCGGCAGCCGGGACTTCTTCGACCTGCTCCCCTCGGGCTGGCTCTGGGGCACCCTGCAACTGTTCATCGCCGCAGCCGTGGCCGCCCTGTGGCGGGCACGCCGACTCGGCCCCCTGGTGCCCGAAAAACTCCCCGTGGCGATCCGCGCCTCCGAGACCGTCGAAGGCCGCGCCCGCCTCTACCGCAAGGCCAACGCCCGTGACCGCGCGGCCAACGCCCTGCGCTCCACCACCCGCACCCGCCTCGCCCTCCTCACCGGCGTCCCCGTCTCCCAGGCGCACGCGCCCGAAGCCCTGCTCCCCGCGCTCTCCGCCCACCTCCACGGCGACGGACAGGCCCTGCACGCCCTCCTCTTCGGCCCGCCGCCCAGCGACGACGCGGCCCTCATCGCACTCGCCGACCAACTCGACGCCCTCGAAAGAGAGGTACGCCGTCCATGATGGACCCGACCACTGACAACGCCGGGACCACGGGGGACGCGGGCACCGCCCGGGCCTCCCTCGAATCCCTGCGCGCCGAGATCGCCAAAGCCGTGGTCGGCCAGGACCCCGCCGTGACCGGTCTCGTCGTCGCCCTCCTCTGCCGCGGACACGTCCTGCTGGAAGGAGTCCCCGGGGTCGCCAAGACGTTGCTCGTCCGCGCCCTCGCCTCCGCGCTCGAACTCGACACCAAGCGCATCCAGTTCACCCCGGACCTGATGCCGAGCGACGTCACCGGCTCCCTGGTCTACGACACCCGCTCCGCCGAGTTCCGCTTCCAGCCCGGCCCGGTCTTCACCAACCTGCTCCTCGCGGACGAGATCAACCGCACCCCTCCGAAGACCCAGTCGTCCCTGCTGGAAGCCATGGAGGAACGCCAGGTCACGGTCGACGGCACCCCGCGCACCCTCCCCGACCCGTTCCTGGTCGCCGCGACGCAGAACCCCGTCGAGTACGAGGGCACCTACCCCCTCCCCGAGGCCCAACTCGACCGCTTCCTGCTCAAACTGACGATCCCTCTGCCCTCCCGCCAGGACGAGATCGACGTCCTCACCCGCCACTCAGAGGGCTTCAACCCACGCGACCTGCACGCCGCCGGCCTGCGCCCCGTCGCCGGCCCCGCAGATCTCGAAGCAGCCCGCGCGGCCGTCGCGAAGACGACGATCTCCCCGGAAATCACCGCCTACGTGGTCGACATCTGCCGCGCCACCCGCGAGTCGCCGTCCCTCACCCTCGGCGTGTCCCCGCGCGGCGCCACCGCACTCCTGGCCACCTCGCGCGCGTGGGCCTGGCTCACCGGCCGCGACTACGTCATCCCGGACGACGTGAAGGCCCTCGCGCTCCCCACCCTCCGCCACCGCGTACAGCTCCGCCCCGAGGCCGAGATGGAGGGCGTGACGGCGGACTCCGTCATCAACGCGATCCTCGCCCACGTCCCGGTCCCCCGCTGATGGCCCTCACCGGACGCGCCGCCCTCCTCGCAGCCCTGGGCTCCCTCCCCGTAGGCATCTGGGAACCCAGCTGGACAGGCATCCTCGCCGTCAACGCCCCTCTGGCGCTGGCCTGCGCCTGCGACTTCGCCCTGGCCGCCCCGGTCCGCCACCTGAGCCTCACCCGCTCGGGCGACACCTCCGTACGCCTGGGCGAAGCCGCCGACGTCACCCTGACGGTCACCAACCCGTCCCGCCGCCCGCTCCGCGCCCGCATCCGCGACGCCTGGCCCCCCAGCAGCTGGCTCCCCGGCACCGAGTTCGCCGCCTCCCGCCACCGCCTGACGATCCCGCCGGGCGAACGCCGCCGCCTCACCACTCGCCTCCGCCCCACCCGCCGCGGCGACCGCCACGCAGACCGAGTGACCATCCGTTCCTACGGCCCTCTCGGCCTCCTCACCCGCCAAGGCACCCACACGGTCCCCTGGGCGGTACGCGTCCTGCCCCCCTTCACCAGCCGCAAGCACCTCCCCTCGAAACTCGCCCGCCTGCGCGAACTCGACGGCCGCACCAGCGTCCTGACCCGCGGCGAGGGCACAGAGTTCGACAGCCTGCGCGAATACGTCCCGGGCGACGACACCCGCTCCATCGACTGGCGCGCCACCGCCCGCCAGACCACGGTCGCGGTCCGCACCTGGCGCCCCGAACGCGACCGCCACATCCTCCTGGTCCTCGACACCGGTCGCACCTCAGCGGGCCGCGTCGGCGACGCCCCCCGCCTCGACGCCTCCA
Source organism: Streptomyces sp. NPDC090083 (assembly GCF_044747445.1). Classification (NCBI taxonomy): domain Bacteria; kingdom Bacillati; phylum Actinomycetota; class Actinomycetes; order Kitasatosporales; family Streptomycetaceae; genus Streptomyces; species Streptomyces sp. NPDC090083. Next base: position 681 of record NZ_JBIVED010000003.1, on the reverse strand, counting down.
TGGACGCAGCCCTGCTCCTGGCAGCCCTGGCATCCCGGGCCGGCGACCGCGTGGACCTCCTCGCCTACGACCGCCGGGTCCGCGCCCTCGTCCAGGGCCGCACCGCCCGTGACGTACTCCCGTCCCTGGTCAACGCGATGGCGACACTCGAACCCGAACTCGTCGAAACAGACGCCCGAGGCCTGGCAGCGACCGCGATCCGTACGGCCCCCCGCCGCTCCCTGATCGTCCTGCTGACCAGCCTCGACACCGCCCCCGTCGAAGACGGCCTACTCCCCGTACTCGCCCAACTCACCCAGCGCCACACGGTTCTGGTCGCATCCGTAGCGGATCCCCACATCGCCCTCATGGCCACATCACGCGGAAACACGGAGGCGGTCTACGAGGCCGCAGCCGCAGCCCGCGCCCAGACCGAACGCGACCGCACCGCGGAAAAACTCCGCCGCCACGGCGTCACCGTCGTCGACGCGACCCCGGACGATCTCGCACCGGCACTGGCGGACGCCTACCTGGCTCTCAAGAGCGCGGGACGTCTGTAATACGGCGCCTGCTTGAAAAGCAGGCGTTCTCCACAACCCCATAAACACAGAAAACCCCTGTACCGAATAAACGGTACAGGGGTTCTCACACAATTTGTTCGGCGGCGTCCTACTCTCCCACAGGGTCCCCCCTGCAGTACCA